>NZ_JBQYEX010000001.1:0-643183 GCF_052655945.1 Faunimonas sp. B44 | reverse complement strand
TTCCGACGGGCGTTCGACGTCGAGATGCTGGAAATCGTACATGGGACTTTCGGAGCTCGTTCGGTGATCCGGTTGCGTTCTGGTCGCGTCAGGCGGCGCGCAGCGCCGGGCGTGCAGACGGCGCCACCGTGAGCGGCAGCAGGCTCGCCGCCCGCGGCTCGCCTTCCAGCGCCATCAGCGCCCGGCTGATCGTCGCGGTCTGCGCGTCGTCGAGCACCATTCCCGCGGTGGCGAAGAACTTGCGGTCGAGATCCTCGCGGCTGAGGGGCGAGGTCGGCTCGCCCTTCGGCTCCTCCGAGCGCGCGCGCAGCACGGCTCCGCCCTTGAGGCGCACCTCGACGATGGCCTGCCGGCCGCCCAGGCCGAATTCCGGCTCGGCGGCGAGCGCGACACGGCGCGCAAGGGCATGGACCGCGGAGTCCTCGAAGCCCTCCCAATAGTCGCGGAGGCCGTTGCTGCCGCGCACGAGGCCGAGCGCGACGCCGAACTCGGTGCTGCCCATCGCCGTGTTGAGAGAGCCGGACTCCGGCTTGGAGGCCTGCCGGATCGCGAGCTCGCTCATGCGGACGAGCACGCCGTCGATCTCGGCCGCCCGGACGCCCTCGCCGTGGAAATGCTGCGCGAGATCGATCGGGCCATGCGCGTAGCGGCAGGCGGAATGCGGCTTGAAGCCGTTCTCCATGATGACGAAGCGCTCGCCCAGCCCGCCAAGGAGATCCTCCACCCTGACGGAATCGGTGAAGGCGTTCAGGAAGCCCTCGCGGCCCTCCAGCACCTTGCGCGGGCCGGTGACGCCGCGGCTCGCGAGCACTGCGGCGAGCACGCCGTTGAAGGCCGCGCGGCCGGGCCCGAGCGGCTTCGCCATGCACGGATCGTCGAGATAGGCCTGGATGCCGCCGGAATTCATCGCCGCCAGGCCGAGCGCATGCGCGATGCCCCCGGCGTCGAGCCCGAGCAGGCGGGCCGCGATCACCGATGCGCCGATGGCCCCGACCGTGCTCGTCGTGTGATAGCCGCGCTGGCGGTGACCCGGATTGATGGCCTTGGCGATGCGCAGCGAGACCTCGTAGCCCGCCACGAGCGCAGCGATGACGTCCTTTCCGCTTGCGCGGCCGAGCTCGGCCGCGGCGAGCGCGGCCGGGACGAGCACCGAACCCGCCTTGATCAGCCCCGAGCCGTGGGAGTCGTCGAGTTCCACGCCGTGGCCGAGGGTGCCGTTGCAGAGCGCCGCCATCGGAGCCGGAACCCGGATGCCGTGGCCCACCACGGTGGCCTGTTCCGCCCCGCCCCATTCGGCTGCGAGGTCCACGATCTTGCCGGCCACCTCGCTGATGGCGGAGGCGGCGATCTGGTTGCCGATGCCGTCGCGCAGGATGAGCTTGGCGCGGAGCGCGACGTCGTCCGGGAGATCGTCGTACCGGAGCCCGGCCGCAAGCTCGGCAAAGCGTTGCGTCAGGCCTTCGAGTTCCGGCCGCGTGCCTGCTGGAGCGCCCATCCGTTCCCTCTCCCTCGACTGCTGCGCGGCGGAGCCGAACCGCTCCCCGCCGCCTCGAAACCCGCCGGTTTTTGTCTGCGAGCTTTGCTAACCTATATAAGACCTACCCCTCGCGATCTTGTTGTGTCAATGCAGTTCGCGTATGGGCGGAAGCGAAGCGGAATGCGGTCGATGACGTCGGAGCTGTCGTTCACACCGATCTACGAGCAGGTGCGGGAGGAGCTCCTCCGGCGCCTGATCGACGGGCGCTGGCCGCCGGGCACCATGCTGCCGAGCCAGATCGAGCTCGCCGACGAGTTCGGCGTGAGCCAGGGCACGCTGCGCAAGGCGATCGAGTCGCTCGCCGCGGAGAACCTCCTGGACCGGCAGAAGGGGCGCGGCACGTTCGTGCGCGTCCCCGAAGAAGGGCGCCTCCTCTTTCAGTTCTTCCGGCTGAAGTTCGACGACGGCGGACGTTTCCCGCCGATGAGCGTCATCCACGGCATCCGCCGTGTCCGAGCGGACGCCGCCACGGCCGGGCCGCTGCGGCTGAGCCCGGACGACGAGGTCTGGGAGGTAGACCGAACCCGCGACCTCGACGGCCGGCCGGTGATCGTGGAGAAGCTCTATCTCCCGGTCGCGCGCTTTCCCGGCCTCGACGCCATCGAGACGCTGCCGAACAGCATCTATTCGCTCTACGCGACCCGCTACGGGACGACCGTCGGGCGCGCGGAGGAAAGGGTGAAGGCCGTCGCGGCGACCGAGGCGGACGCGGCCGCGTTCGGCTGCCCGGCGGCGACGCCCCTCCTCCTGATCGACCGCACCGCCTATGCGCTCGACGGCACCCCGGTCGAGCGTCGCGTCTCGCGCTGCATCACGGACGGACTTCACTACTGGGCGGATCTGCACTGAACGCCCGCGCGGGGGAGTGACGGAGCGGCTTGCGCAGGCCGTGAGCCCGGGGCGCCCCCGATCACCGCTCGAGATTCACAGCTGGCGCGCACGTCGCGCCCAGCTGCACCGATCAGAGGAGAAGAAGCGCCATGACGGGATTGCCCAAGCACGTGCACATCAACGAGGAAGGCCCTCGCGAAGGGTTCCAGATCGAGAAGGCGCCGATCCCCACGGCGCACAAGATCGAGCTCATCGACGCGCTCTCGGAAACCGGCGTCAGCCACATCCAGGTCGCGTCCTTCGTGAGCCCGAAGCACGTCCCGGGCTGGGCGGATGCCGATGCCGTCGTGGATGGTTTCCGAAAGCGCGACGGCGTCGCGTACACGGCCCTGTGGCTCAACGCGAAGGGCTTCGAGCGCGCGCTCGCCCATCGCGACAAGCTGACGGTCGCCGGCTCGATCCGCATCTGCGCCTCGGAGCCGTTCCTGATGCGCAACCAGCGCACCGACTTCGCCACAAACATCGCCAGCGAGCACGCCCAGATGGAGGTGTACAAGGCCGCCGGCGTCCCGGTGACGGGAATCGGCGTGATGGCAGCCTTCGGCTGCAACTTCCAGGGCGACATCCCGACGGCCCGGGTGATCGAGGCGATCGGCCAAGCGCTCGAGATCGCCGCCGCGCACGATCTCGATCCGAAGGAGGTGCGCCTCGCCGACACGATGGCCTGGGCGACGCCCATGCACATACGCCGGACCGTCGGCGCGGTGCAGGAGGCGTACCCGCAGCTCGATATCATACTCCACCTGCACGACACCCGCGGCATGGCGGTCGCGAACGCCTTCGCGGGGCTCGAGATGGGCGTGACGAACTACGACACCGCGGTCGCCGGGCTCGGCGGCTGCCCGTTTGCCGGCCATGCCGGGGCGGCCGGCAACATCTGCACGGAGGACCTCGTCTTCCTGTGCGAGGAGCTGGGCATCGAGACCGGCATCGATCTCGACCGCCTGATCGAGATCGGACACCTCGCCGAGCGGATCTTCGGCCGGCAGCTCCCCGGCTCGGTCATGCACGGCGGCACCCTCCGGCGCTTCCGCAAGGCGGCCTGAGCGCGGGAAGTGTCCGAGCCTGCGACCTGGGAAACCAGGTCGCGGGGCGCCGCGAAGGGCGCGGCGCGACCGAGCCATGCGGGCCTTGCGCGACGCCGGCGTCCTGCCGGACGGGCATCCCGCCTCGGAACTGGCGGAGCGGCCCGCGAAGCATCATGTGAAGCGACGCGGCGAGGCCTTCGCGAGGTCGGCCGCCTTTCGAAACGCCACAGCTGGGGGGCCGAAGCACCGCATGGGCGCATTGTTCGAGGAACTGGATTTCCGGCCGACGGAGATTGGAGCGCTGAGCCTGCGCCGTCGACGCGACCTGAGGCTGGACCTGGACGTCCTCGAGATCATGCTCGGCGACGAGTTCCTGATGTCGAGCGCCTTCACCACGTCCGAGGTCGCACTCGCGCAGCTCGGACTGGACGCGACACCGGCCTCTTCCGCCGAGGTCGTCGTGGGCGGCCTTGGGCTCGGCTACACTGCGCGGGCGGCGCTCGACCACCCCAAGACGGCTTCGATGATCGTGGTCGAGTTCCTCACCCCGATCATCGAATGGCACCGGAACGGCCTGCTGCCGCTCGGGCGAGGGCTTTGCGGCGACGACAGGTGCAGGTTCGTCCAGGGCGACTTCTTCGCCATGGCCGTAAGCGAGGCGGGCTTCGATCCGAACGCGCCGGGCCGGCGCTTCGACGCCATCCTCGTCGACATCGATCATACCCCGGACGCGCCGCTCGACGACCGCAGCAAGAGCTTCTACGGCCGGGACGGCCTGCGCGCATTGAGCAGGCATCTGAAGCCCGGCGCGATCTTCGGCCTCTGGTCCAACGAGGGGCCGGACGAGCGCTTCGTCGATACGCTCGGCGCCATATTCGCTCGCGCCTGGGCCGAGCCGATCACCTTCCACAACCCGCTGCAGGACAAGATCTTCACGCAGACCGTCTACCTCGCCCGAACGGCGCAGGGCGGAGGCGCATGAGCGGCGGTCATCCCATCGTCGGCGATTGCGAGGGGCCCGGCTAGATCAGCCCCAGGGCCAGCCCGATGCCGAGAGCGAGCATCGTCGCAGCGACGGTGATCTGGACGCCGCGTAGCGTCACCTTCTTCAGGATGCGCGACCCGATGAAGGCCCCGAGAAAGGCGCAGAGCGCGGCAACGCCGACCACCGTCCAGACATCGGGCGTCAGGTCGGCGAAATCCCGTGTGAAATGCGACAGGCCGTAGACGCTCAACCGCGTGACGTCGACGATCACCGCCGCCACCACGCCGGTCGCGATGAATGCCTCCTTCGACAGCCCTGCCTTGATCAGAAAGGCGGTGCGGAATGCCCCCTGATTGCCCGACAATCCGCCGAAGAACCCGGAGACCAGCCCGCCCAGCGGAAGGAACCGCGCCGGGAACTGCAGCCGGGCGAAGGCGGGCGACAGTTCCAGCAGCGCAAAGGCCGCGATCAGCGTGCCGATGGCCAGCGGCAGCGCCTCGATGCGGTGTTCGCTGCCGAAAGCGGTCCAGGTCGCAATGGTGGGGAGATCCGACAGCCGAACCAGAAGCAGAGCCCCCAACACTGCTGCGAGCGCCGCCGGAACCGCGAAGCGCAGCAGCACCCGCGGATCGGCCCGACGCCCCACCAGCGCCAGCTTGAACAGATTATTGGCCAGATGCACCACGGCCGTCGCGCCGATGGCCACCTCGACCGGCATCAGCAGCGCGAAGGCCGGCATCAGGATCGTGCCGAGTCCGAAGCCGGAGAACAGCGTCAGCCCGGAGGCGAGGAATGCGACGAGGGCGACGAACAGGATGTCCATGCAACGCCCGGCTTCGCTTCGCGGGGATTGACGTCAGACATACATGCCGGCTTATCGAATGTCGATGACGACGATCGATGGTGATTTGCTTGCCCGCACGAATGGAACACCACGACCTACTTTCGGGGCTCGTCCGCCTGCACGTCCTCCATCATGCGGGCCAGCATCCGGTCTACGGCCAGTGGATGATCGACGAGCTGGCGCGGCACGGCTACCGGCTCTCGCCGGGAACGCTCTATCCGATGCTCTCGAAGATGGAACGGGACGGATACCTGACCAGCAAGACCGAGCGCGACGGCCGGACGTCCCGCAAGTTCTACACGATTACTGAAAAAGGACGCGAAGGGCTGGCGGTGGCGCGGGCCCGACTGCGTGAACTCAAGGGAAAAGAGGGGACGGAATGACCGAGCGGCCGCTGACAGCCGAGGCGCAGCCGGCGCAGGGAACGCCGGGAGAAGTGTTCTCGGCCTTCCTCAAGCTGGGCCTGACGAGTTTCGGCGGCCCGATCGCGCATCTCGGATATTTTCGCGACGAACTGGTCACGCGCAGGCGCTGGCTGAGCGACAGCGCCTATGCCGATCTCGTCGCCTTGTGCCAGTTCCTGCCAGGCCCGGCCTCATCCCAAGTGGGCTTTGCGATGGGGATGACGCACGCGGGCTGGCTGGGGGCGCTCGCGGCCTTCACGGCTTTCACGCTCCCTTCGGCCCTGGTGCTCCTGATCTTCGCGATGACGGCGGCGAGCATTGCGGGGCCGGTGGGAACGGGGGCGATCCACGGGCTGAAGATCGTCGCGGTGGCGATCGTCGCACAGGCAGTCTGGGGAATGGCGAAGAACCTCTGCCCCGACAAGGAACGCGCGGCCATCGCCGTCGGGGCGGTCGCGGTGCTGGCCTTCGTGCCGGGCGCGTTCGGAATGGTGGGCGCGATCCTTCTGGGGGCGCTGGCCGGCCTGGCGCTGGGGCGCGGAACGGGCGTACCCGTCAGCGGGCATGTCACCATGCCGGTCTCGCGCGGGATCGCCGGCGGGGCGCTGCTGGCCTTCTTCGGGCTCCTGGCCCTCCTGCCGCTGGTCGCGGGGCAAGCCCAGACCCTGGCGGTCTTCGACAGCTTCTACCGCGCCGGTGCGCTGGTGTTCGGCGGCGGTCATGTGGTGCTGCCGCTCCTGCAGGCCGAAGTGGTGCAGCCCGGCTGGGTGACGCCGGACAGCTTTCTGGCGGGCTACGGCGCCGCGCAGGCGGTGCCGGGGCCGCTGTTCACGTTCGCGGCCTATCTGGGAGCCGTTCTGGGGCCCGAACCGAACGGGATCCCCGGGGCGACGCTGGCGCTGCTGGCAGTGTTCCTGCCGGGGTTTCTGCTGCTCGTCGGCGTTCTGCCCTTCTGGGACCGCTTCCGCAGCATGGCGCGGGCACAATCGCTGATGCAGGGGGCGAACGCAGCCGTCGTCGGCATTCTCGGCGCGGCGCTCTATACGCCGGTCTTCACGAGCGCGGTCGGCGATTTGAGGGACTTCACGCTGGCACTCGCCTGCTTCGTGCTGCTGATGGCGTGGAAGGCACCTCCCTGGGTCGTGGTCATCGTTGCGGCACTGGGCGGGATCGGGCTGGCCTTGATCGCATGAGCCGCACCTAGCGCATTCGTGATCGACCGAAGGCCTGCGGGCCGGCACCGAAGGTTCTGCAGGATTGCGTTCTCGGGTAGGATCGGTCTCTCCGGAGACGAAGCAAGAGCCCCCGATGCCGCTCCACGCGCTGCGCTCCGCCGTGATCGCCACGGCACTCTGCCTTCCTGCAACGGCCATGGCGCTGCCGGATGCCGCCGGACGCGAGGCGGTCGAAGGGGTCTGCGCAGCCTGCCATGGCGTGAACCTGATCGAGCGCAGTTCGGGTTACAGCCGCGACGATTGGCAGTCCCTCACTGCAACCATGATCGACCTGTCGGGCGATCCCGAAACCCAGGCGGCGATCCTCGACTATCTCGCGCAGGCTTTCCCGCCGAACGAGCAGCGTGTCGCGAGGCCGGTCGACGGCCCGCTGACCATCCGCTTCGAGGAGTGGAAGGTGCCCACCCTGGGCCAGCGCTCGCGCGACCCGGTCGCGGCGCCCGACGGCAGCATCTGGTGGGCTGGCCAGTGGCACGACCTGCTTGGCCGGCTCGACCCCGCGACCGGCGCGATGGAGGAATTCGACCTGCCTGCGGGCGCGCGGCCGCATTCGGTGAACATCGGTCCGGATGGCGCTGCCTGGTTCACCGGCAACGGCAATGCCACCATCGGCCGGCTCGACCCGGAAACCGGCGAGATCACCGAATACCCGATGCCCATCGAGGCTGCGCGGGATCCGCATACGGCCGAGTTCGCGCCGGATGGCGCCCTGTGGTTCAGCCTGCAAGGCAGCAACATGATCGGGCGGCTGGACCCGGAGACCGGCGAAGTGCGGCTGGCCGACAGCCCGCGCGAGCGTTCGCGCCCCTATGGTCTGAAGATCGGCGCGGATGGCACGGTCTGGGTGGCCTGCAACGGCGCAAACTGCCTGCTGCGCGTCGATCCCCGGACGATGGACGTGACCGAAATCCCCTTGCCCGAAGCCGGCACGACGGTGCGCAGGCTCGATATCGATGCGGACGGGATCATCTGGTGGGTCAATTCGGGACTCGGGCGGATCGGCCGCTACGATCCGGCGACAGGCGACATCCAGGAATGGGACTCGCCGAGCGGCCCGCGCTCGCATCCCTACGCCATCGCGATCTTCGACGGGGCGGTCTGGTACAACGAAAGCGGTGCGCGGCCCGACATGCTGGTGCGCTTCGAGCCTGAGACGGAGACCTTCCAGAGCTGGCCGATACCCTCGGGCCCGGTCCATGCCGGCATCCTGCGCCACATGCGCACGACACCGGACGGCTCGGCGCTGCTGATCCACCAGAGCGCCACCAATCACATTGCGCGCGTCACCGTAAAACGCGACGAAGCCATGCGGTAGCGCGGACACGCGCGGCGACCCGCAAGCGCGGCGCGGGCGTCGATCCGATGGCGTCGCCGCCCGAGCGCCGGATCGCGTCGCTGCGTCAGCCCCGGCCGGCATCCTGGAACGAGACCTGGGCGACCTTCCAAGCGATGGCCTCGCCGCCGCGATAGACGAGCGCCCTCTCCTCGGGTCCGGGCACGACGATCTCCTCCGGCGCCGTCCAGGTCTGCCGCTCGAGCGTGATCGTCCCCTCGTTCGGCGGCAGGCGGTAATGCGCGGGTCCGTTGAGCGAGGCGAACGCCTCGAGCCGGTCGAGCGCGTTCTCCTCCTCGAACACCTTCGCATAGGTCTCGATCGCGACCGGCGCGTTGAAGAGCCCGGCCGCTCCGACGATCGCGAGCTTCTTGTGGATGGAATGGGGCGCTGAATCCGTACCCAGGAAGAAGCAGGACTCTCCCCCGGTTGCCGCCTTGCGCAGCGCCCGGCGGTCCGCCTCCGTCTTGATGACGGGCATGCAGTACATGTACGGCCGGTTGCCCGAGCCGAGCCAGTCGGTTCGGTTGAGCTCCAGATGGTAGGGGGTGATCGTGCCGCCGACCTGTCCCGACTTCGAGCGGACGAAATCGCACCCGATGCTGGTCGACAGGTGCTCATGGATGAAGCGGAGCTCCGGGAAGTCCCGCGTCCAGGGCTCGAAGACACGCTCGATGAACACGGCTTCGCGGTCGAACACGTCGATATCGGGATCGACCACCTCGGCGTGGATGAGGAGCGGCATGCCGATCTTCTGCATGCGTTCAAGCACGGGCCGGATGCGCGCAAAGTCGGTGACGCCCGCGGCCGAGTTGGTGGTGGCGTTGGCAGGGTAGAGCTTCACGCCGGTGAAGATCCCTTCCGCGAACCCGCGCTCGACGTCGTCCGGGTCGGTGTCGTCGGTCAGGTAGCACGTCATGAGGGGCGTGAAACGGCTGTCGGCCGGGAGCGCGGCGAGGATCCGCTCCCTGTAGGCAAGAGCGTCGATCGCCGTCGCCACCGGCGGAACCAGGTTCGGCATCATGATGGCGCGGCCGAACTTTTCCGCGGTGAACGGCAGCGCGGCGCGCATCATGTCGCCGTCCCGGACATGCAGGTGCCAGTCGTCCGGCATGGTGATGGTGATCGCGTCGGTCATCGGCCCAATCCTCGGCTGCGCGGCATTTCAATCGGCCTGCGCGGCGCGCGCACGGCGTGCGGCGGCGAGCCTCACGGCATCCACGATCTCGGGATAGGCCGAGCAGCGGCAGAGATTTCCGGTCAGGTAGTGACGGATCTCGTCGTCGCCGGGGTCGGGATGCTCGTCGAGCAGCTTCTTCACCATCAGGATGAAGCCCGGCGTGCAGAAGCCGCACTGGAAGGCGCCGGCTTCGATGAACGCCTCCTGGACCGGGTCCAGGCCGCCGTCGGGCGCAATGCCCTCGACGGTGACGATCTCCGCGCCATCTGCGAAGACGGCGAGATGGAGACAGCCGGAGACCGGCCTGGAATCGACATAGACGGTGCAGCATCCGCAGAGGCCCTGACCGCAGCTCTCGCGCGCGCCGCGGAGGTCGAAGCTGTTCTGCAGCACCTCCACCAGGGTCTGGTGCGGCAGGACGTCGGCCGCGACCGGACGGCCGTTCAGCCTGAATCGGATCGTGCGGGAAACAGTCAATTCACTCTCCAGCCAGCGGGGTGCCGTTCTTGGCCGACAAGGCGCGGAATACCTTCTCCGGCGTCAGCGGCAGATCCGTCAGACGGACGCCGATGGCGTCCGCCAGCGCATTGCCGATCGCGGGGGACAGCGCGATCGTCGTGCTCTCGCCTGCACCCTTGGCGCCGAACGGCCCGTCGCTCTGGAACGCATCGGCATGCTCGTTGATGAAGGTGGCCGGCATGTCGAGGAGCGTCGGAATCTTGTAATCGGCAAGCGAGCCGTTGGTGAGATGTCCGTCGCGGAACACCATGTCCTCGGTCGTGGTGAAACCGAGCTGCATGATGGCCGCGCCGGACAGCTGCACCTGGACGAGCTTCGGGTTGATGGCTGTCCCGACGTCCGCCACATTCACGAGCTTCGTGATCCGGTAGTGCCCGGTCTCCGTGTCGACCTCCACCTCGGCGCCGGACGCGCCGACGCCCCAGAACGGCGTCGCGTTGCCGGACTGGCCGGTCGCCGGATCGGGCTTCTCGTATTTGGGAATGAAGCTGCCCGTGCCGATGATGTTGCCGGCCTGCATTCCGTATTTCCGGCGCAACAGCTCGCGGAGCGGGAGGTTGCTGCCCTCCGGCAGACCGAGCTCGCGCGCAAGGTCCGCAACCTTGCGCCTGGCGTCCTCGGCCGCGAGCCGGACGGCCGTGCCCATGTGAAAGGTCGAGCGGGAGCCGAGCGTGCCCATGTCGTATGGCGTCACGTCGGTGTCGGGATGCATGACGCGCACGGTGTCGGCATCGATGTCGAGGACCTCGGCGACGATCTGTGCCATGACCGTGTCGGAGCCCTGCCCCATGTCGACGGTGCTGATGTAGAGCCCGCAGCTGCCGTCACCGTAGAGGTTCACGATCGCAACCGACGTCGTCGGCGCGGTGATGCCCTTGAAGCCGACCGCGATCCCGCGCCCGCGCCGGATCCGGCCGTTGCCGCGGTCGAAAGGCTCCCTCCAGTTCAGATGATCCGCGACCTGGTCGAGCACGGCCTCGAGCGCCGCGTCGCGAACGGGCGTGCCGGTCGCCTGCGGCCGGCCCTCCTGGAGAAGGTTCATCCGGCGGAACTCGACCTTGTCGAGGCCGAGGCCTTCCGCGATGGCGTCCATGTGGCATTCGTAGGCCCAGGCGGTCTGCGGCGCGCCGAAGCCGCGCAGCGCGCCACAGGGCGGCCTGTTGGTATAGACGGCGTAGGAGTTGATCTCGACGTTGGGGATGTCGTACGGCCCGGCGGAGGTGAACCCCGCCTTCTGCGTCACGCGCGGGCCGATGTCGGCATAGGCGCCGCCGTTCCACACGATGTCGCAGCGCCGGGCGACGATCCGGCCGTCCGCGTCTACCCCGCTCTTGATGGTGAACGTGCAGGGATGGCGGGTCACCATGAAGAATTGCTCCTCCATGGTGAGCGCGACCTTGACCGGGCGGCGCACCAGCAGCGACAGCGCCGTGACCAGCGCCTCCAGCTTGATGTAGAGCTTCCCGCCGAAGCCGCCGCCGAGATAGGGCACCTTCACCCGGACGCGGTTCTCGGGCCAGCCCAGCAGGCGGGCGATCTCGATGCGGACGAAGGACGGCCCCTGCGAAGCGGTGTGCAGCGTAACCTGGCGCTCGCTCGCATCCGCGACCGCCACGAAAGGCTCCATCGGGATGTGCATCACCTGCTGCGAGCGGAACGTATGCTCGAAAATTCGGTCGGCCGCCAGGAACGCCGCCTCCGGATCGCCGCGCAGGAGATGGTAGTCGAGCGCGACATTCGTCCCCGTGCGGCCCTTCAGGTGCTGCAGGTCCGGGAAGGTCGCGGCGGGCTTGAGCTCCTCGTGAACGAGCACTTCGGAGGTCATCGCATCGACCTCGTCGAAGACGGCCGGAAGCTCCTCGTACTCGGCCGTGATCAGCGCGGCCGCTTCCTGCGCGACATGAGGGTCGGCGGCGAGCACGACTGCGACCGGCTCCCCGGCGAAGCGGACCTTTCCGTCCGCGAGGATCGGCTGGTCGTGGAAAGCCGGCCCGTAATAGGGGTTCGGGATGACCGTGCGGATGTCGTCGATCGTCACCACCCGCTCGACGCCCTCCAGCGCCTGCGCGGCCGACACGTCGATCGACTTGATCCGGCCGTGCGGGACCGCGCTGCGGAAGATCTTTCCGTAGAGCATGCCGGGCAGCCGGAGATGATGCACGTATTCGGTGCGCCCGGTCACCTTCTCCCGCGCCTCCAGGCGCGGGATGGACTGGCCGATGTTCCGGGACGTGGTTCTCGCCGCCATTGACCCTACTCCCCGGCAAGCGCGCGGACGGCGCGCCCGAGATGGACACGCAAGAGATGCTGCTTGTAGGGGGCGGAACCGCGGCTGTCGGCTTCGATCTCGGTTTCCGCCACCGCCGCCTCGCCGGCGGCACGGATTACCGCCTCCCCGACGTCGGCGCCGCGCAGGACACCCTCGGCCGCCGAGAGCCGCGTCGGACGATCGACCGCCGCACTCATGAAGAGACGCAGATCCCTCACGGTTCGCCCCTCGATCGACATCGAGAGAGCAAGGCCAAGCGCAGGCCAGTCGTGCGCCGCACGGGTCGTCACCTTGACGTAAAGGGAACGCCAGCCCGGCCGGGCCGGGACCTCGAGCTCGGCGAGCAGTTCATTGTTGGCCAGCGTCGTCTCGTAATACCCGGCCGCGATCTCCTCGACCGGCACCGTGCGCTCGCCGGAAGGACCGACGATCGTCGCCCGCGCCCCGAGGGCCGCCCATACGGGCGGCAGGTCGAGATGCGGATCGGCATGGGCGAGATTGCCGCCGACGGTCGCGACGTTGCGGACGCGCACGTTTGCGAGCGTGAGCATCGTCTGCGGGATGACCGGAAGCGCGCAGCGTATGTCGGGGGAATGTTCAAGCTCCGCGAATGTCGTCATCGCACCGATCCGGAACGCGCCTCTCCCAGGGGCGAAGTCGATCCCGGAGAAACGGCCGTTTATGCGGCGCAGGCTGACGAGCCGCTCGGGCCGGTAGATCTGCGCCTTCATCATCAGCATCAGCGCCGTGCCGCCGCCGATCGGACGGACCGCAGGATCGTCGGGATCGAGGAGATCGAACGCCTCTTCGAGGGAACCGGGTTCAAGGAGTTCGAAGCTTGCCATTCTCACCGATCCGGGCACGGGCTGGCGGCCGAAGGAGCATCCGGGGCGTCGGGGTCGCCGGACGCGACGGCCGTCGGCGAGCGAACCCCGTACCGCCCGCACGTGCTCGCGCGTTCTCCGTTGCGCATCTGCCCATGCTGGCCGGCGCTCGTCCACCGGCGCGCAGGTAGGCCAGGATTGCGCGCGCAGGTCATGTCGCGGGATGCTCCACCTTCTGGTTCTAAAGACGCACTATTCCCTGATTTTGGAAACCAGTCAACTTTTTGACACGAACTCCCGGCACCCGTTTGCAACGGCTCGTAACCGGTCCTGCAGGCGGGGCTGCCCTCATGCACTGCCCGGCGGGAGCCCTGCGCAAAGGGTGAGAATCTCGGGGCTTATCCGGCTTCCCGCAACACCGGACCGCTCCTCTCCGGTGCATCGCAGCGCCGTTCGGCGGCCACTTCCCATGCCGCAGCACGACCGAAATGCTCTTGCGGCTGTGCTCAATTGCAGGCTAGATGACCAAAAATGTTGCACGGTGGCCAAGATTCAGCCGCGTGCCATCATTGCGAGCGAGATTGTGGACGATCCTGTCATGGCCAGCGCTTTGAACGAGCTCTCCGCGACGCAGGCGGCCCGCTGGATTGCGGACGGCCGGATCCGGTCGGAGGACCTCGTCCGGGCCTGCCTCGATCGGACAGCCCAGCGTGAGCCGGAGGTCGCGGCCTGGGCCGCGCTCGATCCCGAACGCGCGCTCGCCGCGGCACGCCAGGCGGACGCGACGCCCGCCGCAGGGCCGCTGCATGGCGTTCCGATCGGCATCAAGGACGTGATCGACACCGCCGACCTTCCGACCGGCATGGGATCTCCGATCTATGCCGGCCATCAGCCCCGTGCGGATGCATCATGCGTTGCCATGCTGAAGGCGGCGGGTGCGATCGTGCTCGGCAAGACCGTCACCTGCGAATTCGCGGGGAGCGCGCCGGGGGCGACGCAAAACCCGTGGGACCGTGAGCGGACGCCGGGCGGGTCGTCGAGCGGATCCGCCGCAGCCGTCGCCGATCGCATGGTGCCTCTGGCGCTCGGAACGCAGACGGGAGGCTCCGTTCTCCGGCCCGCTTCGTTCTGCGGCATTGTCGGGTTCAAGCCGACATACGGCACGATCAATCGCATGGGGCTGAAGTTCGCGGCGGAAAGCCTCGACACGATCGGCATGATGGCGCGGGATCCGGAGGATATCGCCCTCTGCTTGCACGTCCTGACCTGGAGTCCGCCTCCTCAGTCGCTCGACGATCCGGAGCGCCTGCGGATCGGCATCTGCCGCACCCCTTTGTGGGACAAGGCGGAAGCCGAGACGCGAGCCGCGCTCGATCACGCGGCGCAGCTTGCCGCGGCAGCCGGAGCGGAGCTCACCGAAATCGACCTGCCGGGACATTTTTCGGAGCTCGGCGAAGCGCGCGCGATCATCAACGATGTCGAGCGCGCACGTTCGCTCGCCTGGGAGTGGGCCCGCCACCGGGACGCGATCAGCCCGCAAATGGTGCGGCAGGTCGAGCACGGCCATTCCGTTTCGGGCGAGCGCTACCATGCGGCGCTGCGGTTCGCGGAGCGCGCCCGATGGGCGCTCGATCCGCTGCTTGAGGGCGTCGACGTGCTCCTCGCGCCATGCGTGAACGGCGAGGCGCCCCCAGGGCTGCACTATGCCGGCGACCCCAGCTTCCAGGGCCTGTGGACCTTGCTGCACGTCCCGACCGTCAGCTTGCCGGCCATCCGCGGGCCGCACGGCATGCCCGTGGGCGTCCAACTCGTCGGTCGTCGCTATTCCGACCTCCAGGTCCTTGCCGCAGCCCGGTGGCTGATCCGGAGGGCCGGCCTCCACGGCGGAACCGCGATGCCCGAATCGACCGGTCGCCATGCCATTCCGGCCTGAGGCACCAAACAGGCCGGCCTCGGCCTTCCCCGACAGAGAAGGAACGCCATGCGCGCAGCTTTCGTCCGCGAGTTCGGAGGACCGGAGACTCTCACGGTGGAGGACGCGCCCGACCCGACGCCGGGTGCGGACGAGGTCGTCGTGGATATCATGGCCACCGCGGCGAATTTCGTCGATCTCCTCGTGATCGGAGGCAAGTACCAGTTCCTTCCGCCGCGTCCCTTCATCCCGGGAAAGCTGCCGACCGGCGTCGTCGCCGCAGTCGGCGCGAACGTCCGGGACTGGAAGGTCGGCGATCGGGTTCAGACCCTGGCCGAACAGGGCGGCTATGCAACGAAGGTGAGCGTCCCCGCCAAGGACTGCATCCGTCTTCCCGACCGGATGAGCTTCGTGGAGGCGGCCGCCATGGCGCTCGCCTATGATACGGCCTGGTTCGCGCTGATGGAGCGCGCGCGCGCAAAGGCCGGAGAGATCCTGCTCGTTCTCGGCGCCAGCGGGGGGGTCGGGCTTGCCGCCGTTCAGCTCGGAAAGGCGTACGGGCTGCGCGTGCTGGCCGGCATCAGCAATCCGGCGAAGCGCGATCTCGTGCTCTCGGCCGGGGCCGACGCAATCGTCGACCTGTCGGCGCCGAACCTGCGGGACGACCTGCGCAAGCAGGTCCATGCGCTCACCGGCGACCGCGGCGCGGACATCGTGCTCGACCCTCTCGGGGACGAAATCTTCGATGCAGCCATCCGGGCCGTCGCCTGGCGCGGGCGCCTGGTGGTGATCGGGTTCGCCGCCGGACGAATCCCGACGCTCAAGGTGAACTACGTTCTACTGAAGAACATCGAGGTGAGCGGGCTCCAGGTGAGCGATTACCGGAAGCGGATGCCCGAACTGATGCGGCATTGCTATTCCGAGATCTTCCGGCTCTACGACGAGGGCAGACTCAGCGCGCCGCCGACCACGACGCTCGCGCTCGAACGGTCGGCCGAGGGGCTCGCCATGCTTCGCGATCGGAGCGCGGCCGGACGCGTGGTTCTCCTGCCCGCAGGAAATGCCCCCTAGGTCGCGCTGCAGGCGCCCGGTTTCCGGTGCATAATGACGGGCCGCCCTCGCCGACAAGACAAGGATCCGGAGCGAGAACATGCCTCTGCAGTATGAGGAGATCGGACGCCGCCTCAGGGCCTTCCGACTCGGCTCCGGGCTCAGCGCCGACGAGGTCGCCGATCGGCTCGGCATTTCCCGGACGGCCCTCTACCGTTTCGAGAAGGGCGAGCTTGCCAAGATCGACACCCTGGAGCGCCTTTCGGAGCTGCTGCAGGTGTCGCTGCCGACGCTCCTCGGCGTCGGTATCGAGTACATCCCGTCCGCGGTGAGCTATTTCGAACGCGTACGCCAGCTCGAGGAGGATGCCGAGCACATCGTGGTGCTCGCAGGCCCGATCTCCTTCCTGCTTGGCTCGGACAGCTTCGAGATGGCTCTCGAGCAAGTGCTGCGGGAAAGCATCCCCGACGACCTGCCGAACCGCAACAAGGCTCTCGAGGACGTCGACAAGATCATGGAGATCCTGCACGAAAGGAAGCGCGCTTACCGCAAGCGACGCCCGCCCATCGTCAATTTGATCTCGGCGATGCAGATCGAGCCGTTCCTGAACAACGGGCTGGTGGGCCGGGTCAGCCTGACGGAGAGCAAGAAGGCGATGCGCCGCGAGATGGCCCGGGCCGAGATCGAGCATTTCGCCGCGGTCATCGAGGAGGAATCGATCGGCGTCCAGATCGGCCTCGTCACCGACAGCCTTCCTCACACGGGCTTTCAGATCTTCCGGAGGCGCTCGGGCGATACGCTGATGATCAGCCCGTTCCGGCTCGGCGAACAGCCCAACATAAGAGTCGGCGTGGCGATGGCGACTTCGGCGCCCGAAGCGCTGGCGCTGCACGAGAACGTGGTCAAGGAGGTCTGGCGGACGGCGATCAAGGGGCGCGACGCGGCTGCCTATCTGCGGGACCTCCTGAACCGCAACCAGGAACGGAACCGCGCCCGGCCGCTCCGCGAGCGCTCGGCCGGCACCGCACGGCGCTGATCCCCGCCGCGCCGCGCCGGCTCCCGATCCGCGCCGGAACATGATTGAGCCGCGTGCGCAAGCCAGTGCGCCGGCACTTCCCCTGGAGAGCTCGGCCGACATGCTGCATTTCGAGGATTTCGCGGCCGGCGCCGAGTTCGGCCTCGGAAGCCACAGGGTTTCCGCAGAGGAGGTCGCCTGGTTCGCAGCCGAGTTCGCTCCGGTGCCCGAGGCGGGCACGATCTCCGCCGCGACGTCAGCCTCGCCCTGGCAGCTTTCCGCCATCCTCATGCGGGTGAACTACGACGCCTGGATGAACGGGGTCGCGGCGCGGGGCGCCCCCGGCGTCGACGACCTGCGCTGGGGAGCAACCGTGCAGGCCGGGGACACCCTGTCCGGCCGCGCGACCGTGCTCGCGACGCGCCGATCCCGCTCCCGGCCGGCAATCGGATTCGTGACGTTCCGCTTCGAACTTATGATCGGCGCGCGCGGGCTTGCGCTGTCCCAGACGAATTCGGTGATGATTGCCCGTCGCGATTGTCGGGACGAGCAGACGAGCCTGACCCGAGCGCTGAAGCCGGGACCGCGGGAGATGGATCCGCCTTCCCCGGTGGCATTGGATCGGCCTTGGCGCGACGTCTGCCTCGGAAGCCCTTTCGCGCTCGGGACGACCCGTTTCGAGCCGGCCGCGATCGTCGCCTTCGCCCGGCGATACGATCCGCAGCCCTTCCATTTGGACGAAACCGCGGCGCGAACCGGGCCCTTCGGCGCACTTGCCGCGTCCGGTTGGCATACCGCCGCCTCCTGGGGACGCGCCTTCCTGGCAGCGTGCCGCGGCGCCGGCGGGGAGCCGGGGCCGTTCCTTGCCGTCTCCGATCTCAAGTGGCTGCGGCCGGTCTATGCCGGAGACACGGTCGCCTGGAGCGTCACCCCGCTCGAGCGCTGCACGGGGACGAATGGCGAGGAGGCCATGATCGTGCGGGGTGCCGGGACGAATCAGGACGGAGTGACCGTGTACGAGTTCTGCGCAAGGACGAAGGTCCCGCCACGGCTCCCATGAGGGTGCGAGACCTCCGACCAGACCGGTCGGCGCGCTCCGCGGCGGCGGGGCCCGCCCGTGGAGAGATCAGCCCCCGGCCGGCGCCGCCATGGTCTGCTTGCGCGTTGCCCAGCCGGTGAAGCGCTGCTCGATCAGCACGAAGACCAGGTAAGTCGCGATACCCATGGCTGCGATCACCGCGACGCCGGCGAACATCAGCGGCGTGCGGAACTGAGAGGCGGCCTGCAGCATCAGGTAACCGATGCCGTCGTTCGAGGCGAGCGTCTCCGAGATGACCGCGCCAACGAAGGCCAGCGTGATGGCGACCTTGAGCGACGCGAAGAAGTAGGGCAGCGACCGCGGGATTCCGACCTTCCACAGCACGTCCAGCCGCGACGCCCCGAGGGAGCGGAGCACGTCCTCGAGTTCGGGCTCCGTCGTCGCCAGTCCGGTGGCGACATTGACCGCGATCGGGAAGAAGCAGAGCAGGAACGCCGTCGTGATGGCGGGCGGCTGGCCAATGCCCATCCAGAGGACGAGGATCGGCACGACCGCCGCCTTGGGTATGGAGTTGATGCCGATCAGGATCGGGTAGAGCCCGGCATAGGCGAGCCGCGAGGAACCGATGAGGATCCCCAGAAACAATCCGACCAGCACCCCTATGCCGAACCCGATCAGCGTGTTCATGAGGGTGAAGAGCGAACTGTCCAGGATCGGCTCCCTGTATTGCAGGAGCGCCTGGTAGATGTCGCTCGGCGCCGGGAGAATGAACTGCCGGACGTTGAAGAGGTGGACGACGAGTTCCCAGACCGCCAGCGCTCCAAAGATGACCAGCCAGGGCATCAGCTTCTCGAGCCGACGGAAAGCGCGCGGTGACATCAGGCGGCTCCCTTCACGGGCGTGGCGGCCATGGCCTCGTTCCGCGCCTGGGCGATTTCGCCCCTGATGCGGTGGACGATGTCGACGAAGGCCGGTTCGAAGGTGCTCTCGACCGTGCGCGGCCGCGGCAGGTCGACCCGGTGGGTGCCGATGATCCGCCCGGGGCGCGCGCTCATCACGTGGACGACGTCGGCGAGATATGCCGCCTCGCGCAGGTCATGGGTGACGAGGATGCAGGTGAACCGTTGCCGCATCCAGAGGTCCTGCAGCACGCCCCAGAGCTCCTCCCGCGTGAAGGCGTCGAGCGCGCCGAACGGTTCGTCCAGCATCAGCAGCTCGGGCGAATGGATGAGCGCCCGGCACAGGCTGGCACGCTGCTGCATTCCGCCGGAAAGCATCCACGGGTTCTTCGTTTCGAACCCGCCGAGACCGACCGTCCCGAGAAGGCCGCGCGCACGGGCTTCGTACTCGCTGCGTCTGCTGCGAAGCTGAGACCGATGCGGCTGGACGATCTCCAGCGGCAGCATCGTGTTCGAGAGAATGTCCCGCCACGGCAGCAGGGTCGCGTTCTGGAACGCCATGCCGACGATCTTGAGCGGACCGTTCACCCTTTGGCCGGCGACCTTCATGGTGCCGCCGGTCGGCGGCAGCAGCCCGGTCACGAGTTTCATGAGCGAAGACTTGCCGCAGCCCGACGGGCCGACCACGGCTGCGAACTCGCCCTTGCGCACCGACATCCTCAAGCCCCGGAGCGCCTGCGTCTCATCGGATTCCGCGTAGCGGAGGTCGACGTCCTCGATCTCGACGAAGGGGGCAGCGGCCGATTGACCGGCCGCTGCGGAAGCCATTGCGAGCACCTGACTAGCCAATCTTTCGGTCCTCGGCCGGCGGCATGAAGCCTTCGGCATAGATGTCCTCGACAGTCGGCGCGCTTTCGAGCTGGAAGCCCTCCTTGATGACGCCGATCGCCTTCTCCATGCGCGCGGTGTCGACGGTACCGAGCCCGTTCTGCAGCACGTTCTCCGTGCGGACATGCTTGTCCAGGACCCAGTCCATCCGGGCTCGCTCGACCGCGGGATCGAGCAGCTTCTCGCGCCTGACCACGCTCGCGATCGCTTCGTCCCGGTGCTCGTTTGCATTGATCCAGGACTGGGCCGTCGCGCTTGCGACGCGGCGAACGAGGTCGGGATTGCTCGCCAGAACGTCCCTGTTCACGATCAGCGAGTTGCCGAAGAAGTCGAAACCGTGCCCCGAGAAGTAGAGCAGCGTTATGTCCTCGAGCGGGACGCCATTGCCGATCAGATTGAAGATGGCCGTGTAATCGAAGGCGATCACGGCATCGACCTGGCCCGACAGGAGCATCGCGTCGCGCAGTTTCACATCGACGGTCTTCCGCTCGAAGGAATTCGGATCGATGTCGTTGAGCGCCATCAGGGCGGGGAAGATCTTCGAGCCGGCATCGGACGTGCCGGTGCCGAGCGTGATGCCCTTGAGGTCTTCGAACGTCTTCACGGGCTTCTTGCTCAAGCTGAGGATCACCGCCGGGAACTGGTCGAAGATCGGCATGATCAGCTTGGGGGCCTCGGCCGGATTGCGCGCTGCGAAGGCGATCAGCGTCGTCGCGTCGGCAAGACCGAAGGGATGCGTGCCGGCCGCCACGCGGCGGATCGACTCGTCCGAGCCCGACGAGCCTTCGGGCGTGACCGCCAGGCCGAGCTTCTCGTAGGTGCCGTCCTCGATGGCATAGAACGACGGCGCATTCCCGCCGTAGATGCGGAACTCCAGACTCAGCCCGACCTGGTCGGGGCTCGCCGCGAAGGCCGGCACGGACGGCAGGACAACGGCGGCAGCCGCCCCCTGCAACAGACGACGTCTGGTCAAGTCGAAACGATTCATTGCACCTCTCCCCTGTGAAGTCGACCCATGCCGCAGAATTCCCCTCAATCCTGCGGCGCTCGCGCGATCGCCAATTCTTCCGCAGACGCGCGAATTGCACGGACAATTCCGGCGTAACCTGTGCACCGGCAGATATGGCCGGCCATGCCCTGACGAACTTCAGCCTCGCTCGGATTATCCATGCGATTGAGCAAGTCGCGTGCCATGACCAGCATGCCCGGGGTGCAGAAGCCGCACTGCAAGGCATGGTTCTCGTGAAACTGCCGGCGCAGGACGGCCATCACCCTGTCCTCGCGCAACCCTTCGATCGTGGTCACATTGCGCCCGTCCGCCATGACGCCGAGGAACAGGCAGGCGCGGACCGCCTTGCCGTCCACATCGACCGTGCAGGCGCCGCAGGCGCCGTGCTCGCAGCCGAGATGCGTGCCGGTCAGCGCGAGCCGGTCCCGCAGGACGTCGGCCAGGCTTTCCCGCGGCTCGACGGCGAGCGACGTCTCTTCGCCATTGACATGAAAGCTGATCGTCATCATCGCGCATGCGCCTCGGCTACGGCGCGCGTCACGACGGCGCTGTGCAGACGCAGCGCGTAGTCATCGATCGCAGCGCCACTTTCCTCCAGATCCCGTGCCACAGCGCTCCGCATCTCGCGTTCCGTCGGGGACGCCGACTGCACGAGGTCCGAGGTCGCCGGCAGGCGCATGGCCTTCGGTCCGGCTCCCGCGAGAACGACCCGGGCGGGGCGCGACCCGTCGTTCAGAATTGCGATGGCGATCGACATCGCGAACGCGCCGGTCTTCTTCGAAACCTTTGCGACGCCTGTTCGAGCCCCGACGTCCAGGCGCGGCACCTCGAAGGCGACGATGATCTCGCCCGGCCGGAGCGCGGTCGTGTAGACGTCCACGACGAGTTGGGACATCGCGACGGTCCGCGCGCCGCCCGGCCCGACCACCCGCGCTTCGGCCTCCAGTGCCAGAAGGCAGGCCGGCCAGTCCGCCGCCGGGTCGGCCATTGCGACGCTGCCGCCGATCGTCCCCTGATTCCGCACGGCACGGTATGCGATCCGCTTCGCGACGTTCCGCATCAGTCCGCGGCCCGGATCAGGGACCATCCCGTCCTCGATCTCGGAATGCGTGGTTGCGGCGCCGATAATCACCCGCTCGCCGACATCCTCCGCGCTGCGCAGATCGGCGATCCGACCGATGTCGACGAGGATGCGGGGCGCCGCCATGCGGAGGCCCAAGAGCGGCAGCAGCGACTGGCCTCCGGCGAGCGGCAGGGCGTCATCCGCCGCCTCGGCAAGCGCGCGAACGGCGTCCTCGACGGTATCGGCGCGGAGATATTCGAAGGCGGCCGGCTTCATGCGGACGCTTCCCTGGCCCGTCTGGCCTCCGCAACGGCGTTCGAGATCCGCCGCGGCGTCAGCGGCGTCTCGTCGAAGCTGGCGCGGAGGTCCCGGAACGCGTCTGCGACCGCGTTCGCGATGGCCGCCGGAGGCGCGATGGCTCCGCCCTCCCCGACGCCCTTCACGCCGAACTCGGTGACCTTGGCGGGCGTGACGGAATGCGCGATCCGGACCGTCGGGACTTCGCTCGCGCACGGGACCATGTAGTCGGCGAACGTGGTGGCGAGCGGCTGGCCGAGATCCGAATAGGGGATCTCCTCGAACAATGCCGTCCCGATCCCCTGGGCAATCCCGCCCTGAACCTGGCCGTCGACGATCATCGGGTTGATCATCGTGCCGCAATCCTCGGCGACCACGTAATCGAGGATCTCGGTCAGTCCCGTCTCCGGATCGACCGCCACCACCACGGCATGCGTGCCGTAGGAGAAAACGCCCCCGGAGTCGGCGGGCTCGTAAGTCGACACCGCCTCCAGGAGCGGCTCCATTCCCTCCGGCAGCAGTTCCTGGCGCACGGTCGCCGCACGCGCGATCTCGGCGATCCCGACCTGCCCGGCGGGCCCCACCGCCGCTCCGTTCGCCAGGCGCACCGAGGCGGGATCCGTCTGCAGCAAATGGCCGCCGATCCGCCTCAGCCTCTCTGCGATGATGCGGCACGATTTCGCGACGGCGCCGCCGGCGAAGACGATCGTGCGCGACGCAAAGGAGCCGAATCCGAAAGGCGCCGTCGCAGTATCGCCGTAGCGGATCGATATCTGATCGGGGTGAAGCCCGAGCTCGTGCGCGGCGATCTGGGCAAGCGTCGTCTCGTGGCCCTGGCCGTGATTCTGGACGCCGACATGGATCACGACCGAGCCGTCGGGAAGAACGCGAACGCGTGCCGATTCGTAACCCGGAACGACGCGGGACTTGCGTTTCGTCCACTCCGCCTGGCCGTGCCCGCTCTGCTCCGAGTAGAACGCAAACCCGACCCCGATGGCGCGCCCATCCGGCTCACGGGTCTTCTGCCGCTCGCGGATGCGGTCGAGGCCGATCATGTCAACCGCGGAGGCAAGGGACTCGTGGTAGTCGCCCGTGTCGAGCATGAGCCCGCCCGCCGTGAGGTAGGGCAGCTCCTCGGCCGATACCATGTTCAGGCGGCGAATCTCCGCGGGCTCCCGGCCAAGCTCGAGCGCGACCTCGTCCACCAGCCGCTCGATCGCGAAGCATGCGCCGGGACGCGCCACGCCGCGATAGGGGCCCATCGGCGCCTTGTTGGTCGCAACCGTGAACGTCTCGATCGCGAGATGCCGCATGCGATAGGGGCCCGGCAGGTTCCGCGCGGCCATGCTCGCCTCCATGAAGGCGCCTGTCGGCCACAGCGCGTAAGCGCCGGCGTCGATATGGACCGAGCCTTCGATCCCAAGCAGGCGGCCCGCCTCGTCCGCCGAGATGGTGAGATCGTAGACGTGGTCCCGGGCATGTACGGAGGCGAGCAGGTGCTCCCGCCGATCCTCGATCCAGCGCACCGGGTGAGGCACCTTCATGGCGATCGCCGCGACGGCGATCTCCTCCGGGAGAAGGCGGTTCTTGCCGCCGAAGCCGCCGCCGACATCGGGGGCGATGACACGGATCTTGTGCTCGGAAAGCCCGAGCGCCTGCGCAAGGCCAAGCCGCATGACGTGCGGCCCCTGGGTCGAGAGATGGATGACCAGCTCGTCCATCCGCTGATCCCAGTGCGCAACGACGCCCCTGCCCTCCAGATGCACGGTCGCCTGCCGGTTCATCCGAAATCGGCGCCGCAGCCGGAGCGGAGCATCGACGAGGGTCCCGGGATCGCCCTCCACGACCCTGCTGCGGATGAAGGCGTTGTCGGGCCATTGGTCGAAGAGCCTGGCACTCCCCGGGCGCATCGCATCGAGGCAGTCCACGACCGGCGGGAGCTCGTCGATGTCGACCTCGACCCGCTCGGCGAGATCCTCGGCATGGGCGCGGTTTCGCGCGACACAGGCCGCGATCGTCTGCCCTACGTAGCGAACCTTGCCCTCCGCAAGCGCAGGATAGGGGCTGGAGCGGAACGCCGACAGCTCGGGCCCGGCCTCGAGTATCCGCAGCCAGGCGAGGTCGGAATGCGTGAAGACGCCTGCGGCGGCCCCCGCGGGCTTGCGAACCGAATTCAGCACGCCGTGGGCCACCTCGCTGCGGACGAAGGCGATCTCCTGCATGCCCGGCAGCCGGATATCGGCTACGAAGGCGCCCGCTCCGAGCAGGTGCCGCGCGTCCTCCTTGCGCAGCAGGCTTGCCCCGATCCACCCGTCTGCGGCGTGCTCGTTCATCCTGCGCGACCTCATCCCCTCTCGCGCCGCAAGCCGTACCGGCCCGCGTGTTGTCAGATCGACGGCAGGTCCTTCTTCCACTTCGCGATGATGCGCGCGTCGAGCTCCCTGCTCGAGCGGGCCACGACAGGGAAGGAATCCTTGCGGCGGAAGGGCTTGCAGGCGTTGATGATGATCCGGCCGTTCCGGCGGTCGTTGTCGCCGTCGTAGCACATCGGATCGAGGGCCGAGCTCCAGCCGCCCTCGATGATGTCGACGCCGTCGCGCGTATCGACGCGTGTCGACATCGCCCAGATCACGTCATTGATGTTCGTCGGGTCGATGTCGTCGTCGACCACGATCGTCCAGCGATTGCAGTAGGCGCCGGCGTGGCAGTGCGCCGCCACCATCGCCGCCTGCTTGGCGTGGCCGCCGTAAAGCTGCTTGATCGACACCGTCAGCCAGAAGCGGCTGCCGCCGGCCTCGTGCGCCCAGACGCCCTTCACCTCGGGGATTCCCGCCGCCTCGAGCTGATTCCAGACGGCGCCGCAGCGATAGGTGCCGAGGTAGAACGTGTTGTCGTTGGGCGGAACCGCCGGGATCGCACCGAGAAGAATCGGGTCGTTCCGGTGCATCATGGTCTCGATGCGGATCGCGGGCTCGGGGCGACTGCCTCCGGCGTAGTATCCGGTCCACTCTCCGAGGGGACCTTCCTGGACGACGTCGCCGGGGTGGATGTAGCCCTCGAACGCGATCTCGGCATTGGCGGGGACCGGGAGCCCGGTCCGGGGCATGCGGAGTACCTCGACCGGCTCCCCGAAGATGCCGCCGGCCGCCTCCAGCTCGCTCTTGCCATACGGGATCTCGAGCCCGGACAGCATGAAGACGACGGGATGCATTCCGACCACGACGGCCACCGGACACGGCTCGCCGCGCTCATGATACTTGTTCATGATGATGCGGCCATGCTTGCCGGGAGAGATCATGACGGTCGCGACATTCGGCGCCTGCGACTGCACCCGGTAGGTGCCGCTGTTCACCCAGCCCGAATCCGGGTCCTTCATGATCACCAGGCAGGCGGTGCCGATGAACGGGCCGCCGTCGAGTTCGTGCCAGACCGGCGTCGGGATGCTGGTGATGTCGACCGCGTCGCCCTCGAAGACGTTCTCCATCAGCGGCCCGCTCGCCACCTCGCGGGGCGGCAGGCTGCGCGCCTCGCGCATGTACGTCCGCCACCACTGCACGAGATCCATCTCGCTCGCCCCGGCGGGCAGGCCCAGAGCAAGGTTGATGCGGGAAACCGAGGTCAGGATGTTGGCCAGCACGCGGTGGCCCTTCGGATAGCCTGGCACTTCGTCGAAGAGCACGGCCGGGTTTCCCATCCGGCGCTGATAGAGATCCACGATCCCGCCGATCTCCTCGGTGGTCTCGGCGCCCCTGATGACCTTCAGCTCTCCGTTCGCCTCGATCGCGGCAAGCCAGTCCCGAAGATCCTTGCCGGCGCCGGAGCGGATCCCCTGCGCACGGGCCGGAGCGTCGACGGTGTCCAGTGTCATTCAGCAGTCCCCCGCTTCAGTCGTGCGCCGCGAGATGCAACGGGCAAGAACCGGCGCGGGGCGACCTGATGATCCGCGGGGACCTCGGCTCGCTGCGAGAACGCGTCGGGAAGCCACGCCCGGACCTCCAGCTTGCAGGCTCAAGGGTGGACGCTATCGGGCGGCCGTATCAAAATCAACCCACTTTTCGTCTTTATGGGCAGGACGCCGGTTTTCGACTAATTTTGGTACATGCTGCCCACCCGGTCGGACCAAGAGCGGCTTTGCCCGTCGGTCAGCTCGGCGCTCCGGCGCACGCCCTCTCTCAGGGAGCTATCTCCGCTCCACCCGCATGCGCGAGGTCGGGGCCTCGTCCGGCAGCTTTCGGTTGCTACCGTTCCTTTTTTGGGGTACGTGCCAAAAACAGAAATCACGCGGGTCGTGCGCGGACGCTTCATGTTCAACTCAGTCCTGACATTGCTCAGCGCGAGCCAAATGCGCGCGTACTACAGTGCAGGGTTCTGGCGGGACGAGACCATTCACCGGCTGGTGGCCGAAGTCGCCGCGCGCGATCCGGAGCGCCCCGCCATGCGCGACCGATACCGGGTCGTGAGCTACGGATCGCTCGTCGAAGCGGCCGACCGGCTGTCCGCGCACCTCCACGCGCAAGGCGTTCAGCCGGGCGGGCGCGTGGCGGTCTGGCTGCCGAGCCGGATCGAAACCGCGGTCGCTCTCCTCGCCTGCTCGAGGAATGGCTATGTGTGCTGCCCTTCGCTCCACCGCGACCATACCGTCGCCGAGATCGAGCAATTGCTGAAGCGCATGCGGGCGACGGCCCTCGTGGCGGAGGAAGGTTACGGCGCCGACGGCCACCGCTGCTCGATCTTCGATCGCGCCCAGCCACTGGAGACGCTGCGCCAGGCGTACCGGATTGCTCCGCTCTCCGAGACGGACCGGAGCGGCATGCTCCTGCCTGCGGCCGAAGCGAAGGCCGGCTCGCAGCCGCCTCCCCGGGACGACCCGGATACGATCGTCTACCTCGCCTTCACCTCCGGCACGACCGGCATTCCGAAGGGCGTGATGCACACCGACAACACGCTGCTCGCCAATGCGCGCGCCATGGCGGCGGATTGGTCTCTAGGCGAAGGCACGGTGCTCTACTCGATGAGCCCGCTCAGTCACAATCTCGGCCTCGGCGCTCTCATCATGACGCTGACCGGCGGCGGGGAGTTCGTCGTCCACGATCTCCCGCGGGGCACCAGTCTCGTCGACCGCATCCTCGAGACGAAGGCGACGTTCATGATCGGCGTGCCGACCCACGCCATCGATCTCCTCGGCGAGCTCCGAGCCCGCAAGCTGAAGCGCCTCGGCAACGTCAAGGGGTTCCGGATCTCAGGGGCGGCGGTGCCTCCGGTGGTGGCTGCCGGGCTTCTCGATCACGGCGTCATCCCGCAGAGCGGCTACGGCATGACCGAGGCCGGCTCCCACCATTACACGCGACCGGACGACGCGCCGGAGCGGATCATCGAGACCTCCGGGCGCGCATGCCCGGGCTACGAGGTGAAGATCTGGTCGGCGACCGATCCCGATGTCGAGGTGCCCACGGGCGAAGTCGGCGAGATCGGCGGTCGGGGCGCCAGCCTCATGCTCGGCTATTTCGACGACCAGGAGGCGACGGAGACCTCGTTCAACCGGCACGGCTGGTTCATGACGGGGGATCTCGGCTGCGTCGATGCGGAGGGCTATCTTCGCATCACGGGTCGCAAGAAGGACGTCATCATCCGCGGCGGGCACAACATCTATCCCGCCCGCATCGAGGCGCCCGCAATGCGGCACCCTGCCGTCGCCGGCGCAGCCGTCATACCCGTGGCCGACGAGCGGCTGGGAGAAAAGGCTTGCCTTGCCGTCGTGGTCCGCCCCGGCCAGACCCTCGTGCCCGAGGCACTCCTCGTCCACCTGGACGATGCCGGGCTCTCCCGCTTCGACATGCCGGAGTACTTCCTGCGCCTCGATGCATTGCCCGTCACTCCGAACGGAAAGGTCCTGAAGCGGAAGCTCGTGGACGCCGTGCAAACGGGGACGCTCAAGCCGCAGCCGATACGGTTCCATCAGAACCTCAGGGAAGAGCTGGCGCACGGCCGCGAGCCGGCCACGGGCGACGCCGCCTAGACGAGAGGCGCGGAATCGCCGTTGGTCAGGATCGGGAACGGCGATCAATGGCGGAAGACACCGGCTCAGCCGGTCCGCGTTACGGGGTCAGCGGGATAATCACGACGGCGCCCGAAGCCGCCCTCGCGACGAGCAGGATCAGCGGGCTTGACCGCCCGCGCTCGCCACCTGCGGCAAGGCGCCCGGCAGTTCGGCGAACGAGATCAGGCGCTGCCGGTCTTCGTCCCACAGGACCAGTCCAACGCTTTCCAGGCTCTCCCTCAAGGTCAAACGGCTGATGTTCTGCAGTGCCGGAAAGTCGCGCATCACTTCGGGCAAGCGGTAATACGGAATCCGGCTTGCCAGGTGATGCACGTGGTGCACGCCGATGTTCGCAGTGAACCAACGAAGCAATGCGGGCAAATCGTAATACGAACTCCCGTGCAGCGCCGCTTCTTGGGCATCCCAATCGGCGTTGCGCCTCCACAGCGTATCCTCGAACTGGTGCTGGACGTAGAACAGCCAGACTCCCATCGAACTCGCCAGCAGGGCTACAGGAACATAGAGCAGGAGGAATTCCGAAAGGCCCAGAACCCAGATCATACCCGCGGCCGCGAGGGCAATGGCCCCGTTGGTGACCATCGTGCTGATCCAGGGTTGCCAGCCTCCTCGCATCAGCCCGACCGGCAGCCGGTACTGCATGAAGAACAGCCAGAATGGCCCGATCCCGAACATCACCAGGGGATTGCGATACAAGCGGTAGCGCAGGCGCAGCCACGGCGATAGCGCCTGATACTCGCAGACCGTCAAGGTATCGATGTCGCCGATACCCCGGCGATCCAGATTGCCTGCGCTGGCGTGATGGGCGGCGTGCGTCCGACGCCAGTAGTCATACGGCGTGAGCGTCAGAACTCCGATGACCCGGCCGACCCAGTCATTGGCGCGGCGAGAACGAAAGAACGCACCATGACCGCAGTCATGCTGGATCATGAAGAGTCTGAGGAGAAAACCGGCCGCGGGCAGCACCGCCAGGCCATAGAGCCAGTAGTTCCCCAGCTGCAGCCCCAGCCACATCAGCATCCACAAGGCAAGGAGTGGCACCGCCGTTATCGCCAGCTCAAGGAGACTGCGCGCGGTATCCGGCTCGCGATAGCGCAGAAGGGCTCGGGACAATTGCCGGGCATCGGCGGCGGGATCAGCAATATCGACGCTGCTGGGCGAAACCTCTGGCATTCGGGGATCAGACCTCCCTGGGCAGGACAGCCAGCGCGACGCGCTGGGGGGCTGCCGTCCGTGCGGTGATGCAACACGCAGCCCCTGTCGTGAAATCGACCGGAGCGCGCCGCCGAAGGGCGCCCGTCGAGCTCTCCGCCCAGCTGAGTTGCCAATTGATGGAACCGTTGGCAGGGCCACAGGTGGTGGCGCCGCCGCTCGAGATCAAGATATTCGAGGAACTGCGGCAATCGCAGGTTCGATGTCCGGCGCGCCGACCCGGCCGCCATCTGCCAGACGGTGTCCGGTGCGCACGACCGCGGGGAAGAGGCGGGGCATTGGTGAACATGTCGTGCCGCGGCTCAGTGGTTTCTCGCGTCGCATGTCCGTCTGGTAGCATGGAGCGGGAACGGCTCCCAGCGGGGTGGCGAGGGGCCATGCAGATGGCTCGGAAATGCCCGACCCCATCGCGGTGGGCGGTGCTCCTGGTGCCCTGCTCCGCGCCGTCATGGTCGGCATCGAGGACGGCCCCCGAGGTTCCGGGCCCGCCACCCCCTCCGCGTCGAGGAGCGCGGGAACGGCGCGGTGCGGTTCGGCTTCACCTTCGCGGCCGGGCTCCCCGCCAGGGCCCGCCTGTTACGAGCGCTCGCTTGCCCTCAAGGCCGAGATCGAAGCTCATGCGGTGATCTCCAGCTGTGCGATCTTCTCTCCCTCCAGCACGAAGGCGTAGCGCAGATCGACCGGGCTGCCGGGAAAGTTCCCCGAAACATGGGCGCTGACCACGATGGCGCCTTCCTCCTCGCCGACCGCGAAAGGCTCGGTCGTGTAGCTGAACCTGGTGGAGGCCTCCGTCTTCCAGCGGCGAATGGCCTCCCGACCCGCATGGGTCCGGCGCTCGTCCGTGACGACCGCGTCTTCGGCAAAGCACCGGGCAACGGCATCGCCATCGCCCTGATCGGCGGCGAAATAGGCTGCAATGGGAGCGGGCAGGGATAGGGACATGACCGTTCTCTGGTTCGCGTTGTCTCAAACTTCAGATTGCCCTACCCTGACCAAATGACAAGAACCGACAAAAAAGTAAGGTACTTACCTAAAGGTAAGCATGCGCAGTATACGCGGGAAACGGCGGCCGAAGGCGTGGAAAACGCGCTGAAGCTGCTTGAGGGCCGGTGGAAGCTGATCATCCTGTTTCACCTGTTCGGCGGCGCCGTGATGCGGTTCTCCGATCTCGAGCGCGCGATCCCGGCCGTCTCGCAGAAGATGCTGATCCAGCAGCTTCGCCAGATGGAAGGCGACGGCATCGTGCGTCGCATCGTTCACCATCGGGTGCCACCCAAGGTCGAATACTGTCTGACGGAGTGGGGACAGGCCCTGTGTCCGGCCCTCGATGCCCTGTTGACGTGGGCAGCCCAGCGCGAGGACATGACCCAGTACGACGGTTCCGCAGATACGTGAGAGTACTGCCCAGCGGCGCAGGCAGGCCTTGCGCGGCAAGAAGCGGCCGGACCGCCGTCGAAACGAGTGGGATCAAGGGAATATGGAGGAGGGAGAGGGACCGGGATCCAACCTTCTCCACCCCGAAATCAGTTGATTCATGGCTTGGTTGCAATCAGAGGTGCTCACCTGCTACCGCGCCATTGGCTCCGAGAGCAGCGCGCGGGTGGCTGAGCCCATCCGTCGGCAGGATATTAAAGATGCTGAGGGAGCATCACAAACATAGCGCACTGCGACGCCGGTCGGGAGAGAGCGGCATCCGCCATGTCTGACCCAACTGAATGGGAATGTCTAGTTCTCCGGTCACCCTTGTGTGACCCGCGCTTCGGTCGACCCGCTGCAGGTGTTCATTCGGTCCAGGGTTCACTCTGTACCGAAAGCAGGTCGGCTAGAGGACCGGAAGTCGCTGCCGAGCGAGCTTGGGCGACGAGGAAGTCGCCTGTCTTCGCGATGTCGCGGCGCATGGCCGCTTCGGCGGCCTGCGGATCGGCTTGGCGGAATGCTTTCATAATCTCGATGTGAAAGGAGGTATCCCACAGGCCCGGGGAACCCAACGAAAAGTACATCGTCGGGCCGCAGCGGAGCCAAAGCCCCTCGATTATCGGCAAGAGGATCTTGGACCGGGTCAGCCGGTAGATCGCGAAGTGGAACTCCTGGTTGGCTCTGAGCACCTCGGCCATGTTGCCGGTCTCGTGAGCTGTCCGGCCGCGCTCGTTTATCGCCGCGAGGTCATCAATCCACGGGTCAGTTACGTTGGCCGACGCGATGCGAGCCGCCATGCCCTCGATGTGCAGGCGCACTTCAAACAGTTCCGCAAGGCTGGTTGCATCCAGCCGCGGCACGCGGACCGATCGATTGGGCAACTCCTCCAGTGCATTGGAGGCGACGAGGCGGCTCAGGCTTTCCCGGACAGGCATCGGGCTGGTGCCCAGGGTGGCCGCCAGCTTGCGCAGGCTGAACACCTGTCCGGGAACGAAGATGCCGGACATCAGGCCGTACTGGAGCTTCGAGAGAACCCGGTCTTGAACCTTCCCGCGCCCAGTCAGTCCGGGTTCGTCGAGCGCCGATTCACTCCTCATGCTGTCCTCTCTCCTGCGCCACCTTGACGGGCAGCACCATGCTGTGATGACAGTTCGTGATCAAGCTCTGGCGCCGAAAGCCGGAGTGGTCCGGGTCTACGAGGCGCGCCCCGCGATGCTGCCATGAATCGTTCTCGCCTCCTCAACGTCGACGACTACCGCGCCGCGAGCAAGCGCTCCCTTCCTCGTGTGCTGTTCGAATTCGTGGACGGGACCGCTCTGGACGGCGGCACGGGCCGCCGCAACGTCGATGGTTTTTCCTCCTGGTGGCTGCGAGGACGGAGCTTTCGCTCCGCTGCCGCGGTCGACTTGTCGCTCGAGCTGTTCGGCTCGAGGATCAGCGCTCCGATCATGATCGCACCGACCGGTGGTTCCGGGCTTCTGTGGCCGAACGGCGAGGCGGAGGTCGCAAGGGCCGCCGCCGAGCGAAACACGATCATGCAGGTCAGTGCGGGGTCTCTTCTTTCAATGGAGGAAATCGCGGCGGCCGCACCGGGCGAGAAGTGGCTGCAGCTGTTTCTCTACAAGGACCGCGGCTTGACGGCCGAGTTCCTCCAGAGGGCGCATGCGGCCGGCTACCGGGCGGTATGCGTCACCACAGATGCACCGGTCCATGGCCGGCGCGAGCGGGACTTCAGGAACGGGTTCACGATCGATCAACGGCTTTCACCGGGCGCGTTGATCGATGCCGCTATGCACTGGCGGTGGTGGCGGCGAATGGTGGGACAGCCGCGTTTTGCGATGCGCAACTTCGCCGGCAGGGTGGACGGTGACCTCAGCGACATGGCCGCCTATATCGCGGCGCTCCTCGACCCGGACGTCACGTGGGACGATTTCTCCTGGCTGCGGGGCAGGTGGAGCGGCCCTCTCGTCGTGAAAGGCATCCTTGACCCGGAGGATGCATTGGAGGCGCTCCGCCGCGGCGCCGACGCCGTGCAGGTCTCCAACCACGGGGGGCGGCAACTGGACGGCACTCTTGCGAGCATCGACGCCCTGCCGGCGATTGCGAACGCCATCGGTGGGCGCATTCCGATCCTGCTCGATGGCGGGGTTCGCCGCGGCACCGACATCCTCAAGGCGCTCGCGCTCGGTGCTACTGCCTGCGCCATCGGCAGGGCTCATCTCTGGGGGCTAGCCACCGCCGGCAGGACCGGTGTGGCAGCCGTACTGGACGTCCTGTGCGAAGAACTCCGCAATGCAATGACGATCGGCGGCTGGCGATCGCTTCGCGAGATTGAGGCGACCGCCGTAACGAGGCTGGTCTGAACAGAATGGAGAAAAGGACGATGACAGACATCCAGCGCCTTCCGGGCACTTCGAGAATGAGTTCCGCGGTCATTCACAACGGGACCGTCTATCTGAAGGGTGTTACCGCCCGGGGGTGCCCGGCAGAGATCGGCGCACAGACCAAGAACGTGCTGGACCAGATCGACGCCCTGCTCAAGGAAGTTGGATCGACCCGAGATCGCATTCTCCAGATGACGGTCTGGCTGAGTGACATGGCCCATTTCGACGCGATGAACGCAGTGTATGACGGCTGGGTCGTCGCAGGCTCGGAGCCTGTCCGCGCCTGCGTTCAAGCCAAGCTAGCCGCGCCGGATCTGCTCGTCGAAATGCGCGCGATAGCGGCGCTCTGATGCTCCATGCCGCGCGGGGCGCCGCCCCCCGCACCGCTTTCCCGATCGGCCTCAGAACAGATCGATGCTGCCCGGCGCAGTACCGCGCCTTGGCAAGCTCTCGTAACAGCGCTTGGAGTGCGATAGTCCCATGTTGGCGAGCGCGATCGCCATGTTGATTGCGCATGCCATCGGCTCCACGATTGGAACATCGAACCGCTCTGAAAGTGCGTCGACGTAGCCGGACATCGCGGTGCATCCGAACAGAACCACTTCCGCCCGATGCTGAGTGAGAGCGGAAGTGATTTCCCGCTCGATGATCTCGAGACAATAGTCCTTGCTTTCGATGAGATCGGCGGGCGGCGCGTTCACGGTGTGCATGGAACATATCCGCCGCTCGAAACCGTAGGCTCGGATATGCTCCTCGAGGAGTTGCTGCCCGTTGCGCATGCCGATCACCGCGACACGCGCTCCGAGCAGATTGGCGACCGTCAGTCCGGACTGGCCGGGAGCCAGAACCGGGATCCTGACCGTTTCCCGCGCCGCTCGGAGCACGGGATCCACCATGCAGTCGAGCACCACCGCGTCGCAGCCATCATTCTCAGCTTGCCGCACCGCCTTCAGGACATGGGGGCCGGCCAGAACCTCTTCCGTTGCGAACTCCATCGAGAACGGCCCCTGCTCGACCGGGACGACTTCGATCTCGACCCCCGGCCTGGCCCACCGCTGCCGTTGCGCCTTCATGCCCTCGATGACCTTGGGGGAACGGACCGGTACGACGTCGCGAATACGCATTGGCCTTTTCCTTGCTGACCTGTTCCTGCGGCACCTTCGGCAACTCGGCGGCTCGGCCACTCCGTCGCGTTGCACAAGGAATGGGCCGGACCTGCACAAGCTGAGCCTATTGCAATCGAAGGATATGTGATCACAAAATGCAATGACGCTGATTGGGATCAGCTGACTGGAGGGATGCAAAATGAAACTCGGTCGTCTCACACGTTCCCTTGCAGCAGGCCTTGCCGGCCTGGCGCTGTCTGCCTCCGTGGCCGTGGCTCAGACTTTCCCGGCCAAGCCGATCTCGCTGGTCGTGCCTTGGCCGGCCGGTGGCGGCAGCGACATCCTGATGCGGCTGATCGCCGAAACGGCGTCCGGGCCGCTTGGCCAGCCGGTGGTGGTCGTCAACAAGCCCGGCGCCGGCGGTTCGATAGCGCTCAAGGAAGTCGCAGAGAGCGAGCCGGACGGATACACGATCAGCATGATCGCCACGGGCTTCATCGCCGAGCAATACGGCAATCCCAACGCTCCGACTCTGGACCAGTACAAGGTGCTGGCCTTCGTGGGGACCGACCCGGCCGTCCTCGCGGCCGGCAAGGCGACCGGCTTCAAGACTCTGGACGATCTGGTCCAGGCCGCCAAGGCCGGACCCGGCTCGATTCGAAACGCCAATGATCAGCCGGGCGGCACGTCCTATGTTGCGGCGTCGCTGATGGCGGCCAAGATGGGCGTCGAATTCCGCCTCGTCCCTTACGCCGGGTCGGCCCCCGTTGTGCAGGCGATCCTTGCCGGCGAGACCCAGACGGCCACGCCGTCGGTCACCGATCTGATCGCCCAGCACAAGGCCGGCGACGTCACGATTCTCGCGGTCGCCGGGAGCGAACGGCATTTTCTTGCGCCGGACATCCCGACCTTCGAAGAAGCCGGCTATCCGCTCGTGACGGGTACGGTTCGCGCAATCGTCGCGCCTGCGGGAACGCCGGACGATGTCGCCGGGAATCTCGAGGAGGTCCTGCTCGGCGCCCTGAACGATCCGAAGTTCCAGGAGACCGCCCGTGGCGCGGGCTTCACGATCACGCCAATGGGCAGCTCGGAAGCCACCGAGTTCCTCAAGCAGATGGATGCGGACATGTATCCGGTCCTGCAGGAGGCCGGTCTGGTGAAGGTCCGGCAGAAGTGACCATCACCGGGGAGCCGGCGGCGCACCCCACCGAAGATCAGCCCTCGGCCGAGGCGGACCCTCGGCCGAGGCGAACGGGCGTCGCCGCGGGCGCGGTCTTCGTCTCCATTGCCGTGCTCGCGGGCTACAGTCTGAGCAGCAATCCCTACCTTTCGCTGGGAGCGAGCGGTTCGGATCCGGGACCGGCCTTCGTGCCGTGGATTGCGGTCTGGATCCTCGGGCTCGGCGGTCTCTGTCAGATCGGATGGACCTTCTGGCAGGGTCGTCGCGCCGGCGGTCTCGCCTCTGCCGGAGAATTCACGGTTGCGCGGATGTGGCTTCCCATCCTGCTGTTCGCCAGTCTGCTGGGTTACGTCGTCCTGATGCTGCGTCCGCTCGGCTTCATGCTGTCCAGCAGCATCTTCGCAGCGGCATGGGTCGCCGTCCTGCACTGGCGATCCGGAGACCGCCTTCGCCCGATTCATATCGTGCAGCTCCCCCTCGAAGCCGCGCTGATCGTCGGGGCCATCTACGCGGTGTTCCGCTACGCAATTCTGGTTCCGCTGCCGTAACGACGATGAACACATTAGCGACCGTCGGGCTGGAGCTCCTGACCGACCCCCAAATCCTGCTGATCGGGCTGCTTGCGACCCTGTCGGGCATCGTCCTCGGCGCATTGCCGGGGATCAGCTCGACGATGACGCTTGCTGTCCTGCTGCCGTTCTCGTTTGCAATGGCGCCTTCGGCGGCAATGTTCTTCTTGATCGGCGCCTTTTACGGCAGCGTCTATGGCGGTTCCGTTTCCGCGATACTCTTGAACATCCCGGGCACACCGGGATCGATGGTGACCCAGCTGGACGGGTATCCGCTGGCGCGAAGGGGCGAAGCCGGCAAGGCGCTGATGTACGCGCTGCTGGCGTCCACCTTTGGCGGGATATTGGGATGGCTGGGCCTGGTCCTGTTCGCGCCTCCTCTCGCCAGGGCGGCCTTCGCGTTCCAGAGCCCCGAATATGCGGTGATCATGGTCTTTGGTCTGTCGATGCTTGCCTACGCATCGCCGGGATCGACCTTCCTGGGTGTGCTCTCCGGGGTTTTCGGAGTCCTGCTCGGCATGGTCGGGCTCGATACCGTGACCAATCTCTCGCGCTTCGATTTCGGCATTCCCCGCCTTCAGGCGGGAATCAACATCGTCCCGTTCGCTGTCGGCATCTTCGGACTGGGCGAGATCCTGCGGCTGCTCGAGGCGAAATTGGTGACGGAGCGTGCCACGACGCGCATCGGTGCGATGTGGCCGAAGGCCCACGACGTCCTTCGCCTTTGGCCGACGGCGATCCGATCCGGGTTCGTGGGCCTCATCGTCGGCATCATTCCCGCGGCCGGATCCGCAGTCGCCGTTTCGATGTCGTACGCCCAGGAGAAGCGAATCTACGAAGGTCGGGAGACGTTCGGGAACGGAAATCCCCGCGGGATCGTGGCGGCCGAGACGGGAAACAACTCCGCCGTGGGCGGAGCGCTCATCCCCCTCATGACGCTGGGCGTGCCGGGTGACACCATGACCGCGGTGCTGGTCGGTGCACTCCTCATCCACGGGCTCCAGCCGGGTCCGCAGCTCTTCACGCAGCATGGCGAGTTCGTCGCGTCGATCTACGTTTCGCTCGCCTTCGCGACGCTCATGACGTTCATCCTCGCCTTGCCGATGATGCGGGTCTTCGCGAAGCTGCTCTCGGCCAAGCCGCGCCTGCTCTATGTGGCGGTGCTCATCCTCTGTGTCACCGGCGCCTATTCCGTCCAGAACTCGTATTTCGACGTCATCCTGATGATCGTCTTCGGAATGGCCGGGTATCTCCTCACCAAGTTCGGCGTTCCGACGGCGCCGATGATGTTCGGCCTGGTGCTGGGCCCGCTGCTGGAGGAGAATCTGCGGCGCACGCTCATCGTATACGACAGCTGGTCCGTGTTCCTGACCCGCCCCATCAGCCTCGTCATGCTGCTCGTCACGGCCGGCTTTCTCCTGCTGCCGGTCGTCGGCGCATTGCGTGCCCGCAGGTCGGTCGCCGCCGCAAACCTCCCGATCTGAGGCTCGCGGTCGTGCGGTGCCTTGACTCGACGGCGATTGTGATCACAAATTCCCATCACACAGGGGTGCGGAATGGTTGAAATTCGGTCGGTAGAGACGCGTCTGGTCCGCTTGCCGACGCGCCGGACGCATAAGTGGACCGGTTTGACGGAGCCGATCGGCCAGTACCTGCTGGTGAAGATGACGGCCAGCGACGGCACCACCGGCTGGGGCGAGGCGCCTGCGCTCAAGGATTGGGGCGGCGAGTTCGGTCGCTACTTCGGTGAAAGCACGGCGATCGTGGATACCGTGATCAGGCGCTATCTTGCGCCCGCGGTCACGGGGCTGCCGACGGGAAACCCGGCGCTTCTGCACCAGCGGATGGACGCCGCCATAAAGGGCTATCCCTATGCCAAGGCGGCGATGGATTTCGCCTATTACGACATCACCGGAAAGATCCTCGGCGTTCCGGTCCACGTTCTGCTGGGCGGCTGCCTTCGCGAGGTCGTGCCCGTAACGCACTCGATCGGGCTGATCGACGTTGCCGAGGCCGTCCAGGAGGTGAAGAGGGTCGTCGCCGACGGGATCCGGACCATCAAGATCAAAATCGGCGTCGATCCGGACCGGGACGTGGAGATCGTAGCTGCGATCCGCCAGGCCGTCGGCGACGCCATCCAACTTTGCGTCGACGCGAACGAAGGCTACCGAACGCCCGGGGAAGCGATCCAGACGATTCGCCGAATGGAGGGTTGCAGGCTCGCCTACGTCGAGCAGCCCGTAATGGGCATCGAACGGATCGCGCGTGTCGCGGAAGCGATCGACGCGCCGGTCATGGCGGACGAATCCGCCTGGAATGCGCACGACGTGATCCAGATCATCGCGCAGAAGGCCGCTCAGATCGTCTCCATCTACACGACGAAACCGGGTGGCTTGTACCGGGCGATGCAGGTTTCCGCCGTCTGCGAGGCGGCGGGCATCGTCTGTAACGTGAACGGCTCCGTTGAGACGGGCGTCGGCAATCTGGCGAACGTCCATCTCGCCGCGGCGGCTCCTGCCGCGCGCCTTTCGAACGTCATTCCCGTTTCCATGCCCGCCGAGCGTCAGAACGGCCGGATCGGCGGCATCTACTACACCGATGACCTCCTGGCTGAACCGATGGTCTTCGAGGACGGTGGCATCCGCGTGCCGACGGCGCCGGGCATGGGCATCGAGATCGACGAGCGAAAGCTCGACAAGTACTCCATCCAGGCTTGAGGCGAGCAGAATGCGCCAAATCATTGTCGACAAGTTCCGGGCGGTCATGGCGGCGCGGGGGCTGGACGCGATCGTCACCAGCTCGCCGGAGAACTTCGCCTACCTGACCGGCTTCGTGGTCCCGACACAGCCCCTCATCAGGCACCGCCATGCGATGGCCATCGTCACTGCCGACGGGACGAGCGCCCTGTTCGGCGTCGACATGGAGGCAAGCACGATCGCGCAGAACGCCCCGGGCGTTCCACTGACGGTCTGGCGGGAGTTCCACGACGATGCCATGCGCGTTCTTGCTGGTGCCTTGGAGCAATCCGGCCTCGGAGGCGCCGCGGTCGGCGTAGAGATGGACTACCTCCCGGCCGGGGATTTCGCGCGCCTGAGCGCCTGCCTGCCCAATGCGCGGTTCGTTGCAGTCGAGCAGGACCTTGCGCGGGCTCGACAGATCAAGACGCCGGACGAGGTCGAACTGATCGGGCGCCTCGCCCGCATTGCCGACCAGGCGATCGCCGACAGCCTCGGCGCGGTGCGGGCCGGCGATACCGAACTCGACATCGCTGCCGTCCTCACCCGCCGGATCTATGAGCTCGGCGCCGAGAACTTCAAGCTCCTGATCATCGCCACCGGCGAACGCAGCCAATTGCCGAATGTCGGCCCGACGGCACGCAAGCTTCAGCCCCGCGATGTCTGCCGGGTCGAGATCTTCTCCGTCATCAACGGCTATCAGGCCGGCGTCTGCCGAACGGCCTTTGTCGAGGAGCCGCCGCCGATGGCCGAGGACATCTGGAAGCTGATGGTCGACTGCAAGTACGCCATCCTGGACCGGATCAGTCCGGGCGCGAGCTGCCTGGAGGTCTATGAGGATTTCATCGCGCGGCTGAAGACGATGAACCTGCCGCCGATTTCCTTCGTCGGGCACGGGATCGGCCTTCACCTCCACGAGGATCCTTACCTCGGCGCGACCCCGATCCTCGGCCGGCCGGGTGTGGATGCAGAGATCGAGCAGGACATGGTGCTCGGCTTCGAGCCGCTCTGCTACAGGACCGGCTACGGCTTCGGTGTCCAGAACAAGGACGTTCTGCACGTCACCGCCCGGGGCGCGGTTCTCCTTTCCGACTACACCGACACCGACAAGCTGATCCGAATCGGCTGAACCTGCCAGCGAGAGGGACGGGAGCTGACATGAGCTCATCCAACACCACTGACCCGTGCGACATCCTGATCTCGGGCACCGGCTACTTCGCCGAGATCATGCTGTGCGACCTGGCGGCGACTGCCCGCACGTCGCTGAAAGTCGTGGTCGGCGGCCGGAACAAGGAGCGGATGAAGTGGCTGGTGGAGGCCTGCCGGGCACGCAGCGCCATCTACGGGACGAGCGTCGCATTCGACAGCGTCGCGCTCGATTCGACCTCCACCGATTCGCTCCTGGAGCCCCTCGCGAGGCTGAAGCCGAAGGTGATCGTCCAATCGGCGTCGGCCCAGTCCCCCTGGAAAGTCGACAACAACGAGAGCGACTGGGCCCGGCTGGTCGCCGAAGCCGGATTCGGCATCACCATCGCGTTCCACACCCTCCTGTCCTGGAGAACAGCGGGCGCCATCAAGCAGCTTGGTCTGCAGTCTCACTTCGTGAACACGTGCTACCCGGACGGGGTGAACCAAGTTCTCGCGGCGGCCGGAATGCCTCTGACCACCGGGGTCGGGAACATCGGCATCTTCGCCGCCGTCATCGGGGCGCGGGTTTCGCCGGAAGAGCGCAAGGACCTTCGGGTGCTCGGCCATCACCACCACATCGTGGAATGGCGCAAGCCGGGCAGCCAGCGAAAGGGCGAGCCTGTTCGTGCCTGGATCCGTGATCGCGAGATCGACGATGTTGACGGCATGACGCGGGACGTGCAGCTGCCCTATCGTGATCTGAACCTCATTTCGGGCGCGAGTGCCGTTCCGGTCTTGCTCGCGCTGGCCGGCGAGGGCGCGAGGCGCGCGCATGTGCCGGGCCCGGGTGGCCTTTCAGGGGGCTATCCGGTGATGGTCGGCGAGCAAGGCGTCGCGCTGGACCTTCCGCCCGGCATCAGCCGGGATGCCGCACTCGCCTGGAATCAGCAGTTCGAAGTCGAGGATGGCGTGAGCGTCCGTGACGGCCGCGTCGTCTATTCCCGGAACGCCCAGGAGCTTCTGGGGCGGCACAGCCCGGACCTCGCCGCCGGGTTTGCTGTCGCCGATGTCGAACAGGCGGCGTCGGAACTGGCCGCGCTGCGTCGGTCGCTCGGCGGCTGAGGCGGGGCCCTCCATGCACATTGCGGTCATCGGCGCCGGCAACGGCGGCGCGGCAACAGCCGTCGAGCTGACGCTCGCCGGTCACTCGGTCGCGCTCTACGGGCGGACCGAAGCGGCCGTCGCCCCGTTTCGCGAGCGCGGAATCGGCTATGCGGGCGTGTTCGGCACCGGGCGTGTGAGAACAGTTGCCGCGACGACCGACCTTTCTCACGCCGTCGCCGGAGCCGATGCCGCCGTCGTCGCGCTCCCGACATTCGCGCTTGCCGGGATTGCACGCGCGCTCCATGCCGCCAGCTGGAATCCAGGCCTCCCGGTCATCCTCAATCCGGGCCACACGGGAGGTGCCTTCGCCTTCGAGACGGCGTACCGGGCAGTGGCGCCGCGCGTGCCGCCAACCGTCGAGTTCTCGACGCTCGCCTATGTCGCCCGCAAGCCCGACGCGGATGCGGTCAGCATCACGGGACGTGCCAGGGCTCTTCGGGCGGCCGGCCTGCCGGGGGGGCAGGAAGCGCTCGATCTTGCATGCAGGCTCTTTCCCGGCGCCTACGATACGGGCGACGTGATCGCCTGCGACCTGAGCAACGTGAATCTGGTGGTGCATCCGCCGGGCGCGATGCTGGCTGCCGCGTGGGTGGAGGCAACCGGCGGCGACTTCACGTTCTACGTCGAAGGGATGAGCCCTGCCGTTCTGAATGTCATGCGTGCCCTCGATGCCGAGCGCATCGCGGTCGCGCGTGCATACGGTCACGAATTGCCGACGGTGATCGACGAGATGAAGGCGATCGGGACGGTCCCGCAGGAGGCCGACGGCGAGGACTACGGCGCGATCGCCGCCGGTGAAGCCAACCGGCGCATCAAGGCGCCCGATTCGCTTGCGCACCGCTATTACGTCGAAGATTTCGGCCACGGCATCGTCCCGCTCCTCGTCTACGCCGAGATCGCCGGCGTCGCCGCGCCAGTCGCTTCCGCACTCGGCGCGCTGGAGCAGGTTGCGAGCGCCTCAATTCCCGGTCGTCCCGCTCCGCGCGATGCCGCTGCGATGGGATTTCTGGAGATGACGATGGAAGAAGTCATGCGGCGCGCGCGAGGACTCTAGTCTAGGAGCGGAGGACGATGAAGGCAGCGAGGTCCTCGGGCGCTCAGAGTTCTCTCGCATTCTGGGAGCGAACGAGCCCCCCTACCGGACAGTGAACAGCTCGGTCCGGGTGGCGAGAGGCTGGCCGTTGCGGACAATGGTCACCGTGCCGACCCAGGTGCCGGGACCTGGCGGGAGCCGGCGCCCGGCATAGCCGACGTAGTCGGCCTTGCTTCGGTCGAGCGGTTCGCCCTTGTGATCGGCAAACGGACCTTCCGGTGCCTCCAGCCGGAGCATCAGCCGGTCGCCGGCTTGCAGGTTGATTGCCCAGCCCCACAACACTGTCGCCGGTGAATCGCGCTGAGGCCATGGGGGCGGACCCTGCGCCCGCAAGGCGGCCCCATCCACGGGTTCAGCTGCCAGCCCAACCCCGATGATGGCGGTGCGGCTTGCTGCCAACCTGTCCGCCAGGTCACCTTGCCATAATGGGGCGCCGCCCTCCGCGCAGGGTTCGCTAAGCGGACGGCCAGTTGCCGGATCCAGTTCCACGCCATCCTTGCGCACCGAGATGTGCACGTGTGGAAACTGGGTGAGGCCGGATGCGCCGACCTTTCCAACCGGGTCGCCTGCATTGATCTGATCACCCGGCTGCACGAGGAGCGAACCGCGGGCCAGATGGCAGAGTTGCGTCTGCCAGCCCGCGCCGTGGTCGATGACGAGCCCGTTGCCGCATTCCCGGTCGCGCACCGCCGCGCGTCCATCCGACGTCTCCACCAGAACGTCCGGTTCCCCGTCTCGCGTCTTCAATACCGTCCCCGCAGCCGGCGCCAGAATGGCCGTTCCCGTCGCATCCTTCATGCTCGGCACGCGGATGTCGGTCCCGTCGTGGCCGTCATAGCTGGCGGAGCCGCAGTAGCTGTCCGCTACTCCCGGCCCGCCCTCCAGATCCGGCGTGCTCTGAAGATAGCAGGTCCGGCCAACCTCGCCGTCGAGCGGAAGAGCGATGCCGAACGGCTCGGCGGCTGACACGCTCAGGCCGACGGGGAGGACCAGCAATGGGAGCAATCGCAGAAGGGCGGCCATGACGATCCCCACGGCACCGGAGACATCAGCGCATACTACCAATCAATCCCGCCATCACCCCTCCCACGGCTTCGGCCCGATTGACGGAATCGCGCTGACGCGGCTGCGGGATGCGGGCGAGAGGCCGCGGTCGGAGAGGTACTTGTGCATACGATGCAGGTTCTGGAGCCGCCGTCTGGATCATCGGGCGGCGGTTCTCAGTGCGGGCCAGGCGTGAACTGGGCGCTGCCATCCTGTGCTGGTTGTGAGGCTCAAGGTATGGGCGCAGACTGCTGGCAGGGTCGGCTGCTGACAGGCTCGGTGCAGGAGCGTGACATGAGTCACATTCGGGAGATGCTCGGCGAGTTGTGTGAGGCCTTCAACGCGCACGACCTCGACCGGATCATGACTGCCTTTGCTGACGACTGCATCCTGGAGATGCCGAAGGGGCCGCATGCCTGGGGTGCCCGCTTTGAAGGAAAGCACGCAGTTCGCCAGGGGCTCGCCTCGAGGTTCGAAGGACTTCCCGACGTCCATTACGCAGACCAAGAGCACTTCGTGGATGAGGCACAACAGACTGGCATTTCGAAATGGATGCTTACCGGCACGATCGGCGACGGAAGACGCCTGGAAGTCCGAGGGTGCGATTTCTACACGTTCCGGAATGGCAAGGTGACGCGAAAGGACTCGTACTGGAAGATCGTCGAGGGCGCTCACGATCGCGATCGGACAGCGCCCTCGTGACCGATCAAGGAGACGGAGGGCTTGCCGCCGGGCGCTCGGCGCGGGCGATTCTCATTCGTCGTGCCTGTGCCCATCTCCTCATGTTCCGCCACATCGGCTGTCGGCGCGGCCTGCACGGCAGGAGAGGTTTGAGCGGCTCGGCGCGGGGTGAGCGGACCCCGGTGGGGGGTCTTCTCACTGTCCGCTGAGGTACCGGCGATTGACCCAGCCCTGCCAACCATCGACCCGGATCTTCTGCCAGTTTCCGACCGCATATGGCAGGAACGCTATATCGCACTGCCGACGACCAAGCCGGGTGATGACGCGAGACTGAGGCGACGGGTAGGCGCGGACATTCAGCATGTCCCCCGGAGCCACCCCCGCAACGCAGTACATTGCGGGCGACACCATGGCGATGTAGTGCCGGTGCACCCAGCCGAGCGAGTGACCATCCTCGACCGGGCACCAGCTGCCTTGGCAGGCGCCGGTGACGAGAATGCCGCATTCGGCATAGCGCTTGCGGGCCGCAATCGGCGCATGTGCACTCGGGCGCGTTCGCATGTTGAGGGCGTCGTCTGCGCGCACGTTCACAACGCAGTGCTCCTCGCCTTGGACGACGGGATCGGCTCGGGCACCGCCTGGGAGACCAAAAAGGACCACGGTACCAGCGAACAGAATGGTGAAAGCGCAGCTGCGAAGTGCGGCGTTCATGAATCGACCTCCCGTGACGCAGGTGCAAGCTTAGCAGGGGAAGTTGCAGCCAACCTGAACCCGCCGTTCAGCTGGCGTTCGGGACCGAATCTGCCTCCCATTGCATCACCTGTTGAGCTCAGGACTGGGTGACGTCCGGGACGGAACTCCGAACAGGACGTCTCGCTGGCGAGTATCATTCTGGCAGGTGTGATGTTCGCTGGGTGCCGGTCCGATCGCTGTAGCCTCTTCTACTTTGTCCCGGACTGCGGCTAAGCTGCTCCTGTCTAGGGGAGAGAAGCGCATGACGGACGATCCGATCCACGTTCGGCGGCTTCGGAACCCGGACCGGTTCCGTTTCGAGTACCAGGCTGGGCCGGCGGAGCCGGCTATCCTGATCGAGATCATCGCGGAGAGAAGCGGCCAGGAGCAGTTGACCCCGGAAGCCGCCAGGAGGGCCGTCCAGGAGATCGCCGCCCGCTTCCACGAGGCGGCTGAGGGCGGCAGGTTCGCGTGAGGGCGGCGATCTGGGGCGCCGCCAGTGTCCTCCTGCTCGTGCCCCTGTTGGCAATGCAGTTGACCGGCGAGGTGGCGTGGACGGTGACCGACTTCGCCTTCGCCGGCGCCCTGCTTTTCGGCCTTGCCCTCGCCCTGGATCTGGCCGTGACGAGGACCGGCGATCGGACGTACGGGGCCGCGGTTGCGCTCGCGCTCTCGACGGCCCTCATCCTCATCTGGATGAACGGGGCGGTCGGCCTCATCGGGAGCGAACGGCATCCCGCCAACGCACTCTATTGGAGCGTACCGCTCATTGGCGCCGTCGGCGCCGCGATCTCTCGGCTTCGGGCGCGAGGCATGGCTGCGGCCCTGGCGGCAATGGCGCTGGCCCAGGCCCTGGTCCCGCTGTCGGCAGGAGCGTTTGGCATGCCTATCCCCAGCGGCGAGACAGTCGAGATCACGGCTCTCACCGGGCTGTTCGTCGGCCTCTGGCTCGCCGCGGCCTGGCTCTTCCGGAAGGCGGCACTCGCGACCGCAGGCGGAGCTCAGGTCCGGCCGAGATGACCCGCCATTCGGCATGATGTAGCCTGCCGCCCATGTGCAACCTCTACAGCATTACCAAGGGCCAGGCGGCGATCCGGGAGTTCACCCGGGCCATGCGGGACCGGACGGGAAACCTGCCACCGCTGCCAGGCATCTTCCCGGACTACCTTGCTCCGGTTGTCCGCCCGGGCGACGACGGCGAGCGCGAGCTCCTGATGATGCGCTGGGGCATGCCGTGCCCGCCGCAATATGGCGGAGCGCCGGTGACCAACATCCGCAACACGAAGTCCTCGCACTGGCGGCCCTGGTCGAAGCCTGAGCACCGCTGCCTCGTGCCGGCTACCTCGTTCTGCGAATACCAGGATGCCAAGCCGCGGAAGATCCCGACCTGGTTCGCACTCTCGCCCGACCGACCTCTCTTTGCCTTTGCCGGCGTCTGGTGCAACTGGACCGGGACACGGGGCACAAAGGCCAATCCGATCGAGGGCGAGCACCTCCTGTTCGGCTTCCTGACGACGGATGCGAACGCCGAGGTCGCCCGCGTTCATCCGAAGGCGATGCCGGTGATCCTCACCACGACCGAGGAGATGGACCTCTGGATGCGCGCGCCCTGGCCGGAAGCGTGCGCGATGCAGAGGCCGCTGGGCTTCGGCATGCTCGAGGTCGTCGCCCGTGGTGAGCGGAAGGACGAGGCGCCGATAGCTGCTTATTAGAAACAGCCGTCCTTACCAGGATCACCTTGGCGTCTCAGCCGAATTGCCCGTAAACTTACGGGCCTCCATAGCAAGCAGGCGCCCCCACATCTCCTTCGCCCATGTTGTGTCGCTGTATGGGCTCATGTTGTGCAGGGGACACAGGCGGTGTTCGCCCCCCAACGGAGGCTGGCTCCTGCCGTTCGTCATCTACTGATCGGGGCTCGAATGATCGTCCGCAAAGCCATTTTCGCCGCCGCCATCATGTCGGGCGGCCTGGTCGCCAGCGGCGCCGCGACTTCCGCCGATGCCCCTCCGGCCGGCTATTACGAGTGCTACTTCTACGGGTCGTACGGCCTGGAGAACAGCTCGATCATCGAAATGCACGTCCTGGAGGGCTCTCGCTACCGGGCGCTTGATGAGGTCGGCGCGTTTCAGGTCGATCCCGGCTCGGGCGTTCTCCGACTGACCAGCGGCGCGTTGACCGGAAGGATCGCTCACCTGAAGGCGAGCGATGGCAAGGCCGCTATCGTGTTCCTGCGCAAGGAGAACGAGGTCGGCGGTCGGCCGACGATCGATATCAGCGATACCTGGTGCTATTTCGAGCCTAGATGAAGGGGGTGCAGTGCTGGCCGTCTGCCGACCCGCGGGTGGATGTTCCAGAACAGCCTTTCCGCGGGGGCCGGCTACAGCGCGACATCGCTGAGGAGCGGTTTGGCAATCATCTCCGCACCGAGAAGAAACAGCCCAATGAGGAACCAGCGGCGAAAGGTCGGAGGATTGACCTTGTTCCGGATAATCTGACCCGCCCACATGCCGGCCAGCGCAGGCGCGATTGCGAGGGCGGACATGGCGAGATTGTCCACGGGAAAGGCGCCGTGAAGCGCCAGTCCTGCCGCAAGCGCCATCGTGGATATCGTGAACGATAGACCAAGCGCCTGAACGAGATCGTTCTTCTCCAGACCCAAGGCCTGGAGATACGGCACCGCCGGGATGACAAAGACGCCAGTCCCCCCGGTCACGACCCCCGTCGTGAGACCGATCACAGGAGAAAGCCAGCGTTCGTAACCTTGCGGCACCAGCAGTTGGCGAACCAACAGCGTGTATGCCGCGTAGACGACCAGCGCTACCCCAAGGGCATAAGTCGTCACCTGAGTGTCGCCGTTCGCCAGCAACCTGGCGCCGCCAACGGTGCCCACCGCGGTTGCAAGCATCATCGGCCACAGTCGCCCCGCAAGCTGCCCGAAGCTCGGTCCGGAGACGAGCTGCCAGACATTGGTCACGAACGAGGGGACGATCAGAAGTGCGGCCGCCGTGACCGGTGAGATGAGTGTGCCGAGTACGCCCATGGCCACCGTCGGCAGCCCCATTCCGGTGACACCCTTCACGAGGCCAGCGACAAAGAAGGTCGTCGTAACGGCAGCTAGGACGAAAATCGGCGGGTCGATCATGGCCCCTCGGGCCTTCCCATAGCCAAAGGCGCAATGCCCAGAGCACCCTCCGACTGGGACTTGCACACCTTCGAGTGTCCGCGCTGCGGCTGGTACGGCATCCTGACCCTGTTACCGCGTCTTGCGCCGCGCCGGGGGAAAGGTGCTTGTCATACTCGGCTCGTGCGGGCCTCGGTCCCGGAACCGAATAGTTCCTGGCGCATCCGCTTTCCCCTCATCGCCCTCCCGCTAAATCTATAAAGCTGCCCGAGACGTAGGAGGAGGCGTCGCCGAGGAGCCAGATGATCGCTTCGGCAACTTCTTCAGGCGTGCCAGACCGGCCGAGTGGCGTATTCGCGCCGAGTACCTGGGCTCGGTCGGGCCGACCGCTCTGGGCGTGGATGTCCGTCTCGATCAAGGCAGGGCGAACGGCATTCACGCGGATGCCTTCCGGGCCGAGCTCCTTCGCGAGACCGAGCGTCAGCGCGTCCATTGCGCCTTTCGAGGCGGCATAGTCGACGTACTCGAAGGGCGAGCCGATCCGGGATGCTACCGAGGAGACGATCACCAGCGACCCGCCACGGCCACCTCGGCTGCGCGCCAGGCGCCTCGCGGCCTCGCGTGCGCAGAGGCATGCGCCATAGACGTTGACGTCGATCACGCGACGGATCCGATCCGCGGTCATCTCGGCGAGAGTCGCGGCGGGCGCGACGATGCCGGCATTGATCACCACGCCATCGAGCGGACCGAAGGCATCCGTCGCCTGATCGAAGAGGCCAATCACCTCGCCTTCGGAGACAATGTCGGCCTTGACCGTGATCGCCCGCCCGCCGTCGCGGCCGATAGCCTCGGCGGTAGCCTTCGCGGCGTTCTCGTCGCGGGCGTAGTTTACAGCCACCGACCAGCCGAGGGCGCCCGCCTGCCTGGCCGCCGCCCTTCCTATTCCCCGGCTCCCGCCGGTGATCACGATCGTCTTGGCCGCCATCGCACCATCCTCCCGTTGCGCAAGGCTGGCGCAGCGACGGCTGAGTAGCAACCGCTACCAGCAAGGGCCAGCCATGCGTCGGCGTTTGCTGTCCAGGAGGATGTGCGCAGGAGATCCCGGCCACGCGTCACACCCGAGCGTAGGGTGCAGTGCGCGGAGCTGGCGTCGCTCTGCCGAAGGTGGCGATCAGGATCGAGGGCGGCATTATCAGCCGGGCCAGCGAGCGCATCCATCACATGCCGTTCCAGCACGATTACGACCGGACCAGGATCAATGAGGCTGCCGGTCAGAGGTGGTTCTGCACTGAGGACGAGGTGCGTGCAGCTGGCTGGCGACGGACGGCCAGATGAGAAGATTAGTGGCCCATGCGATCGCAATAAGCCCCCGGAGGCGGAGGCGGAGGCGGAGGCTTGAGCAGATCGCCCCACGAGGACCCGCGCCCGGGATTCTCCGCTGCGAGCCGGGCCGCCTCCTTTTTTCCCAGCGGGCGTGGCTTCGGCTCTGGAGCCGCCTCTATCCACCCAAACCTGCTCTTCAGCGCGAAGATGGTCGCGATCAGCGCCTGGCGGTCCTTCCCCTGCGCAATCCGAAGCAAATTATGGGCGAGCTGTGCCTCGAGCTTGGCGGCACCTGCGTCGAGCGCGTGCCGGTAGTGCTTCCGGACGGTCTTCGGGTCGATGCCGAGCACCTGCGCGATCCGGTCTTGCTGCATCGACCAGCCGGCCAACATTTCGACGATGCGGCCGTCCTTCTCGGATGGTCGGTAGGCAGGGCGTCCGCCGGGGGCAATCTCCTGGCTCAAGCGTATTTTTTTATACGAGGGAAGAATTCTGCGTGGCGGTGGCGGCGGCACTGGACCGTCCGATCAGCAAGTCTCCAGCTTATTATTGCCCCTCCAGGTCGCCTTACAACATGCAGAGTCCGCCTAAGGTGCTCGTTGACTACTTGAGCTAATCTAGAGTGCCGGCTCCGGAATGGCAACAGCACGAACGTGCGCACATCTACGATGCTCTACGACGGCAGAAGAAAAGTGTGAGATCGCGTCGATCGATTGCCTCGTTGCTGGGGAGGTTCAGGGTGCTCGGGCGCCAGCGCCACGTCCTGCCGACCGTTCCGAGGCCAGCGTTCCACGAAGCTCAACGAGGGCGTCGGCGCCTCAGTTCGCGCACCAGAGGTTCTGATCTATGATGTGCCGCGCGCGGCTCTTCATGCTGCGGCTCCCATGGCGGTGCTTCGATGAGCACGATCTCCCGGCACGATGCGTGGCAGGCGGGCGACAGCTACGAGCTGTACATGGGCCGGTGGAGCCGCCCCATCGCGGCACGGTTCCTGGACTGGCTCGCAATGTCGAGCGGACTGGACTGGCTCGACCTCGGCTGCGGAACGGGGGCCCTGACCGAAGCCATCCTGCGACAATGCGATCCGGCGAGCGTCATCGCCATCGACCCCTCGGAAGGCTTTCTTGCCAGGGCGCAGGCGAACGTCCCTGATCCTCGGGCGCAATTCCACGTCGGCGACGCAGCAAGCCTCGGGGCGATCCCGGCGGACAGCCGGGACGTCGCGGTATCGGCGCTGGCGATCAACTTCATCCCGGCTCCGGTGGGCGCGCTCGCGGAGATGAAGCGGATCGTCCGTCCGGGTGGAACTGTCGGCTTCTATGTCTGGGATTATCCGGGTGGCGGGATCGAGTTGATGCGCGCGTTCTGGGCCGCGGCGGTCGCACTCGATCCGGCGGCCAGCGAACTCGGCGAGGACCGGCGGTTCCCGTTCTGCACGCAGGAGGGACTCCTCGATATGGCACGGGAGGCCGGCTGGGTTTCCGCCGAGTGCACCAGCATCGAAATTCCATCCGTCTTCAGGGACTTCGAGGACTATTGGCAGCCCTTCACCCTCGGCGCCGGCCCGGCTCCGGGCTATTGCGCCAGCCTTGCTCCCGATGCCCGCCAGCGCCTGAGAGACCGGCTGTCCGCTACGCTGGAGCGGTCGGAGGACGGGTCCATCACGCTCATGACGCGGGCATGGGCGATCAAGGCCAGGGTGCGTTGAGGTTACAGGCTGCCGTTTCCGATTCCGCTCCGGTGCCTGCCAGGTGGCCGGCACACGTTCGTGTGGCGTGTGGCGTGTGGCGCGAGGTGGCGCGTTTTTCCATATGACGTTCCACGCGCGCGCACGCGCGGGGCGATCAACCCGGAAAACGCGCCACACGCCACACCGGCTTCGCTGAGGCGAATCCCGCGGAAGGCCCGTATGCCCCGCGGAGCCTTGTACGGCTCGAACCCGCGCCGCTGCATGGAATCGCAGAAGGCTTTCCGGCCGCCCGGCTTTTCACCGGCGCGGATCGCATAGCTCGACCACGCCTCGAAGAGCTTGCCGCTGGTCTCCCATTTGTGCGGGTTGCCCGGCTCCAGGTCGCATTCCTCCTCCAGCCATTGGCCGAACAGATCCTGCTCGGAGAAGTAGGCGTCGGTGGCCGCCCGCACCGTCTCCGGCCTGGCGAGGCCGCATGCCTGCCAATCGAGGCAGCCGTCGATCATCCAGCGGAGGATGGCCGGCCACTCCGCCTTCAGCTTCGCCTCGAGCTCACGATCGGGCTTCGCCGGCTTCAGGACGAAGGGGACGATGTTGAACCGGCGCCGGGCAGCATCGTCGACATCGTGGAGGACCGACTTGTGATTGCCGATGATCATCAGCTTGAAGCGGGGAAGGTAGGTGAAGAAGTCCTGCCGCATGAAGCGTGCGGTGATCGGATCGCCGCCGGTCATCTGCTTGATCCGGCTTTCTGCCCAGGCCCGGCCCTCCTCGGTTTCGGAGGCGGTGACCAGGCGGGCGCCACGGAGCATGGCGAGGTCCGTCGGATGACGGTCGGCCTGGGAGGCGGTGAAGGTGTCCATGGCGGCCACCGCCGCGTAGTCGCCCATGATGCCCGTGATGGTGTTCAGGAACACGCTCTTGCCGTTGCCGCCGGGGCCATAGACGAAGACGAGCGCGTGCTCCCGCGTGTCGCCGGTCAGCGCGTAGCCGCACCATTGCTGCAGGAACCGCACGATGCCGGAATCGCCACCGGTCGTCTCATCGAGGAAGGCGAGCCACCGTTCGCAGGATCGTCCCGGGTCGGGAGCAATTGCCGTCGTACGGGTGATCCGGTCGTCCGGATCGGCCGGTCTCACGCGACCGGTCGGCAGGTCCACGGTTCCGTTTGGCGTGCCGAGGAGGAACGCGTCGCGATCCCAGTCCTCCGAGGTCACCGCAAAGGTGCGGTCGGAGCGGCAGAAGCGCTCCACGCCGCCGGCGAACTCCGTGCGCTCCACCGCCCGCCTGATCTTTGCGTCCCCGGACTCCGCCATCGCACGGGCGAGCCGGCGGGCCAGTTCGAATGCGAGGCCGGTCTCCTCCCGCTTCCAGTGCGAGCCCGTCCAGGCGAACCAGGCGCCGTGGTGATGGTCGTAGACGAGCTTGCCGCCATGGAGCTCGGCAAAGCGGAGCGCGACATAGTCCTGGGTGAGCGGCTCGTTCGGGACCGAGATTCCGCGGACGCCGTGCTCTGCCAGGCGAAGGACGTTGTCACCGGGATCCGGCACGGCCGTCCTCCCGCCGCCTGAGCTCCCATGCGGCGATCGAGATCCACGGCGCGGACGACCTCCGCCTCGTCGAGCGGGGGCCGGCACCGCGCCGCATTCCAGATCAGCATCAGGTCGAGCGTCACGAGCGGGTCGACGAAGCGGCGCAACAGATGGCCGGCAAGGCTGGGACGGTGATCCATCCGGACGACCCGCTGAAGTACCGGTAGCCTCCGCAGCCGTCCGGCTGCAGCTCGCCTACAGGCGCATCGGAATGATCGTCGAGCGCGGTGACGACCGCCTCGTATCCATCCGGGGCAATGAGCCCCGCCTCGATCAGCGAGCGGCCCGTCTCGGCATGGTGCACGGCCAGCATCTCGCCGGAGAGGCGAGGCCTCGCCAGCTCGGCCAGCGCAAGGAGAAGGTCGACCGCCCCGGCGCCGAGCGGCGCAATCATGATATGTCCTTCTGCAGCCGCCAGCGCTTCAGGTACTTCGCCCCGATCCGCCGTTCCGCGTCCGTGCCGTCCTTCAGGTCGCAGCCATGCGGCATGGTAATGGTGATCGGCAGCAAGGCCGGCTGGCCAGGTCGGGGATCGCGGAAGCGGACCTGCAGCTTGGCCTGGGTGAGGGTCCAATCCGCGGTCAGCGGCGCGCTGGTGCCGAACCGCTCCTCTGCAATGTCCCAGACCGTCCGTGAGCACCCCGCATGGCCTCGATCGTGATCCGCTCGCCGGCGATGTCCAGGGGCATGAGCCGCAAGAGCATCACGTGAACTGACTCGATCCGGTCCTCCGGGTCCGTCGGGAAACCGTGTTTGCTGCCGAGAACGCTGAGGTCGAAGGTGCGGAATTGAAGCGATACCCGTGACAGCTCGTGATCCAGCAATTCGCGGGAGAACAGGCGCGCGACTTCAGCCCGGGTCGGGCGGTCACCGCCGACCACCTCGATCATCCCGCTCTCCGCCTCGTAGGTCATGGCCGCTTCCAACACCGGGCGTATGGAACGGGTCTGCAGCTCTTCCTCCGCGTTGAACTCCAGGAGATCGTCCGGCCGGCCCTCGCGGTAGATGGCGAGCTGGATGAGGGCGTGATCCTCGTCGGCGAAGGAGGGGCGATGCCGGTCGAAGATGTCGACATGAACCCGCTCGGTATCGAAGATCGCCTTCATCTCCTCCTTGAACCTCTCCATGGCCGGTCCGGTCCGGGGGATCGCTGCTCCGGCCGGCCCCGGAAATGCGGTCCAGTTCCGCCCGCCACGGCGATGATCCATCTGCCGCACACCATAGGCGTGGTCGAATTCCTCCGGGCGGTTGAGATAGAGCCAGAGGGACCGCCCGACCTCGCTCGACAGTGCGTCGAGATGGTGCCCGGCTGACGTCACGGAGTAGATGGACGTCACGCCGGCCTCCTTCGACATCGCGCAGACACGATCGACGGCGCCGAGGAGCCGACCACGCCGGCTGGGCGGAAGCTCGTTGATCACCGGCCTCAGCAACCGGACGAGTGTTGCGTTCGGAGCGGTCCAGTCGATGTCCGCCGGAATATCGATCTTGTACCGGGCCAGAAGCTCCTGGAACAGAGGAGCGGGCGCAAGCCTGAGAAAGCTGGAGATGGAGGTCATAAGGATATCCTTATCAGTCGATGCAGCACAGCGAATCCCCTGCGCACCCATTGTGCGAAGGATTCTGCTTCGAGTCGCGCCGCCGCATCCAAAGGTCCGGACTCTTCACCAAGATTCCCATGTGAGCGGCCTGCGCAGGATCGCTCACATTCTGTTTTGTTTGCGCAGTCCTGCGCCTCGGTACGCGCCGTACTGGAGAGAGTTCGCAATCGGGGTCATCACGATCGGAAACGACTGAGGGGAAACCCGGTGCGTCACTTCCGAGATGCCCTTGCCGGCGCCAATCCGCTGCCGGCCAGCCGCATGAATCCGGCCGAGCGCCGTGCCGAACTCGTGGAGATCCTCGCCGCCGGGCTGCTTCGTCTGAACGCCCGGCAGTCAAGAGAACTATCTGACGCAACTGGAGAAATTCCGGTTCACTTCACCGGGGACCGGAGCAGTCATGCAACCGCATTCGAGCGGAGACACGCATGACGAACCCGGATCCCATCCCCGCGCGCCTGGCCGCGCTGAAGACGACGCCCACGCCGGAGCTGAAGAAGCAATGGCGCGAGCTGTTCGAGACCGAGCCACCGGCCTTCAACCGGCGCTATCTGGAGAGCCGGCTCGCCTACCGGATCCAGGAGCTCGCCTACGGAGGCCTGAAGCCGGAGACTATGAGGCGGCTGGAGGCGCTCGGGGAGCAGCTCGACGGCGGCAGCATCGCGAAGCGCCGCACCCGCGCCGACGTGAAGCCGATCGCCGGCACCCGGTTGATCCGCGAATGGCAGGGGGTCGAGCACACCGTCACCGTGATGCAGGACGGCTTCGAGTGGCAGGGCCGGCCCTACGGGAGCCTCTCGGCCGTCGCCCGCGCGATCACCGGCACGCGCTGGAACGGGCTCGTCTTCTTCGGCCTGAAGAGCCAGGGGCGGCGGACATGAGGGGGCGCGACCCGACGAGCATTCCGGTCCGGAAGGTCCGCGCCTGCGTCTACACCCGGAAGTCCAGCGAGGAGGGGCTGGAACAGGAGTTCAACAGCCTCGATGCCCAGCGCGAGGCCTGCGAGGCCTATGTCGCCAGCCAACGAGCGGAGGGCTGGGTGCTCGTCCCCGACCGCTATGACGATGGCGGCTTCTCCGGCGGCACACTGGAGCGTCCCGCGCTGAAACGGCTCCTCGCGGATGTCGAGGACGGGCTGGTCGATGTCGTCGTGGTCTACAAGATCGACCGCCTCAGCCGCTCGCTCATGGATTTCGCTAGGCTCGTCGATGTCTTCGACCGGAACAACGTGACCTTCGTCTCCGTCACGCAGTCGTTCAACACGACCACTTCCATGGGGCGGCTGACGCTGAACATCCTGCTCAGCTTCGCGCAGTTCGAGCGCGAGGTCACGGCCGAGCGCATCCGAGACAAGGTCCGCGCCTCCCGCATGAAGGGCATGTGGATGGGCGGCTATGTCCCGCTCGGGTACGATGTGAAGGATCGCAAGCTCGTGGTGAACGAGGAAGAGGCCGCTACCGTGCGGGGCATCTTCGAGAGGTTCGTCGAGGTCGGATCAGCGACCGTGCTGGCCCGCGAACTGCGCCGCTAAGGACTCCGCAACAAGCAGGGCTCGTTGGTCGACAAAGGATATCTCTACAGGGTGCTAGTGAACCGCGTCTATCGCGGCGACGCGGTCCACAAGGGCAAGGCCTATCCCGGCGAGCATCAGGCCATAATCGACGAGCAGCTGTGGGATCAGGTCCATGCCATTTTGCGGCAGAACCCGCGAAAGCGCGCCAACAACACCCGCGCGCAAGCGCCTGCGCTGCTCAAGGGGCTGATCTTTACGGCCACGGGCGCCGCCATGACCCCGAGCAGCACGAAGAAGGGCGCGCGGCGATATCGGTACTACGTCTCCATGGACGTCATTAAGAATCGCGAACCCAGCGATGAGGGCATCCCGCGCCGTCTTCCTGCCGACCTCGTGGAAGCGGCCGTGGTGACCGAGTTGCGGCGGGTGATGCGCGCCCCGTCGATCACGGCACAGGTCATCGCCCACTTGGCGCGCGAGGGTCACGCCTTCGCCGAGGCCGACGTGATCTCCGCGCTGCAGACGTTCGAGGACGTCTGGGGCCAGCTGTTCCTTGCGGAGCAGACCCGGATCGTGCAGTTGCTGGTGCGCCGGGTCACCGTGACGTCGGAGGGGCTGGTTATCAATGTCCGGACCGACGGCGTCTCGGGCGTCATGCGGGACATGATGGCGCCACGAAAGAAGGTGGCGGCGGAATGATGAAACCCGACGAGTCCATCCAGATCTTCGTGCCGCTCAAGGTCCGCAAGCAGAACGGGCGGCCGAAGATTATGCCGCCCGCCACCTATCTGCCCAGTGAAGACCGGACGCAGGATCCGCATATTCTGCGCGCCATCGGCCGTGCGTGGGGCTGGCGGCGGCGCGTGGAGGCTGGTGAATTCAACACGGTGACCGATCTGGCGAAAGCGGTGGGGCTTGCCGAACGCCATGTCAGCCGACAGCTGCGGCTCGCCTATCTCGCGCCGGGAGTCCTCAAGCGCTTGGTTTACAAGCGCGAGGTGCCCGCCGTGACCCTGTTGAAACTGACCGACGTCGCGGCCTTGCCGTGGCACGAACAGCCGGAGCAGGTGTTCGACTGAGCCTCAGTGAAAGCTCGCCTGAAACGTCGTCGCGGTCAGCGAGACATGCGCGTCCAGTGGCGGGTGCAGTTCGAACGCCTTCGGCTCGCGCGAAAAATTCCAAAGCCGAAACAGGCGCCATTCCGACCGGCGCTCCTCGGCCACGGCCAGTTCGTTGCGGGTGATGTGGAAGGGCGTGCGCTCCCATCCGTTCGTGGTCTTGACCTCGATCAGCCGCGGGAGCCCGTCCGGGGCGAAACTCGCGATGTCATAGCCCGCGCCGTCGCCATCCTCCTCCGACACCCAGCGCACCTTGCGCGCCAGATCGTCCCGTCCTGCCGTCCGCAAGGCCGCGCGCTCATGCGCCAGCACGCGCTCCTCGCCCGCGCGTCCGAGGGCCCGGTTGCGCTCGTCCCGGCCCGCCACGTCGAACTTGCGGGCGATGTGCAGCATCTGGTCCAGCTCCTGCGGGGGCGGCTGGTTCGACAGCGTCGGCGGCGGTCCGATCCAGATCTGCGCCGCCTCGCGTAGGCCAGCGGCGGTTTGCAGCCCCGATTGGCGCCCGAGCCAGGCCGGGTTCAGCGCCAGCCACCGCGCCACAGCATCCACCAACGTCATCTGGAAGTTGAACGCGGGCTTGTAGCCGGGGATCCAGTCCTCGCCGAGCCCCTTCAGCACCGCGCTGATGTTCTGGTGCTTGAACTCGACGGACCCCTCGGACCGGTCGTTCAGCAGAGGCAGCAGCGCGCGGCGGTGCTCGGCCTTGCTGTAGCGGCGCGCGGAGATGTCATCGGCCAGCATCGCGAAGTAATCCGCGACGATCAGGTCGTTCTCTTCATCCGTCCAGGGCCCGTTCGACATTGCGCCAGGCTATGGGCGCGAAGTCTGTTTGTCATCAGAGACTTCTGGCAGGGTCCTCGCTCGCTTCGGACGCTTCCGCCGGACTTGGGGATCGGCCGCCACGGAGCCGTCCTTCTGGCCGCCCTGCGCCTTCGTGTCAGTCTCCGTCACCGGATTATCTCGCGAACGGGCGAACCCATGAACGCAGCAACCCATTGGAAATGCGAGGATGTTTCACGCCGTCCCGCCGCCATCGAGGGGCGCTCGAAGAGAGACACGGGCCATTCGGAGGCCCATTCTTCGGCAAGCGCCCAGTCTCCGAAGGGCGGATGGCCCTGCCAACGCCCTTTGAAACAAAAAGAAAAAAGGCCCCAATCGGGGCCCCTGGACGGATTCAGTATCTGAATGTGGCGGAGGGGGAGGGATTCGAACCCCCGGTACGGTTGCCCGTACAACGGTTTTCGAGACCGCCCCGATCGACCACTCCGGCACCCCTCCGCAATGAGAAAGCGCGTGGCACGAGGCAGGCGCTATCTAGACGCTTGAAATGCATCCGACAAGGGACTTCGCGCGCTCATACGGGGCCTTCGCGAACGCGTCCGAACGGGCGTGGCGCGCCCGCCCGAGAGCCTTCGCACGCCTGCCGAGCGCGGGGGCCGCTTGCCCGCACTGGAGGCTTCGCGCGCCTGCCCGACCGGTTTGCCGCGCCTGCCCAAGAGACTTCGCGCGCTGCCCGAGGGGGGCGGAGCCTCCGGCGACGCCGCCCTCGCAGCCTCCCTGCAAGGAGCCCCTGCCCCCTTCCCGCGAGAACGCGTGAGGGGCTGGCCGGTCGGAGACGTTCCGGGCTTGCCTCCGCCGAAGGCGAGCGTGCCGCGGGTCGGGTTTCCAGGGACGTCCCGTGGCCGCTTTCACCTCATCGCCAGGGCGGGCTTCGTCTCACGGGCTTCCGGCGCCCCTGCCCGCAACCGCGTGCCCGCCGCACCGCGGCGGCCTGCGGAGCCTGGCGGGCCGTGCGATCGCGCAGTTGCCTCCCGCCTCCCCGATGTTGACGGCCCGGGGCGGCCGGTCCATGCACGGCCAGGCTGTCGGGCGCCCGCCGGGGTGCACCGGAGAAGACTCACCGTGAACGACAAGGAAACCGAATGCCGACCGCACTCGTCATCAGCGCGCATGCCGCCGATTTCGTCTGGCGCTGCGGGGGCGCCATCGCGCTCCACGCCCAGAAGGGCTACGACGTCACCGTCGTCTGCCTCTCCTTCGGCGAGCGCGGCGAGAGCGCCAAGCTGTGGAAGGAGCCGGACGTCACGCTCGACAAGGTGAAGAAGGCGCGGCGCCGCGAGGCGGAGGCCGCCGGCAAGGCGCTCGGCGTCGGCGACATGGTCTTCTTCGACCTCGGCGACTACCCGCTCGATCTCGACCGCGACGCCAAGTTCCGGCTGGTGGACGTGATCCGCAAGGTGCAGCCGAAATTCATGCTCTCGCACTCGCTCGACGACCCGTACAACACCGACCATCCCTACGCGACGAAGGTCGCGCTCGAATGCCGGATGATCGCACAGGCCTGGGGCCACAATCCGGGCGAGAAAGTGCTCGGCGCGCCGCAGCTCTATCTGTTCGAGCCGCACCAGAGCGAGCAGTGCGGCTGGAAGCCGGACACCATCCTCGACATCACGGAGGTCTGGGACAAGAAGCGCGCCGCGATCGAGTGCATGGAAGGCCAGGAGCACCTCTGGGGCTACTACACGAACGTCGCGGAGAACCGCGCCAACCAGTTCCGGCGGAACTCGGGCGGCCAGGCCGGCGGCCGGCCGGCGCGCTACGCCGAGGCGTTCCAGTCGATCTTCCCGCGCACCGTGGACGAGCTCTGATGGCGAAGCCGCACCTGCAGCGTGGCCTGCCCTTCATGTGGATGCGGGGCGGGACCTCGAAGGGCGCGTATTTCCTCGCCGCCGATCTGCCGTCGGACCCGGCCGCGCGCGACCGGCTGCTGCTGCGCGTCATGGGCTCGCCCGACCCGCGCCAGATCGACGGCATGGGCGGCGCCGACCCGCTCACCTCCAAGGTGGCGGTGGTTCGGCGGTCGGAGCGCCCGGGGGTCGACGTCGACTACCTCTTCCTGCAGGTCTTCGTCGACCGCCCGATCGTCACCGACGCGCAGAACTGCGGCAACATCCTGGCCGGCGTCGGCCCGTTCGCGATCGAGCGCGGGCTGGTGAAGGCGGCCGGCGAGACGACCGACGTCGCGATCCACATGGAGAACACCGGCCAGGTGGCGGTCGCCACGGTGGAGACGCCGGCGGGCGAGCCCCGCTACGACGGCGCGGCGCGGATCGACGGCGTGCCGGGCGGCGCCGCGCCGGTCCCGATCGCCTTCAGGGACACGGCCGGATCCTCCTGCGGCGCGCTGCTGCCGACGGGGAACGCCGTCGACGTCATCGAGGGGGTGGAGGCGACGCTCATCGACAACGGCATGCCCTGCGTGGTGATGCGCGCCTCCGATCTCGGCATCGCGGGCGACGAGGCGCCGGAGGCGCTGGAGGCGAACGCTGCGCTGAGGGCGAGGATCGAGGCGATCCGGCTCGCCGCCGGGCCGATGATGAATCTCGGCGACGTCGGGGAGAAGTCGGTCCCGAAGATGACGATGGTCTCGGCGCCGAAGGCCGGCGGCGCGATCGCCACGCGGACCTTCATCCCGCACCGCTGCCATTCCACGATCGGCGTGCTCGGCGCCGTCAGCGTCGCGACCGCCTGCCTCCTGCCGGGAAGCCCCGGCGCGAGCCGCGCCGTCGTCCCGCCCGGCCGGCGGAAGGCGCTCTCCGTCGAGCATCCGACGGGCGAGATGACGGTCGTGGTCGATCTCGACGAGGCCGGGAGCGTGGAGCGCGCCGCGATCCTCCGGACCGCCCGCAAGCTCTTCGACGGCACCGTCTACGTCTGAACGGCGCGGCCGGGCCGCCCCCCTCTACGTCTGAACGGCGCGGCCGGGCCGCCCCCCGGCCCGCCGCTACCCGTTCGCCGCCTCGCGCAGGCGCCGCAGCAGGATCTCGGGCTTGGCCGGCATGTCGACCGGGGCCGCGCCCGCCGAGGCGAGCGCGTCGTTCACGGCGTTCATGATGGCGGGCAGCGCCCCCGTCGTGCCGGCCTCGCCCGCGCCCTTGGCGCCGAGCGGGGTGGCCGGGCTCAGAGTCGGGGAGAAGCCGAGCCGGAACGCCGGCACGTCCCAGGCCCGCGGCATGGCGTAATCGTTGAACGAGCCCGTCACGAGCTGGCCGTCCGCATCGTAGAGGCAGGCCTCGAGGTGGGTCTCGCCGAGCCCCTGCGTGACGCCGCCCATGATCTGGCCTTCCACCGCAGCCTCGTTCAGCACCGTGCCGACGTCCTCGATCGCCGTGTACGCCACCACCGACAGGCTGCCCGTCTCGCGGTCGATCTCGACCTCGGCGACGTGGCAGCCGCTCGGGAAGGTCGGGTGGTCCGCCGCAATGCTCTCCGTGCCGTCGAGCGTAACGGCACCCTCGCCGCGCGCCCGCAGGCGCGCCGCCAGGTCGAGGAGGCCGAGCCGGAGGTCGGTGCCGCGCACCGTGAAGGCGCCGTCGGCATAGTCGAGGTCGCCTTCGGCGACCTCCATCTCCTCGGCGGCCGCGCGGCGCGCCCGCTCGATCACCGTGCGGCAGAGCGCGACGATCGCGCCCCCCGTCATCATGGCCGAGCGCGAGGCGACGCTCGGCGGCCCGCCCGGCGTCTCGTCGGTGTCACCCTCGATCACCACGATCCTCTCCTGCGGGATCTGCAGGATGCGGGCGGCGGCCGCGCTGAGGCTGCGGTCGTGGCCCTGGCCGTTCGACTGCGAGGCGGTGCGGAGCTCGACCAGGCCGTCGGCGGAGATCCGGATCTCCGCCGTCTCGTCCAGGATGCCGCCGGCGATCTCGAGAAAGAGCGCGAGCCCCCTGCCCCGCAGCTTGCCTTGCGCCTCCGAAGCCGCGCGGCGCGCGGCGAAGCCGGCCCAGTCGGCCTCGGCGAGCCCCTTGTCGAGCAGCGCGCCGAAGTCGCCGCTGTCGTAGAGGTGGCCGAGCGGCGTCCGGTACGGGACCTGCTCCGGCGCGATGAGGTTGCGCCGCCGGAGCTCGACCGGATCAACCTGCAGTTCGCGCGCCGCCTCCTCGATGAGCCGCTCGGCGAGATAGGAGGATTCGGGCCGCCCGGCGCCCCGATAGGGGCCGGTCGACATGGTGTTGGCGAAGACGCCGCGCGACCGCACCGCGATGAGCGGCGTCCTGTAAGGCCCGGCGAGGCCGGAGGCGATGTGCCGCGTCGCCACGATGGTGCCGGCACGCGAGAGATAGGCGCCGAGCACGCCCACGACCTCCGCGCGCAAGGCCAGGAAGCGGCCGTCGGCATCGACCGCCAGCCAGCCTTCGACCACGCTGTCGCGCCCGTGATTGTCGGAAAGGAAGCTGTCGCCGCGGCTCGCCGTCCACTTGACGGGAGCACCCGTTTCGCGCGCGGCAAAGAGAAGGAGGGCATGCTCGGGATAGGGCGAGGTCTTCAGCCCGAAGCCGCCGCCGACGTCGGGCGTGATCACCCGCAGCCCGTTCGGCGGCAGGTCGGGCAGCATCTCGGCGACGCCGTCGCGGAGCGCCGGCGCGCCCTGCGATCCGCTGTGGAGCGTATAGCGGCCCGACTGCGGGTCGTACTGGCCGATCGCGCTTCGCGGCTCGAGCGGATTGCCGGCGACGCGCGGAATGACGAGCCGCACATGGGCGACGCGGAGCGCGCGCTCCATGGCGGCGGCCACGGCCTCCGCATCGCCGGCATGCCATTCGAAGCTGACGTTTCCGGGCGCCTCCGGCCAGATCTGCGGGGCGTCCGCCGCCATCGCCGCGAGCGGGTCGATCACGGCCGGGAGCGTGTCGAAATCGAGCGCGATCTGCTCGGCCGCCTCCTCGGCGATCGCACGGCTGCGCGCCACCACCATAGCGATCGCCTCTCCGACGTGCCGGACGCGGCCGGCGGCGAGCAGCGGGCGGGGCGGATTGTGGAAGAAGCCGGTCGCGCCCGGCGGCGGGACGTTCGACCGGGACCCGCGAAAGCCGGCGCGCTGGACGTCCCCGGCGGTGTAGACCGCCACGACCCCCTCGACCGCCCGGGCGGCCTCGACGTCGACCGATTTCAGCTCGCCGTGGGCGAAGGGCGCGCGCAGGAAGGCGGCATGGAGCTGCCCCGGCAGGTTGATGTCGTCGGTGTACCGGCCCCTGCCCCGCACGAAGCGCTCGTCGGCCCGCTCGGCGCGGGCATGGCGCATGGCCGGGCCGGAGGCAGCAGGGTGAGCAGCATCACTCGCGGTGAGGTCGCGTTCGTCGTGTCGTTCCATCGGGATTCTCGGAGCAGTGAACGCGGCGCCGGACGGCCGCCTTGGCAGCCCGGCCCGTTTAGCGGAGGGGGGCGGCAAGTGCCAGCCGCCGCCGGGTCCTCGGAGGGGACCCCTACGGTTCGGCCGGTTGCATGCCGGCGGCGCCCGCCGGCTTCCCGCGCTCGGGGCGCATCACCTTCCAGATGCCGTTGCCGGTTGCCACGATCCGGTCGCCGACGCTGAGGGTGCCCCGGATGAAGAGCAGCGAGCTCGTCCGCCGCACGACCTCGGCCCGCGATTCGACGAACTCGCCGATGTCCACCGCCGATACGAAATGGATGTCGAGCTGGATGGTGGCCTGCGGCATGTTTCCGGTGATCGCCCGGCCGGCGAGCGCCATCGAGCGGTCGGCGAAGGTCATCAGCATGCCGCCCTGCACGACGCCGCGCTTGTTGTGATGCTTCGGCTCGGCGATGAAGCCGAAGCGCGGGCCGTCCGCGCCGGTCCACTGCCACAGGGGGCCGACATGGCCGAGGAAGCCCTCCTCGGGGATGGTCTCCCAGCCGGCTGCGCGCAGATCCTCGGCGGTAACGGAACCGTGCTGCATCTCGATCGTCTCTCCAGAGGTCAGCCGGGGCGTTGCATAGCCCGCGTTCGACGCCGGGGCCAGCGCCGATCGGGAGGACGATGCGAGTCGCCATCTTTGCATCCGCGGACGATGCCGCGGCCCGGACCGCCGAGCTCATCGCGGCCGAGATCGCGTCGCTGGCGGCGCCCGCCGCGATCGCGTTCCCGACCGGGCGCACGCCCGTCGCGGTCTACGACCGGCTGGCTGCCAGGGCCGCGGAGGGCGGGCTCTCGTTCGGCCGCGTCCTGCCCTTCATGCTGGACGAATATGCCGGGCTGCCGCCCGACCACCCGGCGTCCTTCAACGCCTTCCTGCGGCGCCATCTCTTCGACCGGATCGGAATCGCGGCGCGCCGGGAGGGACTGATCCGCGGCGACGCGGCCGACCCGGAGGCGGAGGCGCTCCGCTACGAGGCCGAGATCGCGCGGGCCGGCGGCTTCGCGCTCTGCTTCCTCGGCATCGGCGACAACGGCCACATCGCCTTCAACGAGCCGGGCTCGAGCCTCGGCTCGCGCAGCCGCCTGAGACGCCTGACCCGCACGACGATGGCCGCGAACGCCGGAGAGCAGGACGGTGCGGGCACGGTGCCGGACCATGCCGTCACGGTCGGCATCGGCACCATCCTGGAGAGCCGGAAGATCGTGCTCCTGGCGACGGGAGCGGCGAAGGCGGATGCGGTCGCGCGCATGATCGAGGGGCCCGTCACCGCGATGTGCCCGGCAAGCGCGCTCCAGCTGCACCCGCGGGTCCGCGTCGTCCTCGACCAGGCCGCGGCCGCGCGGCTGCGGCGCAGCGAGGACTACGCCGATCCGGCCTGAGGCGGTGCGGAGCGGCGGGCGGCCCGGGCGGCGCTCAGGTCGGGCAGTAGATGTCCTGCAGCGTCTCGAGCAGCTTCGCCACGCGCGGGTCGCCGACGCGGTAGTAGAGCGTCTGCGCGCTTCGGCGCGACCTCACCAGCCCGTCCGCGCGGAGCTTCGCCAGATGCTGGGACAGTGCAGACTGGCTGAGCCGCACCGCCTCGGCGAGCGCGGTCACCGACATCTCGCCTTGGCCGGCGAGCCTGCAGAGGATCAGAAGGCGCTTCTCGTTGGCCAGCAGGCGGAGCATCGCGACCGCCTCTTCGGCCTTCGCCTCGAGCGGGTCCAGCGCATCTTGAAGGGTCATGGAACGTCCTCGGATTTATGTATTGCTAATTTAGCATGTGCTAATATATAGGTCCACACCGAATGGCCGACCGTTCGGCCGCAGCTGGGGAGCTGAAACCATGAGCAGGACAGATGCGCTCGCCATCCGGGCCTTCTTCGACGAGCCGACGAACACGATAAGCTATCTGGTGTGGGACCGGGCGACCGCTAAGGGCGCCATCGTCGATCCCGTCCTCGATTTCGATCACCGCTCCGGCAAGGCCTCCACCGCCTCGGCGGACGCGATCCTCGCCGGCGCCGCGGAGGAAGCCGTGACGGTCGAGTGGATCCTCGAGACGCACGCCCATGCCGACCACCTGTCCGCCGCCCCTTATCTGAAGCTCAAGACGGGGGCGAGGGTCGGGATCGGCGAACACATCCGCGACGTCCAGCGCATTTTCCGGCCGGTCTTCAACCTCACCGACGTCTCCGGCGACGGCTCCGAGTTCGACCGCCTCTTCGCCGACGGCGAGCGGTTCCGGATCGGCGCCCTGGAGGCCGAGGTGATCTTCGTGCCAGGGCATACGCCGGCCGACGTCGCCTACCGGATCGCGGACGCGGTGTTCGTGGGCGACACGCTGTTCATGCCGGACTACGGGACGGCGCGCGCCGATTTCCCGGGCGGCGACGCCGACCAGCTCTACGATTCCATGCAGCGCCTGCTCGCATTGCCCGACGAGACGCGGCTCTTCATGTGCCACGACTACAAGGCCCCGGGCCGAGACGCCTATGCCTGGGAGACCACCGTCGCCGAGGAGAAGAAGAACGTGCACCTCGCCGGCCGCACCAAGGAGGAGTTCGTGGCGTGGCGGCGCCAGCGCGACGCCGGGCTCGCCGCGCCGCTCCTGCTCCTGCCGTCCATCCAGACCAACATCCGCGCCGGCAAGTTCCCGGAGGCGGAGGCGAACGGCGTCCATTACCTGAAGCTGCCGGTCAGGCTCGTCGAGCAGCCGCTCAACGCCTGATCGGCGAAGCCGGCGCGGCCATCGCCGCGCCGGACTTCTTCCGCCCGACGAATAACGATCCGGAACGACAATGACCGAATTCACGCCCGTCGCCTCCACCCTAGGGGGCATGCTGATCGGCCTTTCGGCCGTCCTGCTCATGCTCTTCATGGGCCGGATCGCCGGCATCAGCGGCATCGTCAGCCGCCTGCTTCCTCCGCTCGCGGAGGACCGGGGATGGCGCATCGCCTTCATCCTCGGCATTTTCTCCGCCCCGCTCCTGGCGCAGTTCGCGACCGGCGCGCCCGTCGAGCAGACGGTTTCGACCAACTACGTCTTGATGGGAATCGCCGGCCTCCTCGTCGGCTTCGGGTCGGTGCTCGGCAACGGCTGCACCAGCGGCCACGGCGTGTGCGGCATGTCGCGCCTCTCGATCCGCTCCGTCGCCGCCACCCTGACCTTCATGGCAATTGCGATCGCGACCGTGTTCGTGACGCGCCACCTGATGGGAGCCTGATCCATGCGCAACGCCATCGGCTACGCAACCGGCCTGCTGTTCGGCCTCGGGCTGGTCGTCTCGGGCATGGCGAACCCGGCAAAGGTGCTGAACTTCCTCGACCTGTTCGGCACCTGGGACCCGAGCCTCGCCTTCGTGATGGGCGGCGCCGTGCTCGTCGCCTTCGTAGGGTACCGGCTCACCTGGACGCGGCAGGTGCCGCTCCTCGGCAGCCGATTCGAGCTGCCGACACGGCAGGATCTCGACCCGCGGCTGCTCGCCGGCGCCGCCATGTTCGGCCTCGGCTGGGGCCTCGGGGGTTTCTGTCCCGGTCCGGCGCTCACCGCGCTGCCGCTCGCCGCGACCGGCACCCTCGTCTTCGTCCCGGCCATGCTGGCCGGCATGTGGCTCGCCCGCCAGGTCCCGACAAAGGCCATAACGAGCGGCTCGCTCTCCGCCGAGCGCGCCTGAGGAGGATTCCATGGAGCACAAGTTCATCACAGACGAGATCGCGGTCCGGCCGCAGCTCGAGCCGTCGGACATGGCCGAAATCGCCGCCGCCGGTTTCCGTTCGGTCGTCGTGAACCGCCCGGACGGCGAGGGCGCCGACCAGCCGACCTTCGAGGAAATCCGCCGCGCGGCCGAGGCGAACGGTCTGGAAGCCCGCTACCTGCCCGTCGTGCCGGGCAAGGTGTCGGATGAGAACGTCGCCGAGTTCGAGAAGGCCATGGCCGAGCTCCCGAAGCCGGTGATCGCCTATTGCCGCACGGGCACGCGCTCCGCCACCCTGTGGTCGCTGTCGCAGGCCGGCAAGCGCCCGGTGCCGGACATCCTCGCCCGCGCCAGGGCCGCCGGCTACGACATGAGCGGCGCCGTCCGGCGCATCGCCAATCTCGGCCGCGTGCCGACCGACATGGCGGAGAGCAGCCACCAGATCGTGATCGTCGGCGGCGGCGCCGCCGGCATCGCAGTGGCCGCGAGCCTCCTCCATCGCGACGACAGCCTCGACATCGCGCTCATCGACCCGTCGACCGTGCACTATTACCAGCCCGGCTGGACGCTGGTCGGCGGCGGCGTGTTCCGCCCGGAGGAGACCCGGCGCGACATGGCGGACGTGCTGCCGGCCGGCGTCACCTGGATCAACGAGGCGGTCGTCGCCTTCGAACCGGACGCCAACGCGCTGATCGTGGAAGGCTGCCGGGTCGTGCGATACGAGCACCTCATCGTCGCCCCCGGCCTGAAGGTCGACTGGGACGCGATCGAGGGGCTTCCGGAGACGCTCGGCCGGAACGGCGTGACCTCGAACTACCGCTACGACCTCGCGCCCTACACCTGGAAGCTCGTGCAGGAGCTGAAGGCCGGCCGCGCGCTGTTCACCCAGCCGCCCATGCCGATCAAGTGCGCCGGGGCGCCGCAGAAGGTCATGTACCTCTCCGCCGACCATTGGCGGCGCGCCGGCGTCCTGAAGAACATCGACATCGAGTTCCTGAATGCCGGCGCGGCGCTCTTCGGGGTGAAGGAATACGTCCCCGCCCTCATGGAGTACGTGAAGACCTACGGGATCGATCTCCGCTTCGGGCACGACCTCGTCCGCATCGACGGCCCGTCGAGGACGGCGTGGTTCCGGACGACCACGCCTGAGGGCGAGGAGACGGTCGAGAAGCGGTTCGACATGATCCATGTCTGTCCGCCGCAGAAGGCGCCCGACTTCATTCGCGTGAGCCCGCTTGCCGACGCCGCCGGATGGGTCGACGTCGACCCGACGAGCCTCCGCCACAAGCGCTACGCCAACGTCTACGCGCTCGGCGACGTCGGCGGCATGCCGAACGCCAAGACCGCCGCGGCGGCGCGCAAGCAGGCGCCGGTGGTCGCCGAGAACGTCCTCTTCGACATCGGCAAGGTCGCGCATGCCGCCGCCTATGACGGCTACGGCTCGTGCCCGCTGACGGTGGAGCGCGGCAAGATCGTGCTCGCCGAGTTCGGCTATGGCGGCAAGCTGCTGCCGACCTTCCCGAAATGGGTGATCGACGGGACCAAGCCGAGCCGGCTCGCGTGGTACCTCAAGGAGCGCATCCTGCCGCCGATCTACTGGCAGGCCATGCTGAAGGGGCGGGAGTACCTCGCCAGGCCCGAGCGGCTCGGCATGTGAGCCCCGATGCCCGGCCGGTCCGGGCAATCCATCGCACTGGAGCATCGCAATGAATGGCTCGCCCGAGGCGGCCCCGCCGCGCACGGTCGGGACGTCCAGACCGAAAGGCAAGGGTCTGCAGCGCTACCTGCCGATCATCGGCTGGGCGCGCGGCTACGACCGGCACGTCCTCACCAACGACCTGGTCGCGGCGGTGATCGTCACGATCATGCTGATCCCGCAGTCGCTCGCCTATGCGCTGCTCGCCGGGCTGCCGCCCGAGATCGGCCTCTATGCGAGCATCCTGCCGCTCGTGGCCTACGCGCTCTTCGGGACGAGCCGGACGCTCGCCGTCGGCCCGGTCGCCGTGGTCTCGCTGATGACGGCGGCAGCCGTCGGCAAGGTAGCGGCACAGGGCAGCCCGGAATACCTCGCGGCGGCGATCGTGCTCGCCATCCTGTCCGGCCTCATCCTGACCGGGATGGGCCTGCTCCGGCTCGGCTTCCTCGCCAACTTCCTGAGCCACCCGGTGATCGCCGGCTTCATCACCGCCTCCGGCATCATCATCGCCGCAAGCCAGCTGAAGCACATCCTCGGCGTCAGCGCCTCCGGCGAGACCCTGCCCGAGATCGTCCTGTCGCTCGCCTCCTCGATCGGGGCGATCAACCTGCCGACGGTCATCGTGGGCCTTTCGGCCCTCGGCTTCCTGTTCTGGGTGCGTAAGGGCATGAAGCCGCTCCTCGTCCGCCTCGGCCTTTCGCCGCGCCTGGCGGACGTCGCCACCAAGGCCGGCCCGGTCGTCGCGGTGGCGGCCACCACGCTCGCCGCGTGGAGCCTCGGACTCGCCGAGACGGGCGTCCGGCTCGTCGGGAACGTCCCGAGCGGCCTGCCGAGCCCGACCATGCCCTCGCTCGATCCGGACCTCTGGATCTCGCTCGCCGGGTCGGCGGCGCTCATCAGCGTGATCGGCTTCGTGGAATCGGTGTCGGTCGCGCAGACGCTCGCCGCCAAGCGCCGGCAGCGCATCGACCCGGACCAGGAGCTGATCGCGCTTGGCGCGTCGAACATCGCCTCGGGCGTCTCGGGCGGCTACCCGGTCACGGGCGGATTCGCACGCTCCGTCGTCAATTACGACGCCGGCGCGGAGACCCCGGCGGCCGGCGCCTACACCGCGGTCGGCATCGCGCTCGCCACCCTGTTCCTGACGCCGGCGCTCCATTTCCTGCCCCAGGCGACGCTCGCCGCGACGATCATCGTCGCCGTTCTGTCGCTCGTCGATTTCTCCGTGCTCCGCCGCACCTGGTCCTATGCCAAGGCGGATTTTGCGGCGGTGGCGGCGACGATCCTCGTGACGCTGCTCGTCGGCGTGGAGGCGGGCGTGACGGCCGGCGTCGCGCTGTCGATCCTGCTCTTCCTCTACCGCAGCAGCCGCCCTCACATGGCGGTCGTCGGCCTAGTCCCCGGCACCGAGCATTTCCGCAACGTGCTCCGGCACGAGGTGGCGACCAGCGACGCGATCCTGAGCGTACGCGTCGACGAGAGCCTCTACTTCGCCAATGCCCGCTATCTGGAGGACAAGCTCTACGACCTCGTTGCCGACCGGCCCGAGCTGAAGCACGTCGTCCTGATGTGCACCGCGGTGAACGAGATCGACGCCAGCGCCCTGGAGAGCCTGGAGGCGATCAACCAGCGCCTGAAGGATCTCGGCGTCACCTTCCACCTTTCGGAGGTGAAGGGCCCCGTGATGGACCGGCTGCAGCGGAGCCACTTCCTGCACGATCTGACGGGCGAGGTCTTTCTCAGCCAGTTCCACGCCATCGCCGCGCTCGACCCGCAGACGGCGCGGCTGGCGCGCGGCGGCGAAGCGCCCCGCCTGGCGAGCCGGACCCCGCCCGGCTGCCCACCCCAAAACCGCGTTTCAGCAGCCGGCTGACCGGCCGCACCGCGCAGATCCAAACCCTGAGGAGATGACGATGAGCACGACCCGCACCAGCCCGTCCCGCGGACCCGGTTCGCCGGACGTGACCGGGTTCTACGAGAAGGACACCGGCAGCATCCAGTACGTCGTCGCCGACCCGGCGACGAAGAAGGCCGCCATCATCGACGCCGTCTGGGACTTCGATCCCAAGCACGCCCGCACGAGCACGAAATCGGCCGACGAGATCGTCGCCTTCGTGAAGGAGCGCGGCCTGACCGTCGAGTGGATCCTCGACACCCATCCGCATGCCGACCACGTCATGGCTGCCGCCTATCTCAAGGACAAGCTCGGCGCGCCGCAGGCGATCGGCGACAAGGTGCTGGAGATCGCCGAACTCTGGTCCGGCTTCTACAACCTGCACGGCGTGTTCGATCCGCGCCGCGACTTCGACCGGCTGTTCGCCGACGGCGACACCTTCCGCATCGGCGAACTCGAGGCGCGCGTGATGCTCTCGCCCGGCCACACGCTCGGCTCGATCACCTACGTGATCGGCGACGCCGCCTTCGTCCACGACACGCTGATGGTGCCGGATTCCGGCACCTCGCGGGCGGATTTCCCGGGCGGCGACGCTGCCGTGCTCTATCGCTCGATCCAGCAGCTCCTCGCGCTGCCCGACGACACGAGGCTCTTCGTCGGCCACGATTACTGCCAGGGCGGCCGCGAGCCGATGTGGGAGGCGACGGTCGCCGAGCACAAGCGCGACAACAAGCACCTGAAGGGCGGCGTCTCCGAGGCCGAGTTCGTGAAGGTGCGCGAGGAACGCGACCGCACCCTGCCGCTGCCCGACCGAATGCTGCACGCGCTCCAGATCAATTTGCGCGGCGGCCGCCTGCCGGCCCCGGAATCCGACGGCAACGCCTACCTGAAGATCCCGGCGAACCGCTTCTGATCGCCCGGCCCGCCTGAAGACGGAGCGCCCGCGGCCCCGGCTGCGGGCGTTTCATTTCGACGGCGTTGTGGTTGACTGCGCCGAGGCGGTCGAACCAAGGGGGCTGCGGCATGCTTCAGGCCTTCGTGCTCATCGTGGCGTTCCAGTTCGCAGGCGAGGCGTTCGCCCGCTTCGCGGGCATTCCTGTGCCGGGCCCCGTGCTGGGGCTCGCGATGTTCGCCCTTCTCGCCGGGCTCTGGCCGCCCCTCTACGAGGCCGTCGCGGACACTGCGGATCTGCTCCTCCGCCACCTGTCGCTGCTTTTCGTCCCGGCCGGCGTCGGCGTGCTGCAGCATCTCGGCCTGCTCGGCCGGGAGGCGCTCCCGATCCTTGCCGTGCTGCTCTTCTCCACCATCCTGACGCTTGCCGTCACCGCGCTCACCTTCCTCGCGCTCGCGCGCTGGTTCGGCGACGGCACGGACTGAAGCGATGGTCGGCGATCCGGTCTCCTTCTGGGTCTACCTCGCGAGCTCACCGCTCTTCTGGCTGACGCTGACGCTCGCCGCCTATCTGGCCGCCGACCGGCTGGCCGCCCTGACGGGCCGGCACCCCGCCGCCAATCCCGTGCTCATCACGATTGCGATCGTCGGCGCCGTCCTGATCGGCACCGGGACCGACTACCCGACCTATTTCGCCGGCGCGCAGTTCATCCACGTCCTGCTCGGCCCGGCGACCGTCGCGCTGGCGATCCCGATCGTCCGCTACCGGGCCGAGATCAGGCGGAACGTCGTCCCGCTCTTCGGCGCGCTGCTCGTCGGCTCCGTCACCGGCGTGGCGAGCGCGGTGCTGATCGCCGCGGCGCTCGGCGGGAGCCCGGCGCTCATCGCCTCCATCGCGCCCAAATCGGTGACGGCGCCGATCGCGATGGGCGTCGCGCGCGAGGTCGGCGGCGTGCCGGAGCTCACCGCCGTCCTCGTCATCGCCACCGGCATCACCGGCGCGGTGCTGGTCACGCCGCTGATGAACCTGCTCCGCATCCGGGACTGGCGCGCCCGCGGCCTCGCGGTCGGCCTCGCGGCACACGGCATAGGCACCGCCCGCGCGCTCCAGGTGAACCCGGTCGCCGGCACCTTCGCCGCGCTCGCCATGGCCCTCAACGGGCTGGCGACGGCGCTCATCGCGCCGTTCATCGTGCGGCTGCTCGGCTAGGGCTTCAGTTGGACAGGAGAAGCGGCAGCGGCGGCTTCGCCAGGAGGTCGCGCGTGACGCCGCCGAGGATCATCTCCCGCATGCGCGAATGGCCGTAGCAGCCCATGACCATGAGGTCCGCGCCGAACGCGGCCGCCTGGTCGAGGAGCGTCGCCGTGATTCCGCTCGGCCCCGGCTCGACCGCCGCCGCCTCTGCCGGAACGCCATGGCGCGCGAGCGCCGCCGTCAGCGCGTCCGCCGCCGTCGATTTCGGCCCGTGCGAGGTATCGGCCTCGCGCACCGCGACGACCCGGACGGCTTCGGCCCGCTCGAGCAGCGGCAGCGCGTCGAAGGCCGCGCGCGCGGCCTCGCGCCCACCGTCCCACGCCACCACGACGCGGCGGGCGAGCGCCGGCCCCGACCATCCGGCCGGCAGGGCGAGCACGGGCCGGCCCGCCTCGAACACCACCTCGTCGATGTCGTGGTGGCCAACCGCCTCCTCGTCTCCGATCTGGGGCACGATCACCAGATCGACGGTGCGCGCCATGCGACCGGCATGGATCGACACCCGGTAATCGGCAACATCCTTGCAATGCCACTCGAACTCCAGGCCGCCGGCCTCGCATTCCCTGCGAAGCTCCGCTTCCGCGCGGCGCGCCGTTCGGTCGTTGGCCTGGAGCTGGGCCTCGATGAAGGTCGGCATCGAGACTTCGGCCGGGAGCGCATAGGAGACCACGCTCGGAGTCACCATGATGCCGACGACCCTGCCACCCGCCCCGCCGAGCGCCGCCCGGCATGCGGCCAGTGCCGGCGCGACAGCCGCGGCTCCCGGCATGATGAGCCCGACCGTTCGAATCCCCACCATTGCGCGTTCTCCCCCGCTGATTCCGAGTCCGCGCGCAGACGTTAGCCGCGCATCGGCACCTGGCAAGCGTAAGCCCGGCTTCCGGCGCGGCTTTGCGCTGGATCAAGTACGCCGAATGCCGCCGCGGCTAGTTGCCTTAACGGCGTCGGGGCCTATCCTCGCCGCCGCCGAGACTTTGGGAGGATTGAGATGAACGCAGCCGACGTGATGACCACGGACGTGATTACCGTGCCGCCCGACATGACCGTCCGGGAGGCCGCAGACGTCCTGCTCCGCCACCGCATCAGCGCAGTCCCGGTCGTCGATTCGACGGGCAAGCTCCTGGGCATCCTGAGCGAGGGCGATCTCGTGCGGCGCCACGAGCTCGGCACCGAGCGGCATCGCTCCTGGTGGCTCTCCGTCTTCACCGACACCGCGTCGAGCGGGTACGACTACGTCAAGGCGCACGGCCAGCGCGTCGCCGACGTGATGACCCGCGACGTCGTCACCGCTGAGCCGACCACCTCGCTTGCCGAGATCGCGAGCCGCCTGGAGCGCTACGGCGTGAAGCGCCTGCCGATCGTCCGCGACGGCCGCGTCGTCGGCATCGTGAGCCGCTCCAACCTCGTCCGCGCGCTCGCCAGCGCGCCGGTGAGCGTGCCGGCCGCGGCGGCGACCGACCAGGAGATCCGCGAGAGCGTCATGGCACATATCCGGGCCCAGCCCTGGGGCATGCCCTGGCTCGCCAATGTCGGCGTCCATGACGGCGTGGTCGAGATCTGGGGCATGGTGAATTCCGCCGAGGAGAAGCGGGCAATCCGCGTCGCGGCCGAATCGACCCCCGGCGTCCGCCAGGTGACCGAGAACCTGATGGTCCGCCCCTACTCGCCCGAGTAGGGCTCGGCGCGCGGCCGGGCCGGCCGCGTTTCAGGCCGCACCCGGGACCGACGGATCGCGCCGGAGCGTCCGGCGCACGGCGTCGCGCCAGGCCTCGACCTTCCGCGCGCGCACGGGTTCGGCCATCGCCGGCCGGAAGCGCCGCTCGCACCGCCACCGGGCCGCGAACTCGTCCTGGTCGGGCCAGAGGCCGGCCGAGCGGCCGGCGAGCCAGGCCGCGCCGAGCGCCGTCGTCTCCAGGATCTCCGGGCGGTCGACGGGCGCGTCGAGGATGTCGGCTAGGCGCTGCATTGTCCATTCGCTCGCCACCATGCCGCCGTCGACGCGCAGCACCGTCTCCGCGCCGCGGCCCTGCCAGTCCCTGTGCATCGCCTCGATGAGGTCGCGCGTCTGGAAGCACACGGCGTCGAGCGCGGCCCGCGCGACCTCCGCCGGCCCGGTCGCCCGCGTCAGCCCGAACAGGGCGCCGCGGGCGTCTGCGTCCCAATGCGGCGCGCCGAGCCCCGTGAAGGCCGGCACCAGGACGACCTCCTGCTCGGGATCGGCGAGGGCCGCGAGCTGCCCGGACTCCTCCGCGCTCGCGATCAGCTTCAGGCCGTCGCGGAGCCACTGCACCGCCGCGCCTGCGATGAAGATCGAGCCTTCCAGCGCATAGGTGGCGCGGCCGTCGAGGCGGTAGGCGATCGTCGTCAGGAGCCTGTTGGCGGAGCGCACCGGCTCCGCGCCGGTATTCAGCACCGCGAAGCAGCCGGTGCCGTAGGTCGACTTCACCATGCCCGGCCGGAAGCAGGCCTGGCCCATCGTCGCGGCCTGCTGGTCGCCGGCGATCCCCCGGACGGCGATCGCCCCGCCGAAGAGCCCCGCCTCGCAGGCGCCGAAATCGGCGGCGCAATCGCGCACCTCCGGCAGCATGCGCCTCGGTATGCCGAAGAGCGCGAGCAGCCCCTCGTCCCAGTCCTGGGCATGGATGTCGTAGAGGAGCGTGCGCGAGGCGTTCGTCACGTCTGTGGCGTGGACGCGGCCGCCCGTGAGCCGCCAAAGGAGCCAGCTGTCCACGGTGCCGAAGGCGAGGTGCCCGGCCTCGGCCGCCGCCCGTGCGCCGGGCACGTTCGCCAGAATCCAGGCGATCTTGGTCGCCGAGAAATAGGGATCGAGGATCAGCCCGGTTTTCGCGGTGACGGCCGCCTCGGCCCCCTCGGCCTTCAACCGGGCGCAGAGATCCGCCGTCCGGCGGTCCTGCCAGACGATGGCAGGGTGGATGGCGCGCCCGGTCCGGCGGTCCCAGACGATCGCCGTCTCGCGCTGGTTGGCGATGCCGATGCCGGCGATCTGGGCGGCCGACGCGCCGGCCTTCGCGATCGCGGCGCGCGCGGTCTCCAGCGTGGTGCGCCAGAGGTCCTCGGGATCGTGCTCGACCCGGCCGGGCGCCGGGAAATGCTGCGGGAACTCCTGCTGGTCGACCGCGACGATGCGCGCGGCCTCGTCGAACAGGATCGCGCGCGACGAGGTCGTGCCCTGATCGAGCGCCAGAACGAAGGCCGTCATCGCCCGGCCCGCCTGCGGTCCCGCTTCATGCCGCAGGTGCCGCGGCCGCACCGGCCGCCTGCCGCATGAAGGCCTCGAGCCGCTCGCGATCCGTCGCCGCGATCCGAAGGCCGAGCTTGGTGCGCCGCCAGAGGACGTCGTCGGCCGTGCGCGCCCATTCGTGGTCGATCAGGTAACGGACCTCCCGCTCGCTCAGGTCGGCGCCAAAGCGCGTTCCCCAATCGCCCTCGCTCGACACGCCTCCGACGATCCCGCGCGCACGCGTGCCGTAGGCCCGGACCAGCCGGCGCGCCGTCTCCGGGCCGCAGAACGGGCACGCGGAGCGCAGCGCCTCCACCTCGGCCTCGAAGCCGTCGGCGGGGAAGTCGCCGCCCGGCAGTGCCGCATCCGCGGTCCAGGGTGCGCCGGCATGGCCGAGGCGCGGCGCGAGCTTCGCCAGCGCCGCCTCCGCCAGCCGCCGGTAGGTGGTGATCTTGCCGCCATAGACGTTGAGGAGCGGCGCGAGCCCATCCCCCGCATCGAGCTTCAGCACGTAGTCGCGGGTCGCCGCCTGCGCCTCGCTCGCCCCGTCGTCGTAGAGCGGGCGCACGCCCGAATAGCTCCAGACGACGTCTGCGGGCCGCACCGGCAGCCGGAAATAGGCGCTTGCGGCCTCGCACAGGTATTCCGTCTCGGCCGCTCCGATCGAAGGTGAGGCCGGGTCGCCGCGGAAATCGAGGTCGGTGGTCCCGACGAGGGTGAAGTCGCGTTCGAAGGGAATCGCGAAGACGATCCGCTTGTCGGCATTCTGGAAGATGTAGGCGCGGTCGTGGTCGAACAGCCGCGGCACGACGATGTGGCTGCCCTTGACGAGCCGCACGGGGGCATCGAGGGGCAGGCCAAGCCGGTCTGCGGTCACCTCCGCCACCCACGGCCCGGCCGCGTTCACGAGCGCCCTCGCTGCGATCCGGCGCTGCGCGCCGGTGAGGCGGTCCTGCACGGTGAGCGACCACAGCCCGTTTTTGCGCTCGGCGGTCATCAGCTCGGTCCGGGTCTCGATCACCGCGCCGCGCTCCGCCGCGTCGACGGCATTGAGCACGACGAGCCGGGCGTCCTCGACCCAGCAATCCGAGTATTCGAAGGCCCGCCGGAACGCCGGCTTCAGCGGCGCGCCCGCCGGATCCTTGGCGAGATCGAGCCGGCGCGCGGGCGGCAGCAACTTGCGGCCGCCGATATGGTCGTAGAGGAAAAGCCCGAGCCGGATCAGCCAGGCCGGGCGCAGCCCCTCGTGGTGCGGGAGCACGAAGCGGAGCGGCCAGATGATGTGCGGGGCGGCGCGCAGCAGCACCTCGCGCTCCGCCAGCGCCTCGCGGACGAGCCGGAACTCGTAATGTTCGAGATAGCGCAGGCCGCCGTGGATGAGCTTGGTCGAGGCCGAGGACGTGGCGCTCGCGAGGTCGTCCTTCTCGCAGAGATAGACCGACAATCCTCGCCCGGCTGCGTCCCGGGCTATGCCGCAGCCGTTGATGCCGCCGCCCACCATGGCGATGTCGAAGGAATTCTGGCGCACCCGTTCCGAACCTCGAGCCGCGCGGCGATCAAGGCCTGCCGCTGCCCGAGCATTAGCAACTTCGAGCCGTGCGATGCACCTGATTCTGCGCGCCCGACGACCCGGCCGCCTGCAGCGGTCAGAAGATCAGCGACAGCAGCCCGATCACGACCAGGAGGCCGATCAGGAAGATGATTCCGACGGTGCCACCGATGAACTTCAGCATCAGCATTCTCTCAATTGGGGACGCTTTCGGGGAATGGCGCGCCGGCCGCAAGGTTCCCGTCGCGCCACGACGTGGAGGGTCGTGCGTCGTCGAGCGGGTTTCCCGGGCGCCCGCCGCTGGACGTTGGCCACAAGTCGCGCTCGCACTCTCCCGTTCGTGATCGCGTCCGCCTTTATCCCGCCCAGAAGCCCGGCGACTCAGCCCGCCGTGAACCGAATCTGTTCGACGATTCTCGCCCTGCTTCTTGCGTTCGTGACCACGACGGTCCCGGCCAGCCGATTTCCGTCGGGCGCGGCGCCGTCGCCGGCACCGGTCGTGCTCGCGCAGTCGAACGGCGCGCCGTCGACGCCCGCCCCGGCGAAGCGATGCCAAAGCGGGTCGGCGCTCCTCGCCTGCCTCTTCGACCAGGTTCACGACGCCGCCGACATCGGTCCGCGCCTGCTCGGCGGCGCTCGCTTCCATGCCGTTTCCCACGGCCTTCCGGCCGCCTGGACCGTGCCCGTGCCGCACGGCCCGCCGAGGGCCGTCTCCGCCTGAAGACTTTCGAACGGCCTTCCCGCCTCGGCGGCGGAGGCCCCCGGACCCTCAGCGGAGATGTCATCATGTTCAACAGACGTAGTTTTCTCGCCGCTTCGGCGGCATGGACCCTTGCCGGCTGCTCGGTGCAGACCGCCTCGCCGCCGCCGCCCGCCCGTGTCGAGCCGGTCATGCTTGTCCCGAAATCGCCCGAGATCTTCCCGATCGAGGCGGTCGACCTGACCAGGATCGACCGCAAGTTCTGGCGGCAGATTGTGCCGGATCCGACCGGCGAGCCCGCGGGCACCATCGTGGTCGATCCCGACGCCTGCTTCCTCTGGCTGGTGATGGAAGGCGGCGAGGCCATGCGCTACGGCGTCGGCGTCGGCCGCGACGGCTTCGGCTGGGACGGCACCGCGACCATCGCCCGAAAGGCGGAATGGCCGACCTGGACGCCGCCGCGCGAGATGATCGCGCGCGAGCCGGAACTGATCGAATGGGCGAAGGGCATGCCGGGTGGGCCGGAGAACCCGCTCGGCGCCCGCGCGCTCTACCTCTACCAGAACGGCCACGACACGCTCTACCGCATCCACGGCACCAACGAGGCCTGGTCGATCGGTCGATCGGTATCGTCCGGGTGCATAAGGCTCCTCAATGCCGAGGTCATCGACCTCTACGACCGCGTGCCGAGGGGTAGCCGGGTGGTCGTCCGTCCGTCACGCGGCGGGGCCGTGGCCTGAGAGCAAGCGACCGGAAAGCCCGGGGAGACCCGTCTCCCCGGGACACGCCGCCCGCATGCGACCGCGCAGCGCAGAACGGCATGAGACGGGAGGCCCGGACCTGGCCCTGGAGCGATGCAGCGCGCCAGACGGCGCGGCGCCGACAGGGAGCCGATTACAAGGGGGTGGCCTCGGGAGGGCCGCTGAAGAGATGGTCGGAGTGGCAGGATTTGAACCTGCGACCCCCTCGTCCCGAACGAGGTGCGCTACCAGACTGCGCTACACTCCGCCGACCGGAGCGGTGATATAACGACAGTTCCGGAGGCCCGCAACCCATTCGGGCCTCGCGCGGATGCCGTCTCGCGCCGTCTCCGGGACCGCAGGAGAACCGGCGGCTCCAAATCGGTTGCCCCTGCAGCACGCGAGTGCGACTGTGCCGTACCGGCATCGGTGGAGTGCAGCATGGAAGCGGGCAAGACTCCCCGGAGATTGTTCCGGCTGGTTCTTGTGAAGCCGTCTCACTATGACGACGACGGCTACGTCATCCAATGGTTCCGTTCGCCGATACCCGCCAATTCGCTTGCATGCCTCTACGGCATCGCGAGCGCGGTGGCGCGGACTGACGCCCTCGGCGACAACATAGACCTGAAGATCGACGCCATCGACGAGACGAACCGCAGGGTGAGGCCGGAGAGGATCGCACGGTCGATCGCGGCCGCCGATTGCGGCCTCGTGATGCTCGTCGGCGTCCAGTCGAACCAGTTCCCGCGCGCGCTCGACATCGCCGCCGCCCTGCGGAGCAAAGGCGTCACCGTCGGGATCGGCGGCTTCCACGTCTCCGGCACGCTGGCCATGCTGCCCGAGATCGAGCCGAACGTTCAGAAGGCCCTCGATCTCGGCGCCTTCGTGTTCGCCGGCGAGGCGGAGGAAGGCCGGCTGGAGGAGGTGCTGCGGGACGCCATCGCCGGCAATCTGAAGCCGGTCTACAATCACATGGCCGACCTGCCCGGCATCGAACGCGTGCCGACCCCGCATCTGCCGGCGGAGGTCGTCCGCCGCACCTTCGGCGAGAACTCGTCCTTCGACGCCGGCCGCGGATGCCCGTTCCAGTGCTCGTTCTGCACGATCATCAACGTCCAGGGCCGCAAGTCGCGCCGCCGTTCGCCCGACGACATCGAGCGGATCGTGCGCGACAACGCGGCGCAGGGCATCCTCCACTTCTTCATCACGGACGACAATTTCGCGCGCAACAAGGACTGGGAGCCGATCTTCGACCGCCTCATCAAGCTGCGCGAGGAGGACGGCATCAACATCCGCCTGATCATCCAGGTCGACACGCTCTGCCACCGCCTGCCGAACTTCATCGAGAAGGCGGCGCGCGCCGGCGTGAAGCGGGTGTTCATCGGTCTGGAGAACGTCAGTCCGGACAACCTCGAGGCTGCCAAGAAGAAGCAGAACAAGATCACCGAGTATCGCAAGATGCTGCTCGCCTGGAAGACTGCCCGGGTGATCACCTATTGCGGCTACATCCTCGGCTTTCCGAACGACACGCCGGAGCGCATCGAGCGCGACATCCGCGTCATCCAGGAGGAACTGCCGGTCGACCTGCTCGAATTCTTCTTCCTGACGCCGCTGCCCGGTTCCGAGGACCACAAGAAGCTGTGGCTCGCCGGCGCGTGGATGGACCCCGACCTGAACAAGTACGACCTCAACCACGCCGTCATGCGCCATCCGCTGATGTCGCAGGACGAATGGGAAGGTGCCTACCGGCGGGCGTGGGAGATCTACTATTCCGACGAGCATGTCGAGCGCGTGCTGCGGCGGGCGGCGGCCACGGGCAACAGCGTCGGGCAGGCGCTCTTCGTGCTCAACTGGTTCATCGGGTCGATCCGGATCGAGGGCATCCACCCGCTCGAATGCGGCCTGGTGCGGCTGAAGCACCGCCGCGACCGCAGGCCGGGCCTCCCGGTCGAGCCGGCCTTCACGTTCTACCCGCGCTTCTGGGCGGAGACGGTATCGAAGCAGGTCCGCTGGCTGTGGCTCTGGGGCCGGATGCGCCGCGTCTATCACGCCATCAAGCGCGACCCGAACCGCCGCGCCTGGCGGGACACGGCCCTGACGCCGGTCGCGGACGACGACACGGAGACGCTCGGCATCTTCCAGAGCGGCGAGGCGAAGGCCTATGTAGAGCGGGAACGGAAGCTCGCCCGGATCCGCACCGGAGCCGCCTGAGGGCGTGCCTGTCCCGCCGCGGCCTCGGGCTCACGTGCAGAGGCCCGATGATCAAGCTCTACACCTGCACCGCCGACACGCTCGCCAGTTGCGAGGTTTCGCCCGGCGCCATCCGGGCGGCCGCCTGGATCGACCTCGTGCAGCCGACGGCCGAAGAAGCCGCGCTCGTGGAGGAGGTGCTCGCGCTGAAGGTGCCGACGGCGGAGCAAATGGCCGAGATCGAGGTTTCCTCCCGCCTCTACCACGTCAACGACACCCTCTACATGACCGCGACGGTTCTGGCGGCCGCGGACACGCCCAACCCGGTGGGGGCGCCCGTCACATTCGTGCTGGCCCCCTCGCGGCTCATCACCGTCCGCCATTTCGACCCGCTGCCGTTCCAGTCCTTCGTGACGACCGCCGGTCGTCCCGGCTCGGGCCAGATCGGCGCCGAAACCGCCTTCACCGGCCTCCTCGATGCGATCATCAACCGCCTTGCCGACGTGCTGGAGATGTTGGGGGCGGAACTCGACACGCTGTCCGGCAGCATCTTCGAGCACAGTCACATCAAGGCGCAGGACCGCCGGGACTTCGAGGCGATCCTCGGCCAGATCGGACGGAAGGGCGACCTCACCTCCAAGATCAGGGAATCGCTGGTGAGCCTGGGCCGGCTCATCACCTTCGCGAGCGCCGCGACCGGCCCGGAGGTGACGAAGGCGATGCGCGCGCAGCTGAAGACGATGGCGCGCGACGTCGCCTCGCTCGCCGATCACGCCGCCTTCATCGCGCACAAGATCGGTTTCCTGCTCGACGCCACGCTCGGCCTGCTCAACATCGAGCAGAACGCGACCATCAAGATCTTCTCGGTAGTGGCGGTGATCTTCCTGCCGCCGACCCTGATCGCCTCCATCTACGGCATGAACTTCGAGTATATGCCGGAACTGCATTGGCTCGCCGGCTATCCCCTCGCCGTGATCATGATGATCCTCTCCTCCCTCCTGCCCTACTGGTACTTCAAGCGGCGCGGATGGCTGTGAGCGCCGCCGCGCGACCGACACTACCGGTTGTACCTGAACAAGACATTTATCATTAGTTGCATATCGTGGTACCTTCCTCCCGCGGCTCGCAGAAGCCGAGGGAGGACAATCATGAGACATGGCTTCGTTTCGACGCGGGGCATGAACGCCCCGCATTCGCGCTACTACAATTCCGGGCGTTTCGGCCGGCTGTTCCCGACCCTTCCCCCGCAGGGCGACATCCAGGACCGCTCCATGGTCGAGGCGCTCCTCAAGGTCGGTGAGCGAGGCGGCATCATGGACGCTGGCACCGGGAACAATCCGGACAATCCGGACATGCCGGCCGGAATGACCTTTCTCGGCCAGTTCCTCGACCACGACATCACGTTCGACCCGACCTCCAGCCTCGAGCGGCAGCAGGATCCGGAGGCGATCACCAACTTCCGCACGCCCGCCTTCGAGCTCGACAGCGTCTACGGCTCGGGGCCGGGCGCCTCCCCCCACCTCTATGATCGCGAGGTGGACGACGGCCGGACGAGAATGCTGGTGGAGGCGATCCCCGGCTCCGACGGAGCGAGCGCGGACGGCACCGTGCGCTTCGACCTGCCGCGCAACAGCCAGGACCGGGCGCTCATCGGCGATCCGCGCAACGACGAGAACCTGATCATTGCGCAGCTCCACCTGGCGTTCCTGAAGTTCCACAACGCCATCGTCGACGAGCTCCGCACCGCAGGCGCTTCGGACCCGGACACACTCTTCGCCGAGGCGCAGAGGCTCGTGCGCTGGCACTACCAATGGATCATCGTGCACGAGTTCCTGCCGGCAACCGTGGGGCAGGCGATGCTCAAATCCGTGCTGAACGAGCCGTGCCAGATCTACGACTGGAACAACCTGCCCTTCATCCCGGTGGAGTTCTCCGTCGCCGCCTACCGTTTCGGCCACAGCCAGGTCCGGCCGCGCTACCTTGCCAATTTCGGCCCGCCGGGAGGGCCGCCGTTCGGAGCGCCCATCTTCGATTTCGGGCTCGATGCGAAGCACAAGGATCCGGAGGACTTGCGCGGCGGCAAGCGCGCGGCGCGGCGCTTCATCGACTGGCAGGGCTTCTTCGACTTCGACGGACAGAGTGCAACGCGCAACAAGAAGATCGACACGACCCTCTCCACGGCCCTGTTCAAGCTCCTCGGCATCCCCGAGGGGCAGCAGCAATCACTCGCGCAGCGGAACCTCCTCCGGGGTCTCGCCTTCGGGCTCCCGTCGGGCCAGTCGGTCGCGCGCCATCTCGGGGTCGAACCCCTGGCCGCCGCGGACCTCGTGGACATCGGCGCCATCGACCCCCGGCTCGCCGTCGAGACCCCGCTCTGGTTCTACATCCTGCGCGAGGCCCAGATGCAGGGCGACGGCCGGCATCTCGGCGCGGTCGGCGGGCGGATCGTCGCCGAGGTCTTCGTCGGGCTCCTGAAGGGCGACCGCAGTACCTACCTCCGCCAGCACCCGAAATGGCAGCCGGATGGCGGCTCCTTCGCCATGGCCGATCTCCTCAGGAAGGCCGGCGTCGTCGGGGCGAGGCCCGCGGCCGCGGCCGGCGCCGGTCCTGCCGCTCCGGCCGTGCCGATCGCTGCCGCACCGCAGGGCACCTGAGCCGCGGCAGCCGCCATGCGCCGGCGCGCCGGCGCATGGCGGTGCGGCGCGACAAAGAAATGTCGACGCAACATTGCGGAAACGCCGAAACAGGGACGAAACCCGAAAGGGACGCGAGTCGCGCGGGCGCGCCATTGATTTCCCGACGCGATCCGTCCTTTCCTAGCCGCAGGAGAGCGGGCGAGGTGCCCGCTCTCGCTTGGGTCCCGATTGGGAGGAGTCCCCCACATGACGTTCAACCGAACGCTGAAAGCAGCAATGATCGGCGCGAGCCTCGCCGCGCTCTCGGCCGGCGCCGCCTCCGCGAAGACGCTGGTCTATTGCTCCGAGGGCAGCCCTGAAGGCTTCGACCCGGCGCTCTACACCGCCGGCACGACCTTCGACGCCTCGTCCCGGCCCGTCTACAACCGTCTCGTCGAGTTCGAGCCCGGCACGACCTCGATCGGTCCCGGCCTCGCCGAGAGCTGGGAGATCTCCGACGACGGCCTGGAATACACGTTCAAGCTCCGGCCCGGCGTGAAATTCCAGACCACCGACTTCTTCACGCCGACGCGCGACCTCAATGCCGACGACGTGATCTTCTCCTTCGAGCGCCAGCAGAAGGCCGACAATCCCTGGCACCAGTACGTCGCCGGCGCGGCCTGGGAATATTTCAACGGCATGGGCATGCCGGACCTCATCAAGAGCATCGAGAAGGTCGACGACCTGACGGTGAAGTTCACGCTCGCCAAGCCCGAAGCGCCGTTCCTCACCAATCTCGGCATGGATTTCGCTTCGATCATGTCGAAGGAGTACGCCGACAAGCTCGCAGCCGACGGCCAGATGGACATGCTCAACCAGCGTCCGCTCGGCACCGGGCCCTACGCCTTCGTGGCCTACCAGCCCGACGCGGTCATCCGCTACCGCGCCAACGCGGACTTCTGGGGCGGCAAGCAGAAGATCGACGACCTCGTCTTCGCCATCACCACCGACGCCGCCGTGCGCGCCCAGAAGCTGCAGGCCGGGGAATGCCACGTCATGCCCTACCCGAACGCCGCCGACGTCGAGGGCATGAAGGCTAACGCCGACCTGCAGGTGATGGAGCAGGAGGGCCTCAACGTCGCCTATCTCGCCTACAACACGACCCAGGCGCCGTTCGACAAGGCCGAGGTCCGCAAGGCGCTCAACATGGCGATCAACAAGGAGGCGATCATCGACGCGGTGTTCCAGGGGGCGGCGACGCCCGCGAAAAACCCGATCCCGCCGACCATGTGGTCCTACAACGACGCGATCGAGGACGACGCATACGACCCGGAAGCCGCGAAGAAGATGCTCGAGGAGGCCGGCGTCCAGAACCTCTCCATGAAGGTGTGGGCGATGCCCGTCGCGCGCCCCTACATGCTGAACGCGCGCCGCGCCGCCGAGATCATCCAGTCCGACTTCGCCGAGATCGGCGTGAACGTCGAGATCGTATCCTTCGAATGGGCGGAGTACCTGCAGCGCTCGAGGGAGAAGGACCGCGACGGCGCCGTCCTGCTCGGCTGGACGGGCGACAACGGCGACCCGGACAACTTCCTGCACACCCTGCTCGGCTGCGAGGCCGTCGGCGGCAACAACCGCGCGCAATGGTGCAACGAGGAGTTCAACGACCTCGTGACCAGGGCCAAGGAGACCGCCGATCAGGAGGAGCGCACGAAGCTCTACGAGGAGGCGCAGGTCGTCTTCAAGCGCGAGGCCCCCTGGGCCACGATCGACCATTCGCTGGTCGTCATGCCGATGCGCAAGAACGTGTCCGGCTACGTGATGAGCCCGCTCGGCCATCACAGCTTCCTGGACGTCGACATCCAGGAGTAGCAGCGGCCTGAAGAGCGGCGGAACGCCCCGCCCCCGGCGGGGCGTTCCTCACCGTCAGGTGGCTTGATCCGGCCGCCGATCCGGTCGAAAGATCGCCATGCTCCGCTTCCTGCTCGGCCGCGTTCTCGTCCTGGTCCCGACGTTCATCGGGGTCTCGATCATCGCGTTCTCGTTCATCCGGCTCCTGCCGGGCGATCCGGTGATGCTGATGTCCGGAGAGCGCGTGATGTCGCCGGAGCGCTACCAGCAGATCATGCACCAGCTCGGCTACGACCGGCCCTTCGTGGTGCAGTATCTCGACTATCTGGGCGGCGTCCTGGCCGGCGACCTGGGCCAGTCCATCGTCACCCGCCGGCCCGTGCTGCAGGAGTTCTTCACCCTCTTCCCGGCCACGCTGGAACTCTCGGTCTGCGCCATCCTGATCGCCGTGCTGATCGGCATTCCGGCCGGCGTCATAGCCGGGGTGAAGCGCGGCTCCTTCTTCGACCAGGCGGTCATGGGCGTCGCCCTCGTCGGCTATTCCATGCCGATCTTCTGGTGGGGCCTGCTCCTCATCATCTTCTTCTCCGGCGTGCTGCAATGGACGCCCGTCTCGGGGCGCATCTCGCTCCTCTACTACTTTCCGCCCGTCACCGGGTTCATGCTGATCGACTCGCTGCTCTCCGGCCAGCCCGGCGCCTTCAGATCGGCGGTGAGCCATCTCGTCCTGCCCGCCATCGTCCTCGCCACCATCCCGCTCGCCGTGATCGCGCGCCAGACCCGCTCGGCCATGCTGGAGGTGCTCGGCGAGGATTACGTCCGCACCGCCCGCGCCAAGGGGCTCTCGCCCTTCCGCGTGGTCGGTCTCCACGCGCTCAGGAACGCGCTCATCCCCGTCATCACGACCATCGGCCTGCAGGTGGGGGTGCTGCTCGCCGGCGCCATCCTGACGGAGACGATCTTCTCCTGGCCCGGCATCGGAAAATGGATGGTCGATTCGGTGTTCCGGCGAGACTATCCGGTCATCCAGGGCGGCCTCCTCATCATCGCCGGCATCATCATGCTCGTGAACCTGACGGTCGATCTGCTCTACGGGCTGATCAACCCGCGCATCCGGCACGTGTGAGGCGGCCATGACAGACGCCGCCGCCACCACTGCGATCGCCGAATCCGGCCGCCGCGCGCGGCGCGCGATGCTGGCGGAGTTCTGGTTCTACTTCTCGGAGAACCGCGGCGCCCTGATCGGCCTCGTGGTCTTCGCCCTGCTCGTCTTCGCCGCGATCTTCGCGCCGCTGATCGCGCCCTATTCGCCGAACACGCAGTTCCGGAACGCCATCCTGGTGCCGCCCGCCTGGGCCGAGGGCGGCCGTGCCGCGTACCTGCTCGGAACCGACGCCGTCGGGCGCGACATCCTCTCCCGCCTCCTCTACGGCGCACGCTTCTCGCTCTTCATCGGCGTGGTCGTCGTCACGATCGCGCTCGTCGGCGGCATCGCTATCGGCCTCGTCGCCGGCTTCTTCCGGGGCTGGGTCGACACCGTGATCATGCGGATCATGGACGTGATCCTCGCCTTCCCGTCGCTGCTCCTCGCCCTCGTGCTGGTCGCGGTGCTTGGGCCGGGGCTCATGAACGCGATGATCGCCATCGCGCTCGTGCTCCAGCCGCATTTCGTGCGCCTCACGCGCGCGGCCGTGATGACGGAGATCGGCAAGGAATACGTCGTCTCCGCGCGCGTCGCCGGCGCCGGGCCGATCCGCCTCATGCTGCGGACGATCCTGCCGAACTGCGTCGCCCCCCTCATCGTGCAGGCGACCCTCTCTTTCTCGAACGCCATCCTCGACGCGGCCGCGCTCGGCTTCCTCGGCATGGGCGCCCAGCCGCCCACGCCGGAATGGGGCACCATGCTCGCCGAGGCGCGCGAGTTCATCATGCGCGCCTGGTGGGTGGTCACGTTCCCGGGGCTCGCGATCCTGATCACGGTGCTGGCCATCAACCTCGTTGGCGACGGCCTCCGCGACGCGCTCGACCCGAAGCTCAAGCGGAGCTGACATGATGGGACGGATCAGGCGTGCTGCGCCGGCGCTTCTCGCCCTCGTCGCCTGCGCTGCCGCGCTGGTCCCCGATGCCGCCTCGGCCGGCAGCGAAACGCAGTTCAGGGCGCTGCTCGCGAAGCACTTCCTGCAGGCGCATCGGGCGATCCCGCTCTTCAGCAATCCGGCGGTGAAATCCGGCGAGGTCCTGTCCCTGCCGAGCGAAATGACGCTGCTGCCCCGGGACCGCTGCTATTCTCTTCCGCGCGTGAGATACCAGCGAATGAATGCGAGCCGGACGCAGTCGTTCGATTCTCATGCAGCAGCGACCGCGGTTGGGCTGCCTGTCCAGAGGATCGCCCAGATCGAGGCGGAACTGCACGGCAGAATCGGCTCTGCCAGCAGTCTGCAGTTCGATCCGCTGTCGCAGGATGAGCCGCCCGCCGGCTTGGACTTCTCCAAGCCCGGAACTGCACCCGATTGCGAGGTGATCCGCACCATCCTGCAAGGAAGTTCGACGTCCGACGTCCTCGTCACCCGGGTTTTTCACGGTGTCATGAAGGCGGAATTGACGTTCGAGATCGCCGGCGGCGGTTCGGCCGGCGGCAGTCTGGAGAAGGGGATCTCGGACCTCCTCGGCACGGGTGCGCATGCGACGGTCAGCGTGAACGGCGCGCTGATGCGCGTGCAGGCCGCTGCCAGCCCTGCGCCACTCTCGCTCGCAGTTCAGTCCGGTGTCGTGAACTTGCGCGAGTTCGCGCGGGTCTATCTCGCTCCGGAGGTAAGCAGCAGGCAGCACCTGGAGATGCTCGTCGACGAATATCTCGGCACGCGTGACCGGAGCACAATGAAGCGCTTGAGGGATGCAGTCGGGAGCATGCTGGCCGACCTCGGAATTGATCTCGGGACGAAGGACAAGTTCTATTACCGCTTCTTCGCGGGAGATGGCGTGCTGCCCGCCACGCCCGCCGTGCTAGCAGATGTTCCGGAAGACATGTGGGTGTTTGCGGGCCTGCTCGCTGCCGCCGAAGAAGTCGCGAGAGGAGATTGAGACGCTTGCCGCAATTCGCTGGATTACAGGACAAGGGTGAAGGAACCCTGGCCCGCATCCGCCACGGCGACGAAGCCAGGCGCCGCCGCCGAGCTCAATATGCCGGCGCCGGACCGAAGGTTCCAGGCCGCGGCGCCGGAACCGGCTTCGGCGGCTGATCCAGAATTGTCGGCTTCTGAGGCATCTCGGTCCCTTTCCTCCATCGAATATAGTCCGCCCACGGAACCCAGCCAAGCGAACCCAGGAATGCCCCTTCTCGAGATCAGAAACCTCTGCGTGACCTTCGCCACCGCCGGCGGCCCGTTCCGCGCCGTCGACGGCATCGACCTCGACGTCGCGCCGAACGACGTCGTCGCGATCGTCGGCGAATCCGGCTCGGGCAAGTCGGTCGCCATGCTCGCGGTCATGGGTCTCCTGCCGAAGACCGCCACGGTGACGGCCGACAGGCTCGTCTTCGACGGGCAGGACCTCATGACGATGCCCGGCCGGGACCGGCGCAAGGTCATCGGCAAGGACATGGCGATGATCTTCCAGGAGCCGATCGCGAGCCTCAATCCGTGCTTCACGGTCGGGTTCCAGATCGGCGAGGCGCTGCGGACGCATCTCGGCATGGGCCGCGCCGAGCGCCGCGCCCGGTCCGTCGAGCTCCTGCGGGAGGTCGGCCTGCCCGATCCGGAGAAGCGCCTTTCGGCGTTCCCGCACCAGCTTTCCGGCGGCATGAGCCAGCGCGTCATGATCGCCATGGCGATCGCCTGCCGGCCGAAGCTCCTCATCGCCGACGAGCCGACCACGGCGCTCGACGTGACGATCCAGGCGCAGATCCTCGACCTCCTGGTGCGGCTGCAGGCCGAGACCGGAATGGCGCTGGTCCTCATCACGCACGACATGGGCGTGGTCGCCGGAACGGCGCAGCGCGTGGTCGTCCAGTATGCCGGCCAGCAGGTGGAGCGGCAGAGCGTGCGCGGCCTGTTCCGCGCGCCGCACCATCCCTACACGGTCGCGCTCCTCGATGCGCTGCCCGACCGCGCCTCCGGAGCCCGGCTTCCGGCGATCCCGGGCGTCGTCCCGGGCCTCGGCGACCGCCCGCCGGCCTGCCTCTTCAACCCGCGCTGCGCCTTCGCCACCGACCTCTGCCGGACGGTCGTGCCGCCGCGCCAGCCGCCCGAGCTCGGCGAGGCGCTCTGCCATTATCCGCGCAACACCGAAAAGGCCGCCGCATGAGCGCGCTGATTGAGGCCGAGAACGTCACGCGCACCTATGGCGTGAGCCGCGGCGCCTTCCGCACGCCGGCGACCGTCCATGCCGTCGCCGGCGCGAGCTTCTCGCTGGAGAAGGGCAAGACCCTCGCCATCGTCGGGGAATCGGGCTGCGGGAAGTCGACGCTCGCGCGCCTCATCACCATGATCGAGCCGCCTTCCGGCGGCAGCCTCAGGATCGACGGCAAGGAGATCGCGACCGCGGGGAGATCGGTCCTGCGCGACCTTCGCCGCACCGTCCAGATCGTCTTCCAGAACCCCTATGGCTCGCTCAACCCGCGCCAGAAGATCGGCACGATCCTGGAGGAGCCGCTCGTCATCAACACCAGGCTGAAGGCGGCCGAGCGCCGTGCCCGTGCGCTCGACATGCTGCGCCGAGTCGGGCTCCGGCCGGAGCATTACGGCCGCTATCCGCACATGTTCTCGGGCGGACAGCGCCAGCGCATCGCGGTCGCCCGCGCGCTCATGCTGCAGCCGAAGATCCTGGTCCTCGACGAGCCCGTCTCTGCGCTCGACGTCTCGATCCAGGCGCAGATCCTGAACCTCCTCGCGGACCTCCAGGACGAGCTCGGCCTGACCTACGTCTTCATCAGCCACGATCTGTCGGTGGTCCGCTTCGTGGCCGACGACGTGCTCGTCATGTATCTCGGCCGCCCGGCCGAGATCGCCCCGGTCGAGGCGATCTTCGAGGCGCCGCAGCACCCCTATACGCGCGCGCTCCTGTCGGCGACGCCCGTCGCCGATCCGGACGCCCGGCGCGAGCAGATCAAGCTCGAGGGCGAACTGCCGTCACCCTTCAACCCGCCGAGCGGCTGCCCCTTCCATCCGCGTTGCCCGCATGCCCGCAAGGTCTGCGTCGACGTCCGGCCGGACCTCGTCGACATCCTTATCGACGAGCGCTACCGCACGCCGACCAGGGTCACCTGCCACGGCATCGTGGAAGGCTGGATCGAGGGCGCCGGCCGGCCGGTCGACGCCCTCGGGCACGTCAGCGCCTGATGGCGCGCCCGGCGGCCGCGGCGAGCGAGGCCGCGAGCGCGATCTTCACCAGGTCGCCGAGGACGAACGGATAGAGGCCGAGCGCGAGCACCGGCTTGTCCCAGCCGATCAGCGTGCCGAGCCAGGCGAGGCCGACCGCGAAGAGCACCACCTCGCCGGCGAACATCGCGCCGAACAGCCGGACGGGCCCGCGCCCGAGGCCGCGCTCGACCAGCCAGCCGGTGACGATCGCCTGCAGCGCCATGCCGAAGAGATAGCCGCCGGTCGGCCCGGCCATGTAGGCGAGCCCGATGCCCTTCTCCGGCGTGCCCGTAAATACCGGCATGCCGAGCGCGCCCTCGGCGAGATAGGCGAGCACCGTGGCAAGGCCGAGCCGCCAGCCGTAGACCGCCGCGATCAGCGCCACCGCGCCCGTCTGCAGCGTCATCGGCACCGGCCAGAAGGGCACGCTGATCTTGGCCGAGGCCCAAAGGATCATCGTCCCTAGAAGGACCAGGCCGGCCTGCGTCGCGAGCCGGGCCGCGCCCTCCTCCGGCACCAGGCGGCCGATCATCGTCTCCGTCGTCGCGACAGCTTTCATCCCGTTCTCCCTTCCGAAGCTCGGCCGCAGCCTATACATGGCCCTTCGGCGGCCGCAAGCGCCGGGGGCGGGGAAGGCCATGAACCTTCAGTTCGACAGGCGGTTCGAGCCGGATCACGGGCGGCTGGTGGAGGTCGTGCCCGGCATTCGCCGCATGACGGTGGACAATCCGAGCGCCTTCACCTTCGCCGGCACCAACACCTATGTCGTCGGCGCGGGCCGCGTCGCGGTGATCGACCCCGGCCCCGACGACCCCGCCCATCTCGACGCGCTGCTCGGCGCGCTCGCCGGCGAGACGATTACCGAGATCGTCGTCACCCACACCCATCGCGACCATTCGCCGAACGCCGCCCGGCTCGCCGCTCTGACCGGCGCGCCGACCTTTGGCGCCGGCCCGCACCGCCCCGCTCCCGGCGCCCATCCGGCCGGCGGCGACGGGCGGCTCGATGCGGCCGGCGACCAGGCGTTCCGCCCGGCGCGGCAGATCGCGCATGGCGACACGATCGAGGGCGAAGGCTTTCGGCTGCAGGCGGTCGCCACGCCGGGCCACACCGACAACCACCTCGCCTTTGCGCTCGTGGGGGAGGACGTCCTCTTCTCGGGCGACCACGTGATGGCCTGGGCGACCACCGTCGTCGCCCCGCCCGACGGCGGCATGGCCGACTACATGCGGTCGCTCGAGACGCTCCTCGAGCGGCCGGAAACGACCTACCTCCCCGGTCACGGCGGCGCGATCCGGAATGCGCACGCCCATGTGAGGGGGTTGCGCACGCACCGCCGGATGCGCGAGCGCGCTATCCTCGACCGCCTCGCCAAGGGCGACCGCACCGTCCCGGAGATCGTCGCCGCCATCTATCGCGACGTCGATCCGCGGCTCCATGCGGCGGCCGGCCTCTCCACCCTCGCGCACCTGCAGGATCTCGTCGCCCGCGGGGCGGTGATTTCGGACGCCGCTCCGGACCTTTCCGCAAGCTTCCACCTCGCGCCGGCGTAGCGCGCCGGGCCGGGGTCGGCCTGAGGCCGGCTGAACCGGGCCGTTCAGAATGCCGATACCGACGATGCGATCCGCGGCCGTTCGGGCCGATCGTGTGGTATTCTCCATGTCGGCGGACCCGGCCGGCGGGGGCGTCGCGATACCATGCCCGCTCTCACGCTGCATTCCACCCTTCGGTGCGAATGCACGGCACGTGAGAACTTGTGCCGTTCCGCCGAGGGAGGACAGAACCATGACGTCAAGGAGAGATCGGGGCCGGGCGAGCGCCCGCGCCGACAAGAGCGTGAAGTTCGGACATGTGCTGCTGGCAGGCGCCGCCGCGGCCGCGCTCGCTGCGGCTTTCGCCGCCGCCCCCGCGCGCGCCGACGAGACGTGCCTCTCGCCCTACATGCCGAAGATCACCGGGCAGGAGGATTACGTCTACGTCTGGACGCTCGGCGCCGAGGGCGTCGGGGACGGATCGGACAAGCTCGTCACCATCGACGTGCGCGACGGCTCGCCGACCTTCGGCAAGGTCATCGATTCCGATTCCGTCGGCGGCCGCAACGAGGCCCATCACGGCGGCTTCACCGACGACCGGCGCCAGTTCTGGGCGGCCGGGCTCGACACCAGCCGGATCTTCGTCTTCGACGTCGCGACCGATCCCGCCGACCCGAAGCTCGTCAAGACGATCGACGATTTCGCCGAGAAGACCGGCGGCGCGGTCGGCCCGCACGGCGCCTATGCGCTGCCCGGCCGCATGCTCATCCCGGCGCTCTCCAACGCGGACGGCACCGGCAAGACCGCGCTCGTGGAATTCTCCAACGAGGGCGAGTTCATCGCCACGCACTGGATTCCGGACGCCGAGACGGCGAAGGACCTGCCGGGCGGCGAGTTCGCCGACGGCTACGGCTACGACGCCCGCGTCCTGCCGCGCAAGAACGTCATGCTGACCTCGTCCTTCACCGGCCGCGAGAACTACATGCGCCCGTTCGGCGAGGTCGCCGGCGACCCGGAGGCGATGAAGAAGTTCGGCAACTCCATGGTGATCTGGGACTTCCACGCGCGCACGCCGAAGAAGGTGTTCCAGGTGCCGGGCGTGCCGCTCGAGGTGCGGTGGGCCTGGGGCGAGAATTCCGCCCATGCGTTCACGTCGACGGCGCTCACATCGCAGATCTGGCTGGTCTACGAGGACGAAAGCGGCGACTGGCAGGCCAAGGCCGTGGCCGACATCGGCGATCCGTCGAAGCTGCCGGTGCCGGTCGACATCAGCCTCAGCGCGGACGACAGGACCCTCTTCGCGAACACCTTCATGGACGGCATGACGCGGGTCTTCGACGTCTCCGACCCGCACCAGCCGAAGCAGATCTACGAGAAGAAGATCGGCGAGCAGGTGAACATGGTTTCGCAGAGCTGGGACGGCGAGCGGCTCTATTACACGAGCTCGCTGCTCGAGAACTGGGACAAGGCCGGCGACGCCAACGAGCAGTTCCTCAAGGCCTATACCTGGGACGGCAAGGAACTCGCCCCGCGCTTCGAGATCGACTTCACCCAGGAAGGTCTCGGCCGGCCGCACATGATGGCGTTCGGCGCGGCGAGCCTCTACACGAACTGAACCCGGCGCGGAGCCTTCGGGCTCCGCAGCCTCATTGCGAGGTGATCATGCCCCGGTATCGCGCGCTTGCCGCCGCGCTCCTGGCGACGGCCGTCCTGGCCGCAACCGCCGCGGCTCACGACGGTCCGCACGGACCTCCGGCCGCCGCCCAGCCCGGCCAGCCTTCGCCCTATGCCTTCGCGCTTCCGGAGCCGGGCAGCTACCGGCTCCCGCCGATTCGGAAAGCCGCCGGCGGCACCGTCCTGACCGAGGCCGGCGCGCGCGCCGAGCTCGCCACGCTCGTGCGCGGCCGCATCACCGTCTTCTCCTTCATCTATACGAGCTGTACCGACATCTGCCCGACGGCGACGATGCAGCTGGCCCGGGTCAGGGAGCAGGCTCGCGCCGAGCCGGGCCTCGCGGAGCGGCTCCGGCTAGTCTCGATGAGCTTCGACCCGGCGCACGACACGCCCGCGGTGATGGCGGAATACGGCTTGGCCTGGCGCGAGCCGGGCGACGGCGGTGCGGAATGGCTGTTCCTGACCGCGCCGGATGATGCCGCACTCGCCCCCGTTCTCGCGGGCTACGATCAGGCCGTCGCGCCGGTAGGGCCGGCGACAGCGGGTGCCTCGCCTCTCCTCGGCCACATCCTGCGGGTGTTCCTGATCGACGAGGCGGGACAGGTCCGCAACATCTACAGCATGGACTTCCTCGATCCGGACATCGTGCTCCGGGACGTCCGCACCCTGGCGCTCGAGGAACCGGGGCATTGAGCTCTCCCGGCGCCGCCGGCTCTGGACCTAGTCCGCCGCCGGTGCGCCCGCGCCGCCGGACGGGTTGAGGACGCCTGCGAGCGCCGCGTCGAGGTCGTTCAGGAAGGCGCGGATGCGGCGCGCATTGGTCGAGAGGTCGTGCTCGCCGATCCGCGAGCGGGAACGCACGTCCACGCGCGTGCCCTCCGGCAGGCCCTGGACGCGGACGAGCACGTCGTCGGCGAAGCCGAAGATCGGCGTCCGCGCCTCCGCCTCGATCAGCCCGCCGTCTCCTGCCGCCTCCGGCGGGAAAGACTCGGCGACCCGCCAGCCGCGGTCGGCGACGAGTTCCTCCGCGACCGCGAACACCTGCTCCGCGTCGACCGCGTAGAGCCGGGCCGTCACGTCGGGATAGGCCGCGTTCTGGATTGCGGCATAGGCGCCGAGATCCTCGCTGGGGGCGAGATCGTCGGCCGCGCTGAAGCGCAGCGGGTCGTCCCAGTCGGTCGAGATGTCGGCGAGACGGGGATAGGCGGCGGTGGCATAGAGCGACAGCGCCAGCAGGACGAGAGCGGGCGCGGCGTAGATCAGCCCTGCAAAGGCGTGTCCGGCTCCTTGCGCCCCGGAGTGCCAGATGTCGGCCAGGGCATAGACGCCGGCCGCGAACGCAGCCGTCGCAAGCAGAAAGCCGACGAGAATCACCACGAGCAGCGTGTCGGTGTCGACGGCACCGACGCGGTGGCCGACAGCGCCGAGCGCGAGCACCGGCAGCGCGACCGCTCCGAACCGCCGCGAATAGAGTGCCGCACGCGACCGGCGGATGGCGACTCGCGCTCCCATTCCCGAACCTCCGAGACGAAGCGGGAGATTTGGAGGAGCGTTACGCCGTTGGCAACCTGTGATCCCGAAACCTTTCCCGCAGCGCCGTCTTCTGGATCTTTCCGGTCGCCGTGTGCGGGATCTCCTCGACGAACACGACGTCGTCGGGCAGCCACCAGCCGGCGACCTTCGGCTTCAGGAAATCGAGCAAAGCGTCGCGCGTCGGCCGGGCGTCCTTCCGCGGCACCACGACGAGCAGCGGCCGCTCGTCCCATTTCGGGTGCGGCACGCCGATCACCGCCGCCTCGACGACGTCGGGATGCGCGACCGCGAGGTTCTCCAGCTCGATCGTGGAGATCCACTCGCCGCCCGACTTGATGACGTCCTTGGCCCGGTCGGTGATCTGCATGAAGCCGTTCGCGTCGATATGGGCGACGTCGCCGGTGTCGAAGTACCCCTCGGAATCGAGGATCGGCTCCCTCTCCGCCTTGAAGTAGGCGCGCGCGACGGCCGGGCCGCGCACCTTCAGACGTCCGAACGTCCTGCCGTCCCACGGCAGCCGCGCACCCGCATCGTCGGTGATCTTCATCTCCACGCCGAAGGGCGGCCGCCCCTGCTTGGCCTGCACGTCGAGCCGCTCCTCGCCGGAGAGGTGCTCGTGCTCCGGCAGCAGCGAGCAGAGTGTGCCGAGCGGGCTCATCTCGGTCATGCCCCAGGCATGCACGACCTCCACCCCGTAGCGCTCCTGGAACCGTTCGGTCATCGCGCGCGGGCAGGCGGAGCCGCCGATCACGACGCGCTCGAGATGCGGCAGTTCGCGCCCGCTCTCCTCCAGGTGCTGCAACAGCATCAGCCAGACGGTCGGCACCGCCGCCGTCACCGTCACCCGTTCGGTGTCGAGGAGCTCGCAGATGGACGCGCCGTCCATCTTCGGCCCCGGCATGATCATGGCCGCGCCGGCCATCGGCCCGGTGAAGGCGAGCGACCAGGCATTGGCGTGGAACATCGGCACGACCGGCATCACGCGGTCGCGGCTCCGCAGCCCCAGCATGTCGGGGGCGTTGCAGGTCAGCGCATGGAGCACGTTGGACCGGTGGGAGTAGACGACGCCCTTCGGGTGGCCGGTCGTGCCGGACGTGTAGCAGAGGCCGGCCGCGGCGTTCTCGTCGAGCGCCTTCCAGGTGAAATCCGCGTCCTCCTCGGCGAGCCATTCCTCGTACGGCACGGCGTCGAGCGGAGTTGCCGGGATATGCGCGGCATCGGTGAGCACGACCACCCGCTCGACCGTTGGCAGGCGGTCCCTGAGTTTCTCGAGGAGGGGGACGAACGTGAGGTCTACGAAGACGATGCGGTCCTCGGCATCGTTGATGATCCAGGCGATCTGCTCTGGAAAAAGCCGGGGATTGACGGTGTGGTAGACCGCGCCGATGCCGAGGAGCCCGTACCACACCTCCATGTGGCGCCAGGTGTTCCAGGCAAGCGTGGCGACCCGGTCGCCCTCGCGGATGCCGCTTCCGGCGAGCCGCTTGGCACAGGCGAGCGCGCGTTCGCGGAGAGCGGGGTAGGTCGTCCTGTGGATCGGGCCCTCGACCGAGCGCGACACGATCTCGCGCCCCGAATGGTAGATGGCGGCATGGTCGATCAGCTTGTGGCAGAGCAGGGGCCAATCCTGCATCAGGCCGTGCATCGCCGTTCCTCCCCGGTTTTCCTCATATCAGGACGTTCCCGACGGCAGCGCAAGCGGCCTCGAAGCCCGACAAAAACCCAAATGGGACCGAACTGTCGCCGCAAGCCGTGCGTTACATCACCGTCACGGAATGCGTTGCGGCACACCGCCCGGAATGTCCGGGCGCGCGCCGCGAGTGACGGAGGCAGCGCATGGCGAGGCTGGAATTCGAGATGGCGCTGGAGATCGCCGAGGCGGGCAAGCTGGACCTGGCCGAGGCTGTCGGCGATGCTGCGCGCGCGGCGGGCGGCGACCTCGTCTTCGTGCTCCCCGCGCCGCGCGCGGACGGCGCTATTGTGGAATGCGCGGTGGTTCGCCTCGTCGAGGACGACGAACCGCAGCTCGTCTCCGTCACGGCCACCGACGAGGGATTCGCCTTCAGCGACGAGGAGGCGATCGACCCGCAGCTCAGGGGGCTCGCGAAGTCCTCGATCGACGTGTTCGAGCGGCTGCGGTCGGACCAGCGTGTCGTCGCGCCACTGCAGGCGGAGGAGCGGGCGGCGGCCTGACCTTTCCCTCACGCCTCAAGCGGGAGGATCGCTTCCAGCGATTGGACCAATGACAGCGCACCACGACGCGCCGTTCGAACGGCCGCGGAGCCGTTCCGAGCGCCGCGAAGACACCGAGCGCAAGGATGCGGCCGGGCTCTGGGGCATGATCCGGATTCCTGCCGTCCTCGCTGCGCTCCTTTCGCCGCGCCGGCGCGAGGATGCCGAAGCGACGGCGGGCAAGCCCGATCCGGCCGGTCGCCCGGACTAAGCCCGGCGACTATCGGCCTCAGATCACGAGACGGGCGGCGATCGCCCACATGACCGTCCCGATCGCCAGGTCGAGCGCGCGCCATGCTGCCGGCCTCGCGAAGAGGGGCGCCGCCAGCCTCGCCCCGTAGCCGAGCCCGAAGAACCACAGGACCGATGCCATCACCGCGCCGGCCGCGTAGGCGAGCCGCTCGGCGCCCTCGAATTGCGCCGACAGGCTGCCGACGAGGAGGACGGTATCGAGATAGACGTGCGGGTTGAGGAAGGTGAAGGCGAGGCAGGCGGCAATGGCGGCGGCGACGCTCTGCTCCGTCCGCGCCGCCGCCACGAGGCGGCCGGGTTCGAGTGCGCGCCGGAAGGCGAGTGCGCCATAGCCGAAGAGGAACAGCGCTCCGCCCCAGGTCACCAGGCGCAGGAGCGCCGCCGAGCCGGCAATGACGGCGCCGAGGCCTGCCACGCCGAGCGCGATCAACGCAGCGTCGGACAGAGCGCAGATGAGGCAGACGACGAAGACGTGCCGGCGTGCCAGCCCCTGGCGGAGCACGAAGGCGTTCTGCGCCCCGATGGCGACGATCAGACCGCCGCCGAGCCCAAACCCGGTGAGCGCGGCCGACAGCATGGCTCAGCGCAGCCAGGCCGCCAGCCGGTCGGTGCCTTCCCGGATCGCGGCTTCGGTGCCGGCGAAGGAGAAGCGGATGTAGCGGTGCCCCCGCGCGTGGTCGAAATCCGGCCCCGGCGTGGCGGCGACTCCGGCCTCATGCAGCATGCGCCGGGTGAAATCGTGCGCGTCGTTTGTGAAGCGCGCGACCGAGGCATAGACGTAGAAGGCGCCGTCGACGGGCACGATCTCGTCGAAGCCGAGCGACGGCAGCCGCTCCAGCAGATGTGCGCGGTTCCGGCGGTAGCCCTCCTTCACCGCTTCCAGCTCCTCGCGCCCGTCGAAGGCGGCGAGCGCCGCGCGCTGCGAGAGTTCCGGGACCGAGATGTAGAAGGATTGCGAGAGCCGCTCGAATGGCCGGACGAGATCTTCGGGCAGCACCAGCCAGCCGACGCGCCAGCCGGTCATGCAGTAGTACTTCGAGAACGAGTTCACCACGATCGGCTCGCCGCCGAAGGCGAGCGCCGTCTCCGCCCGCCCCTCATAGACGAGGCCGTGATAGATCTCGTCGGAGATGAAGCGGATGCCGAGGCGGGCGCAGGTTTCCACGAGATCGCGGAGCGCCTCTGGCAGCGTCATCGTGCCGGTCGGGTTCGCCGGGCTCGCGACCAGCACGCCGGCTAGCGGCGCTTCGGCATGGGCGCGCTCGACCTCATCGGCGGTGAGCACCCAGCGCGTCCGCGGCCCCACCGGGATTTCCACCGGAACGAGGCCGAGCGCCTTCAGGATGTTGCGGTAGGCGGGATAGCCCGGCGCGGCCATCGCGATCCGCGCGCCCGCATCGAACGCGCCGAGAAAGGTCAGGTTGAACCCGCCCGACGAGCCGGTCGTGACCATGATCCGGGAAGCGGGCACCTCGACGCCGTATTCGTCACGGTAATGGCGGGCGATCCGCTCCCTGAGCGGCCGGATCCCGAGCGCCTCGGTGTAGCCGAGCCGGCCTTCGAGCGCCTTGCGGGCCGCTTCGAGCACCGCCCGGGGTGCCGGCGCGCCCGGCTGCCCGACCTCCATGTGGACGATGTCGCGCCCGGCAGCCTCGAGGTCGGCAGCCGCGCTCATGACGTCCATCGCCAGGAACGGCTCCACCCGGCTGCGCCGGGACGCCGCCAGTCGTCCGCTCATCGATCAGTCCTCGCTCGGGGCCCTCATCCTCGTCCGGATGCGCGTCAGCCCTGTCGCGGCCCTGACTAACAGCTTGACCCCGCCCTCGCCACAGGTCGCTCACGGCAAGCAGGAGGCGGGGGCCGGCGCCGGGGGCTCAATCCCAGCCGTGCGGCTCGCCGTCCAGGATGCCGAGCCGAGCGAGCGCGCCTTCCAGCGCCTTCACCTCGTCCGGCCCGAGCGGGCGGTTGGGCAGGCGCGGCTTGCCGACCGGGCGCCCCATGATCTCCCACATGGCCTTGGACGGCGCCGGGTATTCGGGCATGGCGAGGGCGAAAAGCTCGGCGAGCTTCTCCTGCAGCGGCAGGGCGTCGGCGAGCCGCCCGCTCACCGTCGCCTCGTGGAGCGCCTTCACGAGACGCGGCGCCACCCCGCCCTGGATCGACATGCACGCGACGCCGCCGAGCGTGAAGGAGGGGATCATCCATTCGGTGCCGACGAAGAGCCCGAAATCCGGCATGACGCTGCGGCCGGCCCGCCCGAGCGCGACGTACGTCTCCCAATTGTGGCTCGCCTCCTTGAGGCCGATGAAGCGGGGGAAGTCACGCATGATCCTGACGAGCGTCGCCGGCGCGAAGCCGATCCCGCCCATCGCATGCGGCGAGTTGTAGCCGAGCATCGGCAGCGCCGAGGCCGTCATTAGCGCGGCGAAGTGCGCGTAGATCGCGTCCTGGCTCGGCTTCCAGTGATAGGGCGTGATGGCCATCAGGCAGTCGGCGCCGACTTTTTCTGCATGCCTGGCGAGCGTGATCGCCTGGTCTGTGCCGGGCGTGGAGACGTTCACGATCACCGGCGCGCGGCCCGCGGCGACCGCCACCGCCGCCTCCGCGAGCACCATCCGCTCCTCCAGCGTCAGGTTCAGCGATTCGGCCAGGTGCAGGTTGACGCAGAGCGCCGCCGGCTCCTGCCTGAGCAGGAACTCCACCACGCGGGCAAAGGTGTCGAGGTCGACCGCGTTGGCGGGGTCGAAGGGCGTGACGGGACAGTGGATGATGCCGCGCGGCACCCTGGTCATGCTGCTCATGGGATCTCGGTCGGTTCAGATGCCGGACGCGGCGTGCCGATCGTGCGGCCGCCCGCGCAAGGGCCGGCCGCGCTGCCGCCTGTCAAGGCAAATTGAAGCAGGATTGCGCGAGCGGGCTGCCGAGAGGCCGCGTCTTGCCATATAAGCGGCCGAAATTCCGGCGAAGCACGGCGCTCCGGATCGCGCGGGCCGCCGCCGCAAGTCCCCGAAGGAGACGTCCATGCGCTTTCGCGCCAGCCTTGCCCTCGTCGCCGCACTCGTCGGCTTCGGAGTCATGCCCGCCCGTGCCGAGACCACGCCCGATCAGAAGCGCGAGATCGAGCGGATCGTCCGCGACTACATCCTGACCAATCCCGAAGTGATCGAGAAGGCGCTGATGGCGCTCGAGGAGAAGCGCCGCGAGGAGGAGCGCGCGGCCCAGGCCAAGGCCGTGACCGAGCTGCGCGACCAGATCGTGAACTCGCAGCACCAGGCGGTGGTCGGCAACCCGAGGGGGCCGGTCACCGTGGTCGAGTTCTTCGACTACAATTGCGGCTACTGCAAACGGGCGCTCGGCGACATGCTGGCGCTGGCGGACTCGAACCCGGATCTGCGGATCGTCGTGAAGGAGTTCCCGATCCTCTCCGAGGGTTCGGTCGAGGCCGCGCGCATCTCGGTCGCCGTCAAGGATATCGCGCCGGAGCGCTATCTCGACTTCCACAGCGAGCTGCTGACGCGCCCGGGCCCGGCCGACCGCGCCAAGGCGATGCAGGTCGCGCGCGACCTCGGCCTCGACGTCGCGGCCCTGGAAAAGGGCGCGCAGGAGCGCAGCGTCCAGGAGAACCTTGTGGAGGTCCAGCAGCTCGCCCGCGCGCTCGGGATCAGCGGCACGCCGACTTATGTCGTCGGCGGTGAACTCGTCTTCGGCGCGGTCGGGTTCGACGAGCTGCAGCAGAAGATCGCGGCCGAGCGCGAAACGTGCAAGACCGAGACCACGTGCTGAGGCCAGCGCGCTTTCCTTCCCGGCCGGCGCGCGCTATTCCGGCGCTCGGCGAGCGGAGCACGCGATGAAAGAGTTCCTCCTGCAGATCTTCACCTGGTGGAACGGCCAGACGCTCGGAACGCGCTTCTGGACCTGGCGCTACGGCCAGCCGGTCGGCGAGGACCAGTTCGGCAACCGCTACTACCAGGACGCGACCGGCCAGCGGCGCTGGGCGATCTACAACGGCGACGCCGAGGCCTCCCGCATCCCGCCGGGCTGGCACGGCTGGATGCACCACCGCACCGATATCCCGCCGACCAAGGACGGCTACACGGCGTACGAGTGGGAGAAGCCGTACGTCCCGAACATGACCGGCACGCCCGCCGCCTATCGCCCGAAGGGCTCGCTGCTTCGGCCCGAGCAGCGCCCCGAGGTGACCGGAGACTACGAGGCCTGGACCCCGTGACCGGCGGCCCCGGCCACGGGCCGGCCCGAATTCGGCTCTAACGCCGGACGACACCCCGCCGAATCGAGACCCATGCTCCGCGCCCTTGCCCTCCTCCTCGCCGCGTCCGTGGCCGCGCCCGCCGCGGCCGAGCCGATCAGCAACCCGGTCGCGACCTTCTCCGGCCTCGACAAGATCACCGGGCGGATCATCAGTTTCGACGTGAGGATCGACGAGACCGTGCAGTTCGGCGCGCTCCAGGTGACGCCGCGGGTCTGCCATACCCGTCCTCCGACCGAGCCGGCGCAGACCACCGCCTTCCTCGAGGTCGACGAGATCACGCTCGAGAACGAGATCCGCCGCATCTTCACCGGCTGGATGTTCGCGGCGAGCCCCGGCCTACACGCCGTGGAGCACCCCGTCTACGACATCTGGCTCGTCGATTGCCGCGACAGCCTGCGCACGCCGGAGGAGATCCGCAAGGACGCGGAGGCTCCCAAGGCGACGGGGCCGTTGCCGGAGGCGGAGCCGCCGCCCGACGGGGCGCCGCCGGAGGATTGATGCCGTGGCCGCGGAGGCGCAGCGCGCGCAGGTCTCGATCCGCGCGTGCGAGATCCGGGACATTCCCGCCGTCGCGGCCATCTACCGCCACGCGGTCCTGACCGGCACGGCCTCCTTCGAGATCGAGCCGCCGGACGAGGCGGAGATGCTGCGCCGGCGCGAGGCGGTCGTGTCGGGCGGGCATCCGTACCTGGTGGCGGAATCCGGGCCGACCGTGGTCGGCTACGCCTATGCCGGCCCGTACCGGCCGCGCCCGGCCTATCGCAACACGGTCGAGAGTTCGATCTACGTCCACCCCGAATGGCACGGGCGCGGCGCGGGGCGAATGCTGCTTTCGGCGCTCCTGGCGGCGGCGGAGGAGCGCGGATTCCGGCAGATCGTCGCCGTCATCGGCGATTCCGGGAACGAGGCCTCGATCGCGCTTCATGCGGCGCTCGGCTTCACCCATGCGGGCACCCTCCGCTCCGTCGGGTGGAAGCACGGGCGCTGGCTCGATTCGGTGCTGATGCAGCGCGCGCTCGGGCCAGGCGACGCGAGCCGGCCGACCGGTTGATGGCTCGGTGCGGCTCTAGACCCGGCCGCTCAGGTGGCGAGCCCGCCGCAGCTCGGGAAAGGCCCAGGCCCAGAGGCCGGCGATGGCCATCGTGCCAATCCCGCCGAAAGCCACCGCGGCCTTGGTGCCGATGAGGGCGGCCATGACGCCGGCCCGGAATTCCCCCAGTTCGTTCGAGGCGCCGATAAAGACGGCGTTCACCGCGTTGACGCGGCCGCGCACGGAATCGGGCGTCCAGAGCTGGACCAGCGTCTGCCGGATATAGACGCTCACCATGTCGGCCGCGCCCATGAGGAGGAGCGCGAGGATCGACAGCCAGGGCACGACGGAAAAGCCGAAGATCGTGACGAAGAGCCCGAACAGGCCCACGAACAGGAACATCTTCAGCCCCGCATGATCCCGGATCGGATGCGTGGCGAGCCAGACGGCCATCAGAATCGCGCCGACCCCCGGCGCTGCCCGGAGCAGGCCGAGGCCCCAGGGGCCGAGATCGAGAATGTCGCGCGCGTAGATCGGCATGAGCGCCTTCGCGCCGCCGAGGAGGACCGCGAAGAGATCGAGCGACATCGCGCCGAGCACGACCTTCTCGCGCCAGATGTAGCGGAAACCGGCGCTGAGCGCCTCCCAGCTCACGGGCTCCGGCGTCCGGCGCTGGCCCAGGCGCGGGATGAAATTGACGAGCACGCCCGCGCCGACGAAGAGCGCGATTGCCGAGGCGAAGGCCGCCTCGCCGGCGAGCCCGTAGAGGAGGCCGCCCGCCACGGGTCCCGCGATGTTGGCGATCTGGTTCGACGAGGAGTTCCAGGCGATCGCGCTCGCGAGATGCTCCGGCGGAACGAGGTTCGGCAGCAGCGATTGCGCGGCCGGCGTGTAGAAGGCGCGTGCCGTCCCGAAGACCGCGAGCACGACGAAGATCAGCCGGACGTCCCTGACGTCTTCGATGAGGAAGAGGAGGAGCGCGGCGGCGCAGAGCCCCTCCACCGTCAGGCAGAGCGCCATGATCGTGCGGCGGCGGTAGCGGTCCGCGACCGCTCCTGTCGCGAGCACGAGGAGGAGCGAGGGCAGGAACTGGACGAGCCCGACCATGCCGAGGTCGAACGGGTTTCGGGTGATGTCGTAGACGTGCCAGCCGACCGCTACGCTCACGACCTGGACCCCGAACGCCGCCGCGATCCGCGACATCCAGTAGCGGACGAAACCGGAATGGCTGAACACCGCCCAGCGTTCGTCTGGCGCCTCTGCGGGTGCGGACATCGGGTCTGACCAGGATCAACGGGCGGGGCCGGAGCCGGCGGGAAGACGCCTATAGCACGGAACCGGCGGGAGCGATCCTGCCCGCCGGGCCGCCCGGCGAAGCCCGCTCGCGGGATCGACGATCGTGGAAGGACGCTCGGCGGAGGATCACTCGACGCATGGCCATGTGGCGCGACGCCGCTCGTCCTCCGGACGAGCCGCACTGCCAAGCGCGCTCACCCGGCAGCGCGGTCGAGCACCTCTTCGGCCCATTGGTTCAGGCTCTTCCCCGACAGTTCGGCCGCCAGCGCGGCGCGGCGATGCACGTCGGGGCTGACCCGGAACATCATCTTGCCCGAGTATGGCTTCTGAGGGTCCTTGCCGGTTGCGGCGCAGGCGGCGAGGTAATCGTTGACCGCCTCCTCGAAAGCGGCCTTCAGGCCGGCGACCGTATCGGCGTGAAATCCGACCACGTCGTTGATTCCCGCGATCCTTCCAAAGAAGAGCTCATCCTCTTCGTCGAATCCGATCGTGGCCGAATAGCCGCGATAGCTCATCGTGTTCATGGCTTCACCCCGATCTGGATGAGAAATGCCCGTGCATCGCGGACCTGGTACCGCTTCGCTTCCTTGGAAGGGTGGGGTCGATGGAATGTTGCGATGACGCCTTCCTTTTCGAACCGGGCCCGTGACCCGCTTCCCTCGATCAGCCGCGCACCGGCGGCAATCAGCAAACGCTCAATGTCGGCCCACGCTATCGAACCCGAGACCGGATCCCGGAAGACGGCGATCAGCACCCGCTCCTGCTTGCTGTTCATGCAAGCATCATAGGAGTCTGCGCACGGCGGTGCAAGCAAGACATGCTAGCAACACGGCGCGGCTCAGCGCGCGGTTGCAAGCGCCTGCAGGATCGCCGCGCCGGGCACGGGCGCGCCGGCCTCGTCCTCCGGGAACGGGCGGAAGTCGGCCGCGCCGGCGAGCGCCGCCTGCAGCCGTTCGTAATAGATCTCGCGCGGCAACTCCTCCGTGCCGAACTGCTCCAGGTGCTCGGTCACGAACTGCGTGTCGAGAAGCCGGAACCCGCCGCGCTTCAGGCGCGCGACGAGATGGACGAGCGCCACCTTCGAGGCGTCGCGCTCGAACGAGAACATGCTCTCCCCGAAGAAGGCGGCGCCGAGCTTCACGCCGTAGAGTCCGCCGACGAGGCGCCCGTCCCGCCAGGCCTCCACGGTATGCACGTGGCCGGCATAGAACAGGCTGCCGTAGAGCCGGCGGATCGGCTGGTTGATCCAGGTCGAGCGCCGGCCCGGCCGCGGCGCCGCGCAGGCGTCGATCACCGCGTCGAAATCGGCGTCGATCCTGATCGTGAAACGGTCGGAGCGCACCGTGCGGGCGAGCCGCCTCGGCACGTGGAAGCGTTCCAGCGGGAGAACGCCGCGGTCGGTCGGCTCGACCCAGAAGAGGTTCGGGTCGTCCGCCGAGTCGGCCATCGGGAAGATGCCGCAGGCATACGCCCTCAGCACGAGTTCGGGCGTGATCTCCAGAACGAGGTCGGAGCGCCTCGCCACCGCATCAGGACCCTTCGGTATCCTCGTTCCGCTCCGCCAGATAGCGTTCCAGCCAGCGGATGTCGTAGGCGCCCGCCACGATGTCCGGCTCCTGGACGAGGTCGCGGAAGAGCGGGATCGTCGTCTGGATACCGTCCACGACGAACTCGTCGAGCGCGCGGCGGAGCCGGCTCAGGCATTCCTCGCGCGTTCGGCCGTGCACGATGAGCTTGCCGATCAGGCTGTCGTAATAGGGCGGGATCGAGTAGCCCTGATAGACGCCGGAATCGACGCGCACTCCGAGCCCGCCCGGCGGATGGAAATAGGTGATGCGGCCCGGCGAAGGCGCGAAGGTGTGCGGGTTCTCCGCGTTGATCCGGCATTCGATGGCGTGACCGGAGAACGTCACGTCCTCCTGCTTCACGGAGAGCTTCGAGCCCGACGCCACGCGGAGCTGCTCCACCACCAGGTCGATGCCCGTGATCGCCTCCGTCACCGGGTGCTCGACCTGCAGGCGCGTGTTCATCTCGATGAAGTAGAACTCGCCGTTCTCGTACAGGAACTCCACCGTGCCCGCGCCGGAATAGCCGAGATCCGCCATCGCGCCGGCGACGGTCCGGCCGATCCGGACGCGCTCCTCGGCGCTGAGCGCCGGCGACGGCGCCTCCTCCCAGACCTTCTGGTGCCGGCGCTGGAGCGAGCAGTCGCGCTCGCCGAGATGGATGGCGTTGCCCTGCCCATCGCCGAGCACCTGGACCTCGATGTGGCGCGGCCGGCCGAGATATTTCTCGATGTAGACCGCGTCATCGCCGAAGGCCGAGCGCGCCTCCGACTTCGCGGTGGCGAGCGCGCGCTCGAGATTCGCCTCGGTCTCGGCCACCTTCATGCCGCGTCCGCCGCCGCCCGCCGCCGCCTTGACGAGGACCGGATAGCCGATCTCGGCCGCCAGCCGGCGCGCCTCGGCCTCGTCGCGCACGGCGCCCTGCGAGCCCGGCACGACCGGAATGCCGAGGCGGACGGCGGTCTCCTTGGCCTGGATCTTGTCGCCCATGATGCGGATGTGCTCGGCGGACGGGCCGATGAACCGGATCCCGTGCGCCTCCAGGATGTCGGCGAAGCGGGCGTTCTCCGACAGGAAGCCGTAGCCCGGATGGACGGCGTCCGCGCCGGTGATCTCGCAGGCGGAAACGATCCGCGGGATGTTCAGATAGCTCTCGCTCGCCGAGGGCGGCCCGATGCAGACGCTCTCGTCGGCGAGGCGGACGTGCATCGCGTTCGCGTCCGCCGTCGAGTGCACCGCGACCGTCTGGATGCCGAGCTCCTTGCAGGCCCTGAGGACCCGCAGCGCGATCTCGCCGCGATTGGCGATGAGGACCTTGGAGAACATCAGCCGTGCCGCCGGCTCACTCGATGACCATCAGCGGCTCGCCGTACTCGACCGGCTGCCCGTCCTCCACCAGGATCGCGACGACCTTGCCGGACTTCGTCGCCGTCACCTCGTTCATGTGCTTCATCGCCTCCACGATCAGGATCGTCTGGCCGACGGAGACGGGCTCGCCGACCTCCACGAAGGGCCGCGCGTCCGGCGAGGCGGCGCGGTAGCAGGTGCCCACCATCGGCGAGGCGATGACGCCCGGATGCTTGGCGAGATCCGGCGGCTCGAGGGCCGCGGCCTCCTCCATCGTGTCCTCGGAGGGCAGCGGCCGGGCGGCCGGCATCGCGGCCGGCACGTAATGCGCCTGCATCTGCGGCGCGCCGCGCGAGACGCGGATGCGGAAATCGTCCTGTTCGATCTCGATCTCGGCGAGGTCGGTCTCGCGCAGCAGCGCCGCCAGGTCGCGGATGAGGTCCTTGTCGATGCCGTGCTTGGAATGGGCCATCTTGATGTGCGCTCCTCAGGCCGTCCGCAGCGCGGCGAGCGCGTCGACGGCGAGCAGGTAGGAATGGACGCCGAAGCCGCAGATCACCCCGCGCGCCACCGGCGAAATGGTCGAATGGTGGCGGAAGGCTTCGCGCGCGAAGACGTTCGAAATGTGGACCTCGACCACCGGCGCGTCGATGGAGCGAATCGCATCGTGCAGCGCGATCGAGGTGTGCGTGTAGGCGCCGGCATTCAGCACCACGCCCGCCGAATCGTTCGCCGCATGCAGCCAGTCGACAAGCTCGCCCTCGTGATTCGACTGCCGGAACACGGACCCGTAGCCGCGCGAGGCGGCGTGGTCCCTCACCAGCGATTCGATCTCGGAGAGCGTCTGCGCACCGTAGACGCCCGGCTCGCGAAGGCCGAGGCGGTTGAGGTTCGGGCCATTGAGGATGTGGATCGTGGGCGCCATGAAGCGGTTCGGGCAATGGGAAGCCGGCGCGCGGCGTCGGCCTTATAGGCCGCTTTGCCGCGGCGCGCAAAGCGTTGTGCGGCGGCAACACCGGAACCGATTCGGAACCGCCGGCGCTGCGGTCACCGCGCAGGCGCGTCCGTCGCCCGGACTTTTCCCCGCTATACCCGCGCTTTCTGACCGGTTCCGCCGCGCCGGCCGTAAGCGTTGACCGAATCTCCCGGCCACGGTTAGCGTTCTCCTGCTCGCCGGCCGAGACCGGCCAGGAGCGCTTCTTCGGTCCCGATCACCCACTGCCGGCGCAGGCCCGAGCGGCTGCGCCAACGGTAAACCGTTTCTTTACGCATGGCCTACATCTTGTGGACCGAGGAATTCTGGAGCACCATATAAAGCGATCCGGTCTATACTGATCGCATCAAACCATCGGACCGGCCGGCTGCCATGAGGCCTGGCGAGCCGGCCGAGCGGCGGACCTGACAACCCTCCCGGACGCCTGTCCGGGGCTGCGGCCGGGCAACCGGTCGACGAGACAAGACGGGGCAGAGCATGCGGATTTCACGCCATTACACGGAAGCCGGCCGGTCGCCTTACGCGGCCATCGAATTCCGCACCGCCACGAGCGAGATCCGCAATCCGGACGGCTCGGTCGTGTTCCGGCTCGACAATGCCGAGGTGCCCGCCGCCTGGAGCCAGGTGGCCGTCGACGTGCTCGCCCAGAAGTACTTCCGCAAGGCCGGCGTGCCGGTGCGGCTGAAGCGCGTCGAGGAGAACGACGTCCCGGCCTGGCTGTGGCGCTCCGCGGCCGACGAGGCGGCGCTCGGCGATCTCCCCAAGGCCGAGCGCACCGGGCCGGAGACCGATGCCCGCCAGGTCTTCGACCGGCTCGCCGGGACCTGGACCTACTGGGGCTGGAAGGGCGGCTATTTCGACGCGGAGGAGGACGCGCGGGCCTTCTTCGACGAGCTGCGCTACATGCTCGCCACCCAGAAATGCGCGCCGAACAGCCCGCAATGGTTCAACACCGGGCTGCATTGGGCCTACGGCATCGACGGTCCGAGCCAGGGACATTTCTACGTCGACCACCAGACCGGCAAGCTGGTGAAGTCGAAGACCGCCTACGAGCACCCGCAGCCGCACGCCTGCTTCATCCAGTCGGTCGCCGACGACCTCGTCAACGAAGGCGGCATCATGGACCTCTGGGTGCGCGAGGCGCGGCTCTTCAAGTACGGCTCGGGCACCGGCTCGAACTTCTCGCGCCTGCGCGGCGAGGGCGAGCGCCTCTCCGGCGGCGGCAAGTCGTCGGGGCTGATGTCCTTCCTGAAGATCGGCGACCGCGCCGCCGGCGCCATCAAGTCGGGCGGCACCACGCGCCGCGCCGCCAAGATGGTGGTGGTCGACATCGACCATCCCGACATCGAGGACTACATCGACTGGAAGGTGAAGGAGGAGCAGAAGGTCGCTGCCCTCGTCACCGGCTCCAAGACCATTTCCAGGCACCTCAACCTGGTGCTGAAGGCCTGCGTGAACTGCGAGGGCCCGGGCGAGGATTGCTACGACCCGGAGAAGAACCCTGCGCTGAAGCGCGAGATCCGCGCCGCCAAGAAGGCCGCCGTGCCGGAGAACTTCATCCGCCGCGTCATCCAGTTCGCCCGCCAGGGCTACACGCGGATCGAATTCCCGATCTACGACACCGACTGGGATTCGGAGGCCTACCTCACCGTCTCCGGCCAGAACTCGAACAATTCGGTGCGCGTCACCGACGAGTTCCTGCGCAAGGTCGAGGCCGACGAGGACTGGCAGCTCATCCGCCGCATCGACGGCAAGGTCGACAAGACGGTGAAGGCGCGCGACCTCTGGGAGCGCGTCGGCTACGCCGCCTGGGCCTCGGCGGATCCGGGCATCCAGTACCACACCACCGTCAACGACTGGCACACCTGCCTCGCCGACGGCGAGATCCGGGCCTCGAACCCGTGCTCGGAATACATGTTCCTGGACGACACGGCCTGCAATCTCGCCTCGCTGAACCTCCTGCAGTTCCGCCGCGAGGACGGCCGCTTCGACACCGCCGCCTTCGAGCACGCCGTCCGGCTCTGGACCGTCGTCCTCGAGATCTCGATCCTGATGGCGCAGTTCCCGTCCAAGGAGATCGCCCGGCTGTCCTACGAGTACCGCACGCTCGGGCTCGGCTATGCCAATATCGGCGGCCTGCTGATGACCTCCGGCATCCCGTACGATTCGCCGGAAGGCCGCGCCATCTGCGGTGCGATCACCGCGCTGATGACCGGCACGGCCTACGCCACCAGCGCCGAGATGGCCGAAGGCCTCGGCCCCTTCATGCATTTCCCGCGCAACCGCGAGACCATGCTGAAGGTGATCCGCAATCACCGCCGCGCGGCGCAGGGCCTGTCGCAGGGTTACGAGGGGCTGCGCACCAACCCCGTCCCGCTCGACCATGCCGCCTGCCCCGACGCCAATCTCGTGGAGCGCGCCGTCGCCGCCTGGGACCGGGCGCTCGAGCTCGGCGAATGGCACGGCTACCGCAACGCGCAGGCGACCGTCATCGCGCCGACCGGCACGATCGGCCTCGTCATGGACTGCGACACGACCGGCATCGAGCCCGACTTCGCGCTGGTGAAGTTCAAGAAGCTCGCCGGCGGCGGCTATTTCAAGATCATCAACCAGGCCGTGCCGCAGGCGCTCCGGACGCTCGGCTACGACGAGGCTTCGATCGCGGCGATCGTCGATTATGCGGTCGGCCGCGGCACGCTCCAGGGCGCGCCGGGCATCAACCACGAGAGCCTCGCCGCCAAGGGCTTCACGCCGGAGAAGATCGCCGCCGTGGAGGCCGGCCTGAAGTCGGCCTTCGACATCAAGTTCGCCTTCAACAAGTGGACGCTCGGCGAGGCCTTCTGCCGCGAGGCGCTCGGCATTTCCGAGGACAGCCTGAACGACCTCTCCTTCGATCTCCTCGCCGCGATCGGCTTCTCCCGGCGCGAGATCGAGGCGGCCAACATCCATTGCTGCGGGGCGATGACGCTGGAGGGCGCGCCGGGGCTCAAGGACGAGCACCTGCCGGTCTTCGACTGCGCCAATCCGTGCGGCCGGCTCGGCAGGCGCTACCTCTCGGTGGAGAGCCACATCCGCATGATGGCGGCCGCCCAGCCCTTCATCTCGGGCGCCATCTCCAAGACCATCAACATGCCGAACGCGGCGACGGTCGAGGACTGCAAGTCCGCCTACATGCTGTCCTGGAAGCTGGCCCTCAAGGCGAACGCCCTCTACCGCGACGGCTCCAAGCTCTCGCAGCCGCTCAATTCCGCCCTGATCGCCGACGGCGACGGCGACGAGGAGGAGGCGGCCGAGGCGCTCGCCCAGGCGCCGGCGCCGGCCAAGGCTGCGGTCGCCGCCGAGCGCATCGTGGAGCGGATCGTCGAGCGCGTCATGCGCGAGCGGGAGAAGCTCCCCGACCGGCGCAAGGGCTACACCCAGAAGGCGATCGTCGGCGGCCACAAGGTCTATCTCCGGACCGGCGAATACGACGACGGCCGTCTCGGCGAGATCTTCATCGACATGCACAAGGAAGGCGCCGCCTTCCGCGCGATGATGAACAACTTCGCCATCGCCATCTCGCTCGGCCTGCAATACGGCGTGCCGCTCGACGAGTATGTCGAGGCCTTCACCTTCACCCGGTTCGAGCCGGCCGGCATGGTACAGGGCAACGAGGCGATCCGGAACGCGACCTCGATCCTCGACTACGTCTTCCGCGAGCTCGCGATTTCCTATCTCGACCGGCACGACCTCGCCCACGTCACCCCGGACGATCTCGGCGCGACCTCGATCGGCCGCGGCGTCGCAGCCGAGAAGCCGCAGCCGCCGGTCCCGGTGAGCCACGGCCTGGTGCGCGGCCAGACGCAGAAGTTCCGCGTCCTGCCCGGCGAGCCGAAGGGCCAGGCGGGCGGCCAGGCCCGCGCTTCCGCCTCCGGCGGCACCGCCGTGGCGGCCGCCCGGTCCGGCTCCGGTGCCCTAGCCGTGGCCGTTTCGGGCGCCACCGCCTTCAAGCGCGAGCTCGCCCCGGACGCCGAGCCCGCCGGCTTTGCCGCCAACGCGCCCCACGAGCCTGCCGAGGAGGTCGCCGACTCCTATGCGAGCGCCGCCGCCGCGCCGCTCCGCGACAAGGCGCAGAAGGCCGCCGAGGCGCGCATGAAGGGCTACGAGGGCGAAGCCTGCGGCGAATGCGGCAACTTCACCATGGTCCGCAACGGCACCTGCCTGAAATGCGACACCTGCGGCTCCACGAGCGGGTGCAGCTGAGGGGGCCAGATGAGTAAGGGGCGTGATCGGACTATCTATCAACGTCCAGATGGGAAATGGGCCAACAAGAGAAACGACGCTGATCGCGCCTCTAGTATCCACTCAACCCAAGCCGGAGCGGCAGTCACCGGCCGCAAGATGCTCGGCAATCAGGGGGGCGGTGAGCTCACGATCAAAGGGCTGAGTGGGCGCATCCGGAGCAAGGATACGATCTCGCCGGGGCGAGATCCCAATCCCCCTCGGGACCGCGAACACTGAATGGAAATGGGACGGGGGGCTGCTTGCCCCCTCTTGCTATTGCGGAAGGAGGCAACCCCGAGCGTGGTCGGGTCACGTAAAGGAAACGGGCACTGCGCCGTTGCCGCGGCGCAGTGCCCAGCATCAACGAAAAATCCCAGGATAGGAGTCTTCGATGAAGATCTTAGATATTCAGCATTACGAGAAGGTTAACGGACGTCTTCGAAAACTCACAATTGTCGCCAGCAACGACAACGATGGGAACGCCTCAGAAGCGGCGCTTGCGCAGGTGTACTTTCCAAGCTTCCGGGCCACGGGCGGTGCCCACCTGCACGTAACCTCATCTGATTCGGGACTATCTGTCAAAGAGTACACCGCGTACCCGCATCGGTTCTCATAACGCTTTAGGACACGATGTGCGTAGCACGTCTATCTGCTTCGCACATCCCGATTCCGAACGCGCCGAGAGAGTACGCACAGCGAAATGCCGCACCCCGCTTGCGTTCCGGGCTCAAGCGGGCCTGGTCGAGCGTAAGCGCCGCGCCCCTCTCCCGAAAGCGGCTCCGCCGCTTTCGACCTCCCCGCAAGGGCGAGGTTGGGGGTTGTGCACCATGGCGGCGCATCGCGCGGGGGCGCTGCGTGGTCCGGCGACCGAGCCGGCCGACCGCTCGAACTCCGATCCACCTCCCCCTCGACAGCGGCGGGCTGCGCCGACAAGAATGCGGCCGACGTTTCCGTCGCTTCAGCCGAACCATTCCGGGAGAACGCCCCATGCTCGTGAAACTGGCCGCCCTCGGCGCCGCTTTGCTCCTCTTCGGCGCGACCGTCGCCGACGCGCACGGGCCGACGCGCAAGAAGGTCACCGAATCGGTCGAGATCAATGCCCCGGCGGAAAAGGTCTGGGCGCTGGTCGGCGATTTCCAGGACATGAGCTGGCATCCCGCGGTGGAAAGCACGGCCGGCGAGGGCGGCAGCGAAACCGGTGCGACTCGGACGCTGACGCTCCAGGGCGGCGGCACGATCGCCGAGGAGCTCGCCAAGCACGAACCGGAGAAGATGAGCTATTCGTACCGGATCACCGATGTCGACGTGACGGTGCTGCCGGTCACCAACTATTCCTCGACGCTGACCGTGAAGCCCGGCGAGGGCGGCAAGTCGGTGCTGGAATGGCGCGGCGCCTTCTATCGCGGCTTCCCCAACAACAACCCGCCGCCGGAACTCTCCGACGAGGCGGCGATGGAGGCGGTGAGCGGCGTCTACCGGGCCGGTCTCGACGCGGTGAAGGCGAAGATCGAATCGGGCAGCTGACGGGCAGCCGATGACCCGCGCCGGCCCGGCGCAGGCCGTCGTCGCGGCACTCGCGGCGCTCCTCGCGCTCGCCGGGCAGGCGCTCGCACTCGAGGCGTTCGTCACCAACCAGACCGGCGGCGACGTCGCAATCGTCGACCTCGAGGCCGGGACGGTCGTCGCCCGGATCGAAGTGGGGGGCGAGCCGGCGGGCGTCGCCGTCGCGCCCGACGGCGCCCGCGTTTTCGTGACGAGCCCCGGCTCCGCGACGCTCTCCGTCATCGATGCGGCGGCGCGCCGGGTGGAGCGCCGGATCGCGCTCGGCGGCGGCCCGCTCGGGGTCGCCGCGCATGCGGACGGCCGCGTCTTTGTGGCCGACTGGTACGGCGCCCGCGTCCTGGTCGTGGATCCCGCTTCGGGCGAAGTGACGGCCGAGATCGCCGTCGGCGCCTCGCCGTCCGGCCTCGCCGTCACGCCGGACGGGCGCTTCCTGCTCTCCGCCGACCGCGACGCGGACCAGGTCTCCGTCATCGATCTCGCGGCGGGGCGAGCCGTGGCCGCTATCCCGGTCGGCAGCCGCCCCTTCGGCGTGACCGTCGATGCCGAAGGGCGCCGCGCCTACACAGCCGATGTCGGCTCCGACAGCGTGACGGTGATCGACCTCGCCGCGCGGCGGGTCGCCGGAACCGTGAAGGTCGGCAGCCGGCCCTACGCCGTCGCGCTCGCCGGCGGCAGCGGCTTCGTGACCGACCAGTATGCCGACCAGGTCACCGTCTTCGACCTTGCCTCGCTCGAGCCGGTCGGCACGGTGGACGTCGGGGAATACCCGGAAGGAATTGCGGCGACGCCCGACGGGCGCCGCGTCATCGTCGCGAACTGGTTCTCCAACACGATCACGGAGATCGACGCGGCGACGCTCGAGGTCGTGCGCGCAATCGAGGTCGGCGACGGCCCGCGCGCCTTCGGCGCGTTCCTGCGCGAAGCCCGGCCCTGAGCGGCAGGCCGCCGAAGGGGAACGGCTGCCCGCCGGTCTCGTCCGAAAGGGCCGGCTCCATCATGCCGGCCCGAGAAACAATCCAGCGAGGCCGGTCGCTACTCCGGCATCGGACTTATGCGGCACCGTCCGAAAGGCCTAGGGTTCTGAGCCCACCGCGTCAGGACCTGCGTGTCTGCTTCCCACGCCGCCCGCCAGATTCCGTACCCGCCTTCAGGCGGGAAACCCTCGCTTCCCCTATACGACGCTTGCGTTAATGCGACGTTAACAAACGTTTGCAGGCCTGAGAAGAAGCCTGGAGCGGAAATGCACAGGCGGCTCACGATCAATGTCCGGGCGTGGTTAACCGGCAACGGTTCGGGCAATCGTCCGCCGCATCGCGCAGGCATCTGCGCCGTAGGAGGCCGGCACGGCGGCGCCGGGCCGAGAGGCAAGCGGCGCGAAGCCGAGCCTTGCCCAGAACGGCGCCGAGCCTGAGATGGCCACCAGTTCGATGGAACCCAGTCGCGCGGCGCGCGCGGCATCCTCCACGAGCGCAAGCGCGGCGCGCCCGAGCCCCCCGCCCCGCGCCTCCGGCAGAAGCGCGAGGTCGTGGAGGTACCAGCACTCGGCGGGGCCGGGGAGCGCGCCGAGCCGCGCGTTGAGCGCCGGCGGTGCGCCGCATCTCCAGGGATGGCTGATCAGATAGCCGACGACGCGGCCCCGGACTTCGGCGACGAAGCAGCCTTGCGGGCAGAGCGCGAGGCGCTCGGCGAAGACGGCCGCATCTTCCGGGAAGGCCGGGTGGACGCGCTCGGCGATGGCCATAACGGCGTGCAGGTCCTCGACCCGCATCGTCCGCCAGGCGCTTCCCTGCGCAACATCATCGCCGTGCATCCCCGCCCGATGCGCCATCCCCACGCCGGGCGCAAGGGCGGCGCACGACCGCAAGCCCCTTCGGGTCCGGCCGTTCGTCGGGGCCAGCACCCCTGCTCCGGCCGGCGCGCGGTTCACGATCGCCGGCCGGACGCGTCACGTTCGCGCGATCCGCCTTGGCGCGGGCGGTCGACGGGATTAGCTGAGGGTCGAGGAGGACCTCCCATGCCCCGCCCGCCCCTTTTTCCCGCCATCCTGGCGCTCGCCGCCGCCCTCTTCGCCACGCCCTCGACCGCGGCGGAGACGAGGACCGCCATCTTCGCCGGCGGCTGCTTCTGGTGCGTGGAGGAAGCCTTCGATGCCGTTCCGGGCGTCGTTTCGACGACCTCCGGCTATACCGGCGGCACCGTGGAGCGGCCGACCTACGAGCAGGTTACGGCCGGCGGGACCGGCCATTACGAAGCGGTGGAAGTCTCGTACGATCCGGCCCGCGTCAGCTACGAGGCGCTCCTCGACACCTTCTGGCGGAACGTCGACCCGTTCGACGCCCGCGGCCAGTTCTGCGACAAGGGGGCGTCCTACAGGAGCGCGATCTTCGCCGGCGAGGCGGAGCAAGCGGCGGCCGCGGCCTCGAAGCGGAAAGTCGAGGCGCGCTTCGGCCGGACGGTCGCGACGGCGATCCTTCCGGCGCAGGCGTTCTGGCCGGCGGAATCCTACCACCAGGACTTCCACCGGACGAACGCGCTCAAATACAAGTTCTACAAGTACAATTGCGGCCGGGCGCAGCGCCTGGAGGAAATCTGGGGCAAGCCGCCCGGCGCCTGAGCGGAGCCGGGCGGGTTCGGCCTGCCGCCGGTCAGCCGCCGGCGCGCTTCTTCGGGTCCATCTTCTCGAAGCTCTCGATGACGCCCTCCGTCTCCCGTTTTGAGCCGGCGACCGCCTCGCGCTGGTTGTGGGTCCTGGTCTGATCGTTGCCCTGCAGGCTGTTCCGACCCTGGATCTCGCTCGCCATGTCGTCCTGGTCGAAGGCCTCGGGGCTCGTGTCGCCGACGAACTGGCTGCCGGTCTTCTCGCCCATGCCCTTGCGGCTCGCATTCGCCATGTCTGTCTCCCGTTACATCCTCGGTGGTCAACGCCAGGGCGGATGCGGCGTTCCGGACGAAGGCGAGGGTGCGATCCGGGACCCGGCCGATGCGCTCAGGCGCTCGTGGAGCCGAGGCTGCCCTGGTCGGGTGATTCGTCGGGCGCGAGGCGGGCGAGCAGGTCCTGGGCGCGCCAGTACTGCTCGAACGCAGCCTGGCGCTCCTCGAGTCGGCCGAGCTGCTCGTAACCGCCGACCGCCCGCTCCAGCAGGTCGACGGACTGGCGCAGCAGCTCCGGCGCGCGCGCGCCCTGGTCCCGCTCGGCCCAGCCCAGCGCGGCGAGCCCGCCCTCGTGGGCGAGGCGTGAATAGGCGGCGGTGTTCATGTCGCTGAAGCCGGCGCGGATCACCTCGTCCTGGACCGCGGTGCGGGCGTTGACGGCGATGGCGATCGCCTGCTCGAAGCGCGCCGGCGCGGCGTCGGCGGGACCGAGCTCCGCACTTCGCCGCAGCAGCACCGAGAGGATCGCGCTCGATTCGGCGAAGGCGAGCACCTCGCCGCGGTCGCGCTGGAGCCGCAGGACGGTCTTCAGGCCCTCCGTCACGCGATCGAGCCGGTCGAGCTCGGTGCGGAGGGCCGCATCCGGGCGGGCGAGGAGTTCCAGGGCCTCCGAGATCTTGGCGTTCATGAACCGTCCGCTGAGTGGCGCCCCCACAAGCTATAGCGGCCGGGGGCTCCGGTCCAAGGCCTTCGGCGCCATCCGCGCAGGCCCTGCCCTCAGCCCTCCACCGCGATCATGCGCCGCCTCGGCCTCGCGCCGAGCGGCTCGCAGGGGAAGCGCCCGCGTATGCGCTCGTTGAAGAAACGCCCCTTGGAGGCGGCGGCGAGCAGCCCGGCGTAAAGGCGCTCGGGAACGTTGCTGTAGAGGTAGGCGCCGGTGCCGTGGAACACGACGACGAGGTCGTGGGCGGCATCGTCATAGATCACCCGGTCGATGACGCTCGACGTGACCCGCGGCATGTTGTCCTCCTGCCGGGCGAATCCGCGAGGGATTCGGAGCGTTCCGTGTCCTGGAGGGGGTGAGTCGGGATGCCGCAGGCTGCGCGCGATCGGTTAGGATCGCGTCCGATGCACCCGAGGGAGGACAAGCCGATGCGGGTTTCGTTGCGATCGGGTCTCGTCGCCGCGCTTCTTCTCGGCGCCGCCGGGTCGCCGGCGTCGGCCGACCTTTCGTGCCGGCAGGGGCAACCCTTCGCGGCATGGCTGGACGGCGTGCGCAAGGAGGCCGCCGCTGCCGGCGTTTCCGGGCGGACGCTTGCCGCGCTCGATCACGTGACGTTCGACCCGGGCATCCTGAAGCACGACCGCGGCCAGCCGACGCTCGCGCTGAGCTTCCTCCAGTTCGCCGACCGGATGATCTCCCCGGAGCGCCTCGCCACCGGCAAGGCGCTGCTGGCGCGCCACGCCGATCTCTTCGCGCGCGTCGAACGGCAGTTCGGGGTGCCCGGCGCCGTCATCGCGGCCTTCTGGGGGTTCGAGACCGATTTCGGCCGGAACACCGGCTCGTTCTCGTCGCTGAAGTCGCTCGCCACCCTCGCCTACGATTGCCGGCGGCCGGATCTCTTCCGGGGCGAGCTGATCGCGGCGCTGAAGATCCTGGAGGCGGGCGACCTGAAGCCGTCGGAGATGCGCGGCGCCTGGGCCGGCGAGCTCGGCCAGGTCCAGTTCATGCCGTCGCACTATCTGAGGCTCGCGGTCGATTTCGATAACGACGGCCGACGCGACCTCGTCAACAGCGTCCCGGACGCCATGGCCTCGGCCGCGCGGCTCGTCCGCGAGCTCGGATGGCGGCCGGGCGAGCCCTGGCTGCGCGAGGTGCGGCTTCCCGCGCGCTTTCCCTGGCAGGAGGCCTATCTCGCCAACAAGCGGCCGGTGCGGGTCTGGCTGCAGGCCGGCGTAGTCGCCGCCGACGGCAGGCCGATCGATCCGGCCGGTCCGCCCGCGGCGATCCTGCTGCCGATGGGCCGGTCCGGCCCGGCCTTCATGGCCTACCGCAACTTCGACATGTACTGGGAGTGGAACCAGTCGTCGAACTACACGCTCACCGCGGCCTATTTCGCGACGCGGCTCGCCGGCGCGCCGCCCATGCAGCGCGGCAATCCGCCCCCGCCTCTGCCGAGTGCCGACCTGAAGGCACTGCAGCAGCTCCTCAATGCGGCGGGGTACCAGGCGGGGGAGCCGGACGGGCGGCTGGGCGAGCTGACGCGGGCCGGCGTCCGGCGCGCGCAGGCCGCGCTCGGGCTGCCGGCGGACGGCTATCCGACGGCGGAGCTGCTGGCGAGGATGCGCAGCCGCTGAGTGCGCCGGCGGACCGGAACCACCTCAGAAAGCCTCCGTTCCCGTCCTTTCGATGGGCGGAGGAGGGCGATGGAGCTTCAAGGCAAGGTAGCGCTGGTGACGGGCGCGGGTTCCGGCATCGGCAAGGCGGCTGCCGTCCTGCTCGCGCGCGAGGGCGCCGCGATCGGCGTTCTGAGCCGGACCGAGGACGAAGTCCGGCAGACGGTGGCGGAGATCGAGCGGGCGGGCGGCCGCGCCCTGCCGCTCGTGGCCGACATATCGGAAAGCGACGCCGTGCGGAGCGCGACGGACCGGCTCGCCGGCGAATTCGGCCGTCTCGACATCGTGTTCGCCAATGCCGGCATCAACGGCGTGTGGGCGCCGATCGACGAACTGCAGCCGGAGGAATGGGACCGCACCATCGCGGTGAACCTCCGCGGCACGTATCTGACGGTGCACCATGCGGTGCCGCACCTGAAGCGGGCCGGCGGCGGCGCGGTCGTCATCACCGCCTCCATCAACGGCACCCGGACCTTCAGCAATACCGGCGCGACGGCCTATTCCTGCACCAAGGCGGCCCAGGTCGCGTTCTGCAAGATGACGGCGCTCGAGCTCGCCAAGCACCGCATCCGCGTGAACGTGATCTGCCCGGGCCGGATCGACACGGAGATCGAGGAGAACACCGAGCCGCGGAACGTCGAGAGGGAGAAGGAGCCCGTCGAGTTCCCGGAAGGCAAGATCCCGCTCACCGACGGCGCGGCGGGGACCGCCATGCACGTGGCCGACCTCGTCCTCTTCCTGGTGTCGGAGCGGGCCCGGCACATCACGGGCACGCCGGTCTGGATCGACGGCGGCCAGTCGCTCCTGGTCGGCTGAGTCACTAAGCTGTGAGCAGTTGGTCTAATGCTGGTCGTCCGGAAGCCGCGGCACAGCGAATGAGGCATATCGTCCAGCGCAGCCTCGGCTGGAGAAGAGAATCGATGTAGATTATTCGCTATGCAACGTCCCTTGGCAGATCCTGAAAGGACCCGGCACCGGCTCGAGATAATGAACGAGGCTGGAAAGGGGCTGCTGCTGGTTCACAGTGGCGCTATCGTTGCTCTTCTCGCATTCCTACGTGGCCTGGAAACGCAGCCTGTAATCTACGCCACATTGATAGCAATGCTGATTTATGTACTCGGCGTCACGTTTACGCTTATTCACCTTGTTTGCCGCTATTGGACATCTCTGACTGATCAAGATAGCAAGCGACATGTGATATGGTGGAGGCGGACCTCTCACCTCGCGCTTGGATCAGCAATCATTTCATTTCCCGTTGGCGCCATCGTTCTGATAATAGGAGTTTGGCAGAATACGCCGACCGTAATCAGCAATTGAGAGATTGATCTGGTTATAACTCTGCAAAACCCGACAAGACCGGGCAACAGAACTCGACATCTTCAGGCGCCGACCGCCTCCTCCTTGATCATCGGCGCATAGGTGACGGCCCGCTCGTCCTGCGGGCGGGCGACGCAATAGCCGTGCTCCGCGACGAAATCGACGACCTCGGTGAGCAGCCGGAGCCCCATCGGCGCGAGCGCGCGCCGCCACAGTTCGCCCGCGTCCTCGCCCGGATAGACGAAGCACCAATCCTGCGCGGCGAGCGCCCCGGCGTCCATCTCGTCCGACATGTGGTAGACGCTGCCGCCGGCGATCGGATCGCCGCACTTGATCGTCCATTCGACCGCAGCGATGCCGCGGTGCCGCGGCAGCAGCGAGGGGTGATAGCCGACCGCCGCGATCCGCGCCTTGGCGCGCACCTCGGCCGGCGTGAAGGCGTGAAGATGCGCGCCGACGATCAGGTCGTGCTCGCCCGGCAAATCGTCGGCCCGGAGCCGCATTGGGCGCTGCGCGATCGTGAAGGGCACGCCGGCCGCCTCGGCCGCCCCCGCGAGGCGGTCGTCGGCCGTCGGCGCGACGACGTGGATGTCGTGGCCGCGCGCCATCAGCCGCTCCAGCATCTGCGCGCCGAACCAGCGCGATCCGAGCAAGGCAATCTTCATCGTCGAGGCCTCCGTTCGCCTCGAACTTACCCGATCCTGCGCCCATTCCAACCGGCTGCGGCGGTTCTGCAGCCTATCGCCGCGGTCGCCTGCGACGCGGCGGATGCGTTCCTGTTGACCGCCAGCGGCTTGCGCGGGACAAACGGGTCGTGCGACCCGGTCCGGGTGGCGGGGCGGCGGGACGACGCGCAATGGCAGGGCTCAGGCAACGGCAACTGGATGCGGCGCGGGCGATCGTCGCGCATGCGGCGGAGCGCCTTGGGGCGGACCTCTCGGTCAAGCTCTGGGACGGCTCGATCGTGCCGCTCGGCCCCGGCGCCCGGAGCGACATCACTCTGACCGTCAAATCGCCGGCGGTCATCCGGCGGCTCGTCCTGTCGCCGCGGCTGATGACCGTGTTCGAGCTCTACGCCGTCGGCGCGATCGACGTCGAGGGCGCCACGCCGATTGAGGCCGCCCGGCGCTGGGACCATCTGAAGGCGCTCCATCTCGCGCGCACAGTCGACAGGACGTTCATCCTGAAGTCGCTCTGGCCGTTCCTGGTCTCCGGCAGCGCGGAACGGGGCCCGGAAGGCTATCGCGCCAGGGTGCCGACGCGCTTCGGCAAGGGGCGCGACGACCAGGAGCTGATCCGCTTCCACTACGACGTCTCCAACGATTTCTACGCGCTCTTCCTCGACCCGGAGATGGTCTATTCCTCCGCCTATTTCGCGCGGCCCGACATGAGCCTCGAGGAAGCGCAGATCGCCAAGCTCGACATGATCTGCCGCCGCCTCAGGCTGCAGCCCGGCGAACGGTTCCTCGACATCGGCTGCGGCTGGGGCGGGCTCGTCTGCCACGCCGCGCGGAACTACGGCGTCACCGCGCTCGGCGTGACGCTGTCCCGGCAGCAATACGACTATGCCCAGGCGAAGATCCGGCGGCTCGGGCTGGAAGCCCAGGTGAAGGTCGAACTCCGGGACTACCGCACCGTCGACGAGCCGGAAGGCTTCGACAAGATCGCCCAGATCGAGATGTTCGAGCATGTCGGGCTCGACAATCACGACGCCCATTTCAAGCAGATGCACCGGCTGCTGAGGCCGCGCGGGCTCTACCTGCACCAGGCGAGCACGCGCCGGCCGACCTGGAACCCGAAGCACTTCCGCAAGCCAACGGCCTATCAGAAGGTGATCACGCGCTTCATCTTTCCCGGCGGCGAGCTCGATCACATCGGGATGACGGTCACCAATCTCGAGCGCCACGCCTTCGAGGTGCACGACGTCGAGGCCTGGCGCGAGCACTTCCAGAAGACGCTCGAGCACTGGACGGCGCGGCTTGCGGCCAACCGCACCGCCGCAGAGGCGGAGATCGGCGCCGCCAAGACGCGGCTCTGGCTGCTCTATTTCTCGCTTTTCGCGCTCGCCTTCGAGCGCAACACCACCTTCGTGTTCCAGACGCTCGCCTCCAAGCGCCAGCCCGGCCCCTCCGGCCTGCCCTTCTCCCGCGCCGACCTCTATCGCGACGAGATCGCGGGAAAGAATGCGGAGCCGGGCGCGGCGCCGCCGGTGCGGGCAGTCGAGACCGCTTGAGCGCAGGAGAGATCATGGACCAGATGACGGCGATCATCCGCCTCGACCGCGCATTGCGGGCCGCCCAGGCGGTGCTTCGGGATCACCTCACCTCCGGCACGATGACGGCCGACGAGGCGCTGCGGCGGCTCCGCGACGTCCTGGAGGACGAGGATTTCGTGCGTTTCCAGCGCGCGCTGGAGGGTACCGGCACGCCGGATGCGGAACCGATCAAACCGGAAGACCCGCTTCCATACCGGTGATGCGCCGTCTTTTTCCGGCTAAATAGCGGATCGCAAACCTTTTTTTACCACCGCGCGCGCTAATGCCCGCAGGAGGGGCACTCCTCTTGCCCGGAAGGCAGGGTCTCGTATGCGCGTACCTGGACGTCTCCGCCCGGCCCTCGCCCTCGTTCTGCTCGGCATTATCGTCGGGCTCGGCGCGTGCGGCCGGCGGCCCGCGATGATGAGCGAGCACCAGTGCATGGCCCGCGCCATGTACTTCGAATCGAACCGCTCCAGCGACGACGGCATGCTCGCGGTCGGCACCGTGGTGATGAACCGGGTGAAATCGCCGAAATTCCCGAACACGGTCTGCGGCGTCGTCGGCCAGAAGAACCAGTTCGCCCCCGGCGTGCTCTCCAAGCCCATGAACGACAGCGGCCGCCCGCGCGCGGAGCGCATGGCGAAGGCGGTGCTGCGCGGGCAGCGCCACCGCGAGGTCGGGCAGAAGGTGATGTTCTTCCACACCGCCGGCTACAATTTCCGCTATAACAACATGCACTACCAGGTGATCGCCGGCGGCAACGCCTTCTACGAGAAGCGCACGCCGAAGCCCGGCGAGCGCAACACCACCCAGATCGAGGTCGCGCAGGGCATGCGCCAGGTCCGCCCGACGCGCGAGATCGTGTTCGCCTCGACGGCGCCGATGCCGCCGCGCTCGGAGCCGGCGCGTCCGCGCGCCCGGGAGCGCCAGGAGCCGGCGCCGGTCTATGCCCAGCTCGCGCCGCCGCGGCAGGCGGCCGTGCCGTCGCAGCCCGCCCCGGCCAGCATCGAGGACCTGATCGCCCTCGGCGGCGGGTGAGCCGCGCTCATTCCACCCAGAGGCCGTGCTTCCGGTGCCAGTCGGCGAGCGAGAGCTCGGGATAGAGCGCGTAGGCGTCGTCGCCGTTGCGGATCTCGGGCTCGACCCAGTTCGCCTTGTACTTCAGCATCAGGTGCACGCGTCTCGGAGGCACCGGCAGCGGCGTGTCGACCGCGCTCGCGAACGGGTGGACGAGGTCCGGCCAGGTCGGGTCGTAGAGCCAGAGCGCCGAGCCGCACGCCCGGCAGAAGCGCCGTTCGCCGGTGGAGGCCTCGCAGACCGGATGCTCCTCGTCCGCGATCTCCGCGCGGTAGAGCCCGAGATGCTCCTTGCCCGTGACGGCAAGGCTGTCGGCGAGCCCGCCGAGATTGATCGCGTAGCCACCGCCGCCCGCCTGCTTGCGGCAGATCGAGCAATAGCAGCGCTGGTAGGGCACCGGCGTGTGGCTGGCGAGCGAGAAGCGGACGCTGCCGCACCGGCACGAACCTTCGAGCATCATCGGCATTCGCCACCCCCTCGCCTTCGAAACGCGGCCGAAACGAATAACGGGCCTGCACGAAATCGGCCCGGAACGAGCCGGCGCTAATCGCCCCCGCCATTACTGGCCGCATGCGGCCCAAGGAGGGAACATCCATGTCGCTCGCCTACCGATTCTTCGTCGCCGGCATCCTGTTCGCGCTCACCGGCATGAGCCTCGGCACCTACATGGGCACGGTACACGACTTCACTTTCGCCCCAGTCCACGCCCACATCAACCTGGTCGGCTGGGTCACCTTCTTCCTGTTCGGCCTCTTCTACCGCGGCGATGTGCCGGCGGCGCGGAGCCTGGTCGCCGAGGCGCATTTTCTCTGCGCCGTCCTCGGCGGCATTCTCCTGCCGGCCGGCATCGTCGGCGCGGTGACGGAGAATGCGCCGCTGGCGCTCGCCATCATCCCGGGCACGCTGCTGACGCTCGCCTCCATGGCGCTCTTCCTCGCGGTGGTGGCCCGGTCCTGGAACCGCGCCCGCAGCGTGAGCCGCGCGCCTCGCCGCGAGATTGCAGAAGCGACGGCCTGATCCGGCCCGCACGGCCGCGGGACACCCGCGCCTGCGGCCCGACGGCGGCGGCTCCTGGAGACGCCCCGGACCTGCCGCCGCGCCCGGACTGAGCGGATCCTCGCTCGCGCGGCGGCCGGTCCGCGACAATTCGCGGAAATTGCATTCCGCTCTTTACCGGTCTCCTGAAGCCTTTCTTCGAACAACCGGACGTATGCGGGAGCTGCAGCCGACGTCGGAGAGTACATCGCCCGGCTGCAGGCACAGGGCTCGGGATGAAGATCGCAGACGGAGGTGCGCCGAAGCGGGTCGCGGACGAAAGCGGCGCGACCCTCCTCGAATTCGCCCTGATCTCCCCGGTCCTCCTGTTCCTGATGATGGCGATCGCGGAGATCGGGCTCGCGATGACCGCTCAGTTCCTGATGGAGGGGGCACTGCAGAGTTCGTCGCGCATCGGCCGCACGGGCTACGTCGCCGCCGACACCACGCGCGAGGAGACGATCCGCAGGGAACTGCACAGGCTCGCCGACATCATCATCGACCCCGAAAAGGTGAGGATCTCGAGCTATGCGTACGAGGACTTCGCCTCGATCGGAGAGCCGGAGCCCTTCGTCGACGCGAACGCGAACGGCATCAGGGACGACGGCGAGAACTACACGGACCTGAACGGCAACGGCCGGTACGATCTCGACCGGGGCGTTTCCGGATATGGCGGCTCCCGAGCGGTCGTCGTCTACACCGTCACCTATCCCTGGCGCTTCGTCACGCCCTTGATCGGGCCGCTCTTCGGCGAAGACCGCACGATCACGCTCACGGCGCGCGCCGCCGTCAAGAACGAGCCGTACTGATGCCGGGCGCGATCACCCGACGGGCCATCGCCTTCCTCGGGGACAGTTCGGCGATCGCCGCGCTCGAGTTCGGCCTGGCCGCTCCCCTCGTCGTCCTGCTCTTCATAGGCGGCTTCGACATGTCGCGCTATCTGCTCGTGCACTACAAGGTCGAGCGCGTGGCGTTCGCCGTCGCCGACATCCTCACCCAGTACAAGATGGTGAGCGGCAGCGAGATCAAGGACGCTTTCACCGCATCGGCGGAGATCATGCACCCCTTCCCCTTCGGCCCGGAGGGGGTCGTCATCGTCTCCTCCGTGCACCGGTCCGAGGCGACCGGTCCGACCGTGATCCGCTGGCAATGCTCCGGTGGAGGAGCCCTCGCCCGGACAAGCGCCGTCGGCCGCGTCAACGGCACGGCGACGCTGCCCGGCGAACTGACGCTCGGCGCGCGCGACAACGTGATCGTCTCGGAGGTGTTCTACACCTATCGCCCGATCTTCAGCGGGATCGTCCCGGACCAGGTGCAGGTCTACAAGACCTCCGTGTTCCGGCCGCGGCTCGGCGCGCTGACCTCCGCCCCGGGATGCTGACGATGCGTCGCCTACTGCGAACGGCACGCCGCCTCGCGGCCGGCGAGCAAGGCGGCCTCATGCCGCTCCTCGCGGTCGCGATGTTCGCCCTCGTCGCCCTCATGGGGATTGCCGTGGATGCCGGGCGGGCCATGCTGGTCTGGTCGAAGCTGAACTACGCCATCGACGCGGCGGGGCTGGCCGCGGGCGCCCGCCTCAATTCCACGAGCCTGCAGACGGAGGTGGCGAAGTTCGTCAACGCGAACTTCGCGGCCGGCTACACCGGGGCGAGAGTCACGGATGTGCGCCCCACCGTCAGCTCCGACGGAACGCTCATCACGATAGCCGGCACCGCCGTCATGCCGACGACCTTCATGAGGATCGTGGGCATCCAGGACGTCACCGTGAACGCCAGAAGCGAGATCACGCGGGCAGTGAACGGGCTCGAGCTGGTGATGGTGCTCGACAACACCGGCTCGATGGCGCCGTACATGACGAACCTCAAGACGGCGGCAAAGGACCTCGTCAACATCCTCTACGGGGATTCCGCATCGATCGACGATCTCTATGTCGGCCTGGTGCCGTTCTCGCAGGCGGTGAACATCGGAACGGCCCGGACCGCCTGGATCGACGGCGTGCACAAGGACAGCCTCGACTGGGGGCCCTCCAGCCAGGGCGGATGGCACGGCTGCGTCGAGGCACGGCGCGACGGCCTCGACGTGACCGACGCTCCTCCCTCGGAGCAGCTCTTCCGCGCCTATTACGCGCCGGATACGAGCTCCAACGACTGGATCCGCTCCGGCTCCTATCGCACGCCCTTCAGCACCAGCAGCCGCGGCCCGAACCTCTATTGTCCCGCACGCATGACGGGGATGACCCGCCAGCGCTCGGCCGTGGTCGCCGCAATCGAGGCCATGCAGGCGGTCGGCGGCACGCACGTGAATGTCGGCGCGGTCTGGGGATGGCGCATGCTGTCGCCGCGCTGGCGCGGGTTGTGGGGAGGCGACATGAACCTCTACAACCTGCCGCTCGACTACAACACGGAGAAGATGGAGAAGGCCGCCGTCATCATGACGGACGGGGCCAACACCGCCTATACGGACGTCTATTCGGCCTACGGCTTCCTCGGCGAGGGCCGGCTCGGCACGACGAGCAGCACCTCCGCGGCGGCGGCCGAGCTGGACCGCCGGCTGGCGGCGACGTGCACGGCGATGAAGAATGCCGGGATCATCGTCTACACGATCGCCTTCGCGAACCCGGGCGCCACGATCGAGTCGATGATGCGCGGGTGCGCCACGCAGCCGGACTTCTACTTCCGCTCGCCGACCACGGCCGATCTCCAGACCGCGTTCCGCACGATTGCCGATGCCCTGTCGAATCTCAGGGTGAGCCGCTGAGCGGCCTCACGGGTAGAGCCGCTGCTTCGACCATTGGCCGGTCTCGGTCCGGCTGAAGACGATGCGGTCGTGCAGCCTGAACGCGCCGTCGCGCCAGAACTCGATCGAGACCGGCGCGATCCGGAATCCCGACCAGAAGGCCGGACGCGGGATCGTGCCGATCCCGAAGCGCGCGGTGAACTGGGCCACCGCCTTCTCCAGCGCGAACCGGCTCTCCAGCGGCTGCGACTGCCGGCTCGCCCAGGCCCCGATCCGGCTCACCCGCGGCCTCGAGGCGAAATAGGCGTCGGCCTCCGCCGGATCGACCGGCGTCACCGGGCCCCGGACGCGCACCTGCCGTCGCAGCGATTTCCAGTGGAAGCAGAGCGCCGCCTTCGGGACGGCGGCGAGCTCGCGCCCCTTCCGGCTGCCGAGATTCGTGTAGAAGACGAAGCCGGCATGGTCAAAATCCTTCAGGAGCACCATGCGCACGTCCGGCAGGCCGGTCTCGTCGACGGTTGCGAGCGCCATCGCGTTCGGGTCGTTCGGCTCGCTCGCCGCCGCCTCGGCAAGCCATTCTCCGAAAAGCAGAAAAGGCTCCTCTGCGTCCCAGAAGTCACGGTTCGTTAACTCTGCTTGGGCAGGCTGCGCGTCTTCGGACATAGGTCGGCGGATCCGTGCGTTCTTCAGTCTGGCATCACTACAACGCCGCGAGCCCGGCCCGCCAGATCCGGCTGGCGCTCGTGGTCGCGGCGGCGCTCTCGCTCGGCGCCTGCAGCGCCCTCGACCTCACGATCGCCGGTCCGGACCGCGGACCGGTCAGCACGGGTTCGCTCTCCGCGCCGCTCGAAGTGGCGAGGCCGCTGCCGCGCACACTCGACGTGTCCGACGCCGCAATCATCGGGCGGACGGCCCTCGCCGCTGCGGGCGAGCCGGACCAGGGCGAGCGCGAATGGATCAACGGGCGCACCGGCTCGTCCGGGACGCTGGCCTTGCTGCCCACCGCTGAAAGCGCAGTGGAGCCCGGGTGCAAGGCATTCGGCGCCACCGTCACGAGCCTCGTCGGCGTACACCGCTATTCCGGCCGCATCTGCCGGAAGGAGGGCGGATCCGCGATGGCCGCGATCGCGATGATGGTCGAAGAAGGCGGCTGACGCTCTGGCAACCGCCCGCGCGACATTCCATATGTTGCACGGTTCAGCTTTTTCCGGATGATCTGCAATGCGCGACCCATACCAGGCTCTGGGCGTCGAACGCTCCGCGAGCGAGAGCGAGATCAAGCGTGCCTTCCGGAAGCTCGCGAAGCAGTACCATCCCGACCGCGCCGGCGAGGACGCGACCGCCAAGGCGAAGTTCAACGAGGTGAACACCGCCTACGAGATCCTCGGCGACAAGGAGAAGCGGGCCCAGTTCGACCGCGGCGAGATCGATGCGGACGGCAAGCCGCGCTTCCAGGGGTTCGAGGGCTTCGGCGGCGGCCAGGGCCGCGCCGGCGGGTTCGAGCAGGTCGACCCGAGCAGCTTCGCGGACATCTTCTCCGGTTTCGGTTTCGGCGGCGGCCGCGGGCCGGAGGGCCGCACGCGGACCTTCCGGTTCACCAGCGGGCCGGGCGGGCGCCGGCCGGAAGGAAGCGGGGCTGCCGACGAGGACGAGCTGCTGCGCAGCATCTTCGGCGCCGCCGGCCCGGGCGCGGCCCGCGGCGGGCCGCGGCAGCCGCCGCAGCGCGGCACGGACGTACGCGCGGACGTTGCCGTCACGCTCGAGGATGTTGCCCGCGGCGCCCGCCCGAAGGTGGCGCTGCCGACCGGCAAGACCGTCGCGCTCACCCTCCCGAAGGGGGTCACGGACGGTCAGGTGATCCGCCTCGCGGGGCAGGGCAATCCCTCGGCGAGCGGCGGCCAGCCGGGCGACGCGCTCGTCACTGTCCGTTTCGTGCCGCACCCGCTCTTCAAGGCGGAGGGCGCCGACCTCAGGATCGAGGTGCCGGTGAGCCTCGACGAGGCGGTGCTCGGCGCGAAGATCGCGGTGCCGACGCTCTCCGGCAAGGTCCAGGTGACGGTGCCGCCGGGCTCGAGCGGCGGCCGGGCGCTCCGGCTCAAGGGCAAGGGCCTGCCGGGGCCGCAGGGCAACGGCGACCTGCTCGTGAACCTCCGCGTCGCTCTGCCGGAGGCCGCCGACCCCGAGCTCGAGGCGCTCATGCGGCGCTGGCGCGAGGAGCAGCGGCCCTCCCCGCGCGGGCCCGCCTTCGACTGAGCGGGCGACCGCTTCTCAATCCGCGTCCCTGACGGCGTCGCGGGGCACGGGTCCGACCGAATCCGGCACGAAGAAGTCCGGCTGGAGCGGTACGGTCGGGTCGATCCGGTAGCGTTCGAAATCGGTGACCCCTTCACCGGCGAGGAAGGTGTCGTCGATCAGGAAGTTGCCGGTGAAGCTGCGGCTCGGCTTCAGGAAGATTGCATGCGCGGCATCGGCGAGGATCTCCGGCGTCCGCGACGCCCGGGCCATCGCCTCGCCGCCCAGCAGGTTCCTGACGGCTGCGGTGGCGATCGTCGTGCGCGGCCAGAGCGCGTTCACGGCCACGCCCTTCGGACGGAACTCGCCGGCGAACCCGAGCACGCAAAGGCTCATCCCGTACTTCGCGATCGAATAGGCGACGTGGGGGGCGAACCAGCGCTCGATCATGTCGAGCGGCGGCGACAGCATCAGCACGTGCGGGTTCCGGGCGCGCTCGAGATGCGGCAGCGCGAGCTTCGTCACCAGGAACGTGCCGCGCGTGTTGATCTGGTGCATGAGGTCGAAGCGCCGCATGTCCGTATCGGGCGTGCGCGTCAGCTGGATGGCGGAGGCGTTGTTGACGACGATGTCGATGCCTCCGAACCGCTCGACCGTGAGGCGGATCGCTTCGGCCACCGCCGCCTCGTCCCGGACGTCGGTGAGGCGGATCGCTTCGGCGACCGCCGCCTCGTCGCGGACGTCGGTGGAAAGCGGCAGCGCCCGCCCGCCGCACGCCTCGATCTCCTCGGCGGCGGAATGGATCGTTCCGGGAAGCTTCGGGTGGGGCGCCGTGGTCTTTGCAGCGATCGCGATGTTGGCGCCGTCCGCCGCGGCGCGCTTCGCGATGGCGAGCCCGATCCCGCGCGAGGCGCCGGTGACGAAGAGGGTCTTGCCGGCGAGGCTGCTCATTTTCGTCTTCCCAGGAAGGATTGGAACGCCGCTCTGGCTTCGCTGCTCTGGAGGAATTCGCGGAAGAGGTCCACCTCCTCGTCGATGCGGTCGAGCGTTTCGGTGATCTCGCCCTTCAGGAGGCGGCGGGACGCGAGCATCGCTGCGCGCGGCCTGGCCGCCAGTTCACGGGCGACCCCCAGGGCCTCCTCCTCGATCCGGTCGGGCGCCGCCAGCCCGTTCACGAAGCCCGCGTCGCGCGCCTGCACCGCACCGAAGGGGCGGCCCATCACCAGGAGCTCGAAGGCGCGGGCATGGCCCATCAGCCGCGGCGCCAGCAGGCTCGACGCCGCCTCCGGAACGAGGCCGAGCTGCACGAACGGCGTGTGGAACGTGCTCCTCTCCGTCGCGAGCACGTAGTCGCAATGGAGAAGGATGGTCGTGCCGATGCCGACCGCGAGGCCGTCCACGGCGGCGATGAGCGGCCGGTCGAGCCGGACCACGGCTTTCAGGAAGCGCACCACCCCGGCGAGCCGGTCGCCCTCCGGGCCGGCGAGGAAATCGGCGATGTCATTGCCCGCGGTGAAGGTGCCGCCGCAACCGAGGATCACCGCCGCGGCGATCTCGTCGTCACCGGTGGCGGCTTCGATCGCGTGCGCCATCGCTTCGTACATGGCGACGGTGAGCGCGTTCTTCTTGTCGGGCCGCGCCATGCGCAGGACGAGGACCGCGCCCTCGCAGCGGATCTCGACGTCGGCATCCGTGCCCATTCAATCTCCCGATCCTCGCCTGCGGCGAACGTTGCGGTTCACGCCACCATGCGGCGGAACGCGCGCTCGATCGCTTCGCCGTCGAGCCCCTTGTAGATGAAGACGAGCCGGGACGTCCGCGGCCCCTCGGGCCAGCCGGCGAGTTCGTAGGGCCGGCTGAAGCTCGTGCCGACCCCCTGCAGGACCACCGGGCGGTCGTGGCCCTCGAGGTCGAGGATGCCCTTGATGCGGAGGATCTGCTCGCCGCGCAGGGAGATCAGCGTCTCCAGGAAATCGGCGAGCTTCGCGTAGGCGATCGGCCGGTCGAAGGTCACGGCATGCGATGCGATCGCGCCGTGGCGGAACGCGTCGCCCTCCCTATGGTCCTGCTCGTGACCATGCCCGTGGTGATGGGAATGATGATCGTGGCCGTCCGCCTGATGGCCATGCGCATCATGCTCCGTCTCCAGGGCTGCGAGCCGCTCCACCGCCGCCATCGGCGCGGCGAAGAGCAGGTCGGGGTCGATCTCGCCGTGGACCGCCCGGTGGATCGGCACGCCGGGATTGACCTCCTGCACGGCGCGCTCGAGCTGCCGCGCCGCGCCGTCCGGAGCGACGTCCGTCTTGGTCAGCACGATGACGTCGGCGATCGCGATCTGCCGCTCGACCTGCTCGTGCTCGCCGATCTGTCCGCGCCCGAGCTGCGCGTCGAGGGTGCTGACGATCGTGCCGACGGCGCAGCGCTCGCCAAGGGTTTCGCTCGTCTGCAGCGCATGGACGATCGGCACCGGATCGGCGAGGCCCGTCGTCTCGATCAAGATGCGCGAGAAGGGCGGCAGCCGGCCGTTCGCGACATTGGCGAAGAGGTCGTCGATCGTGTCGCCGAGATCGCCGCGGATCGAGCAGCAGATGCAGCCGCTGTCCATCAGCACCGTGTTCTCGAACGAGGAATCGACCAGCTCGTGATCGATGCCGATCTCGCCGAACTCGTTCACGATCAGCGCGGTGTCGGCCATGCCGGGATGCCGCACGAGCCGGTTCAGGAGCGTCGTCTTCCCGCTCCCGAGAAACCCGGTGATCACGGAAACCGGCACGCGGTTCGGGCGCGCGGGTTCTGTTCGTTCGGCCATTCGATCGGGCTCCCGGACCGACGCCCGCGTCGCGGGCGGGCGCGTCCCTGCGTGAGGTGTCGGCACTGTACCGGTAGCCATCGCGAAGGCGCGCCGCAAGTCTCGGCGTCACCGGCAAGCGAGGGCTGGCGATTAGGAATGCTACTGCATACAATCATGATCTCTTCAATGTAAGTGGCGGAAATCGTGCGGAAATCCACCGCCCGCCGGAAAATCGTCCGAACCGCCCGCGACTCCTACGCCGGCTTGTTGCGCCGTCCCCGCCCCTCCTGTAGCGATGCCCGCCGGAAGGGCGGAGGACGCCGAACCAGCACGGAAGACGAGGAGGATCGCGATGGCCGAAATCAGGGGCATGAAGTACATCACCCAGGACCCGCTTCTGGGCTTCGGCTCGGTCGGCGAGGGCATGAGCATGCAGGTGTGCAGCGACGGGCGCCGCATCCTCTGGCTCGCCCACGAAGGTCCGCCGAAGAACTTCACCGGCGTGGACGTCACCGATCCGCGCAAGCCGCGCGTCATCGTCCAGACCGACCTGCCGCACGGCAACATGCGGTCGAACTCGCTGGAAGTCACCGGCGACATCATGGCCGTCGCCTACCAGACCTACAGCCTCGGCGAAAAGAACGCCGGCATCGAGCTGTTCGACGTCGCCAACCCCGAGGCGCCGCGCTCGATCGCCTTCTTCGACCGCACCGGGCCGCATTCCCGCGGCGTCCATTGCGTCTGGTACGTCGACGGCGAGTACATCCACTGCGCCAGCGGCGCGGCGGACTGGCAGCCCCGCCATCCGCGCGACGACCAGTTCTACCAGATCATCGACGTGCGCAATCCCTCGAAGCCGGAGGAGGTCGGGCGCTGGTGGATGCCGGGCACGCGCGAGGGCGATGCGGAGCCGGCGCCGAAGCGGCTCAACGCGGATTCGCTCGACAACCCGAGCGGCAAGGACGCCTACCGGGTCCACAACACCAACGTCTATCCGGAGCGTCCGGACCGCGTCTACATCGGCTATCTCGACGCCGGCGCCTACACGCTCGACATCTCCGACAAGTCGAGCCCGAAGGTGGTCGCGCACTGGAACCCGAACCCGCCCTATCCGGGCTTCACGCACACCTCCATGCCGCTCATCGACCGCGATCTCCTGATCGTGTCCTCGGAAAGCGTGCAGCCGGAGGCGCGCGACTGGCCGAAGCTCACCTTCGTCGTCGACAACCGCGAGGAGACGAACCCGGTCCCGATCTCGACGCTGCCGATGCCGCCGGTGGAGGAGTACCGCAGCCGCGGCGGCCGCTACGGCTCGCACAATCTCCACGAGAACCGGCCGGGCCCCTCGTTCCGCTCCGACACGATCGTCTTCACCACCTATTTCAACGGCGGCGTGCGCATCTACGACACGGCGAACCCCTACCAGCCGCAGGAGATCGGCTGCTTCGTGCCCGACGCGCCGGAAGGCTCGCGCGTACCGGCGACGCAGATCAACGACGTCTATGTCGACGAGAACGGCATCGTCTACGCCGCCGAGCGCCTGACCGGCGGCATCCACATCCTCGAGCTCGACATCTGAGGATCGGCGGGCGGCTCAGGCCGCCACGCCCTCGCTCAAGCCCCGGGGCCGGAACGGGCCCCGCGGCACCGCCTCGCCGGCCTCGAAGGCGGAGAGCTCGGCCGGGAAGCGCTGATCGGCGAAGATCCCGGGCCCGCGCGACAAATCGGCGGCCGTCAGCGTCACCGGCACGATCAGCGCGGAATCCGGCGGCCGCCTACCGAGGCTCGCCAGCGACACCAGCACCAGCGCCCGCCCCGTCCAGAAGGCGAAATCGCCGGCCGCCACCACCGCCTCGCCGCTTCTCCCCGGCGCGGCGGCGATCACGCCGGCGAGCGGCTTCAGCGCCGAGAACAGGACGTCGTCGGCCCGGAACAGCCCGCCCGCCCAGGCGAGCCTCTGCTCGAGCGCCGCCGCCTGCGCCGAGACCCGCTCCGCGACGAACCGGAAATAGAGATCGACGAAGCTCCTCTGCGCCCGCGAGAAGGCGTCGATCGCCTGCAGCGTCTCCTCCTTCAGCGCCTCGAGCCGCGCCGCATTGTCGGCGAGTTCGGCGAGCCGCTCCGGCCCGTAGCGGCGGCCGTCGTCGCCGTTCAGCCGGATGGCCGGCGTCTCGGCGGGCACGAGCAGAAGCCCCTCGCCCCGCCGTGCCGCAGCCGCCACCTCATCGGCCGCGGGCAGCCCCCGCTGGCGCCGCCCCGTCAGGACAGCGATCTCCTCCGTCATCCGCCTTCCTCCCGCGTCTTCGCAACCTTGCGCGGACGAATAGAGCGGCCGGCCGGCCGGGGCAATTCCGGTCAGGCCGCCGGTGCAGCCTTGACATGGTTGTCGAAGGCGACCGGCAGCGTCGCCGGGGCGCCGGGCCCCTCCGCATCGCCCAGCGTCAGCACCGTTCCGGCGCCCGACGTCGCCAGGAAGGCATGCGGGCCCGCCCCGGTCACGCCGCAGCCGTCGAAGAGCCGCTCCTGCGCGACCACGCGCTTCGAGCCCGCGTCGATGAAGAGGATGCGCCCGCCCTTCGGCGAGGAGGCCGCGATCGTCGACCCGTCCCGGCTCGTGGCCATCGACCCAATATAGCCTTCCAGCGCCACCGGCAGGCCGGGATCGGCGTCGAGGAGCTCGATCGGGCCGTCCGCCGAGGCGCGCCCGATCACCTGCGGCACGTCGACGGGGCTGCCCTCCCATTGCCCGCCGAACCAGACATGGCCGCCTCCATCCACGGTCATGTGGCGCATGGAGAGGCGGGCGAGCGCGCCGGGCGTCTCGTGGCGGGCGACGAGGTCCCCCGTCAACCGGTCGACGAAGCTCAAGGACGAGCGCATCGTGTCCAGGTTGAGCTTCGCCCGCCCGGAGTCCGGATGCGTTGCGATGCCGCCATTGGCGATCGCGAGCGTCCGCCCGTCGGGCATCAGGATCATCTCGTGAGGTCCGATCCCGTGCGTGTCGAGCTCGCCGATGCGCGCAAAACCGGCGGCGCAGTCGTAGACGCCGATCACCCCGCGGGCCCCGCCGCCGTAATCGCTCTCGGTCGCATAGAGGAGCCGGCCGTCGGGGGCGAACGCGCCGTGGCCGTAGAAGTGCCGGTCCGGCGGGCACGTGAAGGTTTCCGGCGGCGCCTCGCCCCGAAGGCGGAACGCCACCGCGAAGGTGCCGGGCCGGCGCGCGAACGCCACGCCGCGCCCGCCGTTTGCGTCGAGCACGACGTCGTGGCCGCGCGCGGGAAGCGGGATCGCGCGCAGCCGCTCGCCCCGCTCCGTGAAGACGACGATGCCGTAGCCGCCTTCGGCGGTCCGGCAGGGCGCCAGGAAGACGAGGTCGCTTTCGGCCAGCGCGGCGGCTGCGCGCGGCGCGAGCCCGAGCGCGAAGGCCGCGCCTGCGCCGGTCAGAAGCGTGCGCCGGTCAATCGCCATCCAGCGCGTTGAACCCGGGGGAAAGCCCGACCGCCGGCGAAAACTGGTCATGGAAGAGGCTCTTGAGGCTGGAGAGGACGACGAGCGCATAGCTCGCCTTTCCGCGCTGCTCGGGATCGGTGAACACCCCCTCCGCCGGCCCGGAGAGGCCGCGAAGGGCCGCGATCAGGTTCTCGATCTCGAAGGAGACCGAGTTCGCAATCCAGCCCTTGTCGGCCGGGAGCAGCGTCATGATGTCGGATTTCGCGACGAATTCCTGGAGGCCCAGGGCGCTCGCGACGAGGTACTCGGCGGTCGCACCGGAGCGGTGGTACGGCGCGAGCTGCGGCCGTGCGCTGGCGGCGTCCTCGCCGAGCGCGGGACGGATGCGCTGGTCGGCCATTTGCTCGAACCCCGTGAGGATTGCCTTCAGGAGCTCGGTCAGCGTCTCTGCGCGGCTCCGGTAGACGGGGTTCTCAGGCCCCGGGCGGGCCATCAGGCGGCTCCAGCCGTTCTGGCCTAGCCAGCCGTCGCGGGCCTCGGCCGCGAGCGACGCAAGGTTCTTGCCGACGGCCGCCGCGAGCTGGCAACGATACTCTGCAGCGGGGTCGGTGAGCGGAACGTCGCCTTCGAACAGGAGGATCTCGAGCGCCGGCAGGCCCTGCACCGCCGCGCTCTGGCTCTTCAGCGCACCCTGCTGGAGGAGAACCGGGTCTTCCCTGGTGAGCATCTGGCGGATCTGCCGGCGCGCCACACCGCGGGGGTCCGGCCAGAAGGCGAACCGCTCGTACCGCCCCTGGTCGGAGAGCGGGCCGAAGCGCAGGAAATCGACGCGCGCCCAGGCCCGGACCAGGTCCCGGAACCGCGCCCGGCTCTGCTCGATCCCGTCTTCGTCCGGTTCCTTGCAGGTCGCCTCGAGGCGCGCCGCCGTGTTCGCCGCGGTCTCCGCCACGCGCTGGAAGGCGGGCACGATCACCCGGGTCACCGCCTTCTCGACGATCGCCGCATGGGCCGCCTCGTCCGCCTCCGCGGCAAGCGTCGGGCTCGCAAGGATCGCCAGCAGCGAGAGAAGCCCGAGGACGGGCGCCAGAACGGCAGTCATAGGCTCTCCAGGTAGGCGAGAAGCGCGGCCCGGTCGGCCGCCTGCATCGACAGGAACAGATCCCGCGCGCGCGCGCCCTCGCCGGCATGCGCCAGGATCGCCGCTTCGACACTAGCCGCGCTGGCGTCGTGGAGATAGCGCCTGCTTCCATCCTTCACGGCGAGGCCGGCGAGCGACGGCGTCCGCCATTCCGATGAAGCCGCCCCTCCCTCCGCCATGCCGTCGTCGAGACGGTCGCCCATGTCGTGCAGGAGAAAGTCGGTGAAAATGCGTACGCGCCTCCCGCTGGCGTCGGGAAGCTCGGGCACGTGGCAGGCGGCGCAGCCGGCGCGGGCGAAGAGTTCCGCGCCGCCGGCATCCCCGCCGCGGCCGGGAGGAAGATCGAGGCCGCGGAGGAACTCGGCGACGAGGTCCACGATCTCCTCCGAGATCTCGTGGCCGTCGAACAGCGCGCTCTCGCCAGTGGCAGCGGCAAGGCAATCGGGCTCGGCCAGCGTGCAGTCGCCGTGCGGATGCGGGGCGGCCGGGCTCGACAGGCCGAGGTCGAGCGCGAATGCGTTGGCGACCTGGCCGGAGAGGGTGGCGCCCTCCCCCTTCCAGCCGAAGCGCCCGACGCGCGGCCCGTCCGGTGTGTCGACGATCCTCGCCCGACCAGAGATCCCGCCCCCGTCGCGGTCCTCCGGGTCGGCGAGCGCAAGGATCGCGGCCTCGGCCACCCGCTCGCGATCCCCGATGCCGCGAAGGCTCGGGGCGGCCCGGACGGATGATCTGGTCCTCTCCCCCATCGGCCCCCTGTGGAGCTCCGGAACCACGGTCAGCCCGCCGCCTGATTCGGGCGCGAGCCTCAGCCGCCCTTCCGCGGCGAGGCCCGGAACGGCCTGGTCCTGGAGCTGCCGGCCGTAGACGGGATCGGCGCCGCCATCGTCCGTGCCGAACCGGAGCACCAGGCCGCGCGCTTCGACGCTGCCGTCCGGGCGGCTGCCGAACCGGGCGCCGCCGCCACCGGAATGGCAGCCGGTGCAGGCGCGCGCATTGAAGAGGGGCCCGAGACCGTCGGCCGCGTCCGTGGAGGCCGGCGCCGGTACCCAGATGCGCTCGAACAGGGCGCGGCCGAGGACGCGATCGAGGCCGGCATCGGCGAGTGCGGCGGGCGCGAGCGCTGCCAGCGCGGCGATGGCCGGGACCCACAGCAGCAGGCTCTTGCGCCGGCTGGCGATCATGCGACCCGAAGGATGCCCATCATGCCGGTCTCCTGGTGCTCGATGATGTGGCAGTGGAACATCCAGTCGCCCGGATTGTCGGCAACGAACGCCACCTCCACCCGCTCCTTGGGCAGGAGCAGGACCGTGTCGGCGTGGTGGACGGGGAGATCGCGCTTGTTGGAGCCGAGCACCTTGAACGTGTGGCCGTGAATGTGGATCGGATGGATGTGCGGCGTCGTGTTCACCAGCGTGAACACGTAGCTTCGTCCCCGGTCGAGCGTCGCGAGCGGCGGCGGCACGGCGCTGTGGTCCTGCCCGGGCCAGGCCTGCTTGTTGATCGCCCAGAACGTCTGCGGCGTGAGGCAGATGTCGCCGATGAACTGGCCCGCATCCGGCGCCTCGGCCGGAACCGCAGACGGGACTCCGACCGCGTTCGAGAAATCGAAACGCAGTCGCTCGGCCCGGCCGAGATTGGGTTCGGGTATCCCGGCGGCGCGAAGCGGCGCAGGGTCGAACGGGCCCCCGCGCATGGCCGGACCTTCCGACAGGAACGTCGCGAGCGGCACCGGGTCGGGCGCGTAATAGTCGTAGAGCACGGCCGTCCCGCCCGGCCCGGGCGACCGCATGACGATGTCGAGCCGGGTCGCCGGGCTCGCCCACCATGCCTTGGTGGAAAAGGGCGGGACGGCGATCCCGTCGATGGCGACGATCGCCCAGTCGGCGCCTTCGATGCCGAACTGCACCATGCGCGCGGCATCCACGTTCAGCACGCGGAGCCGGACGTCCGCGCCGGCGGGCACCGGCAGCGTCGGCTGCGCCTCTCCGTTCACGCTCCTGACATTGCCGAACGTGCCGCGCCGGGCCGCACCTTCCTGGGTGAAGAACGGCCCGAGCGTGCCGTCGGCCTGGATCGCCCAGTCCCTGACGACCAGCAGGCGCTCGGCATCGTAGGCTTCCGTCTCGTCGCCCTCCACGATGAGCACCCCGGCGAGGCCACGGCCGAGCTGCTCGGCCGTATTGCAATGCGTGTGGAAGAAGAACGTGCCGGTGTCCGGCGGCACGAAGGCATAGTCGAAGGATTCACCCGGCCGGACCGGCTCCTGGGTCACATAGGGCACGCCATCCTGGTCATTGGGTAGCCTGATGCCGTGCCAGTGGACGCTGATGTGCTCGTTCCGACGGGCGAGGGCATTCTCGACGCGCACCTCGAGCCGTTCCCCGTGCTTCAGCCGGACGACCGGCGGAAAGCCGGCGTCCGAGAACGTCCAGAGCGGCAGCGTGCGCCCGCCGAAGCATGGCAGCGCCGTCGGACGCTCGGCCGCGACCAGCCGGACCGCCTTCACGCCCGCGCCGGCTGCAGGGTGCGGAGCACCGGTCGCGCGCAGGAGCGCCGGCGCAGGCGGGCCGGCCGCCAGAGCGGCCGAGCCGGCCAGTGCGCCGGCCGAAGCGAGGAAGGACCTGCGCGTCAGCATGTCGTCACGTCGGGATCCCCGGCCATCGCGGCGTGCGGGCGACCCGCGCGCCGGCTCACGTCAGGATCACTGGACGGCGGACGGATTGTCCAGGCTGTCCGAGCCCTCCACCTCGATGGAGAGACTGAGCGCGGCGACGGCGCCCTCGATCGCCCGGGTCTGCGCGACGAGCGCGTCGACGATGTCGAGCACGATCTTGTTGCCCCTCTCGTTGCCGGCGGCCAGCATCTGGTCGTAGGCCATCTCGCCGCTGTCGGCGGTGGTCTTCATGACCTCCATCCGGGCGAGCGTCTCGTCCATCGCCTCGTTCACCCGCTTGGCGGCGTCCTCGGACCTGACCGCGACGAGCTGGGCGATGCCCGGTCCTTCCACCGCGGAGCCGTCGATCCGCCTGTAGGAACCGTTCCAGATCGCCATCATGCCGACCTGGTTGTAGTAATGGCTGTTGTGCGTGTTGTCGGAGAAGCAGTCGTGCTCCTCCTCCGGATCGTGCAGCAGCACCCCGAGCTTCATGCGCTCGCCGGCGAGTTCGCCGTAGGAAAGCGACCCGAGCCCCGTCAGGATGGTGGCGAGCGCGCCGTCCTCCCCCTTGTCGGCCAGGTCCTGGCGCGCCGCCCCGCCGTCCTGCCAGTTCCCGACCATCTCATCGAGGTCGTCGACGAGCAGGTCCGTGGCGGCCTTCAGGTAGTCGCGGCGGCGGTCGCAATTTCCGCCGGTGCAGTTCGCGATGTCGTAGTCGGTCGCGGGCCGGGCGCCCGCGCCGGCCTCCGTCCCGTTCGTGTCCTGGCCCCAGAGCAGGAACTCGACGGCGTGATAGCCGGTCGCGACGTTCGCCTCCACGCCCTGCGCCTCGTGGAGCGTCTCCGCGATCAGTTCCTTGGTGATCGCGGAGGCGTCGATCACGTCGGGGCCGATGCGCAGCGAGGGGCTGGCGATGACGTTGGCGGTAAAGAGCGGGTTCTCGTCCGATTCCTCGCCGTAGAAGCCCTGGTCGACGTAGTCGATCAGGCCCTCGTCGAGCGGCCAGGCGTTCACGCGCCCCTCCCAGTCGTCGACGACGGCGTTCCCGAAGCGGTAGCCCTCGGTCTGCTGGTAGGCCGGGCGGGCATCGATCCAGGCCCGGCGGGCGGCCAGCAGATTGTCCTCGGTGGGCTCGTCGAGCAGCCTGTCGACCGCGCCCTGCAAGGCCTTTGCGCCGGACAGCGCATCCTCGTACATGGCGAGCGCGATCTCGCCGTAGGTCTGGACGACGGCCGCCGGATCGGGCGCGTCGGCGCGCGCGAGCGAGACGACGCCGGCAAGGCTCAGGCCCAATGCCGTCGCATAGGGCAGCAGGCGTGCTGGATTGATCATGAGAGTCCTCTTGGCCACGGGCTTCGGTGGATGCGGAGTGGATGCGGCGGCGGCCGGAGCGCTTCGTCCGGAACGGCGCGCGGCGCGGCTTCCCGCATCGGTCTGCCCGGACGCGCCGTGCAGGCGCGGCCGACGTTCCGGTGCAACGGCCCGTTCGGCGGCACGGGCGCCGCCGCGATGAAGCTCGACATGACGCCATCCAATCGAAGGGGTTCAAGGCCCCGACATCAAAGGCTGCCTGGTCGCTGGACGAGGCGGCGCGATAATGCGCGCCGGCACTCTATTGTCAACTTTGATAATCTGGAATGATTCTAGGCGAGGAGCGCCGCCATGATCCTCTCGCGCGTCATGGGCAGGTCGCGGATGCGCGCGCCGAGGGCATGGGCGACGGCATTGGCGAGCGCGGCGGCGGTCGGCCCGGCGGCGACCTCGCCGAGCCCGAGCGGCGGCTCGTGCGCCTCGCCGACGAAGCGGATGTCGATCTCCGGCACCTCCGAGAAGCGCAGGATGGGATAGTCGTCCCACTCGCGCGTCGCCGGCATGCCGTTCGCGAAGCGGACCTCTTCCTTCAGCGCCCAGCTCGCGGCCTGCACGATGCCGCCCTCGACCTGGTTCGATGCGCCGTCGACGTTCACCACGAGGCCGGCATCGACGGCGGCCCAGGCGCGGCGGAACCGGACCGCCTCCCCCACCTCCACCTCCGCCACAACCGCCATGTAGCCGGCTGTGTTCTTGTAGCGGGAGAAGGCGATGCCGCGGCCCGTGCCCTCGCCGCCGGGGGCGCCGGGGTCCCACTTGGCCATCGCGGCCGCCGTCTCGATGACGCGGCGCGCGCGCCGATCCGACATCATGCCGAGACGATAGGCGACCGGATCCGCACCGGCCTCCGCCGCGAGCTCGTCCACGAAGGACTCGATGGCGAAGACGTTCAGGAACGCGCCGAGGCCGCGCAGCGACGAGGTGCGGACCGGGTTCGGGTCGAGCAGGTGATGCACCAACGTCTGGTGCGGCAGGTCGTAGAGCGCGAGCCAGTTCCGGCTCGCCCCGCCCCCCATCGCGTCGGGCGTATCGTTCAGCTGGTTGGGCGGCGGCTCCGGGTTCGGCAGCGCCTCCGCGCCGAGGAAGTTGGACACGCCGTTGGAACCCGGACGCTGGGAGTGGACGGGGCTCCAGACCTCGAAGGTCCAGTCCGCCGGCGGACGGTTGCCCTCGCGCATTGCCCGGATGCTGACCGACCCCGCCGTGCCGTAGGCCTCCGCGCCGAGTTCGTCCTGCCGGGGCCATTGCGCGCGCACAGGCCGCCCCGGCATTCGGGTCGCGACGAAGGCAGCATCGAAGGCGACGTCGTCGGCCGGGTTGTGGCCGTAGCAGCCTGCACCCTGGCGATGGTGCACGATTACCTGGTCGGCGCGCAGCCCGAGCGCGCGCGCGAGCCAGGTCCGAAGCCCGAACACGTTCTGCGAGTGGCTCCAGACCCTGAGCGTGCCGTCCCGGTATTCGGCCAGCGCCGTCGACGGGCCGATCGACGCATGCGCAATATAGGGCCGCGAGTAGGAGGCCTCCAGGACGTCTCCGTCCGTAGCGGCCGGAGCCGCCCCTTCCTCCACGACCCTGTCGCGGGACGGGAGCGCGCGCAGGAAGTCCGGCGCGCCGGCGTCGTCCGGGATCTCGGTTCCGCCGTCCCAGATCGCATGGTCCCAGGCCGCCTCGAGCGCACGACGGACCGCCGTCTCGTCCTCGCTCGTGAAGGCGACGAGATCGCCCTCGCGCAGGATACCGACCGGCGCACCGGCCCGGCGCCGGATCACCTCCTCGTCGAGCCCGACGAGCCGTGCGCCCCGGCGCGGCCGCCGCAGGATGCGGGCATGCACCAGCCCGTCCGGGGCAATGTCATGGATGAAGGCGGCGCCCACCACCTTCTCGGCAAGGTCGCGGCGGGGCAGGCTGGTACCCACGACCCTGAACTCGGCAGGCCGTTTCGTCGGCGCGCCGCCGGTCGCCTCCCGCCGGAGATCGACGGAGGCGGCGAGCGACCAATAGTCGTGCCCCGTCTCGGCCCCGTTCCTGAGAATGCGGCCGTCCTCCACCGCAAGCTCTTCCCGCCGGGCGCCGAGCGCATCGGCGGCTGCATCGAGGAACAGGGCGCGCACCTCGGCGCAGGCGAGCCTGAGGGCCGCACCGCCGCCGCTCACCGAGGTGCTGCCGGCCGTGGTCCCCTCCTGGGGGCTGCCGTCGGTCTCCCCCGCAACCAGGCGTATGCTATCGGGCGCGACGTCGAGCTCTTCGGCGGCGATCTGAGCGAGCGCGGTGAGGATGCCCTGGCCGAACTCGACCTTTCCGGTGGCGACCCGGACGACGCCGCCCGCCTCGAACCCGATCCACTGCGCCAGCAGCGGGTTGTCGCTCAGCCCCTTCGGCAGCGTGTTGGGGATCACGCCGGCACCCCCTCCGTCATCATGCGGCCCGCCTTCTGAACGGCGCGGATGATGCGGTTGTGGGAGCCGCAGCGGCAGAGATGCCTGTCGAGCGCCTCCGCGACTTCCTGACGGGACGGCGCCTTGTTGGCAGCGAGCAGAGCAGCGGCCGAGATCATGATGCCGGAAAGGCAATAGCCGCACTGGCCGGCCTGCTCCTCGATCATGGCCTGCTGGAGGGGATGAAGCTCTCCGCCCTTCGAAAAGCTCTCGATGGTCTCGACCGTGTGGCCGACGACCGTCTCGACAGGCCGCGCGCAGGAGTAGGCGGGCTCGCCATCGATCAGGACCATGCAGGCGCCGCATTGCTCGAGCCCGCAGCCGAACCGGCTGCCGCGCAGCCCGAGCTCGTTCCTGAGCACGTCCAGCAGCGGCTTGGAACCATAGGTTTCGACCCGCACCGCTTCGCCGTTCACCGTCAGCTCATAGGCCTCGGCCATGCCTGTCCCCCATCCGTCCGCGGGCGGAAATTGCTGCATGCAGCCGTGTCCTGCAACCGGATTCCGCAGCGCAAGCCGGAAGCCGCGCGAGAGAGGCGCTGCGCCCGAACCTGCGTTGAGCGGAACGCCGGCTCGCGGTACTCTGTGTGGTCGCGCGCAGAAGAGGGCAGCAATGAACGAGCTGCTTCGCTTCATCGATCAGGTGCCCAACAATATGTGGATCGCGCTGGCCGTCGCGGTCGCAGCCATCTTCATCGTCATGAAATCGGTCTAGCGTCTGCCGGAGGTCCAAGCTTGCGCCGGACGCCTGCCGGCGCCGCCGGTCCTATTTCGGCAACCTTTGCCGGACGGCAGCGATGTCGCGCCAGGGATCGGCACCCAGCCGATCCATGCGCGCCGGCACGGTGCGGATCGTGAAGGCCGCGGGATCGAGGTCTTCATCGAGTTCGGCCCAGGCAAGCGGCGTGGCGACCGGCGCCCCGGCACGGGACCGGGTGGAATAGGGCGCGACGGCCGTCGACGTGGGATCGTTGCGCAGATAGTCGATGAAGATCCGCCCCTGCCGTTCGGCCTTGGAGATGCGCATCAGGTACTTGCCCGGAGCACCCTCGGCCAGGTCCGTCGCCACGCGCCTGGCGAACGCCTTGGCCTCGGGCCACGCATGCCGTCGCTCGATCGGCACGAGGACGTGGAGGCCCTTGCCTCCGGTGGTCTTCACGAAGCTTTCCAGGCCAAGGCCTGCGAGGTGCGCCCGCACCTCCCGCGCCGCCGCAACGACATCGCGGAAGGCGAGCCCCTCGCCGGGATCGAGATCGAAGATCAGCCGGTCCGGCCGGTCCGTCCGGTCGATGCGCGCGCCCCAGGGATGAATCTCCAGCACGCCCATCTGCACGAGCGCGATCAGGCCGCGGCGGTCGGTGAGGTAGAGGTAGGCGCCCGAGTCCTCGAAACCCGGCACGGCGACCTGCTTCAGCTCCCGCGGCACGCCGGAGCCGGCATGGCGCTGGTAGAAGCACTTCTTCTGCCGACCGGTCGGGCAGCGCACCAGGGTGATCGGCCGGCGCGCCACATGGGGCAGGATGAAATCGGCGACAGCAAGATAATACTCGGCAAGGTCGCGCTTGGTGATGCCCTGCTCGGGATAGAGCACCTTCTCCGGGCTCGTCAGCCGGACTCCCGCGATCTCGATCGCCTCATCCGCCGCCATGGGCCGCCTCCCCAGAGCTTCGCCGGCCGCCGTCCAGGAATTGCAGGATGGCCGCGTTCACCGGCCCGGGGCGCTCGTGCTGAACCCAATGGCCGGCATCGTCGTAGCGCAACACGGTCGCGCGGTCGCAGAGCGCCGCACTGGCCTCCGCAAGGCCCGCTTCCAGAAAGGGATCCCTGGCGCCCCAGAGAATCAGGGCCGGCGACCTGATCCTTGCCCGAGCGTCCTTCGCGCGAAAGCCGCGAATGGAGCGGTACCAATTGACCATCCCCGTGAGGGCGCCCGGGCTGCTCCAGGCGGCACGGTAGGCGGCGAGCTCTGCCGGGCCGAACAGGTCGGGCGGAGCGGAGGCCGTGAGCGCGCGCTGCAGCAGCCGATACCCTCCCCGCGCGAGTAGCCATTCCGGGACGGCGGGAAGCTGAAAGAAAGCGACGTACCAGCTCCGCCTGAGTTGCGTCCGGTGCTTGCGGGCATAGCGGATGGCGGCGACCGGGTGGGGCGCGTTGACGACGACCAGCCGCCGGACGCGAAGCGGGTGACGCGCGGCGACCCACCACGCGACGACCCCGCCCCAGTCGTGGCCGACCAGGTCGATCGTCTCGGCACCGAAACGATCGGCGATCGCCACGACGTCGGCGGCAAGCCTGTCGAGGCGATACGCTTCAACCCCGGCCGGCTTGTCGCTGAGGCCGTAGCCACGCTGGTCGGGCACGATCACCCGGAACCCGGCCTGCGCAAGCGGGCCGATCTGCTTGCGCCACCCGTACCAGAACTCCGGAAACCCATGGAGAAGGACGACGACGGGACCGCCGGGCGGTCCCGCGACCACCGCATGGAGGGCGACGCCCGGCTCGACCGGCACCCGGATCGTCTCGTGCGGGTCCGGCGGCATCAGGCGCCCGCGATCGCCCGGACGAGTTCGGACGGCCGGGCCTCGCGCTCCAGCTGCTCGAAGGTGCATTGCCGCGGCGCCTTGTCGGGCCGGCGCCGGACGAGCCTGGTGCCGTGACGGAAACGGTCGCCGGTGACGTGGTCGTAGCGGACCTCCACCACAAGCTCCGGCCGGAGCGGCTCCCAAGCGCCCGAGCGTTCCGTGCTCCAGCGGCTCGGACCGCCGGGAGCGCGGCCGGTGAAGCCCGGCCCTTCCCGCAGGCTCTCCAGCTCCTTCGTGAGCGCGGCGCGGTCGAGCTCGGCGAAGCCGGACGTGAAGCCGACGTGATGGAGCAGCCCGTCCGCGTCGTAGAGCCCGAGCAGCAGCGATCCCACGTCGCGGCCGCGGCTCGCATAGCGGAAGCCGCCCACGACGCAGTCGGCCGTGCGCAGGCGCTTCACCTTCACCATCGCCCGCTCGCCCGGCTCGTATGCGCCGTCGGCGCGCTTGCCGACCACACCGTCGAGCGCGCCGCCGGCGCGCTTCAGCCATTCCTCGGCAACCGCACGGTCAAGCGTTGCGGGAGAGATTCGGAGGCTCGGGTGCGGGTTGTCCTCGACGAAGCGTTCCAGCGCCGCACGCCGTCGGGACAGCGGCTCCGCGATCAGGCTTCCGCCGCCCGGCGCCATCAGGCAGTCGAACAGGATGAAGCGCGCGGGCGTCTCCCGCGCCAGCCTCCGGATCCGGCTTTCCGCCGGGTGAAGGCGCATCTGGAGCGCGTCGAAGGACAGGCTTTCGCCGACGGGGATCGCGAGTTCGCCGTCCACGACGAACCGGTCGGCTTCCAGGCCGAGCAGGACCTCCGCAATCTCGGGGAAGTATCGTGCGAGCGGCTTGCCGGACTTCGCCTGGAGCGCAACCTCTCCGCCGGAGCGGAAGGCGAGGCAGCGGAACCCGTCCCATTTGGGTTCGAACTGCCATCCGGGCCCCGAAGGCAGCGCCTCGACCAGCTTCGCCTCCATCGGCGGCAGATCGACCCCGAGAGGCGGCGGCTGCGCGCCGCGACCCGATCCGTCGTCCTTTCCGGCCGGCCGCCTCATCCCGTCGATCCTTTCCGCCCATCGAAACGCCGGGAGGTCGGGATTCCGTTCCAATCCGGCCGCCCGCCTCGACGCCACCCGGGCGGCCGCGCGTCCGGGCTCAGCCGAACCTGTCGACGATGGCGCGCAAGTGGGCGAGAAAGGCGGCCTTGTTCTCGATGCCGATGAGCGCGTCGAGCTCGGCATCGTGGCTGGCGGCGTGCCGGGAGAGCTCGTCGAGCAGTTCGTCGCCGGCCGGCGTCAGGGCGAGAACATGGCTGCGGCGATCGGAGCGGACCGGCCGGCGCTCGATCAGCCCTTCGCTTTCCAGGTCGCGCAGGAGCGGCGTGATGGTGGATTTGTCGCGTCCGGAGCCGCGGCTCAGAGCCATCGGCGTGATGCCGGGGTTGAGCTTGATCAGCATCAGCGCCGCGAAGCGGCCGGGCCGGAGATCGTGCTGCCCCACCTTGCGCCCGAAAGCGCGCAAGGAAGCGTCATGGGCCAGACGGAGATGGAAGGCGATGTAATCCGCCAGCGGCCCGAAATTCAGCTGGTCATGCCGCCCAAGCGGTTCCGCCTCCGGTTCGGGTACGGGTGCGAGAAGCTGCGCGTCGAGATTCATCGTCTCGCCCCTCCCCCGGCCATGTCATGGCCACGGCGCGACATTGCTCGTTGCCAGACAACCTATAGTCCGGGTTGAAATCTGCCAAGCGCCTTGCCGGCCTCGCCAAGGCCAGCGGCCGCGGCTAGGCTCGCCAGCCCGTCTTCCTGGTCGAGAATCCGTCATGCTGAACACTCCTTCCGCCTTCGGGGGCATGGTCACCGCACCGCATCACCTCGCGGCGCAGACCGGTGCGGCGATCCTGCGCGAGGGCGGCAATGCCGTCGAGGCGATGATCGGCATGGCGGCGACCGTGGCCGTGGTCTACCCGCACATGAACGCGCTCGGCGGCGACGGCTTCTGGCTGATCGCGGCCCCGGGGCGGGCGCCGATCGGAATCCAGGCCTGCGGACCGGCCGCCGAGGCCGCCACCTGCGACCACTATGCGGAACGCGGCCACGCTCACTTGCCGACACGCGGCGGCGCCGCGGCGCTCACGGTGGCGGGCACCGTCGCCGGCTGGGGCCAGGCGGAGCAGCTGGCCGCGGAACTCGGCGGCCGAACGCCGCGCCGCGATCTCCTTTCCGACGCCATCCGGCTCGCGGAGGACGGTGTCGCCGTGACGGAAGGACAGGCGCGGCTCACGGCCGAGAAGCTCGACGAACTGAGGGATGTTCCCGGCTTCGCCGGGCTCTTCCTCCCGGAGGAGCGGCCGCCCGCGCCCGGCCACCGCATGCGGCAGCCGGCGCTCGCCGGCACGCTTCGCCGCCTCGCCGAGGCCGGGCTGCAGGATTTCTACCGCGGCGACATCGCGCGGACGCTCGCGCACGACCTCGACAAGGCCGGGAGCCCTGTCCGGCTCCGCGATCTCGAAGCCTTTGGCGCGGCACGCGTGGAGCCGCTCTCCGTCGCCCTTCCCGGGTGCCGCCTCTTCAACATGCCGCCGCCGACGCAAGGCGTGTCCTCGCTCGCGATCCTCGCCATCTTCGAGCGGCTCGGGCTCGACGCCCGTGACGATTTCGGGCTCGTGCATGGCCTCGTGGAGGCGACGAAGCAGGCATTCCTCGTGCGCAATGCCCGCGTCTTCGACCCGGCCTACATGGACTGCGACCCGCGCGACCTCCTCGCCCCGGATATCCTCGACCGCATGGCGGCTGCGGTGGATGCGCAGCGCGCCGCGCCCTGGCCGCACGACGCGGCGGAAGGCGACACCGTCTGGATGGGGGCGATCGACCGCGACGGGGTCGCAATCTCGTTCATCCAGAGCATCTATTGGGAGTTCGGCTCCGGCGTGGTCAGCCCGGCCACCGGCGTGCTGTGGCAGAACCGGGGCATGAGCTTCTCGCTCGAGCCGGGGCATGCAAACCGGCTCGCGCCCGGGCGGCTGCCGTTCCACACGCTCAATCCGGCCCTTGCCCTCTTCGACGACGGACGCCGCCTCGTCTACGGCACGATGGGCGGCGAGGGGCAGCCACAGACGCAGGCGGCGGTGTTCGCACGCTACCGCTCCGCCGGCATGGCGCTGCAGGCGGCGGTGAGCGCGCCGCGCTGGCTGCTCGGCCGCACCTGGGGCTCCGAGAGCACCAACCTGAAGCTCGAGGGGCGCTTCCCGCCCGATCTGGCGGAGCGGCTCCGCAGTGCCGGGCACGACGTCGAAACGGTCGCGCCGTTCACCGACATGATGGGCCATGCCGGCGCAGTCCTGCGCCACGACAACGGGCGCCTCGAGGGCGCCAGCGACCCACGCAGCGACGGAGCCGTCGCGGCGCTCTGATCGGGTCCGGGCTTTGCGGTCCGAAGCGACGGGTTGGCCGCGGGGGCGGGCAGTCGGCGTCATTCGAGGTCGACGCCCTCGAAGATGTGGCGCCCGAGCGGGTCCATCACGAAGCCGCGGACGTTTGCGCGCGTCGCCATCATGACGATGGAGTGGGCGAGAGGGACCCAGGGCGCCGCCTCGTGGAACACCGACTGCGCTTCGCTGTAGAGGCTGGCGCGCGCAGCCTGGTCGGCGATCTCCTTCGCGCGCGTCACCAGCGAATCGTACGCGGGATCGCACCATTTCGCGATGTTGTTGCCGCCGGCGCGCGCCGCCGTGCAGCCGAGCAGGACGTGTAGGAAGTTGTCCGGATCGCCGTTGTCGCCGGTCCAGCCGTAGAGGGCCAGCATCGGCTCGCCCGCCTGCATCTTGAGGCGGTACTCGCCCCATTCGGCGGTATTCAGCTCGGTCCGGACACCGATCTTGCCGAGGTCGACCTGGATCAGCTCGGCGATCCGCTTGGCGCTCGGCATGTAGGGCCTGCTCACCGGCATGTACCAGAGATCGGCGGCGAGCCCCTCCGGATGGCCCGCCTCGACGAGCAGCCTTCGTGCGCCGGCAGGATCGTAGGAATAGGGGCGGATCTGGTCGTTGTAGCTCCAGATCGTGGGGGGCACGGGGTTCTTTGCCGCGATGCCGGCACCCTGATAGACGGCCTCCACGATGGCGTCCTTGTCGATCGCCATGTTGATCGCCCGCCGCACCCGCGCATCGTCGAAGGGCGGCTTCGTCGTGTTCAGCGCCAGATAGCCGATGTTGAAGCCCTCCTGACGCAGCAGGCGGAGCGACGGATCGCTCTCGATCTGGCCGGCGTCGGCCGGATTGGGAAACGCCATGACGTGGCACTCGCCGGCCTTCAGCTTGGTCAGCCGGACGGCGGGATTGGGCGTGATCGAGAAGACCAGCGTGTCGATCGGCTGACGGCCGCGCCAGTAGGCGTCGAAAGCCCGGTAGCGAACCGCAACGTTCTCCTGGTAGCCCGCGAAGACGAACGGCCCGGTGCCGATCGGGTCGCGATCGAGCCGATCGGGGGTGCCGGCGGCAAGAAGCTCCTCGGCGTATTCCGCCGAAAGGATCGCGTTGAACGGCATGGCAAGATTGGCGAGAAACGGCGCCTCCGGGCGCGCCAGCCGGATCCGGACCGTTCTGTCGTCGAGCCTCTCGATGGACTCGAGCAGGTCCGGCATGCCCATGTCCTTGAAGTAGTCGTAGCTCGCGCCGGACACATGATGGTAGGGATGATCCTCCTTCCACTGCCGCACCAGCGAGAACACGACGTCGTCGGCATTGAGCGGCCGCGTCGGCGCGAAGCTCGCATTGCCGTGGAAGGGCACGTCGGAGCGCAGATGGAACGTGTATTCCCGCCCGTCGTCCGAGATGGTCCATGTCTCGGCGAGCGCCGGCTCCAGATCCGTGCTCCCGGGGGCGAACTCGACGAGGTTGTTGAACATCGGGCGGGCCGCGTTCATGCCGGTCGAGGTGGTCACCAGTTGCGGGTTGAGGCTCTCGGGCGAGCCTTCGGAGCAGAAGACGAGGGTCTTGGCGGAAGCGGTCGTGGTGGCGAGCGCGGCCGCCATTGCGAGGATCGGCAGCAGGTGCTTCTTCATTCGGCTGCTCCCGCAAGCGTTGCGCGCGCCGTGTCGAGCGCGCGTTCCGGGACCACGGTCGGCAGTTCGAGCATGAAGCGCGTCCCCCGGCCGACCCGGCTGTCGAGATCGATCCGGCCATGCAGCCGGCTGGTCACGAGGTTGTAGACGATGTGAAGGCCGAGCCCGGTGCTGCCGGAACTGCGGCCGGTGGTGAAGAAGGGGTCGAAGACGCGCTTCAGGTTCTCCGGCGGGATGCCTTTGCCGTCATCCTTGAAGACGATGCGCATCAGGCCGGGCCGCGGGCGGCGCACCTCGATCGAGATCGTCCCCGTGACGCCCTCCGGATAGGCATGGGCGAAGGCGTTCATGAGAAGGTTGGTGAGGACCTGCGCCAGTGCCCCCGGATAGGAATCGACGCTGAGATCGCCGGGACAGTCGATCCTGACCGTGTGGCCGGACTTCCGGATCGCCGGGCCGAGGCTGGTCAGGAGCTCGTCGAGCCATTCGCGCATGTCGAACGTGCGCGCCTCCCCGCTCGCCTGGTCGGCCGCCACCTGCTTGAAGCTGTGCACGAGGTTCGCGGCGCGCGTGAGGTTCGCGAAGAGAAGCTGGGAGCCTTCGGCCATCCGCTGGAGGAAGCGGTCGAAGGCGGAGCGGGAGAGCTGGCCGCCGGAAGCCGACTCGGCGAGCCGCCGGACCTCGTCCCCGATCAGCGTGGATGTCGTGACGGCGATGCCGAGCGGCGTGTTGATCTCGTGCGCTACGCCGGCGACCAGCTGTCCGAGCGAGGCGAGCTTCTCGGCCTGGATCAGCTCCGCCTGGGTCTTCTGCAGCTCCGACAGAGCAGCGTCGGCCTGGTCTTTGGCGCGCGTCAGCGCCTGTTCCCGGTGCAGGATCTCGGTCACGAGCGAGTTGGTGGCGCGCGCCATGTCGCCGAGCTCGTCCCGCCGCGCTGCCTCGGGCACCGGTCCCGCCTCACGGTCGGCGGCGAGCTCCAGCATGCCCTGCTGGAGGCGGCGGAGCGGCTTGGTGATCGAGCCCGCGACGATCAGCGCCGTCGCGCCGCCGACGAACAGGCCGATCGCCGCGCCGGCGACCAGCATGTTCCGGATCACGTCGGCTATTGTCGCGGCATTGCCGGTGAGGAGGTCGTTCAGCGAGCGTGCCGCCTCCATCATGGTGAGCGCCGCCCGGTCCATGTCGGCGAGCATTTCGTTCTGCCGCTTCAGCCCCTCGCTCGTCGTGGCAAGGCCGTCGCTCCATCGCTCGATGGCATCGATCATCTCGGTCTGGATCAGGGGAGAGATCGGCAGCGAAGCGACCGTCTCGCCGAGCCGCTTGCTGTCCTCCAGAAGCGCTGCGGCCGTTTCTGCGTGCCGGTTCGCGAACGCGTCGGCGGTCTGGCTGCTGAGCTTCAACGTCGCGATCGCGATGTTCTGCGTCGCCTGTTCCGTCTCGTGCGCCTGTACCGAATAGGTGAGTAGCTCCGCCAATTCCTCGTGCAGGGCCCGCTGTTGCGACGCATTCACCTTGAGGAGGCGGTCGGCCCATTCATTGAGCGCCACCTCGGGCAACTGCAGCCTCGCCCGCCCGGTGCCCGGCCGCTCGGGCTCCTCCCGGGCCCACGGGCTTGTCCCCGCCTCGTTCGCGGCGACGAGCGCATCGAGCCGCGCCGCCAGCCCTTCATCCCCACCCTGGCGCAGGACGGAGCCGAGCCCGGCGGCCGCGTTCCTGAGACGCGCAAGGGCAAAGGTCAACGCCTGGCCGTATTCGGAACGCAAGGCATTGTCGGCCCGGGTCAGGAGCGCCCTCTGAACGCGCACGTCGCCGAGCGCCACCAGCAGCTCGTGCGTGCGGTCGACGATGTCCCGGGCGGCGCGGAGCTGCGCGTCGCGTTCGGCGAGCGAGGCCACGATGTCGGCGTTGGACGCATGCTGGCGGTCGCGGGCCTGGTCCGTGAGCCCGATCAGGCCGGTCGCGCGGGCTGCCATCTCGGCGACCAGCGCATCGTTGCGCGCGGTCAGCTCGATGAGTTGCCCCATCCGGTCCTGGTAGAGGGTCAGCGCCTCCTGCGCGGCTGCGACGCCGTTCCGGTGGTCCGGGTCGCGCACAATGGCCGCGAGCGCGACAAGGTCCTTGCCCGCGCTTGCGGTGAGGGAGGAAAAGGCGGCGGCATGCTCGGCCCGCTCGGAAGGGAGCGCGCCGATGTAGTCGTCGCGGGCATTCGCACCGGCGATCAACGTACGGTAGACGGTGCCTGCCAGAACGGCGCCGCTGCGCGCCCGGTCGGCTTCGTTAAGGAGCAGAATCGCGGCGAGCGCGATCGCGGCGGCGAGCGCAATCGGAATGCCGCCCACGAGCAGGATCTTGTACCTGATGCGCATGCCGGCGACGCCGGTTCCCCTTCTCCCTGACGGAAGCATAGCAGATTGCGCCGGATCTGCAGTCCCCGCGAGGGCTGCGCCCCGCTCCGCCCGTTCCGGAGACGCCGAAGCGTCGCCGCCCACGGTCCGCACGAGCCGCACGACGCTCACGCGGCCGCCGGAATGGTTGCGGGAATCCGCTTGTGCATCTGGAGGAGCGAGAGCGAACGTCCGGACACCTTGTCCCAGCGAACAACCCGCTCGACGCAGAAGCCGATCTCCGAATGAATGTCCGCCATCAGCGGGTGGACGACGGCCACGACCCGGTTGAAGCCGGCGCGGCCGGCATCGACTTCGAGCCAGGTCATGAGGCGGCGCGCCACCGCCGTCGCGCCCTGGTCCGGAACGACAAAGAAGCCGAGCACGACCGCAGATCGCACGACGTCCGGGCCGAACGCTCGGCTGCCACGCTGCGCGATGAGGGGATCCGTCCCCGGACCCGCATTCGGCCGCCATCCGAGCCCGCCGATCAGCGCGCCATTCTCCTCGGCAACGAAGAAGCCGCCGCCAAGCGGGACGATGTCTGCGGGCAGTGCCGACGCTCGGCCGAAACCGGCCATGCCGTCCGCCGCTTCACGGGCCAGCAGGCAAAGAAGCGAGGCACGATAGAGGTGATCGACGAGCGGGAGCTCGCTTTCGCGGCCGCGGCGGATGATCGGTCTCGTCGGGCTCGTGAACGGCATGCGCTTCCCTCTGCGTCTTCGGCCGGTTGTCCCGGCTCTTCCCGGTCTGCTTGGTCGCCTCAGTCCCGCATGGCCGGCAGCCGCACCAGCACCGAGGTTGCCGGCTTCGTGCGGTACTCGACGGTGACGGTGCGCGCGGGTTCGGCAGCCGCCCCGAGGCAACCCGCCGAGAGATTGGGCCAGGTCTCCCCGGGGCAGCCGTCCAGCCGGTCGCCCTTGCGTGCGGGGTCGGCGGTCGCGACGGCGGGACCGACCGCGAAGGCGGTCGCGCTCTTGAAGGACGGGTGGCGCGCCTCGTGCTTGGGGATCATCATCGCCCCGGCCTGCGCTGCGCCGCTCGGCCCGCTCCACGTCCACGCGACGACGCTGGCCGCAAGCACCGTGCCGGCGGCGGCGAGCTGAATGCTGAGACCGTTCATGTGCGCCTCCCCGAAGCTTTCCGCCTCGTTCGGATCCGGTTTTTAGAGACGGAGCGTTGCAGGCGTTTTTCGCCGGCCGAGGGATTGCATGCCGAATCTTGGCGATTTGTTTCGCCGGCGCCGCAACGAAGCAATAGAGGGGCCGCGCTCGCTTCGGCTGCACAGCCGGACAGCGGTTGCCGCTTCACCATTGACGAGTGCCGCCCAATCCCGATCTTGGGGTGGCGTTCGCATGAGGCGGAGGTCGAATTGCATACCCGTTCCATTTCGCCGTGGCAGCACGAGCACGTGTTTCTCGGCGCGGATCATGCCCGCAACGAGCGTCGCACCTGGCTGGTCATAGCCCTGACGGCCGGCATGATGGTGGGGGAGATTGCGGCCGGATGGGCGTTCGGCTCGATGGCGCTCCTTGCGGACGGCTTTCACATGGCGACCCATGCCGGGGCGCTCGCCATCGCCGCATTCGCATACCGCTACGCGAGGCGGCACGCCCGCGACGAGCGCTTCGCGTTCGGTACCGGCAAGCTCGGGGAACTGGCCGGGTATTCGAGCGCCATGATCCTCGCCGTGGTCGCCGTGCTCATCGCCTTTGAATCCTTCATCAGGCTCGGCGCACCCGTCGCGATCCGGTTCGAGGAAGCCATTTTCGTCGCGAGCCTTGGCCTCGGCGTCAACCTGGTGAGCGCATGGCTTCTCCACGGAGGTTCTCACGGCCACGGCCATGACCATGCCGATCACGATCACGGTGCCAGCGCCCGCAATCACCGTCATGACCATCACGGCGACGGCCATGGCCATTCTCACGCAGCCCACCATCACCATGCGCACCACGAAGACCACAACCTGCGGTCCGCCTATTTCCACGTCCTCACCGACGCACTGACTTCGCTGCTCGCCATCGTCGCCCTCCTTGCCGGTCGCTTCTACGGCTGGCTCTGGATGGATCCCGCCATGGGCATCGTCGGGGGCATCGTGATCGCCCGCTGGTCCTGGACCCTCCTGAAGGGCGCCGGATCGGTCCTTCTCGATACCGTCCCCGATCCGCACATCCCCGAGGAGGTCAGGCGACGCCTGGAGACCGGCGGAGATCGCGTATCGGACCTGCATGTCTGGCGCGTCGGCCCGGGCCATATCGCGGTCATTGCCGCAATCGTGTCCGATCGCCCGCAGGCGCCGGACCAGTACAAGGCGAAGCTCGCCGGGCTGCCGCAACTCTCCCACGTCACCGTCGAGGTGCAGCCTTGCACGAGCCGGCTGAGTTCGGCTGCGTGAGGCGAAACCCTCGTGCCGCAGACCGGACGGATTTCGCAACCGGCTTGAGGAGCATCTTGCGACAGACGCGGGCGCGGCCGATGCTTGCGCGATGAAGGCAGGCAACAAGACCGCCGGGGCGCGGCTGCGCATCGTGCTCGAGCCCGACATCGCCCTCGGCCCGGGCAAGGCCGACATCCTGGAGGCGATCGGCGAAACCGGCTCGATCGCTGCCGCCGGACGGCGCATGGGCATGAGCTACAAGCGCGCCTGGCTCCTCGTCCAGACGATGAATTCATGCTTCCGCGAGCCGCTCGTGCAATCGGCGCGCGGCGGCAAGGAACGTGGCGGCGCCGTCCTGACGGAAACCGGGGCGGCCGTGCTGTCGTCCTACCGGCGCATGGAAGCCCTCACCGAAGGCGCGATCAGGAGCGAAATGGACGCCCTGCGTCGCATGCTGCGGGAGCCGCCCGGCGCGCCGTGACGGTTGCCGCCGAGGGTCGGAGCCGATATGTTCGGCCGTTCATGTCGCCCCCCCCCCCCACCGAGCCGCTCATGCCGACCCGTCGAGAAACCCTCGCCTCCCTCGCCGCCACCGTTGCGGTCACGCTTGCAGGCGGACCTGCCGCATTCGCGGGCGAGGAGCCGCCGGTCGTCGCGGCCGCGGCCGACCTGCAGTTCGCGCTGGCCGAGATCGCGGACGCGTTCCGGTCGGAGACCGGGCTGGCGGTTCGCACGACGTTCGGTTCGTCCGGCAATTTCGCGCGCCAGATCCGCCAGGGCGCCCCCTTCGAGCTCTTCCTGTCAGCGGACGAGAGCTACGTGCTCGATCTCGCACGCGACGGACTGGCCCGCGACGACGGCGCCCTCTACGCCCTCGGCCGTATCGTCCTGATCGTCCCGCACGGCTCCCCGCTTCAGCCCGACGGCTCGCTCGACGACGTCGTGGCGGCCGTCGAGGACGGCCGCCTCGGTCGCTTCGCAATCGCCAATCCGGAACACGCGCCCTACGGCAGGCGGGCCGAGGAGGCGCTGAGGCACAGGGGCCTGTGGGAGGCCGTCGCGCCGAAGCTGGTGCTCGGCGAGAATGTCAGCCAGGCCGCGCAGTTCGCGACCTCCGGCAATGCCAGCGGGGGGATCATCGCCTATTCGCTTGCCCTTTCTCCTCAGGTTTCGGCCCGTGGCAGGTTCGCGCTCGTTCCGGCAGAATGGCACTCGCCGCTCCGCCAGCGCATGGCGCTCATCGGCAGGGCCGGCGAAACCGCGACGCGCTTCTACCGGTTCCTCCAGGAGGAACCGGCGCGCGCGATCTTCAGGACGTACGGCTTCAGCCTGCCCGGGGAGCCCTGAGCCAAGGGGTGCGCAAATGGACTGGGAGGCGCTCTTCCTCTCGCTGCGGCTGGCCGGCCTGACCGTCCTCCTCCTGGTCCCGATCGCGATCGCGCTCGGGCGCGCGCTCGCCTTCCGCGCCTTCGCCGGCAAGGGGCTCGCCGAGGCGCTGATTGCGCTCCCCCTCGTGCTTCCGCCAACCGTCTTCGGGTATTACCTGCTGGTGGCGTTCGGTGCCGCCTCGCCGCTCGGCCGGCTCTGGCAGTCGGCCTTCGGGACGCCGCTGGCCTTCACCTTCGAAGGGCTGCTGATCGCTTCCGTGATCTTCAACCTGCCCTTCGCGGTCCAGCCGATCCAGCGCGGCTTCGAGGCGATCCCGCTCGAGATCCGGGACGCCGCGGCGTGCTGCGGCCTGTCGCCGTGGCAGGCGCTGATGCGGATCGAGCTCCCGCTCGCCTGGCCGGGCATCCTGACGGCCGCCGTCCTGAGCTTCGCGCACACGCTCGGCGAGTTCGGCATCGTGCTGATGGTCGGCGGATCGATCCCCGGCGAGACCAGGACCATCGCCATCGCGATCTATGACCGGGTGCAGGCGTTCGACGATGCCGCGGCGGGCCGAATGTCGGCCCTGCTGCTCGCAATTTCGCTGATGACGATCGCGCTCACCTACAGCGTGTCCCGGCGGATCGGGCGCCGCTTCTGATGACGGGCGCGAGAAGCCTCGACGTCGCCCTCCGCCAGTCGGCGCCGATCCCGCTCGATGCGGCGTTCTCATGCGAACCGGGGGAGGTGCTCGCCCTCGTCGGCCCCTCAGGGAGCGGCAAGTCCACCATCCTGCGCGCCATCGCCGGCACCTATCGGCCCACGGAAGGCCTGGTGAAGGTGGGGCGTGCGACCTGGTTCGACGGCGCCGCCGGAACGCACGTCCCGGCCCACCGGCGCCGGGTCGGCATGGTGTTCCAGAGCTACGCGCTGTTCCCGCACATGACGGCGCTCGGCAACGTCACGGCCGGCATGGGCCATCTCCCGCCCGCCGAACGGGAAGCGCGCGCGCGCGCGCTGCTCGATCTCGTGCATCTCTCGGGTCTGGAGGCGCGCCGTCCGGGCGAGTTGTCGGGCGGCCAGCAGCAGCGCGTGGCGGTCGCCCGCGCGCTCGGTCGCGAGCCGGAGGTCCTGCTCCTCGACGAGCCGTTCTCGGCGGTCGACAAGGCGACCCGCCAGCGGCTCTACCGCGAGATCGCGGAGCTGCGGCGCGTGCTCGACATGCCGGTCGTGCTCGTCACCCACGACCTCGACGAGGCGACGATGCTCGCCAACCGCATGGTGGTGCTCCACCACGGCCGGACGCTCCAGGCCGGCACGCCCGAGGCGGTGACGCACCGCCCGGTGTCCGCCGAGGTCGCGCGGCTGGTGGACATGCGCAACGTCTTTGAGGGCACGGTCCTCGGGCACGACACCGACCGCGGCGTCACGACGATCGGCTGGGCCGAAACGACGCTGGAGGCGGGAGCACGGCCGGAGCTCGCAGTCGGCACCCGGCTCTCCTGGGTCGTGCCTGACGGCTTCGTCGTCCTGCACAGGCGCGACCGCCCATCGCGCGGCGAGCGCGAGAACCCGGTCGCGGGAACCGTGGACTCGCTGCTTCCGATCGGCCAGACGGCGCATGTGACGCTTCGGCCGGCGCACGCCCCCGGCCTCCCGCTCCACTTCTCGGTCCCGCTCCACGTCGCGCGGCGGAACGGTCTCGCGCCCGGCGTCCCGGCGACCGTGTCGCTCCTCGGCTCGGGCATTCACCTGATGCCGGCCGCCTCCGGCGCGGCTCCTGCTCCCGACGGATCAATTCCAGGTGTCGTTACGCCAGGTTAATGCGCGCCGGGCGCGACACGCCCACGGTGAACCACTGGTCAGGAGCGCCCAATGGTCGAAGCCGATCTCACGATGGTCGAGAAGATGGTGACGGAGGAGATCAGGCGGCTCGTCGCCGATGCGATCGAAGCCGAACGGTGCCTCGCCGTGGCGCGTTGCGCGGAGCGGATCGGGAAGACGTACCCGAACTGCGGCAGGACCATCGACGAACTGGCCGACGAGATCATCCGCGCGGCGATCAGCGCGCGGGTCGCCGTGGAGATGGGCCGGCCGCAGCCGGCCGGCACGAGTGCCGCGGTCTGAGCGCCGGACCGGGGTCGCCGCCCCGTTTACTGCATCTCCACCGCGCCGTGAGGATGCCGCAGGTCACCCCGGCGATTGCACCTGCGGACGTAGATGATGGCGGCCGAGGGATGGTCGAGCTTCACCTTGAGGGCGGCGACGAGCGCATCGTCGGCCCGGACGGTCGCCCGTCGGGTCCGCCCCTCCATTTTCAGGCCGACCGTGAATTGCGAGTTCATTGGCTGCTCCGCTCGAAGTCGTGGCGCCATGAAAAGGCTCTTGAGTGCGGCAAGCATGCACCTTCGGAACGCTTCGCGCCAGTCGTGGCGGTTCGGCAGGCGGTAACCCGCTCTTAGGCCGCGCCTGCCAAGCTCGCGCGATGAAACGGCTGCCGCGCGGCTGGCACGTTCATCGGGGCACGTCCGACCGGCACCCGGAACGGGAGCTCCTGGCGCTGCGCCGGCGCCTGTCCGCAGTCTCGCGCCGGTTCGAGCGCTCCCTCCAGCGCCGCCGGATGCTGACGCGGGCAAGCGCCGTCGGTTTCGTTGCGGCGCTTGGCGTGATCGCCGTCTCCGTACCCTACATCCTCGTCAAGGTGCTCAGCCCCTGGCCGGCCGGGACCACGATCCGGCACATCGCCGCGGCTCCGAACTGCACCGCGGCACGCCTCGTCGGGCTCGCGCCTGCTGCGAGGGGCCAGCCCGGCTACTGGCCGAAGCACGACGCCGACCGGGACGGTCTCGCCTGCGAGCCGGTCCCCCGCCGGCGCTGATCGCCCGACCGGGCCCAGCCTCGGCGTCACAAAACTGATAAGGATCCTTCATCATCCTGTGGCGCGCCCGTGGTCCGAACACGGCACTCGGATGAGGATCAACGGAGGATCGAGATGCACCAATCCATTCGCAACGGGCTGTTTTCGGCAGCACTCATCACGGCAGTGATCGCCGCCCCTGCGGCGCAGGCCGAGTTCAAGCTGGACCCGCGCTTCTCGGACGCCGACGGCGACCTCGTCGCCGACATCCCGACCGACGAGAGCCAGCTGGTCGATCCCGCGACCCTGATCTTCGCCTATACGCCGGTCGAGGATCCCGCGGTCTATGCCGACGTCTGGAAGGGCTTCCTGGACCACATGGAGGCGGTGACCGGCAAGCGCGTGCAGTTCTTCCCCGTGCAGTCGAACGCCGCCCAGCTGGAAGCGATGCGCGCCGGGCGCCTGCACGTCGCAGGCTTCAACACCGGCTCCAATCCGATCGCCGTCGCCTGCGCGGGCTTTCGGCCCTTCGCGATGATGGCCTCGGCGGACGGCAGCTTCGGCTACGAGATGGAGATCATCACCTATCCCGGCTCCGGCATCGAGAAGGTCGAGGACATCAAGGGCAAGCAGATGGCCTTCACGCAGGAGACCTCGAACTCCGGCTTCAAGGCGCCGTCCGCCCTGCTGAAGAGCGAGTTCGGCATGGTGGCCGGCACCGACTACCAGCCTGTCTTCTCCGGTTCGCACGACACCTCCATCATCGGCGTCGCGAACAAGGACTATCCCGCCGCCGCGATCGCCAATTCCGTGAAGGCGCGCATGCTGGAGCGGAACGTGGTGCGGGAAGACCAGCTGAAGGTCGTCTATACCTCCGGCACCTTCCCGACCACCGGCTACGGCGTCGTCTACAACCTGAAGCCGGAACTGCAGGAGAAGATCAAGGAAGCGTTCTTCTCCTTCCCCTGGGAAGGCTCCGCGCTCGCCGAGGAATTCTCCAAGTCGGGCGAGGCGAAGTTCGTCGAGATCACCTTCAAGGACGATTGGAGCGTGATCCGCCAGATCGACGAGGCCAGCAACGTCTCCTACGCTTGCCAGTGAGGAATCCGGGCGGGAGCCCTTCCCGCTCCCGCCCCCGACGCTCCTGAAGGACGAGGGCAACCGTGCTGCGGATCACAGGTCTCGAGAAACGGTATCGCACCGGCGACCTCGCCCTTCGGGGCGTCTCCTTCACGATTCCGGCGGGCCAAGTCGTCGGGCTGATCGGCCCGTCCGGCGCCGGAAAGTCGACGCTGATCCGGTGCGTGAACCGCCTGGTCGAGCCGACGGGCGGCCGCATCTTCCTGAACGAGGCGGAGATCACCGGCCTGTCGCGCACGCGGCTGCGGCGCGTGCGCCGCCGCATGGGGATGATCTTCCAGGAATACGCACTGGTGGAGCGGCTGACGGTGATGGAGAACGTCCTCTCCGGCCGGCTCGGCTACGTTCCGTTCTGGCGATCTTTCACGAGGCGCTTTCCCCAGGCGGACATCGAGAAGGCGTTCGCGCTGCTCGACCGGGTCGGCCTCGGCGAGCACGTCGACAAGCGCGCCGACGCACTGTCCGGAGGGCAGCGCCAGCGCGTCGGCATCGCCCGGGCGCTCGAGCAGGATCCCGATCTGCTGCTGGTCGACGAGCCGACGGCGAGCCTCGATCCCAAGACGTCGCGCCAGATCATGCGGCTCATCCGCGAAATCTGCGAGGAGCGGGCACTTCCCGCGATCATCAACATCCATGACGTCGTCCTCGCGCGGCAGTTCACGGAGCGGATCGTGGGCCTGCGCGCCGGCGAGGTCGTCTTCGACGGGCCGCCTTCGGACGTCGACGACCGGGTGCTGACGACGATCTACGGCGAAGAGGACTGGGCCGCGATGCAGCGCCGGGCCGAGGAGGACGAGAAGGAGGACGCGTTCGATCGCGCTCTCGCCGCCGGCCCCGCGGAGAACGCCGGCAAGCGCATGGCCGGGCACGCATGAACGCCGCCGCCATGCCGCTCGCCGCGCGGCGCTGGCGGCGCCCACCCCTCCTCATCCAGAGCCGCCACTGGCGCGTGATCGTCTATGGCGGCCTGCTCGTCTATCTGGTCCTCGCGGTCGGCTCCCTCGAGGTCAACTGGCAGCGCATCTACGAGGGCACGGAACGGGGCTGGCGCTTCATCCAGGGGTTTCTCGCGCCGGACTTCACGCGGCGCTGGCGCGACATCGTCCAGGGCTTCGAGGAAAGCCTGACGATGACGGTCACCTCCACCGTCGTCGGCGTGGCGATCTCGATCCCGATCGGGATCGGCGCCGCCCGCAACCTCGCGCCCCGACCCGTCTACTATGTGTGCCGGGCGATCATCGCTCTTTCGCGGGCCTTCCAGGAGATCATCATCGCCATCGTCTTCGTGGCGATGTTCGGCTTCGGCCCGTTCGCCGGCTTCCTCACGCTCTCCTTCGCGACCATCGGCTTCCTTTCGAAGCTCCTCGCGGAAGACATCGAGGACATCGACGAGGCGCAGGCCGAGGCGGTCCGGGCGACGGGGGCGAGCTGGGGCCAGCTGGTGAACTACGCCATCCAGCCCCAGGTGATGCCGCGCCTCATCGGCCTCGCGCTCTACCGGTTCGACATCAATTTCCGCGAGTCCGCCGTGATCGGCATCGTCGGCGCGGGCGGCATCGGCGCGACGCTCAACACCTCCATGGAACGCTATTCCTACGACACGGCGGCGGCGATCCTGATCCTCATCATCGTCGTCGTTATGCTCGCGGAATACGCCTCCAGCCACGTTCGCAGATGGGTGCAGTGATGCCGGTCGCAGCCTCCCGTTCCGGGCCGACATGGCAGCGGCGGACCACAGGCCGGCAGATCGCGCTCTGGGCCGGGTGGCTCGCGCTCGTGGCGTTCTTCGTCTTCTGCTGGCAGGTGATGACGAAGAACACGATCTGGGCCTTCATCTGGGACGCGCCGCGCCAGGCGGGCGACCTCTTCTCCAGGATGGTCAACCCGCGCTTCGGCTATCTTTCGGAACTCTGGTGGCCGCTCTGGGAAACCATCAACATCGCGACGCTCGGCACGCTGCTCGCCGTCGTCTTCGCCGTTCCCCTCGCCTTCCTCGCCGCACGCAACACGACGCCGAGCGCCACCTTCGTGCGGCCGCTGGCGCTGCTCGTCATCGTCTCCTCGCGCTCGATCAACTCGATCATCTGGGGCCTCCTGCTCGTCGCGATCATCGGCCCGGGCCAGGTCGCCGGCATCATCGCCATCATGCTGCGGTCGCTCGGCTTCATCGGCAAGCTCCTCTACGAGGCAATTGAGGAGATCGACACCGCCCAGGTCGAGGCGGTCGCGGCGACCGGCGCCTCCCGCGCCCAGGTGATCGACTACGCCATCGTGCCGCAGATCCTGCCCGCCTTCGCCGGCATCACCGTGTTCCGCTGGGACATCAACATCCGGGAATCGACCGTGCTCGGGCTGGTCGGCGCGGGCGGGCTCGGGCTGAAGCTGCAATCCTCGCTCAACATGCTCGCCTGGAACCAGGTGACGGTGATCTTCGCCGTCATCCTGGTCACGGTCCTCGTCTCCGAATGGGTGTCGGCAAAGGTGCGCCAGGCCATCATCTGACGGCACGGGCGGAGAACGGCCGGCCACTCGTCGGCGAGTCCACCGAGAGCCGCAAGAAGGCTTCCGGCCGGATAGCGCCGCGGCACGGCCCGCCCGCGCCTTGCCTCGGGCAGGCGCCCGCCCCATCTCCCCCGCGCCATCCGCTTGCACGTTGCGGCCCGACGCCCAATCGGCTAAGACGCGCGGACGGCTCAGGCACCCGTAGCTCAGCTGGATAGAGTGCTGCCCTCCGAAGGCAGAGGTCACAGGTTCGAATCCTGTCGGGTGCGCCATTCCATCAAAGACATACGCGGCAAGCCTTCGTTTCGTGACCGCGCGTCCACCATCCGAGAGGGCCCCCGACGAGCTTGCTGTGGGACGGGTTCGTCAACGTCCCCTTCCGGCTCGCGGAGAAACCGCCAGGCCAAGGAACACGGTCATCGCTCGATTGAGCCGCACCATGTCCTCGTCGTCGAGACGTCCGATCTGCGCACCCATCCTTGCCTTGGGAACGGTGGTGATCTTGTCCACCATCAGGCGGCAAATGGAGCGCAAGCCGTTCCGCTCGTTCGGCTCAACCGCAAGGCGGAACAGCGGAGCCTCCGTCGGGTCGGTGGTGAAGGCGCAGATCGTGATAGAGTCAGTGGCGTCGAAGCTGTCGTCCTGCACGATCACGACCGGGCGCGGCTTGCCCGCATAACCCCTGCCGCCGGAGACGGTCCAGACCTCGCCGCGCCTCATCCCTCATCGCCGTCAGGACCGAAGGCGGATATGGCGTCGATGAAGGCTTGATCCTCCCAGGCGTGAGCGCTGGTGGCGACCAACTGCGACTGTCGATGCGCTTCGTCTCGGAAAGAGGGCGCGCGCACGTCGGGCACCCAGATCTGGATGGGCCGCAGCCCTTGAGCGCGCAGTCGATCGCGATGTTCTCTGACCTTCACCCGCCCTGGCTTGGAATTCGATGCTGTCGCCATATGGACTTCCGCGGCAGACGTTACATGTAACCTATCACGACCGATCGCAATCGACCACTGCTTTTCATTGCAGCCCAAGGCGCACGCCGCGTCCGCGTCCGTCCCCGTCCACCTGCAGAGACCCCGCACTGGCGGAGGCCGCAGGCGTGCGCGGCGCGCACGCCTGCGGAATCGGAATGACCTTGAAGGTCTGACGGCAGCGATCCCGCGCATGGCCAAGAGCAGCAAGGCGCGTCGCCAGTGTCTCGCAAGCCCAAGCCCCGCTTGCGTCCGAAGCTCGACGCGATGCCGCCGGTCTCGCGCATGGCACCACTGATGTGCTTACCGATCTGCTTGTCCAGAACAGGCTGCGAGGGCATGAGCTGAGAGCCGAGACCGTCCGTTCTCAATGCGCGTGGCGTGCCCCTGGTCCACGAGGCTCTGGCGGCGCTCGTTCATGGCCTCGCTCATCTCGCGGCCGAACCTGCGGGGCCGCAAGCAGGCGGAGTACGAGAGGCAGGAGAAGCAGATCTTCGCGGCCTCGCAGCCCGGTGCCCAGACCCCGCCGGACATCTGCATCTTCGCCTTGTTGCGATGGTCGCGTTGCGGCCTGGTGCCGGCGAACTCTCGGCTCGGATCCGTCAGCGCGTGCGCCACCAGGTGCACGATCGGCGCCACGAAGAGGTGCAGGCCCGTGCCGTCCGACGCCGCCGGTCAGCCACCATGATGGTCACCGGAAGCCAGCGCCAGCCAGCCCAGACCCTCGCGCGCCGTCGTCCGCGGGACGTATTCGCAGCCGATCCATCCCGAATATCCGAGACGCTGCAGCTCGGAAAAGATGAAGGGGTGATTGATCTCCCCCGTGCCGGGCTCGTGCCGGCCGGGATTGTCTGCGATCTGAACGTGGTTAATCCGCTCGCGCAGGCGCTCGTAGGTGCGCACGAGGTCACCCTGGACGACCTGCATGTGGTAGAAATCGTACTGGAGATAGAGGTTTTCGTCGTCGACGAGCTTTAGCATCCGCTCGCATTGCGCGGTGGTCCAGATGAAGGCGCCGGGAGTGTCGACCGGATTGATCGCCTCCAGTTGAAGCCGCACGCCGATCTCCGCGAAACGGCGCGCCGCGAATTTCAGGTTTTCTGCCAGCACCGGTTCGAGGTCCTCGCGGCGGGCGCCCCGCGGCAGGACGCCGGCCGGACAGTTGATCTGGCTGCAGCCGAGCGCCTTGGCATAGTCGAGCGAGGTTTCGACGGAGGCTCGGAAATCGTCCACCCGGCCCGGCAGACAGGCGAGGCCGCGCTCGCCGGCCGCAAAATCGCCCATCGGCGTGTTGAACTGCACCATGGTGAGCCCCAGTTCGGCGAGCCGCTCCGCCACCCTCTCCTTGGGATCGGCGAAGGGCGCGCGGCACTCCACCGCGGTGAAGCCATCGTCCCGCGCGGCCTTCATGGCCTCCAGCACGGGCATGCCGGCGTACATGGTCGTCAGGTTCGCAGCGAAACGCAGCATCTTCGGTTCTTTGTCCGCACGAGCGTCTTATTTGCAAAGCAAATGTATTCCGCCCGTGAGGAGCGGGACTTTCAATAGATCACAGGCGCCGGCGCTTAGCCAGGCGCTGTCGCGCTCAATCCGAGTTCGAGCAGGGCAGACTTCAGGATGCGTGTCATGCGGGCCGCCAGCGCGGCGTCCAGCCCCGGGCGGCAATCGAGGAAGATCGGCCGATAGAGGTCCGGCGCGACGATCCTTCGCGCGACCGGCCCGTCGCCGGTTTCCATCCCGATCGAATGCGAGCCGAGGATCGTGCTGCCGATCCCGCTCGAAACCGCCTTGCGGCGGGAGTTCTGGCCGTCCACCTCCAGCACCAGGTTCATCGTCAGCCCGCGCGCCTCGAACGTGTGGTCGATCAGTTCGCGCAACGGATTGCCCGAAGCGGGAAGGACGAGGGGATAGGGCGCGATCTCCGCCAGCCTGATGTCGCCGCGCTCCGCCCCCTCTTGCGTCAGGAACCACAGCCGTTCATAGGCGATCGGCCGGTCTTCGGTCCGCCCCGATGGCCCGAGGCTGACCGCCATGTCGATCAGCCCCTTGTCCAGCTTCAGCTTGATGTCGCGCGTTCCGGCTTCGACGATGCTGAGCGTGACCCGGTCGGGCTCCGGTGCCACCCGGTCGACCAGCAGGGGCGTCAGCGCCGCCGCCAGCGAGGTGATCACGGCGATCCGCACCCGCGGCACCGCCGCAGTCCGGCGCGCCAGCCGCGCCAGCGCCTCCTCGGCCGCGTCCGCACGCGCGACGATCTCAGCGGCGTGCCGGCGCAGCAGCTTGCCGGCCTCCGTCAACAGCACGCCGTCGTTGCTGCGCGTGAGCAGGGCGAGGCCCGTCAGCCGCTCCAGTTCGTTGACGTGGTAGCTGAGCGCCGGCTGCGCGACGTTGAGCGCGCGCGCCGCGGCCGAGATCGAGCCGTGCTCGGCGATCGCGAGGAAATATCGAAGGCGATGAAGGGAAAGGAGCCCGGGCATCCGCCACACCATACAGGAACCTTATGGCAGCCGGGCGAAATCTGTATTTCCGGAAATCTGGCCGGCGCGGCAAGGGAAGAGGATCGTGGGCCGACCGTCGGCGCGCCGCAACCTCCGAGGGACAATACCATGTACAGCCTTCAAATTCGTCAGCCGAAGCGCCGCGTCGGGTCGGAGATGATCGAGAAGTACCGCGAGATCCCCGCCGCCGTCATCGGCGACTGCATGGCGCGCATCCAGGCCGGTGGCGCGATGCTGCGCCCAATGCACGCGGGCGGCACCGTCCTCGCCGGCCCCGCCTACACGGTGAAGACGCGCCCCGGCGACAACCTCTTCGTCCACAAGGCGATCGACCTCGCCCAACCCGGCGACATCATCGTGGTCGATGCCGGCGGCAAGCTCGACAACGCCATCGTCGGCGAGATGATGCTGACCCACGCCGAGACCCGCGGCCTGGCTGGCGTCGTCATCTTCGGCGCAATCCGCGACTTCGGCCACGTCCGCAACCACTGGTTCCCGGTCTATGCGTCTGGCGTCACGCTGAGCGGGCCCTTCCAGAGCGGCCCCGGCCACATCAACGTGCCGATCGCGATCGACGGCATGGTGATCGAGCCGGGCGATCTGATGATCGGCGACGATGACGGCCTGATCTGCATCCCCTTCGACGAGGTCGAGGATCTCTATCCGGAGGCCTACAAGCGGTTCGCGGGCGAGAACGCCCAGCGCGGGCGCGTCCGCGACGGCTCGGTCGACCGCAAGTGGATCGACGACCGGCTCGCCGCCGTGCCGTACCCGATCGAGATCGAATAGGACGGCGGTCCGCCATGCCCGCGACGCGATTGATGTGTGCGCTGGTCGTCATCGACGCGGTGAAGCAGGATCTGCTTCCGACCTTCGGCCGAACCGCTCCGGACATCGTGTGGGATCCGACGGCGGCGCTCCTCAAGCGCGTGGAGGCCGGCGAGACCGCCGACGGCATCTTCGCGATCGACTATGCGATCGACGAGCTGACGGCCGCCGGGCGGCTCGATCCGGCCTCGCGCCGGCCGATCGTCCAGGCGGAGTTCGGCCTGGCGGCCCAGCCGGGAGCGCAATTTCCCAGGCCGCAAGACGCCGCCGAGCTGATCGCCTTGCTGCTCGAGGTTCCCTCCATCGCCTATTCCAGGGCCGGCGCCAGCGGCATCTATTTCGAGAAGCTGATCGACCGGCTCGGAATCGGCGACCGGGTTCGCGCCAAGAGCCTGGTCATCCCGGCCGGCCTCACGGGCGAGCGGGTCCGCAGTGGCGATGCGGTTCTCGCCGTCCAGCAGATGAGCGAGTTGCGCGCGGTCGAGGGCATCGAGATGGTCGGCCCGCTGCCGGACGACTGTCAGCAGACCACCGATTTCAGCGCCGCGGTCTTCGCCGACGCCGCCGACCCGCAGGGCGCCGCCGCCTTCATCGGACTCCTGACGTCGCCGGCCGCCGGCCGCTCCTTTGCCGGCCGCGGCCTGAAACTGCGGTTCTGAGCCGCGCGGCGAGCCGATCGATCGGCGCGCCGAATACCAAGCAGAGAGAGGAGACCCGATGACGGCCGCGCCCCGCATCGTCCTGTTGCACGCGACGCCGGTCGCGATCGATCCCGTCAAGGCGGCGTTCGACGCGATCTGGCCGGAAGCCGAGCTCGTCAACCTGCTCGACGACAGCTTGAGTCCCGACCGCGCCAAGAGCGCGGATCTGACCGAGGCGATGATCGAGCGCTTCGTCGCGCTCGGCCGCTACGGCCATTCCACCGGGGCCGACGCGATCCTCGTCACCTGTTCCGCCTTCGGCCCGGCCATCGAGCGGATGGGCCGCGAGCTGCCGATTCCCGTCCTGAAGCCCAACGAGGCGATGTTTCGCGCCGCCGTTCAGCAGGGGCGCGCGATCGCGATGGTCGCGACGTTCGGGCCCGCATTGACCACGATGCGCCAGGAATTCGACGACTACGTCGCCGAGGCCGGCGTCGACGCGCAGCTGACCACCGTCCTCGTCGAAGCGGCGATGACCGCGCTGCGCGCCGGCGACGCGGAGACGCACAATCGGCTGATCGCCGAGAAGGCGCCGGACCTGCAGGGCTTCGACACCGTCATGCTGGCGCATTTCTCGACCGCCCGCGCCCTGGCGGCGCTGTCGAGCAAGCTCGACGTGCCGGTTCTCTCCGCCCCCGGCGCCGCGGTCGAGCGGCTGCGCGACCTCGTCGAAGGCTGACCGGCGGACAGACCGACAGGCCCGCGGCTTCGCCTTGCGGGCCGTCGATCAGCCGCGCCCAGGTGCCGGGACGAGCGCATGTCGCGCGTCCTGCCCCCTCACCCGCCCGCCGGCCTTCTCGTTCCATCGGCAAGAAGAAGACCGCACGGCCTCGTCCGTTTGTAGCAGACGGGTGAAGGTTGCTCGCCATAGGCGATGGCGATGGCCCTGGTCCGAACCCCGGGGCGTCGTTCATTTCTGGGTGGACCGGCGGGCGGTCGAACGCCGCGGAAGAAGCCGAAGCGGCCGCCGGCAGCGGGCGGAATCGGCGTGCCCGGCCGCGGTGACCCGGCGCCCTCTCCGCCCGTTCTGCCGCCGTCCTCTCAGCGCCGCCCGATCACCGAGCGGGCCCAGTCGCCAAGCACACTGATCGACAGCGCGCAGAAGAAGATGGTCATTCCCGGCGCCACCGCGATCCACCAGCCGGTGAGCAGATAGCTGCGGCCGAACCCCAGCATGTTGCCGAGGCTCGTCATCGGCGGCTGGATGCCGAGGCCGAGAAAGCTCAGCGACGTCTCGAGCAGAATGACCTCGGGAAAGCTGATCGTCGCCGTGACCAGCAGGGTGGACGCGATGTTCGGCAGCACGTGGCGCAGATAGATGCGCGGCTGGGAAAAGCCGAGCGTGTTCATCGCCAGGACGTAGCCGCGGCCGCGCGCTGCCATGGTCATCGCGCGGGCGAGGCGCGTGTAGCGCTCCCAGCCGAACAGGCCGAGCACGACGATGAAAAGGAACAGGCTGTTGCCGAAGATCGCCGTGAGGGTCAGCGAGATGATGATGAAGGGCACCGAGACCTGCGTGTCGACGGCGGCGACCACAAGCTGATCGAGCCAGCCGCCGAGATGCGCGGCGGTGATGCCGATGACCGTGCCGATCGTCGCGGAGATGATCACGGCGCCCAGCGCGATCGCCAGGCTGGTACGCAGCGAGGCGACAAGCCGGGCGAGCACGTCGCGGCCGAGCTCGTCCGTGCCGAGCGGATGCGCCCAGGTGCCTCCGAAGGTGACGGGCGGCGCCAGCCGCGCCGACAGGTCGATCGTCGTGACGCTGAGATTGGAGAGCAGCGGAAAGACCACGATCAGGACGAGACACGCGAGGAGCCAGAGGAGGGCGAGCAGGACCCCCACCCGCGGGAGCTCAACGCGTTGGCGGGGGATTCTGGCGGAGACGGTTCCGTGCATGGTTCACTCCATTCCGGGTCAGTGGGCGCCGGACGCCGAGGTGCGGGGATCGAGGCGGGAATAGGTCAAGTCGACGAGCAGGTTGGTCGTGATCATCACGACCGCGATCATCATCACGATCATCTGCAGCACTGCCAGATCGCGCTGCGCGACCGATTCGACGATGAGGCGCCCGATGCCCGGCCAGCCGAAGACGGATTCGACGACCGCGCTCGCCGCGACCATAGCGCCGACCAGCAGCGGCGTGATCGTCACCAACGGCAGCAGCGCGTTGGGGATCACGTGCGCCCAGAAGACGTTCCATTCGCTGACGCCCCTCGCCCGCGCCGACGTCACGCATTGCAGCTTGAGCGCATCGAGGATCGCCGACCGCACGAAGCGGGTGAAGATCGCCGCTTGGGAAATGCCGATGGTCAGCACCGGCATGACGAGATGGTTGGGGGTGCCGACGCCGTTCGACGGCAGCCAGTGCAGCTTGACCGCGAAGAGCAGGATCAGGCCCAGCCCGAGCACGAAATTCGGCAGGGCGAAGCCGACCGTCGAGAACGTCATCACGAAGCGATCGATCCGGTTGCCGGAATTGATCGCGGCGACGGCGCCAACCGGGATGCCGATCGCCATCATCAGCAGGGCGCTGCAGGCGACGAGTTCCAACGTCGCCGGCAGCCGTTCCATGACCACGGAATAGGCGTCGCGGTTGGCCATGGAGGAGAATCCGAACTCGCCGTGCAGCAGGTTGGAGACGTAGACGAGATACTGGTCGAAGATCGTGCCGGTGTAACCCCAGTGCCGGCGATAGGCCTCGAGGGCCGCGCGGGGCGTGTTGTCCGGATCGAAGATCGCCGTGATCGGATCGCCGGTGGCGCGCAACGCGATGAACACCAGCGTCACGATCAGCCAGAGCGAAATGCAGGCGCGCAGGAGGCGGAAACCCAGGTGCATGCGGTCAGACCCCCATCATCATGGCGCCGCCCGCCTGCTGGGCGAGGCCGGGCCCGTCGTCCGCGACGCCATGGCCGGCTTTGCCCGGCACCGCGTCGATGAGCTTCTGGGTGTATTCGTCGCGGGCACCGTCCGAAAACATCGCGACCGGCACGTCCTCGACCACACGGCCGTAGCGCAGCACCACCACCTGGTCCGCGATCTCGAACACCACGCGCAGGTCGTGCGTGATCAGCAGGATGGCGATCCCGAGCCGCTCGCGCAGGCGCTGCAGGCATCCCAGGATCTGCTTCTGGATCCGCACGTCGACGGCGGAGAGCGGCTCGTCGGCGATCAGCATGTCGGGCTCGAGCAGCAGGGCCCGCGCGATCACCACGCGCTGGGCCTCGCCGCCGCTCAGAAAGGTCGGCCGCCGGCCGAGCACCTCGACGCCGAGCCCGACGTCCCCGATCGTCTTGAGGATGTGCGCGTGCCGCTTGGCCTTGTCCTTCCAGCCGTGCACCTTCAACACCTCGTGGAGCTGATCCTCCACGCGCATCAGCGGATCGAGGGAATCGCGCGGGTGCTGAAACACCATCTGCACGCTGAGCGGCGTCTTGAAGTCGCGCGGCGAGGGATGAAGGATGATGTCGCCGGAATCCGGCGTCTCGAGTTTCATCGCCATCTTGGCGGCCGTCGTCTTGCCCGAACCGCTCTCGCCAATCAGCGCGACGATCTCGCCGCGGCGCACGGTGAACGACATGTTCTTGGCGGCGGGAATGCCGACCCCGCTGGTGCGGTCCTTCTTCGAAGCGAAGAACGTCTTGTTCACCATGTTGAAGGTCAGGCAGAGCGGCTCGCGGCTGCGCCTGGTCTCGCCGCGGCCCGGCCAGTCGACCGAGGAGGCGGCGAACAGCTCCTTCGAATAGGAGGCCTTCGGCCGGTTCGCCACGTCCGCGGCCAGTCCCTGCTCGACCATCTTGCCGTTCTGCAGCACCGCGATGTGGGTCGCCCGGTCGCGCACGATGCCGAGGTCGTGGGTGACCAGCAGAACCGTCAGGTCGTTCTTGCGCCGCAGCTCGTCGATCAGGTTGAGCACTTCCGCCTGCACGCTCATGTCGAGCGCCGTGGTCGGCTCGTCGGCGATCAGCAGCTTCGGATTGCCGATGAGCGCCAGGGCGATCATGACGCGCTGGTTGAGCCCGCCCGAAAGCTGGTGGGGATAGACGCCGAGCCGGGAGCCCGGCTCGGGGATGTGCACGTCGCGCAACGCCTGCACGGTTCTGTTCCTGAGCTCGTCGGCATCGGCCGCCGGATAGTGGATCTGCAGCGCCTCCAGCATCTGCGAGCCGATCGTGCGAACCGGGTTCAGCGCGGCGAGCGGATCCTGGAACACCATGCCGACCGACTTGCGGCGGAAGGCGAGGAGCTTGCGGCGGTTCAGCGACCAGACGTCCTGTCCGTCGATCAAGATGCGGCCGTCGATCTTCGGCTTGAACGGAAGCAGCCGCATCATCGCGTGGCAGGTAATGCTCTTGCCGCTGCCGCTTTCGCCGACAAGGGCGAAATAGTCGCCCTTCCGGATCTCGAAGGAGATGCCGTCCACGAGCGCGACAGGAACGTCACCGTCGATTGCAACTCCGAGGTCTTCGATCCTGCAAATACAGTCGTCGCTCGCGTGTATGGACATCTGCGAACTGCCGTTATTGTATGCGATGCGAAAACCTATGCAATCTCCGTGCCACGGAAATCCATATAGACGGAGGGGATCGGCTTCCAGTGCACCGCCTTCTTCTTGCCGTAGAAGACGCCCATCGTTTGCAGGATGATCGCCGGCGGATCCTCGTCGAAGATGTCCATCATGTGGTGGAACGCCTCCTTGCGCTTGGCCGGGTGGAGGCTCGATTCGAGGATGTGGCCCCACTTGTAGAATTCTTCGTTCTCCCAGACCTCGCGCTCGGACTCGTTGTATGAGCGCCAGAGACCGAACAGCGGGTCCGACACGAGCACGGGGTCGACGCCGTTGCGCATGCCGGTGCCCGGATATTCCATCAGCTGGCCGAAGTTCTCCTTGATCTGCATGTCGATCTTGACGCCGACCGCTTCCCACATCGAAACCAGCACCTGCGCCGTCGCCAGTTCCGGCCCGTAGGCCGCGACACGGATGCGGTAGGGAATCGGCGTGCCGTCGTAGCCGGCCTCGTCGAGCAGGCGCTTGGCCGCTTCGGGATCGTATTTGTAGGCCGGATGATCGGGATCGTAGAGCTCGCCGAAGGCCGGGAGCTGATGACCGCTCGGGATGCTGACCAGGCCGGCCCAAAGGGCGTCGACGATGGCTGTCCGGTCGACGGCGAGGCCGAGCGCCTTGCGCACGCGCGGGTCCTTCAGCGTCTTGTTGCGCGTGTCGAACTTGACGACGCGGATGCTGGCCACGGTGCCGCCGACGATCTCCAGATCGGGATTGCTCTGGATCGGGCCGAACTGGTCCGGCGGAACGTCGGCGATGATGCCGAAATCGCCGCTGACGAGGCCGGCGATCCGCGAGGAGAGTTCCGGCGCGAGGCGGTAGTTCAGATGGTCGATGCTCGGCGCGCCGCCCCAATAGTCGGGAAAGGCGGCGAGTTCGATGGTATCGGCGGACAGCGACTTGACCGAGAAGGGCCCGGTGCCGACCGGCGCCTGGGCGAAGCCCTCGAAGCCGCCGGCGGCCTGGAACGCCGCCTTGTTGACGATCTGCGAGCCCCAGGCGGTCAGGCGCAGCTCGATCACCGGGTCGTCCACCGAGGAGGTCACGCGGACGGTCTTGTCGTCGACCGCCTCGACGGACTCGATGGTCTTGAGGAACTGCTGGGCCGTGCCGAAACCGGGCGAACTGGGGTCGGTGCGGCGTTCGGGGCCGAAGCTGAAGACCACGTCGTCCACCGTGAGCGGCGACCCGTCGTGAAACGTCACGCCCTGGCGGAGCGTCAACTCGACCGTGCGCCCATCGACGCGCTTCCAGCTTTCGGCCAGCGCCGGCAAGAGCTTGCCGTCGCCGCCGTAGTCGACGGTGAGCAGCGTGTCGTAGATGTTCTGCATCACCCGGTAACCCGGATTGGTCTGGTAAAGCAGCGGGTCGAGCTGGCGCGGCAGTTCGTCGAGCGCCACGATGAGCTGCTTGGAGCCCTGCGCGAACGCGATGCGGGGCGCGGCGAGGAAGACGATGCCGGCGGTAGCGCCGAAGAACTTGATCGCGTCTCGTCTGTGCATGGGCATGTCGCTTCTCCAGTGCGCGAAATCGTTGACGCCCGCAGGGCGGCGGCCAGTCCGACCGCATCTGCCGCATCGCGAAAGACATCCGGCCGTTCCGACCGTGGAAACCGGCGGCAAGCGGCCTTCGGCAACACCCGCAGCGTTCGTCAGCCGCCTACGGTTTGTCATGTTACGGAGGTCGGAAAGTCTGCGTCCAATTCTTAATCACCCGGGTTTCATTGCCTCAATGTATAACTGAGCGCATAGAAGCACCGCGATCAAAATGATAAAGGCGCCGGACGACAAGAATCCCGGCCGCGACGGCGACCGGGGAGCATCGGTTTCGGAGCTGTCGGAAGCGGTCGGGCTTCAGCTAGCTGGCGAGGTTGTCCACCAGCTCGCGCACGAAGCCGCGGTCCGACGTGGTCACGAAGAGATCGGCGATCGCGCGGATGCTCCGCACTTTCTCGTTTTCCGCGTTCTCGTTGAAGACGCGGCCGTTCTCCAGAACGATGAACGACAGCATCGAGGCCGTCCTCTCGATCAGGAACGGGAACTGGTCCTGTTCGCCCTGCTCATGGACGACGATGACGGCGTGCGGCTTCTTGCCGTCGACGGGCTCGTCCATCGGCAGGCTCCGGCCAGGATCGATGCGGCCGCTCATCAGGACATTGTCCCGTTCGGCCTTATTCACCTCGGCGATGACGCTTTCGGCGTTCGGCCCGAGCGCGAGCACCTTGATGAAGCGCGGAGAGGAATTGCGGTACCCGTCGATGCGCCTGCCGGCATGCCGGCTGATGAGAGACTGGACGATCATTGGTGGCTCCCTGGGGTCAATCCATGAAACGGCCACCGGACAGGTTGAGGCATTCGCCGGTGACGAAGCCGGCAAGCGGCGAGGCGAGATAGAGCACCGCCTGCGCCGCTTCCTCGCTTCTGCCGAACCGTCCGACCGGGATCTGGTCGCGCAGGCGATCCTGCTTGTCTTGCGGCATGGTCGCAGTCTGCGGCTCGAACAGGGCCGTGGCAATGCCGTTGACGGTGACGCCGTCCGCCGCCGTCTCGGCGGCAAGGACGCGCATGAAGGTGAGAAGGCCGCCCTTCGCCGCCGCGTAGGGCGCCACCATGTGGTGGACGCCCGCCTTGCCGGACATCGACAGGAAGGCAATGATCCGGCCGTACCCGTTGGCGCTCATGAATTTCGCCGCCGCCTGCATCTGGAGGGCGGCGACGGTGAGCTCACTCTCGACCACCGACCGGAGTTCCTCCGGCGTCATCTCGAGCACCGGCTTGTTCTTCACGGGCGGCGGGCAGAGGACCAGGATCTCGAGGCCGCCGGCCGCCGCGATAGCCGCCTCGACCGTCGCGACGGGGTCGAGTTCGACGACGCCGATCGCATCCGCCGAGCCGGCGCCGTCGACGGCGAGCCTGGCGCCGGCCTGCGCCAGGGCGGCGACGACCGCCGGGCCGACGCCATGGTCGGCGCCGATGATAAGGGCGCGGTGTCCCTGCAGACCGGCGGTCGCCGTCCCTGCGTCCGGCGTGGAGATCGAGTTCATGGAGCAGCCCACGTTTTCTGCAGCTTGATGAGCGAGACGCCGATGTCGGCGAGAAGGTCGGCGTCGATCGGGGTCCGCTCCTGAACCATCTGTCTGAGCGGGCGGATGTCGCGCGCATTGTTCATGGTGTTGCCGCCGACGACTCGGCCGTCGGCGAGATAGATCGCGGTGAACTTGTCGTCGCCCGGCGCCCCGCGCCAGACGATGCGATCCCAGCACTCGGGCAGGCCGACCATCTGGAAGTTGAACTCGTACTGGTCGGTCCAGAACCAGGGCACCTCGTCATAAGGCTCGGGCGCCCCGGCGATGTGTCGGCCCACGGCGATCGCCTGGTTCTGCGCGTTCTGCCAGCTCTCCAGCCGGATGCGCCGTCCGAGCGCCAGGCTCATCTGGGCGGTGACGTCGCCGGCGGCATAGATGGCCGGATCGCTGGTCCGCCCAGCCTCGTCGACGACGATGCCGTCGGCGTAGTCGAGGCCGGCCGCGCGCGCCAGGCCGTCGTTCGCCACGCCGCCGATGCCGCAGAGCACCATGTCCGCCCGCACCGTGCGGCCGTCGGCGAGTTCGACGACCGGGGCGCCGCCGTCGTCGCCGATCGCGGCGACCGCCGCGCCGAACAGAAAGGTAACGCCGCGGCTGCGATGCCGCAGCACGATCGCCTCGGCGACCTCGGCCGCCATGACGCGGTTGAGCGCGTGCGGCGCGGCCTCGACCACCGTGACGCGGCAGCCGGAGGCGATCGCGGCGGCGGCGACTTCGAGCCCGACGAACCCGGCGCCGATGGCGACGACGTGGCGGCCGGGCGCGAGATCGTCGCGAATCGCGGCGAGATCGGCGAGAGTCCTGAGATAGCGGAGCTTCGGATGGCCGGCGCCTGGCACCGGCAGCGTGCGCGGCCGCAGGCCGGTGGTGATCGCCAGGGTGTCGTAGGCGATTGTCGTGCCGTCGGAGAGTTCGACCCGCTTGCCGGCCCGGTCGATGCGCAGCGCCTCGACCCCGAGGATCAGCCCGATGCGGTTGTCGTCGTAGAACGAGTGCGGCTTGATGTAGGCGCTCGCCGCATCGGCCTTGCCGAGCAGGATGCCCTTCGACAGTGGCGGCCGCTCGTAGGGCGGGTGGTCTTCGGCGCCGACCAGCGTCACCGGCCGGTCCGGCTGAAGCTGACGGATCGTCGCGGCGAGCCATCCGCCGGCTTGGCCGGCGCCCACGATGACCACCCGATCGTTCACGTCTGACAACACGGGTTCCTTTCCGTCCTGGTCAAGACGGGCGAGGCCGCCGTCAGACGGCCACGAAGGGCTGTCCGATCTTCATCTCGGTCGCCTCCAAAGCCGTCTGCTTGAAGGCGCCGTCCTCTGGAAGGATGAACGATGCGGAGCGGACCTGGTGCGTCTCGGGCGCGATGCCGGGAGGCTCCGTCCCCTTCTCCAGCGCGCGCGCCGCCTTGCGGAGCCGCATGCGCGCCATGATGATCGCGTTGTCGGTGGAGACGAGGTTCTCCTTTGAGCGATCGGCGATCGGGCCCATGCTCTCCTGCAGCGAGGCGTCCTGAATGGCGATGCCCTTGATGCCGGAATAGTAGATCTTCTGGCGCTGCGCCTCGCGGTCCATCAGGTAATTATTGTCCATGTTGGCGACAGGACGGAAGCGGCCGTCCGGGATCAGCAAGGCGTGCACGCCGTGCCCGGCGTCCATCGCCTCGGCCTCCTCGTCGGTCAGCGGACGCGTCGGGTGGAACGTCATCGTCCAGGCCATGCAGTTCTCGTCGTCCATCGGGACCCAGGCATGGCCGTTCAGCGCGTTGCCCTTGTAGGGCGGGATCAGCGTGTACCAGGGCATCATCCATTGGGTGACGCGCCAGTAGTGGAAGCCCGGCTCGGCCTTCCGGCGCGCGCCGATCATCAGCCCGCCCGACGATTCGTGGATGTCGAAGGTGGTGTTGGTGGAACGGGCGTATTTCGCGCCGTCCGTGCCCTTGTGCAGCGGATCGCGGTCGATGTCGCCGGAATGCAGGAACGATACGTGGCTCGAATCGATGCCGCCTTCCATCGCCTGCAGGTAGTTGCTCTGCTGCCAGCGCTTCGACAGGTAGCGCTGGTTGTCGGGGACTTGCGTCCATTCGTATTCCGGCAGCGGCGGCATGTGCTCCTTCGGGCCCATGTAGGTCCAGATGACGCCGCCGAGCTCGATGCAGGGATAGGACTTCAGCCGAATCTTTTCGCAGAAGCCGCTCGACTTGGGCTCGGAGGGCACCTCGATGCACTGGCCCGACGTGTCGTACTTCCAGCCGTGATACGGACAGCGCAGGCCGCCTTCCTCGTTGCGGCCGAACCACAGCGAAACCCCGCGGTGGGCGCAGAACTCGTCCATCAGCCCGATCTTGCCGGCGCTGTCGCGGAACGCGATGAGACGTTCGGAAAGCAGCGAGACGCGCACCGGGTCGCAGTCCGGCCCGGGCAGCTCGGACACCATCAGGGCCGGGATCCAGTAGCGCCGAAAGGTCTCCCCCATCGGCGTGCCGGGCCCGGTGCGGGTCAGGAGTTCGTTGTCCTTTTCCGAGATCATGTCTGCCACCTTCGTTCGAGATTCGCCGTGAACGACCAGGCCTCTGGCGCTTGGGATGGCGTCAAAGTTGACTCAGCGTTCATTTGCTGTCCAATATCAACTATGCATACTGTTATTTAAAAGATCGGATTATTGTGGATCTGCGCCAGTTCCGATACTTCGTCGCCGTCGCCGAGGAGCTGCATTTCACCCGTGCCGCCGAACGGCTGAACATCGGCCAGCCGCCGCTCAGCCTGCAGATCCAGGCGATCGAGCGCGAGCTCGGCGTCATCCTGCTGAAACGGACGCGCCGGAACGTCGAACTGACGCCGGTCGGCGAGCTATTTCTCAAGGAGGCGCGACTGGCGCTGCTGCAGGCGGAGCGGGCCGTTCAGACCGTGACACGCGCGGCGAAAGGCGAAATGGGAACCCTGCGGCTGAGCTTCATCACCTCGGTGCCGCTGGTCAAGATCTTCACCAGCGCCGTCCGCGCCTTCCGATCCGCCCTGCCGGACGTGCACCTGGAGCTGAAGTGCCGCTCCTCGGTGAAGATCATCGACGACGTGCTGCTGGGCAAGGTGGACGTCGGCTTCACGCGGCCCTCGACGGCGACGCTGCTGCCGACGAGCATCACGGCGATTCCGGTCTACAGCGACCGCCTCATGGCGGTGCTGCCGGTCGACCATCCGCTCAACGCCAAGTCCGGACCGCTGCGGATGGAGGAGCTGCGGGAGGAGAACTTCGTGCTCAGGCCCCGCGGCAGCGGCACCGGCTTCTACGAGCAGGTGTTCGACCTCTGCGCCGAGGCGGGCTACTCGCCGCGGGTCGTCCAGATCGCCATCGAGGCGACGACGACGCTCGGCCTCGTCGCGGCGGGCGTGGGCGTGACCGTGGCGCCGGAAGCGCTCCAGGCGATCAATGTCCACGACGTGGTGTGGCGGGAGCTCGACGCCGACAACCTGGAGAGCCGGATCTATCTCATCTACAACAAGAACAACGGCAACCCGATCCTCGAGCGCTTCACCTGCGGGTTCACGCCGATCGAGGCCGGATAGGCGGGACGCGCGGCGGACGAACGCACTCGGCCGCGGCGCTCAGGCGCCGTTCGGCCTTGCGACGTCGATGAAGATCGCTCCGTCCTCGATCACCGCGGTCCAGGTGCGGATCGGTATCTCGCAGGGCGGCTGCGTCGGCAGGCCGGTGCGGAGGTCGAACCGGCCCTGATGGAACGGGCATTCCACCTGGCAGTCCACGACATAGCCCTCCGACAGCGAGCCGGGACCGTGCGAGCACAGATCGTCGGTGACGTAGATGGCTTCGCCGACCTTGAAGACGGCAAAAGCCGCACCGCCGATTTCGGCACGGTACGGCTCGTCCTCGTCCACAGCGTCCAGGCTGCAAAGTCGCGTCAGGGCATCCATGTTCATTGCCAGGCTCGATCGCGCCATGGTCATCGTCTGTGAACTCCTAACTCTCGATCGACCGGCCGGGCCGTCCGCGGCGGGGGCGGCCCGGCCGAACTCAGGCCGCGGCCTCCACCTGCTTCGAAGCCCAGTCGAAGGCAAGCAGCCGGGTGAAGTCCCGGACGTGCTTGCAGGTCTCGAAGGAGACGAGCGCCGAGATGATCCGGTCGGTCGTCTCCTTGCCGGCGAACGGCAGCGCGTTCTGCGTGATCTTCTGCGCGATGTCGGCGTCGGAGAAGGGCGCCTTCGGGTGCCCCGGGAACGGCTTGGCATCGCCCCGCACAACCGTGCCGTCGTCCAGCTCGATCTCGACGCGCGACAGATAGCCGGCTTCGGCGCGCGCCAGCTTGCCGCCGGCGAGCGTGCCGAGTTCCGGCGCGGGCCTCACCTTCACCTTGTGGGCGACGAAGGCCCGCCGGGCCGGCTCCATGACCGTCTCCAGATCGAAGCTGTCAATGCCGATATAGCCGTCGAGCACCGCGGCACCGACGATGTAGGGCATCGAGTGATCGGCCGTCTCGCGGCTGATCGGATGGTAGGGATCCTGGCGCATCTCGATGAAGTGCTGGTAGGCGCCCTCCTCGGAGAACACGCGGACCTCCTTGATCTTCGACAGATCGGAGACCTGGCTGCGCGCCTCGAGCGCGGCGCGGATGGCGCTCTGCGCCATCGAGCCCACCGGCCAGAGCTTCATGTAGGTCTCGCCGACGCGGGACAGCCTGATGGTCTTGTCCAGCCGCTTCTTGAGGACAGGAAGCGGGTCGTGCTCGTTCTTCAGCTTGGCGATCAGGCCGTTGGCACCGGTGAACGGCCGGACCACCGCCTCGACGCCGGCCTGGGCCAGGAAGCAGGCCTGCAGGGCGTTCCGCACCGCGTCCGACCCGTTGAAGCGCTTCCAGAGCGTGAGGTCGCCGCGCTTGTTGAGCTCGCAGCTCTCCACCTCGTCGGAGGCGAAGTGGGGAATCACGGTGATCCCGAAGGCCTCCTTGGCCTGGACCACGTCGAGCTTCAGGAGCCGCGCGAAGGCGGCGCAGGCGCCGATCGCCGTCAGGTTGGTGTAGTCCCAGCCGCCAGGCGCGGTGGAGAACGCGTCGAAGACGGCACCGACCACCTCGTAGCCGACGGCGAGGGCAACCAGCAGGTCCTCTCCGCTCGCATCGATCCACTCGGCGGCGGCGATCAGGCCCGCAGCCATGTCGCTGGGATGCCCGGAATTGCGCTCGCCGACATAGAAGTCGTTGTAGTCGTAGCAGCGCAGCAGCGAGCCGTTGACGAACGTCGCCAAGTCCGGGTTGGCCCGCATCGAGGTGCCCCAGATCGTCGCGCCGTTCGGCGTGGTGAACTGCGCGGCGAAGCTACGCGCGATGTGCGACGCGTGGTGGTCGAGCGCGCCGAGCGCCACGGCGACGGAATCGCTGAGCGCGCGCTTGGCGGCATGGCGGGTTTCCGCGTCGAGTTCACCCGAAACGTTGACGGTAAAATCCGCGAGAAGCTCGGCCACCTCGTCACGATAACTGGGAATGTCAGCCGCCGGCATCCTGAAGACCTCATGTTTTCGAAGTTGTGGGCGATGGATCGCTGGACGCGTCACCGCCCGAACGTCTCTTGAAAGCGGTTTCCCGCTCCCGTTGTCGGTGAGGTATCGGAGGATACTGCGAGTGTCCAATATGAAAGGCTCCGCCTTTTATTTGGTCATTCAAATGAGCGACTCGATCGGTCGCCGCCACCGCCTTATCCTGATGCGCAAATAAGACGGGACCTCATTGATATTGGACGCCTACAGGACGCGACTTTAGCCTGGCGAACCGTCCCGCATCTCCGAACGCCCGGGAGGCCTCCATTCGTCCCGCAATCCTGATTACCAAGCCGCTCGATGCCGATTGCGTATCGGCGCTCGAGGCGCGTTTCGAGGTCCACAGCCTTGTCGGCGACGCCGAGCCGGAAGCGGTCCTGGCCGCCCATGGCGGCGAAGTCCGCGGGATCGCCGGCGGCAAGGTAGCGGGCGCGCTGATGCGGCGGCTGCCCAGGCTGGAGATCATCGCGAACTCCGGCGTCGGCGTCGATACCAACGATCTGGAGACGGCCAAGGAGCTCGGGATCGTCATCACCAACACGCCGGACGTGCTGAACGACGCTGTGGCGGAATTGACGGTGGCGCTGATGCTCGGGCTCGCCCGGGCCCTGCCGCGCGCCGACCGCTTCGTGCGGGACGGCGCCTGGGAACGCGGCGACTTCCCCCTCGGCAGCGAGCTTCGCGGCAAGACCGTCGGCATCGTCGGCCTCGGCCGCATCGGCAAGGAGATCGCCGCACGGCTCGCCGCCATGAAGATGGACGTGCGATATTTCGGGCGGCACGAACAGACCGGCCAACCCTACCGCTATCACGGCAACCTTGTGGCGATGGCGGCGGACAGCGATTGGCTGGTGGTCATCGCGCCGGCGAACGCGTCGACGGACGGCCTCGTCGGGCGCGAGGCCATGCAGGCGCTCGGGCCCGAGGGCCGGCTGGTCAACGTGGCACGCGGCTCGCTGGTCGACCAGCCGGCGATGATCGAGCTGCTGCGCTCGGGCGAACTCGGCGGGGCGGCGCTCGACGTCGTCGACGGCGAACCGAGGGTGCCGGAGGTGCTGCTGTCCCTGCCGAACGTCGTCGTCTCGCCCCACATGGGCAGCCGCACGCTCGAAGCGCGCCGGGACATGGGACGGCTCGTCGTGGCAAACCTCGTCGCCCATTTCGACGGCCGACGCCCCCCCAACAGGGTGCACTGATGAGCGGACGGGCCGGGCCGTTCCTCGGTGCGATCGCCGACGACCTGACGGGGGCCACCGACCTGGCGCTGACGCTGTCGAACGGCGGCATGCGGGTGCGCCAGATCGTCGGGATCCCGCGCGATCCGGACAGCATGGCGGACGCCGAGGCCGTGGTGCTGTCGCTGAAGTCGCGCACGATCCCGGCCGGCGCAGCGGTGGCCCAATCCGTGCAGGCGCTCGACGCGCTGCTCGCGGCGGGGACACGGCAGATCTTCTTCAAGTACTGCTCGACCTTCGATTCGACCGACGACGGCAACATCGGGCCGGTGATCGAGGCGCTGCTCGATCGGCTCGGCGAGAGCCGCACATTCGCCTGCCCGGCGTTCCCGGCCAACGGCCGCACCGTCTACCAGGGGCACCTCTTCGTCGGCGACCGGCTGCTGTCCGATTCGAGCATGAAGGACCACCCGCTGACGCCGATGCGCGACGCCAACCTCGTGCGCGTCCTCGGCCGCCAGACGCGGCTTCCGGTCTCGCTCGTCGACCTCGCCACGGTGCGCTCCGGCCCCGACGCGCTGCGCGGCGCGCTTGAAACGGCCACGGGCGTCGCGATCGTCGACGCCATCGACGACGACGACCTGCGCGCCATCGGCGCGGCCGCCCGCGATTTCCGTCTCGTCACCGGCGGCTCCGGGGTCGCACTCGGCCTGCCCGGCAACTTTCATCTCCGCCACGCGAAGATCGTGTCGGGCGCCCTGCCGCGCGGCGGCCGGGCGATCGTGCTGGCCGGCTCTTGCTCGGCGGCGACCCGCCGGCAGATCGCGGTCGCCACCGCCGCCGGCACGTCCGGCTACAAGCTCGATCCGCGCGCCATCGCGCGCGGTGCCCAGACCCCCGCCGACGCGCTGGCCTTCGTTCTCGCCGCGCCACACGGCGATATCCCGATCGTCTATGCCAGCGCGGCCCCCGAAGAGGTCGCGGCGAGCCAGGCGGCCCTCGGGCGCGAGAGGGCCGGCGGCCTCGTCGAGAGCTTCATGGGCGAGCTCGCCGCGCGGGCCGCCGAGGCCGGCGTCCGCCGGCTTCTCGTCGCCGGCGGGGAAACCTCCGGCGCGGTGATCGAGAGCCTCGGCCTGGACACGCTCGATGTCGTCGCGGAAATCGACCCCGGCGTCCCCTGGATGGCAGCGCGATACCGCGGCGCCCCCCTGGCGATCGCCCTGAAGTCCGGCAATTTCGGCGCCGACGACATCTTCCTGAAGGCATGGGACAGGCTCGCATGACCGCTACGATCTCGGTGGAAACGCGCATTCGCGACACAATCGTCGCGACCGGCCGGTCGATCTTCGACCGCGGCCTCACCGGCGGCTCCACGGGCAACATCAGCGTTCGGCTCGACGACGGCCGGACGCTGATGACGCCGACCAACGCCAGCCTCGGCGCTCTCGATCCCGAACGGCTGTCGCTGGTCGACGCCGAGGGGACTCTCGTCTCCGGCGACACACCGACCAAGGAAGCGTTTCTGCACCACAGCATGTACCGCGCGCGGCCCGGCGACCGCGCGGTCGTGCACCTCCATTCCAGCCATTCCGTCGCGGTCAGCATCGTCGAAGGGCTCGATCCCGAGGACGTGCTGCCGCCGCTCACGGCCTACTACGTGATGCGGGTCGGCCACCTGCCGCTCATCCCCTATTTCGCGCCGGGCGACCGTGCGCTGGCCGCCGCCGTCGGCGAGCGGGCCACGCGCCACCATGCGCTCCTCCTCGCCAATCACGGCCCGGTGGTTTCGGGGACCAGCCTCGCCGACGCGCAATACGCGGTGGAGGAGCTGGAGGAGACCGCCAAGCTCTACCTGATGCTCGGCGACCGTCCGATCCGCCCGCTGACGCCGGCGCAATGCGAAGAGCTGCGGGAGAGACTCGGGCGATGACGATGGGGCCGCCCGCCCCGTCCGAAACGGCGCCGCGCACCCTGTCCTATGGCTGGGTGATCGTCGCCGTTAGCTTTCTCTCCATGGCCCTGGTGCTCGGTTCGCGGTTCTCCCTCGGCCTCTTCCTGCCCTACATGCCCGAAGCCCTCGGCACGACGGCCGCCGCGGTGTCCGGCGCGATCGCCGTTTCGATGCTCGCCGCCGCGGCCATGCAGCCCTTAGCGGGGATCTTGCTGGACCGGCTGGGCGGCAAGACCGTGCTGGCGATCGGGCTCGCATTCTCCGGCCTGGCGCTCTGCGGCACGGCCTTCGCGACCGAACTGTGGCAACTGACCCTGCTGATGGGACTCGTCAGCTCGGTCGGCTATGCGGCGGTGAGCCCGGTGTCGGTGGCCTCGATCGTCTCGCGCTGGTTCGACCGCAACCGCGGCGTGGCGCTCGGCGTCGCCACCTCCGGCACCAAGGTCTCGATGATCGTCCTGCCGCCGTCCATCGCGGCGCTGATCGTCGCGTTCGACTGGCGGATCGGCATGCTGACCGTGGGCGTGCTGGTCATGGCGCTCATTCCGGCCGTCCTGATCTTCGTTAGACCGGCGCCGAGCCCCGGGATCGGCGCGCAGCCGACCGTCGTCGAAGAAGCGGCCATCGCCGACGACGATCGCACCGGCTCGCCCGCCGTGCCGAGCGCCGACGTCACGCTCGCGGCGGCGCTGCGCGCCCCGGCCTTCTGGCTGATCGCGATCAGCCTCTTCGCCAACGGCCTGATCATGAACCTCGTCTTCGTCCATTTGCCGGGCTTCGTGTTGAGCGAAGGCTACGACGCCGCGCTGGCGGCGACGGGGCTGACGCTCGTCGGCGGCATCGGGATTCTCGGCAACGTCGTGACGGGGGCGATCTCGGACCGGCTCGGCCGCAACTCAGTGCTGCTCGTCATGTTCGGCGCGCGGGCGGCATCGATGCTCCTGGTGGTGCTCGTCCCGGGGCCGACGGTCTTTCTGCTGTTCATCACGGTGTTCGGGCTGCTTGGCTATGGCGCCATCGGCGTGGTCGGCGCGCTCGCCGCCGGGCTGTTCGGGCGGCGCGCGATCGGCGCGATTCTGGGCAGCGCCTATGTGTTCAACCAATTGGGGGCGGCGGCGGGGGTCTTCATCGGAGGCGTCTCGCTCGAATGGACCGGCAGCTTCCATCCCGCGCTGTGGGTCGCGATCGCGACCACCGCCGTGGCGGTCCTTTGCGTCGGCTTCATCCGCGACGGCGAGCCCGTCGCCGCGGCTCGCTGATCCCGGCCCGCAGCCGACGAAGGGCGCGCCGTTGTCCACGAAGTGATCTGCGATCAGTCATAGCAGCTTTGGCGGGCTCCAGATGCTCGCGACGGCGACCGCGTGGCATCGGGATCAGTTATTGTCGGCTGCTCGCGATCAGGAGATCGCACGCGGCTTCTCTCAGAACCCGCCGTGTGACGCTGCCGAGAAGCGCTTGGAGCACAACGCCGCGGCCATGTGGTCCGAAGGCCAGCAAATCGACCCCTGCGCCTTGCGAAAGACGGGCCAGGGCGGGACCGGCCTCGCCCTTGAGCAAACGCGTGGCGGCTTTGTCGCCGCCCCCTGCGTCACGCGCGAATGCGCAGAGCCTGTCGCGCGCTTTGGCAACTCTCGCCGCACGGTATTTTTCGATCTCGGCCTGTGGCGTCCCGGCGCGTAGCAGAGCCTGCTCGAACGGGAGCGGGAAGCGCCTGCTGTCTGAGTTGGTCCTGCAGATCGGTTTCGCTGCGACCCGATACATCGACACCATGGGAAAATGGCTCCGGATCGACGACGTGGAGCAGCACAAGGCAAGCCCCATGCGCTGAAGCCAACTGAACCGCTCGCGCGAGCACTGCATCGTTTCCTGCTTCCAGATCGAGAGCAGCTAGTATCGACTTCATCTTCTTTGCGCTCCCAATCGCCGATGCCGCTTCATCCGCCGAACGCTGATCGTCCGGGCGCGATAGCGCGTACCGGGCATTCCCCAAGGCGAACAAGATGGCTCGCAATCGGGCGTGCCGCCTGCAGCGTCGCCCGTGAAGGGCCGGACGAGGGGCGCCTGTAGACTGCCGTACAGGTGAGATTGTGGGCGCTGCCGCTGCCTGGCGGGAGGCCCGTCTAACCCGGCTCCTCTGGCGTCGAAGACAGGACGGCCTCTATCGGCCGACGCGGCGAGAACGGCAGGCTCGGTCCGTAGCCGAAGCGCATCACGATGTCAGGCCTGCGTCCGGGCATCCCGATGAGGCTCGCGAGCTGTGGCCGGACGGCAGCGACTTCGACAGGCTGATTGATGAAGGCGTGCTTGAGGCCGATCGCCGTCGCCTGCAGGGCGAAGCGCTGGCACGCGCGTCCGGCGCGCACCCAGTGATCCTTGTCGTCGCGCTCCGACACGAAGATCGCGACCCCTGCGGCCGACCGCAACTGCCGAGCGTATTTGTCGTTCTCTGAGCCGGCACGGAAGACCAGATCGAACATGGGGCCGCCGAGCCAGGTCGGTGCGGTCGGATTGCCGCTCGCCGCGCTGAAGAGGCCGTCGCCGGTCTCGAGCGCCTGGCGGGGATTGAAGCGCAGCCAGTGCTTCAGTTCGCGCAGGAAGTCGGGGTCGGCCATTTGCGCGCTGTTGCCGGCGACGACCAGGTCGAGCACGCGCTCGATCTGCCGTCGATCGGTCACCAGGATCAAGTCGACACCCGGGACGCGAGCGGCTGCGGCGAGGGCCTCCAGGTCGGCGGCGGAGACCGGCCGCCCGTCATATTCGGTGCGCGTCGACTGGCGCTTCGGGATCGCGTCGAAGAGGATCGAGCGTTCCGGCAGCGCGCCGCCGAACTCGAAAACGACCGAGCCCGCCTTGTCGGGATCGAACCGCTGTTCGCCCCTGCGGCCGCGCGCGGCGGCGGCGAGTGCGAGGTTCTCGACGGCGCAACCGAGGCTGGCGAAGAGATGGTGATCATCGGGATCCACGACGGGCGTGCGCCGTGAAAGATCCGGAAGGATGGCAATGCGGGTATCGACAAGACGAAAGCGCCACGGCTGGGTGTTGTGGCCGTTCGCAGCCAATGTGGCGTAGCGAACGAGGTCCACGAGTTCCGGACGTTCGGAGAGCGTCGCCCGCATCGCCGCGACCGCAGCGGCGTAGTCGGCCATTGAGCCCGCGCGCGAGAAACTGAACGCCGCGGCACCAGCGGCGCCAGCGGCCAATACACCTGCACCCATCAGCACATGCCGCCTATTCATCGATCGACACCATAAGAAACGGGTTGCGTTCGACGCGTCGCCACGCCTTGCCTCACGCCACGACTTCATACCGACACAATACGTGATCCTCGCGACACATGGCCTGGATGGCGGCACGGGCGGTCATCAGACCGGTCGGCGGGCCGCTACCGGGATGCACCCCCGGCTCCGGGTGGGAAGCGGAAGGCGGCTCTCGGGAAACAGGCTGTCACAGCCAGCGTGCGCGACGTCCCGATCGGACGCTCAGCCCCTGAGCGCCTGCATTGCTGCCATCGCGCCCGAAGCCATCGCCCCCGTGACCCCGCCAAATCCGGCCCAGGCCGAAGCAAGCCACAGCCCCTCGACCGGGGTCTTGGTCCCAGTGCGGTTGCGCGGGCCGGGGCGTAGCAGCGCCGGCACCTCGGGCGCGAAGCCATAGACCGCGCCGCCGGGTGTGCCCAGGTAGTCGGCCATTGTCCTTGCCGTCGCCATGTCGCGCACCTGCACCGCGGCGGCAAGGCCGGGCCATTCGGCATCCAGCCGTGCGATGATCGCGTCCAGCCACGCCGCCTTGCGCCCGGCATAGGCGGCGCCATCCAGGTCGTCCCAATTGTCCAGCCGGTCCACCCCGGTCACGCTGACCGGCGCGGGGCCGTCCCCCAGCCCGCTGTCGATCCGCCCGTAATCCACCACGATCAGCGGCGGCATCCTGTGGCCCGGGGCCGCGCCCAGCAGCGCCGCCGCCCCGCGATAATCGGCGAGCGCCTTCATCCAGTCGGGGAACAGCGCGGTGGAATAGGCCCCGACGCCCAGGTCGGCAGCCGGGCGATCCAACCCCAGCGACAGCTCGAACAGCGAAATCGACAGCGGTCGCCCCTCGTATGGGGCGACAAAGGCCGGGCGCAGCGCCTCGGGCAGCATGCCCGCCACCGCCTGCGGGGCGGCATTCGCAAAAACCAGCGGCACAGCCACTTCGGCAATGCTGCCCGCCGCGTCGACATAGACAAGGCCACGCACCGCGCCCCTTGCATCGGTCAGGATATCATGCACCCGGTGACCCGTCGCCACGGTGCCGCCGTGCTCCCCGATCACCGAGACCAGCGCCTGCACGAGCGCACCGGACCCGCCCTTGACGTAATAGCCGCCCTGCGACAGGAACCCGCCCTGCGCGATCGCGTAGCCCAGCCACCAGAAGCGGTCGGGATCGTCGGTGTAGTAGGGCAGGTTCGGCGCCAGCGCGAGCTTCAGCGCCTCGTTGTCGCGGAAATATCGCCCCAGAACCGTGCTCAGCGTCGATCCCATGTCACGCGTCAGCGCCCAGAGGTCGAGCGGCAGATCGGCGACATGCGCCCGCCACCACGCCCCGTCATGCGACGTCAGAAACACGCTGATCGCCTCCTGACTGCGCGCGACCTGGCGCAGGAAACGCGCGATGGCGTCCGCGTCGGCGGGAAACCGGGCGCCCAGCGCCTCTTGCAGCGGTGCAAGCCCATGGGGGAGACGCAGGGGCGCGTCCAGTAGCGGCGAGCGCACCTCGCAGAACTCGGGCACCGGCACAAGCTCGATCCTGTCGCCGAGGTCGAGCGCGTCGAAGATCCGCGCCTTGGGGTCGGCGCCGCGAAACGGGTGCGTGGTTTCGTGCAGCGAGATCTCGAACCGCCGTCCGTCGCGGTCGAAGGTGCCCGCCGCACCGCCGGGATGGGCGTTCTTCTCCAGCACCACGACCCGCCGCCCTGCGGTCGCCGCCATCGCCGCCGCAGTCAGCCCGCCCAGGCCGCCACCAATCACCGCCACGTCAAAGGCTCTATCGATGACCGACCTCCCCTTTCGCCGACACACCCAATTCCGTTCCGTTCAACGTCAGGATGCGCTGCGATTGTTACAGGCACAAGCGCGTAGGGTCTTCACGGCGTCCCTCGGTCGCCTGAGCGGTCGATCTGATGCAGTAGGCGAGCGGTGCCTCGAGGTTTCGCGGAGAATGCTGCGCTTCAAAGAGTACCAGTGGCGCAATGTGGACGGCGTTCCCGAGATTACATGTGGAAAGCACCCGCATACCGGTTCCCAATTTCATCCTCTCCGGCGCACCCTTCTCCCGAAGATCCGATCCGGCGAGACTGCGATCTCGTTTGCCCTGCCGCGCCCGGCGGCCGCCGGGCGCGGCCTCGCAATCTCCTCAGGCCGCCGCCTTCGCGCCGCGGCCGTGGTTGCAGGCAGCGGCGATGCGGGTGACGTGGCGATGATCGGTGCCGCAGCAGCCGCCGAGGATGGTGAGGTTCGGCAGGATGGCGCGGAGCGCGGCATAGTCGCGGCCGAGCTCCTCCGGATCGCCGTCGTCGAGGTCGGGCGCCTGGTCGAGCTCGGCATGGCTGCGCCGCGAGGCGTTGGCGCGAATGCCCCGCAGCCGCGCCGCCCAGCCTTCGCCGCCGGCGAGCACGTCGCGGAAATGCTCGGGATGGGCGCAGTTCAGCATGTAATAGGCCGGGGCCGCCCCGGTCTCGGCATCGACCGTCTCGATCGCGTCGGCGATCGTCGCACCCGTCGGGAGACGGCCGTCGGTCTCCACGGTGAAGGAGATCGCGACGGGCAGGCCGGCCGCCTTCGCCGCGCGCGCGATGCCGGCGCCCTCCGCGGGATAGGTCATGGTGATTGCCGTCACCATGTCGGCATCGGTCGCGGCGAAGGTCCGGACCTGGGCGGAATGGTAGTCCTCCGCCTCGTCTGCGGTCATCATGCGGCCCGGATCGTAGCCGTCGCCGCGCGGCCCGACGCAGCCGCTGATCACGATCGGCGCGGCATCCGTCTCGTGGACGCCGCGAAGCTCGGCCATGAGCGCGATGGAGCGCCGGTTCGCCGCCTCGAGCGCGGCGTCGTCGTAGCCGAGCCTCGCCGCCCAGTCCGGGCTCGCTCGCCAGGTCGGGCTCTCCAGGATGAAGCCCAGTCGATGGGCCTGCGCGATGCTCGCGTAACGCTCGTAATAGGCCCTGAGCGCCGCGACGCCCTCGCGGCTGTTCAGGAGGTCGAAGGCCGCGAAATGAGGCAGATCGAACCCATCGTGGAAGATCAGCGTCGTCTCGATGCCGCCGTCGGTGAGGAACAGATCGCCCGCAAGCTGCGGCAGCCGGTTTCGATATTTCGACATTCTACCCTCGCAAATCGTCACTTACGCCGGTTCGGCGCGCGGGGCGGAACATGAAGCCGATGGACGGCAGGCCGCTAGACCACTCGCGGTCCAGCCAGGGCAAGAAGATCGGAATAGCTTTTACTTCAACACCTTGCGCTCGAAGCCGCGGGAGCCGTCACTGCAGACGTTTTGCCGTCTACTGTACTCGTGGTACAGTCGGTCATGTCCGAGATCGGCCAGAGCGGGACGGGCCAGACGCGTGAGCGATTGCTGCAGGCCGCGGAACGGGCGGTGCTGGCGAAGGGATTCGCGGCGACCTCCATCGAGGAGCTGATCGCCGAGGTCGGCATCACGAAGAGCGGGTTCTTCTATCACTTCCGGGACAAGGGCGCGCTCGCCAAGGCGCTCCTGCTGCGCTACCTGGAACAGGACCGCGAGCTGCTCGAGGACATCTTCCGGCGCGGCGACGAGCTGAACGACGATCCGCTGCACGGATTTCTCGTCGGGCTGAAGCTCTTCGCCGAGATGCTGGCGGACATGAAGGAGGCCCATCCGGGCTGCCTCGCCGCCTCCTTCTGCTATCAGGACCAGCTGTTCAACCGCGAGATACGCGAGTTGAACGCACAGGGCGTGCTCGCCTGGCGCAGGCGCTTTCAGGAGCGCCTGGAGCTGATCGCGACCATCTACCCGCCGCGGCCGAACGCGGACCTCGAGGCGCTCGCCGACATGGCGGCCGTGCTGGTCGAAGGCGGACTGATCCTCGGCCGGATGCTCTCCGATCCGACCATCGTCCCGCGCCAGATCCAGCTCTACCGCGAGCTCGTGCGCTCGACGTTCCAGCCGGGCGAGATCGCGCTCGAGCTGGTCGCGATGCGGCAGATGCCGGCCGCATCGCCGGCCGTCTGAACGAATTGCTACTGCGCGAGCACCGCCCCGGTCGCAGCGCCGGCCGCGCCGCCGATGACGGCGCCGCCGACCACGCTTCCGCCCGAAGCTGCGCCGACCACGGCGCCGCCGGCCGCGCCGATCGCGCCGCCGGTCGTGGCATAGCGCGCGGTCTTGGAGGAGCAGCCGCCCACGGAGACGAGGCTGACGCTCGTCAGAAGCGCGATGGCGACGGTGCCGCCGGTCATGGCTCGTTTCATCCCGGTCTCCTCCATAAGCCGCGCCGGTCCGCGCCGGCATGATCCATGCCGGCTAGAACGGCGATCCGGCGATGCCGTTCCGATGTTGCCCGACGGCCGATGGTTGAGCACAATGGCGGCCTCAGGACCGCAGCCGCCATGCCAGCCACCAGCCTCCCGCTCTCCGAGCGGCCCGCCCTCCGCAGCCTCGTCCAGGACGGCCGCCAGTCCGAACGCGCGCTGGCGATCCGGCGCGGCGTCTGCCGGCGGCTGCGGGCGGAGCGCTACGCCCTCATCCCGGAGCTGACCCTGTCCTCCGGGCGGCGCGCCGATCTCGTGGCGATCTGCCCCGCCGGGTCGATCCTCATCATCGAGATCAAGTCGTCGGTCGAGGATTTCCGGGCCGACCAGAAATGGCCGGACTATCTGCGCCACGCCGACGCGCTCTATTTCGCGACCGCGCCCGACGTGCCCCCCAACATCTTCCCCGAATCGGCCGGATTGATCGTGGCCGATCCCTACGGCGCGGAGATCCTCCGGGAATGCGGCAGGCAGAAGCTGCCGCCGGCGACCCGGCGGGAGATGCTCATCCGGATCGCGCGCGCCGGCGCCATGCGCCTGCACGACCTCGAGGATCCGGAAGCGGTGTTCGGCGGCTCGTGAACCGGCTCTAGCGCGGGGCGCGCTTGGCGAGGATTCGCTGCAGCGTCCGGCGGTGCATGTTGAGGCGGCGGGCCGTTTCCGAGACGTTCCGGTCGCACAGCTCGTAGATGCGCTGGATGTGCTCCCAGCGCACGCGATCGGCCGACATCGGGTTCTCCGGCGGCTCGGCGCGATCCTGCGCGCTCTGCGTCAGGGCGGCATAGATGTCGTCCGCGTCGGCCGGCTTGGAGAGGTAGTCGGTTGCGCCGAGCTTCACCGCCGTCACGGCGGTGGCGATGTTGCCGTAGCCCGTGAGAATCACGGCGCGCGCTTCCGGCTTCCGGCTCCTGATGCGCTCGATCACGTCCAGGCCGTTGCCGTCCTCCAGACGCATGTCGACCACCGCGAAGGCCGGCGGCGCCGCCTCGACCTTGGCGATCGCCTCCGCCACGCTCGCCGCCGTGTCGGTGACGAAGCCGCGCTTCTCCATGGCGCGCGCGAGGCGCTGCAGGAAGGCGCGGTCGTCGTCCACGATCAGAAGGCTGGGGTCGTCGCCGGGCGGCGGCGGGAATTGCGTCTCCTCGGACATGCTCCGGTTTTCCGGTTGCTTCGGCGTCGAACGAAGTTAAGCACTATGCCGGTTGAATCAAGCCGGAACGGCGCGTAGCGGCCGCACTCTCCGCCGCCTCGAAGTCCCGGCGCGGCCATGTGACGGTGACGATGGCGCCGCTTTCCGGCCCACGCCGGTTGGCGAGTGCCAGTCGTGCCCCGGAGCGCTCGATCAAGGTCTTGGCGATGAAGAAGCCGAGGCCGAGCCCGCCGTGCTCGCCGGAGGGCGCATGCGCCTCGCTTCGCCGCGTGGTCACGTAGGGCTCGCCGATGCGGTCGATGATCTCCGGCGCAAAGCCGGGACCGTCGTCCATGATGACGATCGACACCGTGCTCTCCGTCCAGGACGCTTCCAGGTGGACGGCGCTCTCCGCGAAATCGACGGCGTTCTCGACCAGATTTCCGAGGCCGTAGAGGAGCCCGGGATTGCGGCCGGATACGGGCTCCGGGCCCACGCCCTTCTTCTCCACCACGATCGCCACCCCGAAGTCCCGGTGCGGCGCCGTCACCTCCTCCAGGATATGGGAGAGCGGCATCCGCCCGAGATGCTCCTCCGGCTCGGAGGAGAGCGAGGTGAGCTTGCCGAGAATTTCGCGGCAGCGCTGGGACTGGCTGAGGATCAGCCGCACGTCCTCGCCGTGCGGATCGCCCGGCGGCAGCTCGCGGTCGAGCTCCCTTGCGACGAGTGCGATGGTCGCAAGCGGGGTGCCGAGCTCGTGGGCGGCCGCGGCGGCAAGGCCGTCGAGCGCCGACAGGTGCTGCTCGCGCTGCAGCACGAGTGCCGTGGCGGCGAGCGCGTCGGAGAGCTGGCGCGCTTCCTCCGCGACGCGGAAGGCATAGAAGGCGATGAAGACCAGCGACGAGACGAGCGCGACCCACACGCCGCCGAGATAATGGAGCGGCGCCTTGAAGCTCTCGCCCGGAAACCAGGGCAGCGGCTCGTGGACGAAGATCAGGCCGGTCGCCGCAGCCAGCACGAGGCATCCGAGGAGGAAGGTCTTGTCGGGCGCCAGCGTAGTCGCCGAAACGGTGACCGGGCTCAGCAGCAGGATCGCGAACGGGTTCTGCAGGCCGCCGGTCAGGTAGAGCAGTCCGGCGAGCTGCAGGATGTCGTAGCCGAGGAGCACCGTCGCCCAATTCGGATCCACCCTGAGCGTCGAGGGAAAGCGGATCCGGAGCCCGATGTTGAGCCAGGCGGACATCGCGATCAGCAGGAAGCACCAGCCGGCGCGAAGGGGAAACTCGAACCAATAGGCCACGATCACGACGGCGATCGCCTGCCCGGTGACGGCCAGCCAGCGCAGGTTCACCAGCGTCGAGAGCCTGAGCCGCCGGCCGGAGAAACCGCTGTCGCCTTCCAGTGCAGGGCTCATGCGGCTTCCATAGCGCCGGACCGGCCCGAAGTCACCGCGGCCGGCCGTCTTTCCTCCCTCCGCTCTCATGCTATAGGTGCCCGAAAGGGAGCGCTCATGACGCAGTTGCGGGTCGTCATCGTGGGGGCGGCCGGCCGCATGGGCCGGACGTTGGCGGAGGCCGTCCGCGCCGAGCCGAAGCTGCGGCTGGTGGGGGCGCTCGACCGCTCCGACTGCCCGGATCGGGGGCGCGATCTCGGCGAGCTGACCGGCGGCGGGCAGACGGGAATCGTGCTGACGGACGACCCGCTTCCGCTCTTCGCGAACACGGACGTGGTCCTCGATTTCACCTCGCCCGCCGCGACCGTCGCCTTCGCGGAGCTCGCCGCCCAGGCGCGCGCCGTTCACGTGATCGGCACGACCGGCCTGTCGGCGGAGGACGAGGAGAAGATCCGCGCCGCGGCCCGCCATGCCAGGATCGTGAAGTCGGGCAATATGAGCCTCGGCGTGAACCTCCTCGCCGGCCTGGTCCGGCGGGCCGCCGCCGCGCTCGGGCCGGATTTCGACATCGAGATCCTCGAGATGCACCACCGCCACAAGGTCGATGCGCCTTCGGGCACGGCGCTCCTGCTCGGGCGCGCCGCCGCGGAGGGGCGCGGCGTGACGCTCGACGACGTCGCCGTGCGCAGCCGCGACGGCCACACCGGCGCCCGGCCCGACGGCGCGATCGGCTTCGCGAGCCTGCGCGGCGGCTCGGTGGTCGGCGACCACTCGGTCGTCTTCGCGGGAGCGGGCGAGCGCATCGAGCTCAACCACCGCGCCGAGGACCGCTCCATCTTCGCCCACGGCGCCGTGCGCGCGGCGATCTGGGCGTTCGACAAGAAGCCCGGGCTCTACGGCATGGCCGACGTGCTCGGGCTGCGCTGAACAGACAAGGACAGGACATGGATCGGCTTCTCGTGCTGGTGCGACACGGCCAGAGCGAATGGAACCTCAAGAACCTCTTCACCGGCTGGCGCGACGTCGGGCTGACGGATGTCGGCCGTGCCGAAGCGCGCGAGGCGGGCCGCCATCTGAAGGCGCAGGGGCTCCGCTTCGACGTCGCCTACACCAGCGCGCTGACCCGCGCGCAGCACACGCTCGACATCGTGCTCGACGAACTCGGCCAGACCGCGCTCACCGTCCATCGCGACCAGGCGCTGAACGAGCGCGACTACGGCGAACTGAGCGGGCTCAACAAGGATGACGCCCGCGCCAAATGGGGCGAGGAGCAGGTCCACATCTGGCGCCGGTCCTACGACATTCAGCCGCCCGGCGGCGAAAGCCTGAAGGACACCGGCGCGCGGGTCTGGCCCTATTACATCACCCGCATCCTGCCCGACGTCATGCGCGGCGAGCGCGTGCTCGTCGCCGCCCACGGCAATTCGCTGCGCGCACTGGTGATGGTGCTCGACCAGATGACGCCCGACGCGGTGACGCAACTCAATCTCGATACCGGCGTGCCGCTCGTCTATCGCCTGAACGCCGACACGACGGTGGCGGAGAAGCTGGTGCTCTCCGGCCCGGTCGAGGACAGGACGGGCGGGGATGCCGCGCTTGCGGGGCACGGCCCGGCTCGATGACCCGCGTGGCGCTGGTCGTCGCGGCGGCGGAGAACGGGGTCATCGGCGCGGCGGGCGGGCTGCCCTGGCGGCTCAGGTCGGACCTCAGGAAGTTCCGTGCGGTCACGATGGGCAAGCCGGTCATCATGGGCCGGCGGACCTTCGATGCGATCGGCCGGGTTCTCGACGGGCGTCTCAACATCGTGGTGAGCCGCCAGGCCGGCGGAGACGTGAACGGCGCCGTTTTCGTGCGAAGCTGGCCGGAGGCGCGTGCACGCGCCGAGGCCGAGGCCGGGGCGACCGGCGCCGATGAAATCTGCGTGATCGGCGGCGGGCAGATCTACGCCCAGTCCTTCGACGACGCGGACCGCATCTATCTCACCCGCATCCACGCCGCCCCGGAAGGCGACACCCATTTTCCGGAAATCCGGGCATCGGAATGGTCGGAAGTCGGGCGCGAGGCGCTTCCTCCCTCCGCGGGCGACACGGTCGCGGGCGAGTTCGTCATCCTCGACCGGATGCACCGCGACCGGCGCGGTGGCGATTGACCGCGGTGCCGCGCGGTTGCGTTGAGGCCGCGCAATGCTTCCTCTATAAGCGCGCGAAACCGCGGCGTCGGAGCCGCAGACCAAGGAGTAGGAATGCCCTGGAGCAATAATTCCGGCGGTGGCGGCTGGAAGGGCGGCGGCGGTGGCCCATGGGGCTCCGGCCCCACGCCGAGAGGACCGCAGCCGCCCGATCTCGAAGAGCTCCTGCGCCGGAGCCAGGACCGTCTGCGCGGCGCACTGCCGGCCGGCGGCCGCGGGAATTTCGCGATCGGCGCGATCATCCTCGCCGTATTGCTCGCGCTCTGGCTGGTCCAGGCCGTCTACACGGTCCAGGCCGACGAACTCGGGCAGGAACTCGTTTTCGGGCGTCCGAAGGCCGAGGTTTCCGAGCCGGGCCTGCATTTCCACTTCTGGCCGGTCGAGACGGTCGAGAAGGCCAGCATCCGCCAGCGCCGCGACACGATCGGCAGCAATGCGGGGGCCGGTCGCGGCGGGGAAAGCGGCCTGATGCTGTCGAGCGACCAGAACATCGTGGACGTGGTGTTCTCGGTGATCTGGCGCGTCAGCGACCCGCAGCAATACCTCTTCAACGTCCGCGACCCCGAGCTCTACGTGCGGCGGATCGCGGAGAGCGCCATGCGCGAATTTGTCGGCCGATCGCGGGCGGAGGACGTCCGCACCGAGCGGCGCGCCGAGGTCGAGGAGGCGGTCCGGAACCTCGTCCAAGGCACCGTCGACGCCTATCGGGCGGGCATCACGATCGTCGGCATCCAGCTGGAGCGCGCCGATCCTCCGACCGAGGTGGCGGACGCCTTCGAAGAGGTGCAGCGCGCACAGCAGGACCTCGACCGTTTCCAGCGGGAAGCGGAAGCCTATGCGAACCGGCGCCTCGGCGAGGCGCGCGGACAGGCCTCGCAGGTCCGTGAAGCGGCCGCCGGCTACCGCGACCAGGTCGTCGCGCAGGCCGACGGTGAATCGCAACGCTTCGTCTCGGTCTACGACGAATATGCCGGCGCCCCGGAGATCACCCGCAAGCGCCTCTTCCTGGAGACGATGGAGAACGTCCTGCGGAACTCGAACAAGGTCATCCTCGAAGGCGACGCCGGCCAGAGCGTGGTCCCGTACCTGCCGCTCGATCAGCTGCAGCGGCGCGGTGCGCCGGCGGCGGCACAGCCTCAACAGCAGGGCGGCGCAACCACGCAGCAGGGGGGCAGCCAGTGATCCGCATCTATGCCGCCATCGCCGCCCTCGTCGCGCTGTTCCTGGTGTGGTCGTCGATCTTCATCGTCAACGAGCGCGAGCAGGCGGTCGTGCTCCGGTTCGGCCAGATCACCCGCGTGATCGAGCAGCCGGGCCTCTACTTCAAGGCGCCGACCAACTTCGTCGACGCGGTCCAGATCATCGACGACCGCATTCTGAACCTGGAGCTGGAGAACATCCGGGTGCAGGTGCGCGACGGGCGACGCTATCTCGTCGATGCCTTCGTGGCGTTCCACATCGTCGACGCGCGCGAGTTCCGGCAGAACGTCTCGGGCAGCCTGACGCTGGCCGAGGAGAACCTGCGCACCCGGCTCGACGCCGCCCTGCGCCGGGTTTACGGCCAGCGCAGCTTCGAGGCGGCGCTGTCGGACCAGCGCCTGCAGATGATGATCGAGGTGCGCGACCAGCTCCGGCCGCTGGCGGCCGAGCTCGGCATCGACGTCGTCGACGTCCGCATCCTGCGGACCGACCTGCTGCCCGAGGTGTCGCAACAGACCTTCGAGCGGATGCGGGCGGAACGTCTGGCCGAAGCGGCCCAGCTGCGCGCCCGCGGCACGCAGGAGGCCGCCCGCATTCGCGCCGAGGCCGACCGCGAGGCGGTCGTCACCGTGGCCGAGGCGGAGCGCGACGGCGAAATCCTGCGAGGCCAGGGCGACGCCGACCGGATCCGGATCCTCGCCGAGGCGTTCGGCCTCGATCCGGGCTTCTATGATTTCTACCGGTCGATGCGGGCCTATTCGACATCGCTCGAAGGGGCCGGCACCACGATGGTGCTGACGCCGGATTCGGAGTTCTTCCGCTACTTCCGGGAATCGGGCGTGGAGCAGCTTCCACCGCCGAACCCGAACGCCGTCCGGGCGGTCCCGCGCGCCGTGACGCCGGGCGCAGGCACCAGCCCGGCAGCGGGCGAGGGGCCGGCGCCCGCCGAACCGGCGCCGGATGCAGCGCCGCCGGCGGACGCAGCGCCGCCGCCCGACGGCGTTGGTCCGAGCGATGGCGCGGCGGCAGGGGCGGAAGGAACCGGAGGTGCCGGAGCCGCGGCTCCGGACGGGGAACTCCCGCGGCCCGAAGAGCTGCAGCCGCCGATCCTTCCGGAGACTTCGCCGGGCGACGGTGCCGCAGCGCCGCAGGGCGACGGCGCCCCGGCGCCGCAGGGCGGCCCGGCGGAGCTCCAGCCCCCGCTCCTGCCCGGGACGCCCCCGCCGAGCGGGCAATGAGCGATGTGGCGGCCGCGATCGGCGTGCTGCTCGTCCTGGAGGGAGCGCTCTACGCGCTCTTTCCGGACGCCATGAAGAGGATCGCGGCCCAGGCGGCCGCGACGCCGGGGGAGCGACTGCGGCTGCTCGGACTGTCCTCGGCCCTCATCGGCGTCGGAATCGTCTGGCTCGTGCGCGGCTGAGATCGGCGGTACGATCGCCGCCCGTGGACGGATGTCTCCGTTCTGCCATGTTCGGGCCGAGAGTGACGGAACAGCACTGCGGAAAGGTTCCGAGATGCTTACAGATCGCACGCGGCGCAGCCGGCTCGCGCCCTTTCTCCTGTCGCTAGCCCTTGCCGCCGGCCTCGGCCTGCCCGCCCTCGCGCAGACCGCCTCCCCGCCCACCGGGCAGGCGCCCTCGGCGGCACCCCTGCCGGTCCCCGACGAACCCGGCACGAACGGCCAGGGATCGGCCGGCGGGCAGCCTGCCTCGAACGGGCAGCCGCAGGTCCAGCCCTACGTCCGGCAGTCGGCGCCCCCTTCCTTCGCCGACTTGGCCGAAGGCTTGATCGACACCGTCGTCAACATCTCGACGTCGCAGCGGGTGACGGGCTCGCGCGGCATACCGATCCCGCAGGTGCCCGACGGCTCGCCGTTCCAGGAGTTCTTCGAAGACTTCTTCAACCGGAACGGGCCGGGAGACCGGCAGCAGGAGCGCAGCCGCCGCGTCCAGTCGCTCGGCTCCGGCTTCGTCATCGACCCGTCCGGCATCATCATCACGAACAACCACGTGATCGCCGATTCCGACGAGATCATCGCGAACTTCTCCGACGGCTCCAAGCTCACCGCCAAGCTCATCGGCCACGACGCGAAGACCGATCTCGCCGTGCTCAAGGTCGAGCCCAGGGCACCGCTCAAGGCGGCGCGGATCGGCGATTCGCGGAAGCTGCGCGTCGGCGACTGGCTGATGGCGATCGGGAACCCGTTCGGCTTCGGCGGAACGGTGACGGTCGGCATCGTGTCCGCGCTCGAGCGCGACATCAATTCCGGGCCGTACGACCGCTTCATCCAGACCGACGCCGCCATCAACCGGGGCAATTCGGGGGGTCCGCTCTTCAATCTCGACGGCGAGGTCGTCGGGATCAACACGGCGATCATCTCGCCCACCGGCGGCTCGATCGGCATCGGCTTCGCGGTTCCCTCCGAAGTTGCCGGTCCCGTGATCGACCAATTGCGCGAGTTCGGCGAGACGCGCCGCGGCTGGCTCGGCGTGCGCATCCAGGAAGTGACCGACGAGATCGCCGAAAGCCTCGGCCTGGAGCGCTCGGCGGGTGCCTTGATCGCAGGCGTCACGGACGGCGGGCCGGCGGCGGAGGCCGGAATCCAGCCCGGCGACGTGGTGATCGAGTTCAACGGCACGCCCGTCGACGCCATGCGCGAGCTGCCGCGGATCGTCGCCGACACGCCGGTCGGCCAGACCGTGGACGTGCTTCTGCTCCGGAAGGGCGAACGCGTGACGCGGCAGGTCCGTGTCGGCCGGCTCGAAGAGAGCGAGGAGGTCGCGGCGCGGACGACGGAGGAGCAACCCTCGGACGAGCCGGCGCCCGTGTCGAGCACGGTGCTCGGGATGAGCCTCGCCCCGATCAGCGAAGCGGCGCGCGAGCAGTACAGCATCGGGCCGGACGTCGACGGCGTGCTGGTCGAGTCCGTCGAGCCGGGCACCGAGCCGGAGGAGAAGCGGATCCGGCCCGGCGACGTCATCGTCGAGGTCAGCCAGGAGCGTGTCAGCACGCCTGCCGAGGTGTCGGCCCGGATCGAGAAGCTGAAAGGCGAGGGACGGCGTTCGGCATTGCTGCTCGTCTCCGGCGCCAACAACGAGCTTCGCTTCGTGGCGGTGCGGATCGCAGACAATCCCTGATTTCAGGGCGCGGAGCCGGCGTGGATCCCGGCTCCGCCCTGCCCGCCGCCGGTCGCCCCGGCGCGTGACCTCCCTAGGGAACTTCCCCGTTCGCCGCGCCATTAGCGCGATGCCGAGACGTGGCACGAGGAGGCTCGCATGAGCGACACGGAACAATCCTTTCCGCCCCAGAAGCAGGAGCACCAGCCCGGACGGGAAAGCGCGATGGTTCCGGAGCCGGACTACCGGCCGCGCTTCCGCGGGAGCGGACGGCTCGAGGGCAAGGTCGCGATCGTGACCGGAGGCGATTCCGGCATCGGCAGGGCTGTTTCCATTCTCTTCGCGCGGGAGGGCGCGAAGGTCGCGATCGTCTATCTGGAAGAGGACAAGGACGCTGAGGAGACGAAGCGCCTTGTCGAGGCGGAGGGCGGCGGGGCGCTGCTTCTGCGCGGCGACGTCGGCGACAAGGCGTTCTGCAAGAGGGCCGTCGCCGAGACCGTCGGCCGCTTCGGCCGCCTGGACGTGCTCGTCAACAATGCCGCCGAGCAGCATCCGCGCGAGGACATCGCCGAGATCGAGCCCGACGAGCTCGAGCGCACGTTCCGCACCAACATATTCGGCTACATCTTCATGGCCCAGGCCGCGGCGAAGCACCTCGCGAAGGGCAGCGCGATCGTGAACTGCACGTCGGTCACCGCCTATCGCGGCAGTGCGCACCTGGTGGACTACGCCGCGACGAAGGGCGCGATCGTCGCCTTCACGCGCTCGCTCGCGAGCCAGCTCGCCGAGGACGGCGTCCGCGTGAACGGCGTGGCGCCCGGCCCGATCTGGACGCCGCTCATTCCTGCCACTTTCCAACCGGACAAGGTGGCGAAGTTCGGGAAGAACGTTCCGCTCGGCCGGGCCGGCCAGCCGAACGAGGTCGCCCCGGCCTTCCTGTTCCTGGCCTGCGAGGATTCGTCCTACATGACCGGCCAGGTCCTGCATCCCAACGGGGGCGAGATCGTCGGAGGATGATGCGCGTCGCTATCCTGGTTTCCTGTGTCCTGGCCGCCCTGAACTCCGCAGCCTTGGCGCAGGTGCGCTACGAGCCCTATCCCCCGCCGATCTACGTGCCGGCGCCGCCCCGCCCGTACGAGGAACCGATACCGGAATACGAGCCGCTGCCGCCGATCTACCTGGAGCCCGGCCAGGGCGGGCCGCCTCCGATCATCGAGGCGCCGCCGCCGCAGGCATTGCCGCGACCGCAGACGGTCCAACCGCCGGAGCGGCCGATCCTCAGCCGGCCCGTACCGCCGGCGCCCGCTCAGGGAGGCGTCGCCAACGAGCCGCAGGCGGCGCCGGATACGACGGGCGCGCCCGTGCAGACCGCCCCGGGCACCTCGGCCGAGCCGCTAGAGCCCGCTCCGCCGAGCCGGCCGTCCTTCGCCTTGAGCCGCGAGACGGTCGAGAATGCGGGGCCGGACAGCGGCCCGACGGAGAGGGGGGCGCCGAGCCCCGCCATCATGAAGCTGCAGATCCTGCTCGACCGGCGGCGGATCTCGCCGGGCGTGATCGACGGCTACGACGGCGACAATGTCCGCAAGGCCCTTCGCCTGTTCGAGGCGCTCCACACGCTGCCGATCGACGGCAAGCTCGACAACGAGGTCTGGGGGCTGCTCACCTCGGCCGATCCCGGGCCGGTCCTGACCACCTATACGATCACGGAGGCCGACGTGGCCGGCCCGTTCGTCGACCCGCTGCCGACGGATTACGCGGACATGGCCAAGCTCGAGCGCCTTGCCTATCGCGGGCCGCTCGAGCTTCTGGCGGAGCGCTTCCATGCCACCGAGAGGGCGCTCGAACAGCTCAACCCCGGCGTGGATTTCACGGTTGCCGGATCGGAGATCGTCGTCCCGGCGGTCGGGGAGCGGGCGAAGACGAAGGTCGCTCGCATCGTCGCCGACAAGCGGGTGGGGCAGGTCCGGGCCTATGATGCGGAAGAGAACCTCGTCGCCGCCTATCCGGCCACGATCGGGAGCAACGACACGCCCTCGCCCTCGGGCACGCACGAGGTCAAGGCCGTCGCCATCGATCCCGTCTACTATTACGACCCGAAGAACTTCGTTCAGGGACAGAACACGAGGAAACTCCAGCTCCCGCCCGGGCCGAACGGACCCGTCGGATCGGTCTGGATCGGCCTCAGCAAGCCGAGCTACGGCATCCACGGCACGCCCGAGCCGGCAAGGATCAGCAAGGCCGCCTCGCACGGCTGCGTCCGTCTGACGAATTGGGACGCCCAGGAACTCAGCCGTCTCGTCGCTCCGGGCGTACCGGTGACGTTCCTGGAGCAGGGATGATGCTGCGCACCAGGCGCATCCTTGCGTTCCTGGTCGCGGCCGCCCTCTTCGTCCCGGCCGCCACGGCCCAGCCTGTGCCCGCGATCCCGAAGCCGAAACCGTCCGCCGAAGGGACGGGGAGCGCCACGGACAATCCCGAAGGGAATGCTCCGCGGGCACGGCCCGGAGAGGCCGACGACCCCGCCGCCCCCGACGGCACGGCGGCGCCGGCGGCGGCCCCAGCGGGGCCCGAAGCTCCGCCCGGAAACGGTCCGGAACCGCGTCCCTCCGACCCGGCGAGGGAAGAGCCGACACCGGGCGGCGGCGAACCGAACGGGAGCTCGCAGGCGCCGGCCGAAGGCGCCGGGGAGCCGCCCGCGATCGACCAGGCAGAGTCGGATTGCCGCTGGCGGCTGAAGGCGCTCGGCGTCGCCTTCGAGCCGCTCCCGGCGATCGACGACGGGCCGGACTGTCGGATTCCGGCGCCGATCAGCGTGTCGGAGCTCGACGCAGGCCTGAAGCTCGAGCCGGCCGCGACACTCTCCTGCCCCGCCGCCGAGGCGCTCGCGACCTGGGCGAAGGAGGTCGTCGTCCCGGCGGCAAGGGAGGCCTTCGGCACCGAGCCCAGCGAAATCGTCCAGGCCTCCAGCTATGTCTGCCGCACGCAGAACGGCGAGCCCGGGGCGAAGATGTCGGAACACGCGGCCGGCAATGCGGTCGACATCCTGGCGATCGCGGTGGAGGGTCATGGCACGATCGGGCTGGCGGACCCGGGCGCCGTCGTGTCGGACTCCGCCGAGGGCGAAGCCATCGCAGGCTTCCGTGCGAGGATCAGATCGCAGGCCTGCGCGTTCTTCGCGACGGTGCTCGGTCCGGGATCGGACGAGGCGCACGCGACCCATCTGCACCTGGACATCCGGGAGCGGGAAGCCGGTGCCCGGATCTGCCAGTGAAGGGTCTCAGGGCGTGATGCGACCGTCGGTCCAGGTGCGGTTCGCCTCCGCCTTCGCCATCTCGATCAGGTAGGCGACGAACTGCAGGCCCGCCTCCTGGGCGCGCACTTCCAGCGAATCGAGCTCGCTGCAGATGTCGCGCGCGACAAAGCGCGGGTCTCGGGCCGAATGCGCATTGTCCGCCGCCGCCCTGTCGAGCAGCTTCTGGATGAAATCGTCTCCCGGCGCTCGCGGCATCTGGTGTCAGCCTGTGCGTAACGGTTTGAATCTTGTTAAGGTTTTTCGTAATGCCAGCAACTCGGAGATCGCGTCCCGGGTTCCCGGTCGACCCCAACGTTGGCGCGCGTGGTGCGCCGGGCGCCCCATCCGGCGACGGCCGTCTCGCCGCGCGGTTCGCCGGCGTTTTCGGCGTTCACGCCGCCGCGCGCGAATGTCAGCGGCAAGGTGCCGTTTGGCGGCCAGTCTGTTAGCATTGCGCCCGCGGCGACGCCGAGGCGAATCGCGGCGGTGCGCCGAGCGCCCGCCCGATCGCAAGTTCGCACGAGAAGGAGCTCTCCCATGCCGCCCGACCGTTCAAAGGAGGCCCGCGCCCGGGCCGAGGACAAGTTCCAGAAATCGCAGAAGCTGAAAGCCGAGAGCAACGCAGCCTGGTCGCAGCACGAGGCGGACGGCCGCGCCGTCCGGGAGAAGACCGCACGGTTGCGCGAGCTGCGCCTCGCCAAGGAGGCCGCGGACCGGGAATCGGCACCTGCGCCGGCCCCGAAGAAGACGGCCGCCAGGAAGAAGACGGTGAAGACGGACGCCGGCACGACCGTCGCGAAGACGACGAAGAAGACGGGGACGGGCAAGAAGGCTGGGGCGAAGCTCGCGGCAACGCCGGACGCGACCCCGCTCCACCCGGAGATCCGCAACCCCGGCGAAGACGTGTAGCCGCCATCGTCTGCCGGTGCCGACGCGCGCCCGGACAAAGACCGGGACCCAGAGGGGGTCCGGCTAGCCTTTCACGCCGCCGCGAGGTGCCGTCGCAGGCGCCGCGCTTCCGGATAGCTGCGCACCCGCGGCACCTTGCCGGCGGCGAGCGCACGTTGCATGCCTTCCCAATAATCGACCGTGAGCAGGTCCGGATGCGCCTGGCGGAAGATCCGGCGGAGCTCCGGGTCGTCGATCCTGAGGCCGGGTAGCATCTCCTCCGGCAGGAACACCGTGCCTTCCTCAAAATACCAGTCGGGGATGCCCTCCTCCCCCTCCTCGCGGTCGGTGTTCGTCCGCACCTTTATGCCCGTGAGCGGCTCGACCGCGTCGTAATCGAAGAGGTAGACCTTGCCGATCGGGCTGACGCCGTAGTTCCGGCCGTCGAGATCCTTGTTGAAGATGTTGGCCGCTGCATTGTTCTTGATGCAGTCGCCGAGATTGAGCACCGCCAGGCGAGCCTCCTCCGGGCTCGCGGCCTCCAGGTACACCGGCAAGGGGATCATCTTCATCTGCACGATGAGATGCCGGAAGATGACGTGCCGGCCGAGCAGGCTGACGGTGGAGCCTCCCGCGGAGAGCAGCTCGTCCAGGAGCTCGCGCGTGAACATGGAGCGCTCGAGCTTCACCCGGTAGTAGATGATGTTGTCGAGCATCGAGCCGGCGCGGTCGCTCTCGTGGACGAGGCGGTACTTGTCGAGCACCCGCTCGATGCCGGGAAAGTCGCCCCACTTGTAGCCGGCGGTCGGATGATCCCGAATGATCTTCAGGACATAGCTCGACGAGGGCATGGAGAAGCCGATGGCGACCGTGCCGCGGAAGCCGACGGCGGCGCCAAGGAGCTCGCCCGCCGATGAATGTTCGCCGAGGATCTCGTTCATCACCTCGATCTTCCCGAGGTGATTGAAGCCGATGGTCGAGTAGTGGATGCCGATCGGCCGCTTCGGCATGAGCCGGTGGAGGAAGGCGGCGAGCGCATGGTAATGCGGGCTCGTGACGTGGAAGTTCGCGAGCGTCGTTGAGAACGCGTACTGCAGTTCGTCGCTGTCGGTGAGGACTGCGTCGACGAAGAGCCCGGACGGGCCGTTCAGGACGGCGATGAGGAGCGGACAGGCCGCATCGCCCGCCGCGATCCGCCCGACCAGATAGGCGCCGCGATTGCGGAAGAAGCCCGACTTGACCATCTCGATCCGGACCGGCCCGGAGAGCGGCCCGAACCTTTCGGCCGCCTTGCCGATTTCCGCAGCGACGAGGGCGGCATCCTCCTGGAGGTCACGCCAGGGCACGGAAAAGCCGGGCAGACGAAGAATGTCGCGGGCGACCGACGCGTCGACCGGCAGCTCGGTCTCGATGCGCGCGAGCATGTCTGGCGGCGGCTCGATCGCCCCGGTCCGGGCAGCGTGATAGCCGTAGGTGACCGGGCGCCATTCGTCCTGGACGACCTTGCGCCGGACGGAGGCGAGAAAGGCGAAGGCGAGATCGGCTTCGTAGCGCGGCTCGATCAGCGAGACGTAGCGCGCCTCCACCAGGTCCCAGAAGCCCTCGTCCCGGCCGAGTTCCGGCGATCCCGCGTGGAGGATCGGCGCGAACGTCGCGACGGCTACCGAGTAGAGCGAAAGGCGCTCCGCCGAAAGCCGGATCGTGGCCGGCCAGTCCCGCGCCTCGAATGCCGCCTTGGCGAGCGGCGCGATACGCGTGAAGCGGCCGAAATAGTCGTCGAACACGGCCAGGATCGCGCGCGCGAGAATGTCGGCCCGCTCGACGCGTCCGCTCGCGGCGGACAGCTCGCCGAGCGCGGCAAAGCCGATCTCCTCCGTCTGCAGCGCCTCACCATCCGGGTGAGGCAGGACTGCGATTTCCGTCACGCGCGCGCGCCCCGTATCGAACGCCGCACTATCGGCGCACTCGACCCCGCTGTCGAGGATCGTGGGCGGGGTGCGGCGCTCAGGCCGGACGGCACGGACACGCCGCTGCCGCCCAGCCACAACGTCCGTCAGGCCGCGTCGGCGCCGCGATGGGCGCGTTCGAGCGCGGCGAGATCGAGCTTCACCATCGGCATCATCGCTTCGAAGACGCGGGCCGCCCTGGCCGCATCCGGGTCGGCGATCATCGCCCCGAGCGCCTTCGGGACGATCTGCCAGGTGACGCCGAAGCGGTCGGTGATCCAGCCGCACTGCATGGGCGTGCCGCCGTCGGAGAGCGCCGACCAGAGGCGATCGACCTCGGCCTGGTCCTCGCAGGCCACGAAGAACGAAACCGCCGGCGTGAAGCTGTAATGCGGGCCGCCGTTCAGCGCGACGAACGGGTCGCCGCCGATCGTGAAGTCGATCGCCACCACGCCGCCCGCCTGGCCGCCGGGATAGTCGGTCGGCGCGCGCATCACCCGGTCGACCCGGGAATCCGGCATCAACGACACGTAGAAGCCCACAGCCTCCTCGGCGTTGCCGTCGAACCACAGGCATGGCGCGATTCTGGACATGGTGATCCCCCTTCCTACGCCTCGACGAGGGTTTCGAACCCGCCGAAGATCATCCGCTTGCCGTCGAAGAGCATCGCGTCCGGCTCCTTCATGCGCGGATCCTCCATGATCTTCCTGTTGCCTTCGTCGCGCGCCGCCTTCGAGGGCCACTCGACCCAGGAGAAGACGACGGTCTCCCCTTCCTCGGCCTTCACCGCGCCCCTGAAGTCGGTCACCTTCCCCTCCGGCACGTCGTCGCCCCAGCATTCCACGACCCGGAGCGCACCATGCTCCCGGAAGACCTGGGCGATCTCGGTCGCCATCTTTCGGAACGCGTCCTTGTTCGCGGTCGGCACCGCGATCACGAAACCGTCGACATAGCTCATGGCAGTCTCCTCTCTCACGTGCCGCGGCCCGGCCGCGGCGGTTCTACCGGGTTGCAGAAGCGGGTCAGGCGGTCGCCATCGCGGCCTTCGCCGCTTCCAGGTCCATCCACATCACTTCCCAGATGTGGCCGTCCGGATCCTCGAAGCTGCGGCCGTACATGAAGCCGTAGTCCTGCCGCGGGCAGGGATCGCCGCCGCCGCCCGCGCGCTTCGCCTTCTCGACCATCAGGTCGACGTCCTCGCGGCTGTCGGCGGAGAGGCACAGCAGCACTTCGCTCACCTCCCTGGCGTCGGCGACCTTCTTCGGCGTGAACTGCCGGAACTTCTCATGCGTGAGCAGCATCGCGTGGATCGTGTCGGAGAACACGATGCAGGACGCGGTGCCGTCGCAGAACTGTTCGTTCCGCTTCGCGCCGACGGCCTCGTAGAAGGCGGTCGCCGCCGCGAGGTCGCGGACGGGCAGGTTCACGAAAATCATCCTGGACATGGGTTCCTCCCCGGTTCGATTTGACACCCATGCCTCATCTCGTTATAAAAAGCAACGATGAAGTCAGAAAAAATAACTAATGAAGGCGAAAGCCGCCGCCGGCGCTACGAGGATGCCTGCGCCGCGGCGCACGGGCTCGATCTCGTCGGCGATCGCTGGGCGCTGCTCGTGATGCGCGAGCTGATGCTGGGCCCGAAGCGGTTCGGCGACATTCGGGCGAGCCTTCCGGGCATCAGCGCGAACGTGCTGACGCAGCGCCTGGAGGATCTCGAGGCGGGCGGCGTGCTGACCAGGCGGAAGCTCGCGCCGCCGGCGGCCGTTCAGGTCTATGAACTCACGCCCTGGGGATACCAGGCCGAGCCGATCCTGCAGGCACTCGGGCGATGGGCGGCGCGCTCGCCCCACCACGACCCGACGCTGCCGATCAGCGCGAACTCGTTCCTGCTCTCGCTGCGCACCATGCTCGATCCTTCGCGCGCGAAGGACCTGGACGTCCGGGTCGGATTCCGGCTGGGCGAGGAGACCTTTCTGGGGCGCCTCAGGGGCGGCGCGCTGGATATCGCGCCCCACACAATCGAGGACGCCGATGTCACGTTTGCTGCCGCGCCCGCCATTCTCGCGGCGGCGATCTATGGCGGGCAGCCGATCGAGGCGCTCGAGGCGGCGGGCGTTCTTCGCGTGGAAGGAGATCGCAGCCTGGCGACCCGGTTCGTGACGCTCTTCCCGCTCCCCCCCAGGGTGGAGCCGCCGGTCTGAGCCGCGTCTATCCCACTCGCCGCGGCTCGCCGGCGAAGACGCTGAGCCCCAGCCATTTCTGCATCGACCGGGCGATCGCCGGGTCGCCGGTCACCTCGAGATTGCCGGCGGCGATCTCCTGCCGGAGGGCGGAGAGCCCCATCCAGATAGCCGTCATCGACCTGAGCGAGCCCCTGACGAGCAGGTCGATGTCGAAGCCGGGATCGAAGCCGCAGAGGTCGACGGCGCCGCTGTCCACGATCAGCCACCAATTCCGGCGCGATTCCGAAAGTTCCGGGTACAGGAACTGAATCGTGCAGCGCCGGGGCGGCAGCGGTTCGGGCCGCAGGTTCCGCCGCATGTCCCACATCAGCAGCGAGGGATCGAGATTCTTCAGCGAAAGCTGCGATTCGACCCAACGCTGGCCCCAGAACCCGATCCCGAGAACGATCGGCCGCAAGTCCTCGCCGGCATCGGAGAGACGGTATTCAACCACACCCTTTTCGTTCGGCGCGGCCAGCACGACGCCGGCCCTTTCCAGGTCCTTGAGCCGCTTGGAGAGGAGCGCCGGCGACATGCGCGGCACGCCGCGCCGGAGATCGTTGAAGCGGGTCGTGCCGCAGAGCAGTTCCCTGATCACGAGGATCGTCCAGCGCGAGCAGAGCACTTCGGACGCCATCGCGACCGGACAGAACTGCCCGAATCCTCCGCGATCGCCCATCCGAACCTCCCTCGGAACGCTCCGGCGAGCTTAACCCAATTCCCGTTCCGCACCTAAGCCTGCAGTACAGTTCGTGAACTGGATTCCGACGCCGACCGAAGCGAGCCTGCAGCCTCCAGACCCTCAGAAGGAGGTTTGCCATGACGAGCATTGCAAGTTTCGCCCCGGATCCGGCCGATCAGGACATCGGGCAGCCGGCACCCATCGTGGAGGTCGCGCGCGGCCTCAACGAGGTCTTTGCCGCCAAGGCCGAACACTACGACGAGAACGATCAATTCGTCGCCGAGAACTATGCGCTCCTCAAGGATGCGGGGCTCGTCGAGGCGGGCGTTCCCCGTGAGCTCGGCGGCGGCGGGGCAGAGATCGGCGAGCTGGCGGAGATGCTCCGCGTCCTCGCGCATGGCTGCGGCTCCACCGCCCTCGCCTTCTCCATGCACACGCACCAGGTCGCCGTTCCGGCCTGGCGATGGCGGCACCAGAAGGTCGCCGCCGTCGAGCCTCTCCTCAAGCGCGTGGCGTCGGAACGGCTCGTCCTGCTCTCGAGCGGCGGCTCGGACTGGATCGCCGGATCGGGATCGGCGACGCGGGTCGAGGGCGGCTACCGGATCAGCGCGAGGAAGATCTTCACATCGGGGGCAAGCGCCGGCGATCTCCTGATGACCGGGGCCCTCTTCCGCGAAGAGGATGGCGCCGAGAAGGTCCTGCACTTCGCGGCTCCGATGAAGGCGCCCGAGGTGCGCATCGAGGAGACGTGGCGGACGCTCGGCATGCGCGGCACCGGCTCGCACGATGTCGTGATCGAAGGCCTGTTCGTGCCCGATGGCGGCGTCGCCCTCGCCCGCCCGGCCGCAAGATGGCACCCGCTCTTCCAGACCATCGCCACCATCGCGTTTCCGCTGATCTATGCCGTCTATCTCGGCGTGGCCGAGAGCGCGCGCGACATTGCCCTCGAAAGCGCAAGAAGGAGACGGCAGTCGAGCGACGTCCTCGAACTGGCGGGCCGGATGGACACCTCGCTCCGCGCCGCCAGGCTCGCCCATCGGTCGATGGTCGCGTCCGCCGAGCGGAACACGCCATCCGCGGAGAGCGTCAACGACGTCATGATCGGCCGCGCGCTGGTCGCGGATCACGCGATCCGGGCGACCGAGCTGGCGATGGAGCTGGCGGGCGGCGCCTCCTTCTACCGGCGGAACGGCCTGGAGCGGCGCTTCAGGGACATCCAGGGGGCACGTTTCCACCCGCTGCAGGCCGGCCCGCAGGCACGCTACGCCGGGGCCTTCGCGCTCGGCCAGCCGGTCGACGAGATCTTCTGAACCCGCGAAAGATCATCATCCCCCTCGGCCCGGCCCCCTCGGCCCGACCGAGGGGGCAAAAGCCATAGCCGGCACGGGGACATTGTGGCATCGTTCCAGGCGCAGCTCCGGAAGAGGGCGGCGAATGGGGAAACGCGCTTTTGGTCGAGTTCGGCGGATTTGATCGCGTTGCCGGCGTTCTGATGACGGCCGTGCTCCTTGCCGGCGCAGGTCCGGCCGCAGGGCAGCAGGCCGCCGCCGGAGCGGAGGGCAGCCCCGCGGCCGAGGACCGCATTGCGGCCGTGCTCGGCATTTCCGGCGATCCGGCCTACGGCGAGTATCTCGGCGGCGAGTGCGTCACCTGCCACCAGCAGTCCGGCGCATCGTCCGGCATTCCGCCGGTGGTCGGCCACGAGGAGGACTACCTCGTCCGCGCCCTCGTCGAGTACCAGCTTGGCCTGCGCAGCAATCAGGTCATGAACATGATCACTTCGAGGCTCGGCGAGGAAGAGATCGCCGCGCTTGCCGCCTATTTCGCCGGCCTCGATCCGGATTGATCACGACCGGCGGCAGCCGGCGCACATGGGAGGGAGCGATGACGGGTTTCAGCAGGAGACGGTTCAACACATTCCTGGCCGCAGGTGCAGCCAGCCTTTCGCTGCCCACCTATCTCCGCGCGCAGGGCAAGCCGCGCGTAGTCGTGGTCGGCGGCGGCGCGGGCGGGGCGACGGCCGCCAAGTACGTTGCCAAGGATGCCGCGGGCGCGATCGACGTGATCCTCATCGAGGACAGCGACCGCTTCACGACCTGCTTCTTCTCGAACCTCTATCTCGGCGGGTTCCGCGACCTCGCTTCGATCACGCACGGCTACGACCAGCTGACCTCCGCCTACGGCATCGACAAGGTCACGGCGATGGCGACCGCGGTCGACCGGAGCGCCAAGACCGTGACGCTCTCCGACGGCTCCACCGTTGCCTATGACCGTCTCGTCCTGTCGCCGGGGATCGACGTGATTTACGATTCGGTCCCGGGCTACAGCGAGGAGGCGGCGGAGATCGCCCCGCATGCCTGGAAGGCGGGGCCGCAGACCGAGCTGCTGAAGGCGAAGCTCGATGCGCTGAAGGACGGCGAGAACATCGTGATGGTCGCGCCGCCGAACCCCTTCCGCTGTCCGCCCGGCCCCTACGAGCGCGTCTCGATGATGGCGCATGTGCTGAAGAGCAAGGGACACACGAAGTCGAAGGTCTTCGTGATCGATGCCAAGGACCAGTATTCCAAGCAGACGCTCTTCGAGGAGGGCTGGACCAAGCATTACCCCGGCATGGTGGAATGGTATGGCCCGAGCGTCCACGGCGGGGTGAAGCAGGTCGACGTCGAGGCGGGAACGGTGGAGACGGAGCTCGACACTTTCGAAGGCGCGCTGCTGAACATCATCCCGGCGCAGCGGGCGGGCGTCATCGCGATCGCGGCAGGGGTGGCGGACGAGAAGGGCTTCTGCCCGGTCGACCCGGCGTCGATGCGCTCGAAGGTGGACGAGGCGGTCTTCGTCATCGGCGATGCGGCGATCGCCGGCGACATGCCGAAATCAGGCTTCTCCGCCAACAGCCAGGCCAAGGTCGCGGCGATGGCGGTGCGCGGCGACCTCACCGGCTCCCGCGTCTTTCCGGCGCGCTACTCCAACACCTGCTGGTCGCTGATCGAGACCGACGACGGCGTGAAGGTGGGCGCACAGTACGAGCCGACACCGGAGAAGATCGCCTCGACCACGACGTTCATCAGCCAGACGGGCGAGACGAGCGACGTCCGGCTCCAGACCTACAAGGAGTCGCTCGGCTGGTACGACGGGATCATCGCCGACATGTTCTCGTGACCGCCGTCCGGCACGGCTGCCGGCAGGCCGGAACAGGAACGGGACGGCAGTGGCCGCCCCGTTCGCAAGCGATGGCCGTCGCCGCGCCTATTGCGGCGTGGTCGGGGCTCCGCCAGCGGGAGGCGTAGCGTCGCCGGCCGGTGGCGCGGTGTCGGCAGGCGGTGCAACGTCGGCGGGGGGTGTCGGGTCGCTCGCGGGCGGCGTCGCATCCGCCGCAGCCGGGGGTCCGCCGGCCGGCTCTCCAGCGCCGCTTCCAGGCGCCGGCTGCTGGATGGTCACGTTGGTGTCGCCGCTGCCGGCGGTTTCCGGGGCGTCACCGCCCCACGCGAACAACCAGACGAGGAGCACCGCCACGACGAGCGCGCCGACGATGAAGTAGAGCGTGTTGTGCGAACGTCCGGCGACGACGCGGTCGCGAGGTGGGCGGTCGACCATTCCGGATTCCTCCAGTTGAGAAGATCAGCCGGACAACGGCACTCCGCCGCACTCCGTTCCGAATCGGGCCGGGTGGTATTATTCCCGAGCCAGCGGGTATTCCGGGCGGTCGTAGAGCCGGCGTATGCGCTCGAAGTCGATCCGGTCCTCGCCGGTCTCAATCGCGACGCCGGGCAGCATCGGGGCAGGGATCTCCTCGATGGCGTAGCGAATCGCCTCGGCAGCGGTTCCGAACCGGCGGTAGCCCATCGCGCCTCCCCGCACGCCCCGCGCGCGACCGGCATACAGTTCGGCCGGCAGATCGTAATCGAAGCCACGATCGGCGTCGTCCGGCGATGCGGTCGTCATGGTCATCGTGCGCCTCCTCGACGGTCGTGCCGGATCAGACCGGCGGGGCTCCGAGCTGAGCCGCGGCCGTCCGCCCGGCCTCGGTCGGCACGAGCCCGGCCGCATCCACCCGGGCATAGCCCCGCTCCGTGAGCTGCTCGGCGAGCGCATCGTTATAGTTGCGCATGACACCCTTGGCGGCGAGCCGCTGGAGCATCCGGAAAGCCTCGCGCGAGCCGGGAAACGCGACCGGCTTGGCACCGGGCTTGGCCGCTGCACCGCCCCGCTTCATCTCTTCGGCCAGTTCACGGCCGGCGCCGGTCATGAAGAGCTTGCCCGTCACGATCTCGGCATAGCCCGAGCGGATCAGTTCGCGCGCCGTGGCATTCTCGTATTCGCGGAGGCTGACATTGACGTGGAGGTTACGCAGGAGCGCGCGGCCCTGCGTAGAAACCTGAATGGCGGACATGCCGCTTACTCCCTCGTGAAGCAAAATCCGCGCCCGCGATTCTGGATCGCTGCTTCGGGACACGCGGATAGAGGACTTCAAACGCCCCGCACTTCCGAAGGTTCCACCGGCCGGCCCGCAACGCGCGCGAAACAATAGGCCGGTGTTCACGACATTCGGCGGAAACGGCCTACGGCTAGAGCCTGCGTCGCCGCTCCGGCCCGACCTCCCGCACGGATCCCGCGAATGTTTCTTCTTCCAGTTCTATCGAAGGCGGTGGAAACTCGTCGCGCGAGCGAGGCCGGGCGCACCGTGATGGACGAGAGCTCAGAATTCCTGATCTTCGTGGAGGACGAGCCCGCGTTGCCCGCGCCTGAGGCCGGCGCGCCTTGGAAGATCGCCGTGATCGACGACGACCCCGGCGTTCATGACGGGACGCGCTTCGCGCTCGCCGACTACCGGCTCAACGGCCGCGGGCTCGAGCTTTATTCGGCGCGCTCGGCGAAGGAGGGCCGCGAACTCCTCGCTCGCCATCCGGACACGGCCGTCGTGCTCCTGGACGTCGTGATGGAAACGGACGGCGCCGGGCTCGACCTCGTCGAATTCATCCGCAAGGAGCTGAAGAACGAGACGGTTCGAATCATCCTGCGAACCGGCCAGCCGGGCCAGGCGCCCGAGCAGCGCGTCGTGGTCGATTACGACATCAACGACTACAAGGCGAAGACCGAGCTCACCGCCGAGAAGCTCTTCACCACGATCACGGCCGCGCTCCGCAGCTACGAGCAGCTCCAGCGCCTGACCGAAACGCGCCGCGGGCTCGAGATCATCATCGACGCCGCTGGCAACCTCTTCGACGTCGGCTCCATGCAGCGGCTCGCAGAGGGCGTGCTGACGCAGCTCGCGTCCCTCCTCGCTGTCGATTGCGCGGGCATCCTGGTGCTGCGCGAGCGGAAGGCCGGCCAGGGTCTCGCCGTGCTGGCGGGCTCCGGCTGCTACAGCCACCTCACCGGCGCCGGGGCCTGGGACAGGCTCGACGCGGAGATCCGGACCCATGTCGAGGACGCGTTCCAGCGCCGGCGGCACGAGTTCCTCGCCGGCCGCTATCTCCTCTACATCGGCACCGGCTCCGGCCGGGAACTCGTGGTGCTGCTCGATTCGCCGAAGAAGCTCAGCGACACCGACCGTGCGCTCATCGAGGTCTTCTGCAGCCGCCTGTCGGTCGCTTTCGACAATCTGGGCCTGTACGAGGCGCTCCAGCAGGCGAATGCGGAGCTCGAGCGGCGGGTCGAGGAGCGCACCGCCGAGCTCACCGCCGCCAACCAGCGGCTGGAGATCCAGCGGGCGCGCCTGCGCTCCGCCAACGCCTTCAAGAACGAAATCCTTGGCACGGTGGCGCACGACCTCAAGAACCCGCTTGCAGTGATCCTGGGGCGCAGCGAGATGCTCGGCGAGCTCCTCGCGATGAGCCCCGTCCCGCTCAAACAGGCGAACGCGCAGCTCGGCCATATCCGAGACAGCGCGGGCCGGCTCATCGGGATGGTCGAGACACTGATCGCCGAAGCCCTTGCCGATGCGAGCGACATCGCGATCCGCGACGACGTGCTCGACCTCTCTTCGATCGTCCTGCAGGTGGTGGAGGCGAATGCCGCCCTCGCCGCACGAAAGGCTCAGTCCATCAGCTACGATCGGGCTCCGCGCCTCGGCGTGCGAGGGGACCAGGATCGCCTCGCCGAGGCGGTCGACAACCTCGTCAGCAATGCCGTGAAGTACAGCCCGTCGGCGGCCACCATCTCCGTGGGCATCCGGCGCGAGGGAAGCGAGGCTGTCGTGACCGTGGCCGACGAAGGGCCGGGCCTGTCGCCGGAGGATTTCGGCCGCATCTTCGGGCGCTTCCAGCGCCTTTCCGCGAAGCCGACCGGTGGCGAGAGCTCGACCGGGCTCGGCCTGTCGATCGCCAAGCGCATCGTGGAGCTTCACGGCGGCCGGCTTTCGGCGGAGAATGGGGCCGGGCGCGGGACCGTGTTCACCATGGTGCTGCCGCTCGCCGGGGGGAGACGAAGCATTGAGCGAAACGGATCCGATCGCTGTCGTCGACGACGAGCCCGCCGCTCGGGAAATGATCGGCGACTATCTGAAGCTGCACGGATTTCCGGTGGCGCTCTGCGAGGACGGCCGGGCCTTGCGGCGGCTGCTCGGCGAAACCCGGCCGCGCCTCGTCATCCTCGACCTGAACATGCCGGAGGAAGACGGGCTTTCCCTGATCCGTCATATCCGGGCAAGCGGCGACCTGCCGGTCATCATGCTGACGGCGACGGCAAGCCCGATCGACCGGGTGGTCGGACTGGAGCTCGGCGCCGACGACTACCTCGCCAAGCCGTGCGAGATGCGCGAGCTCCTCGCCCGCGTCCGGTCGGTGTTGCGCCGGAGCGCGAGCCGGACGGCCATGCCCTCGCCGGAACCGCGCAGCGAGATCAAGGTCGGCACCAAGTGGCTGGACCTCGAGCAGCGCATCCTGCGCGAGGAGGACGGAACGGAGCACCCGCTCACGACGTCCGAGTTCAGCCTGCTGAAGGCATTCGCGGAGAACCCGCGCCGCGTGCTTTCGCGCGAGCGGCTCCTCGACCTCGCCCAGGCGCGCGATGCTGAAGCCTTCGACCGGGCCATAGACGTCCGAATCACCCGAATCAGGCGCAAGATCGAACCGGACCCCGCCCACCCGACCGTCATCCGGACCGTCCGGGGTGCAGGCTACGTGTTCTCGCCGGAACCGAAGTAGAAAAGGAAGGATTGCGGGAACAGCCTGCGGATTTTCCACCGCTCCGACAAGCTTGCCACCCGAGGGCTCTACCGTTAACCATGCGGGCTGGAGTATGCTCCTCATCCATCAGAGGGCGGTGGCGAGAAATGGTCCTGCAGCTAAGGCGACGCGCAGACGGAGGGGAAGGCGCCTACGGCCTGAAGGGCGTCGCGATCATCGTGGGCCGCTTCCGCCCCTATGCCGCGAACGACAACGGCCGCCGATTCTATCGGGACCCCGTGTTCGGGACCGCTTTGCTCATTCTCGGTTCGGCGCTGGCTGCAACCCTTCTCGTCGCCTCCCTGCGGACGCTCCTTTGACGCATGCTCCGCAGGCGGTTCGCGCCGGCGGCAAGCGGATCCTGCGCCTCAGAGGTCTGGCGGCCCATGTGAAGGATCTGTGGTTCGGCCGATTGCCGCTGCGCGTCACGTTTTGGGAATACGCGATCGTCTACGGCCTGCTCGTCAACGTCGTCGCGACCGGCGCGGCCTTGATCAGCTATTCCGAGCGGGCGCCCGGGCCGGTCGCAGTCGCGCTCTTCCTGATACCTGCGGCCTACTTCCTGGTGGTGACGGTCGGCGTGTTCCGCAGTGCGGCTGCCTATCGCGGCCGCAAGATCTGGGCCGAACTCGCCAGGGCCGCCACGGTAGCCTGGGCGCTCTGGGCCGTGATCATCTGAGCGGCCACGCAGAAGCGGCCCGGGCTGCTCCGCAGCGAAGACTCATGCCGGCTTCGGGCGGGCCCCAGGCGGTGCCTTGTCGGGACGGCTCGGCGCGCGCTTCCTCTTCTCGGTGTCTCCGGCCCCGAGCGGCGCCTCGCCGTCGAAAAGCTCCTCCAGAGCGGCGCTCGCCACCGGGCGGGACAACAGCAGGCCCTGCAGGGTGTCGCATCCGATCCCGGTCAGGAAGGTCTGCTGCTCGACAGTCTCGACGCCTTCCGCCGTCGTCTTCATGCCGGTCGCCTGGGCGAGGTCGACGATCGCCTGGATGAGAGCGGGTCCGCTCGCCGACTTTGCGATTCCGTCGACGAACTTCCGGTCGATCTTGACCCGGCTGATGTCGAACCGCCGCAGCAGGGCGAGGGACGAATAGCCGGTGCCGAAATGGTCGAGTGCGATCCGCACGCCGAGGTCGCGCAAGGCCTTGATCGTGGCTTCGTTCTGCTCGGGGTCGCGCAGGAGGGACGCTTCGGGGATCTCGAGTTCGAGGCGATGTGCGGGAAACCCTGCGCGCGCCAGGATGCGCGCGACGCGGCGCGGGAATTCCGGATTGCGCAATTGGGTGATGGAAATGTTGGCGGTGAGCGTCTCGATCGGCCATCGGCTGGCGGTGCGGCAGGCTTCCCACAGGACCCAATCGCCGAGAGGCTCGGAGAGCCCCGCCTCCTCGGCAATCGGCACGAACGATTCCGGCTGCAGCATGCCGAGCCTCGGATGGTGCCAGCGCACCAGCGCCTCCACTGCCCTGATGCTCCCGTCCCGGGCCGAATAGAGCGGCTGGTAGCAGACCTGAAGCTGATCGCCTTCCGCGAGTGCGACGCGCAGTTCCTCCTCGAGCTTGCGCCGGTGCTGGATGGTCGCATCCATCTCGTCGCCGAAGATCACATACCGACAGCGGCCGGTCGCCTTGGCCTGGTAGAGCGCGATATCCGCCTTCCGGGTCAGGTCGTCCCGATCGGTGCCGTTCATCGGCGCCCGAGCGACGCCGATGCTGATGCCGACATAGGCGCGGGCCCCGGACAGTTCGAACGGCTGCCGGACGGCTTCGATGATCCGGCTGCACAGCGCCTCCGCCTCTCCGGCATCGGCCGCCTCCGCCTGGATGATGGCGAACTCGTCCCCTCCGAGACGGGCGACGGTGTCGTTGTTGCGCACGATCACGGAAATGCGCCGCCCGAGTTCCCGGATCAGTTCGTCGCCGGCAGGATGGCCCAGCGTGTCGTTCACCTGCTTGAACCGGTCGAGGTCGAGATAGAGCAGCGCGACCGGCCGGCCGGTGCGCCGAAGATCCATCAGCGCCCGGTCGAGGCGCTCGTTGAAGAGCGCCCGGTTGGGCAAGCCCGTGAGCGCGTCATGGGACGCGAGGTGCATGGCGCGGGCTTCGCTCGTCTCCAGCTCGCGCGAGCGCTGGCGGAGCCGCTTCACGAGCAGCGCGACGATACCGGCCGCCACGAGGAGAGCAGCCGCGAAGGCCGGTGCCACCAGGCCGAAGACGTGGCTCCCCGGCCGATAGGGACGCCATATGAAATGGGCGACCGGTTCCCCTGCGCGCGACACGAGCGGGTGAACCAGCTCCTGCCGATCCGCCTGCGGCTCGCGCGTGACCCGCGCGGCCTCGAACATGTACTGCTCCCCGATGGTCCGGACGAAGCTGCCGTCGAGGAAACGGATCGCGACGTGGACGAACTCCGATCCGGGCTCCTGCTCGATCCGCCCGGTGTCGGACACGATCGGCTTGGCGCTGACGATTGCGGGGCGCCCCTCGACAAGCGCGAAATCGGAAATGCCGGGGCTCTGGAACTTGCCGTCATCCCCGGCGGCATCCGGCGCCGCCATGCGGCTTCTGAGGGCGGTGACGAACGGAAGCACCGCATCCGCCGTTCGCGCGAAGCCGGCCGGATCGCCGCGCGCGCCGTCGCGCATTTCGTAGATCGGCCGGTCGTCGGGGTCGAGAATGTAGACCCGGTCGATGCCGAAATAGTCGTGCATCCAGATCCCGAGGTTCCCGTCCAGCCATTCGAGATCGCGATCCGCCGCGCGTACGTTCTCGACCGATTCGTCCCAGACGGTCGCGCTTTCCTGGTCGTAGGCGACCTTGTCGGTGCTCTGGCTGAAGACCAGCTCGACCAGACGTTGCTGGCGTTCGGCGGACAGCCTGTCGGACTGCGCCGTCGACCAGACGAGCAGCGCAGCCACGATCGCGACGATCGCGAAGGCGGCGAGGCCCACGGGTACGGCCACGTGGGAGATGAAGCGGCTGTCCCGCTCGAAATCCCGGAGGGTCGACATCACGGCGCGCTGTCCTTTCTGTGCAGGCTTCTACCGCGACGCTGGTTAAGAACTCCCCGCCAGGTCCGCGGAACGGATGAGGCGCGCGGTCGCGTCGGTGGGCCGACCGGTCTGGCCGGACGCATGGAAGCCCTAGCGGCCTCAGTCGAGCGACGCCTGCCAGAGGCCGCGCCCGTCGGAGCGTGCCTGCTCGCCGGCCGGCCCGTATTGGTCGGCCTTGGCCGTCGCCCAGCCGTGCTCCACGAGCCAGGCCGCAATGTCCGCGCCACCCACCGTGCAGCGGCGCTCCGGGATATCGCCGGACTCGGAATCCGCCGGCGCACATTCGATGGCCCGCCCGCGGATGAACTGCCGCAGCGCGGTGCGCGCCATCCGCCCGCAAGGCCATGCGGCATTGCCCTCCCCGCATTCGAGGTCGAGCGATGGCGCTTCGATTCCGGCGAGACGGATCGCGCCGTCGGTGGTCGTCAGCAGCCCCACGGCCTCCACGACCGGGTTGAAGTAGCGCTTCGGTTTCGGCGCCGCGGCCGCCTTGGGCGCCGGTTTCGGCGCCTCCACGCGCGAGAGCGGACCCTTCGTCGCCGGCGGCGCCGTGACCCCTGCAGGTGTGACGTTCCGGACCTCCGCGCCGCTCGGTTCGCGGGGTGCGTCGAGACGGGCTGCCTGCCGCCATGCCGGTTCGGAGGGGGCCGTCCGATCCGGATCGCGCGTCGGGCCGGCAAGGAATACGCTCGCCAGGACGAGCGTGAGTGCGACGGCAGCAAGCCCGAGCGCGAGCCGCATCGTGCCGGCTCCTAGGGCTTCGTCACGAGCACGGGTGCAGCCACGGGGGCGACGCTCCGGAGCCGTGCCGAGGCTTCTGCCTTGCGGCAGGCGGAGACGCACAGGTCGAAACCGGATTCGGACGTCATGACACCGACCTGCCACCGCGCGCATTGCAATGCGCAGGCGGGCGATGCGCAGCCCTGGACGATCCGGTCCGTGAGAGCCCGGCCGTAGCAGGCATCCACGGGACGAACCGCCAGCGGCTGCGCCCCGGCCGGGCGCCCGGCCTCGAGGACCAGACCCGCCGCGACGGCGAGCACGAGCAGGACGGTATGGCGCACGGCCTTATGCCAGCTGCCGCGCTTTGCCGGAACTCCGGCGGGAGCCCTTCTCATGCGAGCCTCCGGTCCCGTAACACTGTGAAGAAGCACTTGGCGCATCAATCCTGCGCCACGATACCGGTTCCCGAGCGCCTGTGCAGCCGAGAACCCGCTTCGGCCGTCACCGTGACGGCCTGGCCGCCGGAAGGGTCGTGCCGTCCGGTGGCGAACCGGGAATCGGAGTGTCGATAACGGTCACCGGCGGAGCGCCGGGCTCCCCGTCGGCGGTGTTTGCCGCCTCGGCGTCGGATGCCTCGTCGCGGGCCTCGCCCGCATCCTCATCGAGGAAGAGCCCGCCGGCGGGCACCGGCGTGCCGGGCGCGACGTCCTCTCCCCCGCCTTCGATCCTCTGGACGGAAGAAGACGGGGTTGAATCCGGGGACGGCTCCGTCGCCGCTCCGGCGGTGCCGACCGCAGAGCTTGGCTCTACGGCAGGCGTCGTGCCGGCGGCGCTGCGGTCCGCGTCGCCCGCGGGCGCAGGCTCGACCACGGCCCGGAAGCTCGGGGAAGCCCCGCCGGAGGCGTTGCCGTCTCCCGAAGCGGGTTGCTGCAACTGGCCCTCCTGCACCTGCTGCTGCGGGGCGGGAGCCGTTTGCGACAGGGCGGGAGCGACCCCGAGGGCGGGGATTGCCAGAACAAGCACCGAGAGCGCGCGCTTCACGGGATCATCCTCTTCGTGACACCGACTTCAGCTCTCGACGCGCCGGGCGCCCATTCCGTTCCCTCAAGCGCCGCGCGGGGGCGGGTCTTCGCCTCGAAGGGTAAGCAGCCGGTTCCCGGATCCGATGCGGCGCACCGTCGAAGGGCAGCATTGAACCCGCAGCCGGCCAAGTGCATTTCAGGCCTCGGGGATCGCAACGGAACCAGGCCATCGCGGCCGTTCGTGCGGCGCCTCGGTCGGCCGTTTGGTCGGCGCTGCCGCGGCCGGCCAGGAGTCCGGCCGAAAGACGAAGGAGTGCGCCGGGTGGACTACCTGATGGAACTCGCCGCCCAGCCCGCAGCATGGGCGGCGCTCGCGACCCTGATCGCCATGGAGGTGGTGCTCGGCATCGACAACCTCATCTTCATCTCGATCCTGACGAACAAGCTCCCCGAGCACCAGCGCTCCCGGGGGCGCCGCATCGGCATCGGCATGGCGCTGATCCTGCGTCTCGCGCTCCTCGGCACCATCGCCTTCATCGTGCAGCTCACCACGCCGATCTTCACGCTGTTCGATCACGGCTTCTCCTGGCGCGACCTCATCCTGATCGCCGGCGGCCTGTTCCTGGTCTGGAAGGCCACCAAGGAGATCCATCACAACGTCGACCCCGACCCGGGCGACGACCTGTTCGAGAAGAAGGACGCGACGATCGGCTTCGCTGCGGCGATCGGGCAGATCCTCCTCCTCGACCTCGTCTTCTCCATCGACAGCATCATCACGGCTGTCGGCATGACCGAGCACATCCCGATCATGGTGATCGCGGTCGTCGTGGCGGTGACCGTGATGCTCCTCGCCGCCGACCCGCTCGCGAACTTCATCCAGAGCAATCCGACGATCGTCATGCTGGCGCTGGGCTTCCTGCTCCTCATCGGCACCACGCTCGTGGCGGAAGGCTTCGGGGCCCACATGCCGAAGGGCTACATCTACGCCGCCATGGCCTTCTCCGCCTTCGTGGAGCTGCTCAATATGCTCGCGAGACGGGCGAAGCGCCGGAAGAGCCCGGCCAGGGCGAGCGCGCGCTGACCGCCGCCGACCGGGCCGCCTCACGCGGCGTCCCTCGACGGCCCGCCGATCTTCGCTGCTGGACCGTGGGTATCCGTCAGCGGCCCCGGGATGGACGGCCAACAACCTTCGATGTGGCATGCCGGCGGCATCGCCGTTGTAACCCGCCTGCAGGCTTACGAAGCCTTTTTTGCGCCTGGATGAAACAATAACGCAATATGATCGTCATATCGTATCATGTACGCGAAGATCGTTGGACCACACCAAGCGGCAGGAGCGCTGAAGATGCTCGCCCGGATTGCCCGTTCCCTCCGTGCCGGGTTCAGAACCATCCGCAACCGGCTGGTTTCCGAGTACCGTCCCGAACAGCACTACATGCGAGGTCCGGGCCCGATGTGCCGAAAGGCGCAGCAAGGGCGCAAGTAGCTCCTGCGGGCGCAAAGACCGGCCGAGGCCGCAACCGGTTGAACCAGCACTGGATCGCTGGCACCAAGCCCGGATGCGACCGCAGACCATCTACGACGATCCGCATCTCTACGACGAGGTGGTGCGCCCCGGGCCGTGCGAGGCGTTCTACCGTGGCGTTGCCGCCGAGACGGGCGGACCCGTCCTGGAGCTTGCCTGCGGGACCGGGCGCCTAACCATCCCGCTCGCGCGCGACGGCCACGACGTCACCGGCCTCGACGCATCCCCGTCCATGCTGGGCGCCGCACGGGCGAAGGCGGGTGCGGAGGGCGTGAGCGTCCTCTTGCGCAAAGGCGACATGCGGTCTTTCTCGCTCGAACGGCGCTTCCGGCTCGTGCTCGTCACCTGCAATTCGCTCGCCCACCTGGAGCGCAACGACGCGCTCGTCTCCTGCCTGTCGGTGATCCGCGAGCACCTGGCGGAGGACGGTGTCCTCGCCTTCGACATCGTCCATCCCCGGCCGAGCGCGCTGGCGGCCTGCGACGGCAGGACCGTCCGCCTCGACCTCGGTATCAACCCCTCCTCCGGGATCCCGATCGAGGAGGAGGCCCATTACGACCCGGTTCGCCAGGTGCGGACCGCGCGCTGGCGCATCGGCGCCGGCGCAGGCCGCGGAAAGGCGCTGGCGCCGCTCGCACTCAGGCAGATCTTCCCGCAGGAGCTCGAACTGCTGCTGCAGGCGGCTGGGCTTCGGCTTGCGGCGCGCTACGGCGACTTCGCCAGGCGTCCCCTCGGCGCAGACAGCCTGAACCAGATCTGCCTCGCGCGCCGGGCTGCGCGAGGCTGAGGCCCCTCGTCAGGTCGCCGTCGCCTCCCGCATCGTCCTGATCAGCGCGGACTTCTTCTCGAAGCCGATGCCCGGCGCGTCGGGCAGGCGCACGCGCGAATCCTCCACCGGCGTGTCATCCGCGAAGCCGCCGAAGGGTGCGAAGACGTCCGGATAGGATTCGTTGCCGCCGAGATGCAGCCCGGCAGCGATGTTGAGCGAAAGCTGGTGCCCGCCATGCGGGATCACGTTGCGGCTGGAGAAACCGTAATCGGGGAGGAGCGCAAGCGTGCGGAGATACTCGACGAGGCCATAGGAGAGCGCGCAGTCGAACTGCAGCCAGTCGCGGTCCGGCCGCATGCCGCCGTAACGCACGAGGTTGCGGGCGTCCTGGTGCGAGAAGAGGTTCTCGCCCGTCGCCATCGGCCCCGGATAGTGCTTCGCGAGCTCGGCCTGCAGCGCATAGTCGAGCGGGTCGCCGGCCTCCTCGTACCAGAAGAGATCGTAGGGCTTCATCGCCTCCGCGTATCGGATCGCAGTCTCCAGGTCGAAGCGGCCATTGGCGTCGACGGCGAGGTTCCGGCCCTCTCCGACCACCTCGAGAACGGCTTCGATGCGGCGCAGGTCTTCGTCGAGCGGCGCGCCGCCGATCTTCATCTTCACGACACGGTAGCCGCGGTCGCGGTAACTCCGCATCTCGTCCTGGAGGGCGGAGAGGTCCTTGCCCGGATGGTAGTAGCCGCCGGCGGCGTAGACGAAGACGCTCTCGTCCGGCGCCCCGCCGCCATGACGCTCGGCGAGCAGCCTGTAGAGCGGCACGCCTGCGATCTTGGCGGTCGCGTCCCAGACCGCCATGTCGACCACGCCGACGGCGACGGAACGTTCGCCGTGGCCGCCCGGCTTCTCGTTCGTCATCATGGTCGCCCAGATGCGGTGCGGGTCGAGATTGTCGCCGGAATCGTCGAGGAGGCTCTCCGCCTTTGCCTCCCGCAGGCGCGGCAGGAAGCGCTCGTTAAGGAGACCCGAGGCGGCGTAGCGTCCGTTGGAATTGAAGCCGTAGCCGACGACGGGCTTGCCGTCACGGACGACGTCGGTGACGACGGCGACGACGCTCGCGGTCATCTTGGAGAAATCGATGTAGGCGTTGGCGATCGGCGAGGCGATCGGCACGACCGCCTCGCGGATCTCTACGATACGGACCATTTTTCTCTCCGGCTCGAGCGCTTCTTCACCGGGGTGAGTGCGACGGCGCCGCCGCGAGGTCAAGCCGCGTCGGTCACCGCCGGGTTGACGCGCGCCCGCTGCGGGTGGAGACCTCTGCCGAGATGGAGGATCCGATGCTTGAAGCGACGTCCGCCCCGCCCTCGCTCGAGGCCGCCCGCCTGATGGAGGGCTTCCGGTTCCGTCGCATGGAGGGCGCCGGCGCGGAGATCCAGGTCGCAATCGCGGGCAGCGGGCCGCCGCTCCTCCTTCTCCACGGCAATCCGCTCACTCTCGTCTCCTGGCACAAGGTGGCGCCGAAGCTCGCGGAGCGGTTCACGGTGGTGGCGACCGATCTCCGCGGCTATGGCGACAGCGGGAAGCCGCCGGCCGGCGACGACGGCTCGGCCTACACGTTCCGCGCCATGGCGGAGGACAACGTCGCGGTGATGCGGGCGCTCGGCTTCCACCGCTTCGCCGTCGCGGGCCACGACCGCGGCGCGCGCGTCGCCTTCCGCATGGCGCTCGACCATCCGGAGGTGGTGGAGCGGATGGCGGCGCTCGACATCGTGCCGACGCACCACGTGCTGACCCACATCTCGCTCGGCTGGGCGCTCGAATCCTATCACTGGCTCTTCATGGCCCAGAAGGCGCCGTTCCCCGAGCACCTGATCGCCTCAGACCTCGATTTCTACATGCGCTACAAGCTGAACAAGAAGGGCGTCGGGCTCTCGATCTTCTCCGAAGGCGCGATGGCCGAATACATCCGCTGCGCGACGCCGGACCAGATCCGCGCCGTCTGCGACGACTACCGGGCGACCATCCACCACGACTTCCCGATGGACAGCGCCGATTACGGCAAGCGGAAGATCGCCTGCCCGGTCCTGGCGATCTGGGGAGACAACAGCCATGTCGGCCGGCACTACCGGCCGCTGGAGGCCTGGGCGGAGTGGTGCGACGATCTTCGCGGCTTTTCGGTCCCGACCGGGCATTATCCGGCGGAGCAGCGGCCGGATCTGATCGAGCCGGCGCTCGCCGCGTTCTTTTCCGGCAAGGAACCGGAGGCGGCGGCGGCATGAGCGTCGACGCCGAGACGGTCGGCCAGATCCGCGCGGCCGTCCGGACGCTCTGCGAGCGCTTCCCGGGCGCCTACTGGCGCGAGCTCGACCGCGAGCGCGCCTATCCGACCGCGTTCGTGCAGGCGATGACCGAGGCCGGGTTCCTCGGGGTTCTCATCCCGGAGGCTTATGGCGGCAGCGGGTTGGGGCTGTCGGCTGCGGCCACGATCCTGGAGGAGGTGCACGCGAGCGGCGGCAATGCGGCCGCCCTCCATGCCCAGATGTACACGATGGGCACCGTGCTCCGGAACGGCAGCGAGGCGCAGAAGCAGCGCTGGCTGCCCGAGATCGCCGCCGGCCGCGTACGCCTGCAGGCCTTCGGCGTGACCGAACCCGGCGCCGGCACCGACACCACCTCGATCCGCACGTTCGCCGAGCGGCGCGGCGACCGCTACGTCGTCAACGGGCAGAAGATCTGGACCTCGCGCGCCGAGCATTCGGACCTGATGGTGCTGCTCGCCCGCACCACGCCGAAGGACGCGGTGCAGCGCAAGAGCGACGGGCTCTCGGTGTTCCTCGTCGACATGCGCACGGCGCGGGGGAACGGGCTCACCATCCGGCCGATCCGGGCGATGCTGAACCATGCCACCACGGAAGTCTTCTTCGAGGACCTCGAGATCCCCGCCGACAGCCTGATCGGCGAGGAGGGCCGCGGTTTCCGCTACATCCTCGACGGCATGAACGCCGAACGGATCCTGATCGCGGCCGAATGCATCGGCGACGCACGCTGGTTCATCGGCAAGGCCCGGGACTATGCGAAGGAGCGCGTCGTCTTCGGCCGTCCGATCGGCCAGAACCAGGGCGTGCAGTTCCCGATCGCGCGCGCCTATGCGCAGAGCGAGGCGGCGAAGCTGATGGTGGAGAAGGCAGCGGCCTTGTTCGAGGCGGGAACGCCCTGCGGGCCGGAAGCGAACATGGCGAAGCTCCTCGCCTCCGAAGCGTCCTGGTTTGCCGCCGACATGTGCCTGCAGACGCATGGCGGCTTCGGCTTCGCGGAGGAGTACGACGTGGAGCGGAAGTTCCGCGAGACGCGGCTCTACCAGGTCGCGCCCATCTCCACGAACTTGATCCTCGCCTTTCTCGGCGAGCACGTCCTCGGGCTGCCGCGCTCCTATTGAGGCCCGGTACACCCCAAATCGGGGCTGCCAAAATTGACGCCAAGCACGCCGTCTAAGGGGCGCGGCGTGGCGTTCGATCGCCCGCGGGCGTTTACACGCCTCGACCCGCCTGCCCGAAATCGGGCATGCGGAAGCGGCGGCGGTAGGCGCCCGGCGACAGGCCGGTCACGCGCCTGAATAGGCGGCGGAAGAAGGCGGGCTCCTCGTAGCCGACCTGCCAGCTGATTTCGTCGATCGAGGCCTCCGTCCGCTCCAGCCGGCGCTTGGCGTCCTCCACCCTGAGGCGCTGGACGTAGGCGATCGGGCTGAGGCCGGTCGCGCTCCCGAACCTGCGCTTGAACGTGCGCTCCGGCAGGTCGGCGCGTCGCGCCATCTCGACGAGCGGGTTCGCGACCGAGAAATGCTCGGCAATCCAGGCTTGCGCCGCCGCCACCGCGCTGTCGCCGTGATCCCTGCGGCCTTCGAAGACGATGTAGGGGGCGAGGCCGTCCTGGTGCCATTGGAGCGCGAAGTAGCGCGCTACCGTCTGCGCCGCCGTTGCCCCCGCATGGCGTGCGATCAGGTAGAGCACCAGATCGTGCCAGGTCATGGAGGCGCCCGAGGTAATCAGCTCCTCCCGCCTGCCGGCAATGACGAGGACCCGCTCCGGGAAGATCGGGACATCCGGGAAGGCGGCCTGGAACAGGCGAGCATAGCCGAAATGCACCGTCGCGGGCATGCCGTCGAAAAGCCCGGTCTCCGCCAGCAGGAAGATGCCCGAACAGGCCGAGCAGAGGAGCGCGCCGCGCCGGTGCATCGCCTCCAGCCACGTGACCAGCTCCGGATAGCGCGCCTTCTGCCATCCATCCGGCCCGATCATCACGGAAGGCACGATGACGATGTCGGTCTCCTCGATCGCGGCCACGCTTCGCTGCACCGTCACCGGCACCCCGCTCGCGAGCTCCAGCGGGCCGGCCGAGAGCCCCACGATCTCCACCGCAAAGGGCGGGGGCGTCCAGGGCGCGCCTTCCTCCGGCGGCACGATGGCGAAGGCGTTCATCACGTCGAACACGCCGGTGAGCGTCGATATGGCGGCTTCCGGAATGGCCAGGAGGCTGACCTGGAGCGGCGCCGATCCGGTTTCGGTTCGAGGATGCATGGCGGCTCTCTTGCGTCGGCTCAGCATAGAACCGGCAGGGCGGCGGCACCACGCCCGATCGCCGCCGCAAGCGCCGGTTCCGATGCGATTGGCACGATCGGACCGATACCGGCCGATACCGCTCTGCCGCCCGAGCCGAGCAGCGTCCATGGTCCGCACGCCCCGCACCGGGGCACGAGGAGACATTGCCATGCACAACGTTCAGGCCGCCCGGGAACCCCAACCCGCACCGCTCGACCCGGCGAAGATCGACGAATGCGTCACACGCGCCGTCATCGACCTTTCCGCCGGCTATGGCGGAGTCATGATCAGCCTCGGCAACCGCCTCGGCCTCTACAAGGCCATGGCCGGGGCCGGCCCGCTCAGTTCGCGCGAGATCGCGCGCCGCGCCGGATGTGCGGAACGCTACGTGCGCGAATGGCTCAACGCGCAGGTCGCCGGCGGCTACGTGCTCTTCCACGCCATCAGCGGAACCTACGAGCTGACACCGGAGCAGGCCTTCGTGCTGGCCGACGAGGACAGCCCGGCCTTCATCCCGAACGGCTGGTCGACGGTTGCCTCGATGTGGTCGGACGAGACGAAGGCGGTCGAGGCGTTCCGCACAGGCAAAGGCATCGCTTGGGGCGACCATGACGGGCGCCTCTTCTGCGGCGTCGCCGCCTTCTACCGGAACGCCTATCGCGGCAGCCTCGTCCAGGAATGGCTGCCGGCGCTCGAAGGGGTCGTCGAGAAGCTGAAGGCGGGGGCGGTGGTCGCCGATATCGGCTGCGGCCATGGCCATTCCACTACGCTGATGGCGGAATCCTTCCCCGCCTCGCGCTTCTACGGCTTCGACACGCATTCCGGCTCGATCGCGGAAGCGGAGCGAATCGCCGCCACGGCGGGCGTCGCGGAACGCGCCCGGTTCGCCACGGCCCGCGCCGACGACTATCCGGGCACGGGCTACGCTCTGATCTGCTTCTTCGACTGCCTGCACGACATGGGCGATCCGCTCTCGGCCGCCCGCCATGCGGCGCAGGCGCTCGCGCCTGACGGTACGGTGATGCTGGTCGAGCCGTTCGCGAACGACCGGGTCGAGGACAACATCTCGCCGGTTGCCCGGCTCTATTATTCCGCCTCCACCACGATCTGCTGCGCGCATGCCATCTCCGAAGGCGGCCATCTGGTGCTCGGCGCGCAGGCCGGGGAAGCGCGGCTCGCGGACGTCTTTCGGAAGGCAGGCTTCACGCGCTTCCGCCGGGCGGCCGAGACGCCCTTCAACCTGGTGCTCGAGGCGCGGCTCTGAGCCGGAAACGCAGACGGGGCCGCGCACGGCGGCGTTGACCTTTGCGCGCCGAGGCTCTTCTGAGGAGCGATGGCCGATACCGACACCCACCGTGCGATCGAGACGGTGTTCCGGATCGAACGGGCGAGGCTCATCGGGGGCCTCGCCCGCTTCGTGCGCGACGTGGACCGCGCCGAGGAACTCGCGCAGGACACCCTCGTCACCGCGCTCGCCGAATGGCCGCGAACCGGCGTTCCGGACAATCCCGGCGCATGGCTGATGGCGGCAGCCAAGCGCCGGGCGATCGACGGCTTCCGGCACGAGAGAATGCGCGCCGCCAAGCATGCCGAGATCGGCCGGGCGATCGAGACGGAGACGAGCGCAGACGTCGAAGCGATCGAGGCCGCGCTCGACGACGATCTCGGCGACGAGCTTCTCGGGCTCGTCTTCGCCGCCTGCCACCCGGTCCTCTCGCGCGAAGCGCGCGCGGCGCTGACGCTCCGCCTGGTCGCCGGGCTGACGACCGACGAGATCGCCCGCGCGTTCCTGGCGAGCGGGGCGACCATTGCCCAGCGCATCGTGCGGGCCAAGCGGACGCTCCGCGATGCCGGCCTTGCGTTCGAGGTGCCGCGCGGCGCCGACCGCGCCGCGCGCCTCGCCTCGGTGCTCGAGATCGTCTACCTGATCTTCAACGAGGGCTATGCGGCGACTGCGGGCGACGACCTGATCCGCCCGACCCTCTGCTTCGAGGCGATGCGCCTCGGCCGCATCCTCGCCGGCCTGATGCCTGACGATCCGGAGGTCTTCGGGCTGCTTGCCCTCATCGAGATCCAGGCGTCGCGGCTCGCCGCCCGGACGGCGCCCGACGGCTCGCTCGTTCCGATCACCGAGCAGGACCGCACCCGCTGGGACCGGCTCCTCATCCGGCGCGGCCTCGCCGCGCTCGCCCGGTCGGAGGCGCTCGGAGGGGCCGACGGACCCTATGCCCTCCAGGCCGCGCTCGCCGCATGCCATGCCAGGGCCCGCCATGCGGATGAGACGGACTGGCGCCGGATTGCGTCGCTCTACGACCGGCTCGTCACGGTGATGCCGTCGCCGGTCGTCGAGCTCAACCGGGCGGTGGCGCACAGCATGGCCTTCGGCCCGGATGCCGGCCTCGAGCTTCTGGCGGCGGTCGAGCGGGAGCCGGCGCTTGCGCGCTACGCTCCCCTCCCCGCGGCGAAGGGCGATTTCCTGTTCCGCACGGGCCGCCTCATGGAGGCGAAGGCGGAATTCGAGAAAGCCGCCGCGCTCAGCCGCAACGCACGCGAGAAGGCTTTCCTTCTCCAGCGCGCGGCGGCCTGCGACGGCTGAGCCCGATAGGAGAGACGAGGCCGCCCTACTCGGCGGCCTCCTTCGCGCGCTCGTAGACGTGCTCGAGCTTCGCCGCGCAGTACTTGAACTCCGGAATCTTGCCGAAGGGGTCGAGCTGCGGGTTGGTGAGCACGTTCGCCGCCGCCTCCGCATAGGCGAAGGGGATGAAGACCAGCCCCGGCGGGATCGCGCCGTCGACGCGGGCCTTCAGAACGATCGCGCCGCGCCGGGTGGCCACGCGGATCGGCTGGCCGGACTGGAAGCCGTACCGCTCCATGTCGCGGGCCGAGAGGTAGGCGACCGCCTCCGGCTCCAGATCGTCGAGCACGCTCGCCCGTCGGGTCATCGAGCCGGTGTGCCAGTGCTCCAGCTGCCGGCCGGTGGTGAGCACCATCGGGTACTCCGGATCCGGCTCCTCGGCGGGCGCAACGAGTTGGGCCGGGACGAACCGGGCGCGCCCGGTCGGCGTCGGGAAGCCTTCGGTGAACACGATGTCCGCGCCGGGCTCGTCGGGCGAAAAGGCCGGGTAGGTGACGGAATCTTCGCGCGCAACGCGCTCCCAGGTGATGTTGTCGAGCGACGGCATGGCCTTCGTCATCTCGGCGAAGACCTCGCGCGGATGCGAATAGGTCCACGGCAGGCCGAGGCGCTTCGCGATCTCGACGATGAGGTCGAGATCCTGCCGGGCCTGGCCCGGCAGCGGCAGCGCCTTGCGGCCCATCTGGACCTGGCGGTTGGTGTTGGTGACGGTGCCGTCCTTCTCGGGCCAGGCCGAGGCCGGCAGCACGACGTCGGCATATTTCGCCGTCTCGGTGAGGAAGATGTCCTGCACGACGAGGTGGTCGAGCTTGGCGAGCGCCTCGCGGGCGTGCGTCACGTCGGGATCGGACATCGCCGGGTTCTCGCCCATGATGTACATGCCGCTGATCTGCCCGGCATGGACCGCGTCCATGATCTCGACCACGGTCAGGCCGCGCGTCGGGCTGAGCTGCGCGCCCCAGAGGTCCTCGTAGAAGGCGCGCACCTTCGGGTCCTCCACGGACTGGTAGTCCGGATAGACCATCGGGATGAGGCCGGCATCGGAGGCGCCCTGCACGTTGTTCTGGCCGCGGAGCGGGTGGAGCCCCGTGCCGGGACGGCCGATCTGGCCGGTGACGAGCGAGAGCGCGATCAGGCAGCGGGCGTTGTCGGTGCCGTGGATGTGCTGCGAGACGCCCATGCCCCAGAAGATGATGGCGGCCTCGGCGCGTGCGTAGAGCCGGGCGACCTCGCGCAGCTTCTCGGCCGGGATGCCGCAGATCTCCGCCATCTTCTCCGGCGGGAAATCGCGGACGCTCTCCGCGAGCGCCTCGAAATCCAACGTGTTCGCCTGGACGTACTGGCGGTCGTAGAGCTCCTCCTCGATGATCGTGTGGAGCATCGCGTTCAGCATGGCCACGTCGCGGCCCGGCTTGAACTGCAGCATGTCGGTTGCGTGCCGCATCATCACCGTGCCGCGCGGATCCATCACCACAAGCCGGGCGCCGCGCTTCACCGCATTCTTGAAGAAGGTCGCGGCGACCGGGTGGTTCTCGGTCGGGTTGGCGCCGATCACGACGATCACGTCGGCATCCTCGGCAGCCATGAACGGCGCGGAGACTGCGCCCGACCCGACGCCTTCCATCAGCGCGGCGACGGAAGAGGCGTGGCAGAGCCGCGTGCAATGGTCGACATTGTTGGTGCCGAAGCCGGTGCGCACGAGCTTCTGGAAGAGATAGGCCTCCTCGTTGGAGCCCTTTGCGGAACCGAACCCGGCGAGCGCGTTGCCGCCGCGCGCGTCGCGGATCTTCCGCAGGCCGCCGGCGGCGAGGTCGAGCGCCTCTTCCCAGCTCGCCTCGCGGAAATGCGTGAACGGGTTGAGCGGGTCGATGTCGACGTCGTGCTTGGAGATGCCCTCGCGACGAACGAGCGGGACGGTGAGCCGGTCCGGATGGTGGACGTAGTCGAAGCCGAAGCGGCCCTTCACGCACAGCCGGTTGCGGTTCGACGGGCCGTCGCGGCCGTCGACCGCAACGATGCGGTCTTCCTTGATCTGGTAGGTGAGCTGGCAGCCGACGCCGCAATAGGGGCAGACGCTCGCGACCTCCCGGTCCGGCGCATTGGTGAAGACGCCGGCCGCGTCGACCTGGGTGGCCGGCATGAGCGCGCCGGTCGGGCAGGCCTGCACGCATTCGCCGCAGGCGACGCAGGTGGAGCCGCCCATCGGGTCGTCGAAGTCGAACACGATCTTCTCGAGATGGCCGCGCGAGGCCATCCCGATGACGTCGTTCACCTGAACTTCGCGGCAGGCGCGGACGCAGAGCGTGCAATGGATGCAGGCGTCGAGCTGCACGGCCATCGCCGGATGCGTGAAGTCGGCGGTCTTGTTGGCTCGCGCGACCGCCGGGAATCGGCTCTCGTCGACCTCGATCCGGTCGGCCCAGGTCCAGAAGCGGGAATCCGGATCGTGCGCGCGCTCGCGCTCCGGCTGGTCGGCGACGAGAAGCTCGAAGACGAGCTTGCGCGAGCTCTCCGCGCGCTCGGAGGCGCTGCTGACCTTCATGCCCGGCGCGGGCTTGCGGATGCAGGAGGCGGCGAGCACGCGCTCGCCCTCGACCTCGACCATGCAGGCGCGGCAATTGCCGTCCGGCCGATAGCCGGGCTTCGGCGAATAGCAGAGGTGCGGGATCTCCGTGCCGTTCCGGTTGGCGACCTGCCAGATGGTCTCGCCCGGCTGCGCCTCGACTTCGACGCCGTCCAGGAAGAACTTGATCGTGTTGGTCATTAGGACCCCTCGTTCGTCTTTGACGGCCGACCGGCGCCGCCGCGCGTCGCCCGAAGGCTCAGGCGCGCGGCGCGAGATCGTCGCGGAAATGCTTCAGCACCTGCTTGACCGGGTTCATCGCCGCCTGGCCGAGACCGCAGATCGACGCGTCGCCCATCACCTTCATCAGGTCGCCGAGAAGCGTCTCGTCCCAGTGCGGCCTTTCCATGATGGAAACCGCCTTCTCCGTGCCGACCCGGCACGGCGTGCACTGGCCGCAGCTCTCGTCCTCGAAGAACTTCAGGAGGTTGAGCGCCACGTCGCGCATGTTGTCCCGGTCGGAGAGCACGATGACCGCTGCCGAGCCGATGAAGCAGCCATGCGGCTCGAGCGTGCCGAAGTCGAGCGGGATGTCGGCCATGGAGGCCGGGAGGACGCCGCCGGACGCACCGCCGGGGAGATAGCCCTTGAGCGTGTGCCCGTCCTGCATGCCGCCGCAATACTCGTCGACCAGTTCGCGGAGCGTGATGCCGGCCGGTGCGAGCTTCACGCCCGGCTCCCTGACGCGGCCGGAGACGGAGAAGGTCCGGAGCCCCTTGCGGTCGTGGCGGCCGTGGCTCGCGAACCACGCCCCGCCGCGCTCCAGGATGTCGCGGACCCAGAACACGGTCTCGACATTGTTGATGAGGGTCGGGCGCCCGAACAGGCCGACCTGCGACGGGAACGGCGGCTTGTGCCGCGGCAGGCCGCGCTTGCCCTCGATCGATTCGAGCATCGCGGATTCCTCGCCGCAGATATAGGCGCCGGCGCCGCGACGGAGATGGATCTTCGTATGGCGCGAGAGCCCCGCAGCCTCCAGCTTCGGAATCTCGCGGAGGAGGATCTCCCGGCACTGCGGGTATTCGTCCCGGAGATAGATGTAGACCGCCTCGGCCTCGACCGCCCAGGCGCCGATCAGCATGCCTTCGAGGAACCTGTGCGGGTCCTGCTCGAGATAATAGCGGTCCTTGAAGGTGCCGGGCTCGCCCTCGTCGCCGTTGATCGCCATCAGGCGCGGGCCCGGCTCGGCCCGCACGAAGCGCCACTTGCGCCCGGTCGGGAAGCCGGCGCCGCCGAGGCCGCGGATGCCGGAATCCTCGAGCGCCGCGATCACGTCGTCGACGCTGCGCACGCCCGACAGGCATTCCTCGAGGATCTTGTAGCCACCGTCGGCACGATAGGCGTCGAAGTCCTTGTAGGCCGGCAAATGCGGGTGGGTGTCGCCGGCGCTCACCGCCTGCGCGACGGATTCGACGCTCGCATGCTCGTGGAGCGAATGGCCGATCGCGACGACCGGCGCATTGTGGCAGCCGCCCATGCAGGGCGCACGGACGACGCGGACGTCCTGGCCGAGGGCGTCGGGAAGAGCCGCAAGCAGCCCGTCGCCGCCCATCATGGCGCAGGTCAGGCTGTCGCAGACCCGGACCGTCAGCGGCGGCGGCGCCGGCTCGCCGTCCATGACGATGTCGAAATGCGCGTAGAAGGACGCGACCTCGTAGACCTCCGCGAGCGCGAGGCGCATCTCGGCGGCGAGCGCCACGAGATGGCGCGCATGCAGGCAGCCATAGGTGTCCTGCAGGAGATGGAGGTGTTCGATCAGGAGATCGCGCTGGCGCGAGCGGTCGCCCAGCAGGGCGCTCACCTCGTCGAGCGAAACGGTGTCGACCTGCCGCCCCTTCGGCGTCGGTCGCGTCTTCCGCCGTCCGGAGCCGGGATGGATGCTCCGGGCCGGCTGGTTCGACTGAGACGTGGGTGCGCCCGTGTTGTGGATGTTCATCCCCGATCCAATCGTTGGGTCCGGGGCGCCCGGGTGCCGGGCGCCCCGTGGTTCTCACACGCTCAGAGCAGGCCCGCGCCGCGCGCCCACTTGTACTTCGCGCCGAGCACCTCGACGGGCAGCTCGGTCGAATAGGCGTAGGCCGGAATGCCGTTCTGGTAGAGATATTCGGCGGCCTCCTCAACCTCGATGTCGCCGGCGAGCGAGGCGACCATCGGCTTCTCGATGCCCTTCGCCTTCATCTCCTCCTTCACCTCGACCATCAGCTTGGCGAAGACCATCGGGGGCGTGATGATCGTGTGCCAGTAGCCCAGGATGAGGGAGTGGATGCGCTCGTCCTCGAGCCCGAGGCGGACCGTGTTCTGGTACGTCGTCGGGGGCTCGCCGCCGGTGATGTCGACCGGGTTGCCGGCCGCGCCGAAGGGCGGGATGAACTTCCGGAACGCCGCGTCGAGGTCGTCGGGCATCGCCATCAGGCTCATGCCGTTGTCGACCACGGCATCGGACAGCAGCACGCCCGAGCCGCCGGCGCCGGTGATGATGACGACGTTCTCGCCCTTCGGCGTCGGCAGGATCGGGACGCCGCGGGCGAACTCGAGGAGCTGGCGGAGCGAGCGGGCGCGGATGACGCCGACCTGCTTGAAGACGTCCTCGTAGATCTTGTCGTTGCCGGCGAGCGCGCCGGTGTGGGAGCTCGCTGCCTTCGCGCCGGCCGAGGTGCGGCCGGCCTTCAGGACGACGACGGGCTTCTTCTTGGACACGCGACGGGCGACTTCCGCGAAGGCGCGGCCGTCCTTCAGGTCCTCGCAATGCTGCGCGATGACCTTGGTGTTCTCGTCCTGCTCGAAGAAGGTGAGCAGGTCGTCCTCGTCGAGATCCGACTTGTTGCCGAGGCCGACGATCGCGGAGACGCCCATCTTGGCGGAGCGGCTGAAGCCGATGATCGCCATGCCGATGCCGCCGGACTGCGAGGAGAGCGCCGCCGAGCCCTTGACGTCATAGGCCGTGCAGAAGGTCGCGCAGAGATTGGCCGGCGTGTAGTAGAAGCCGTAGATGTTCGGGCCCATCAGGCGGATGTTGTACTTCCGCCCGATCTCCTGGATCTCGCGCTGGCCTTCCTCGTTGCCGGTCTCGGCGAAGCCCGATGGGATGAGGACCGCGCCGGGGATCTGCTTCTCGCCGCACTCGGTGAGCGCCTGCGCCACGAACTTCGCCGGAATAGCGAACACCGCCACGTCGATCTCGCCCGGAACGTCCTTGACGCTCTTGTAGGCCTTGTAGCCGAGGATCTCCTCGGCCTTCGGATGGATCGGGTAGATCTCGCCCGGATAGCCGCCGTTGATGAGGTTCTTCATCACGGAATTGCCGATCTTGCCGTCCTCGGCCGAGGCGCCGATGACCGCGACCGCCTTCGGCTTCATGATCCGGTTCATCGCCGTGACGATCTCGTCCTGGCTCGGACGATGCCGCTGCGGTGCCGGGTCGAAATCGACGACGATCCGCACGTCGGCCGCGATGGCGCCCTTGGCGGTGGCGAAGACCGGGTTGAGGTCCATCTCCGAGATCTCGGGGAAATCGCTGACGAGGCGGCTCACCTTCTCGATCAGGTCGGCGAGCGCGTCGCGGTTGACCGGCTCGCTGCCGCGCACGCCCTTCAGCATCTCGGCCGCCTGGATGCCGTCGAGCATGGAGAGCGCGTCCTCGCGCGTGGCCGGCGCGAGGCGGAAGGTGACGTCCTTCAGGACCTCGACGAGCACGCCGCCGAGGCCGAAGGCCACGAGCTTGCCGAACGAGCCGTCGGTGACGGCGCCGACGATCACTTCCTGGCCGCCGGTCAGCATCTGCTGGACCTGAACGCCATCGATCTTGGCGTCGGCCTTGTAGTTCTTCGCGTTGGCGAGGATCGTGTCGTAGCCCTTGGCGACCTCGTCGGCCGTCTTCAGGCCGACCAGCACGCCGCCGGCCTCGGTCTTGTGGAGGATGTCCGGGGAGACGATCTTCAGGACGACCGGCAGGCCCATCTGCTCGGCGAGCTGGCGCGCCTCGTCGGCAGACTTGGCCACGCCTTCCTGCGGCACCGGAATGCCGTAGGCGTCGCAGACCAGCTTGCCTTCCGGCGCTGTGAGCGCGTTGCGGCCGTCGGCCCGCACCCGGTCGAGGACCTCGCGTACCGTGTCCTTCGCGCTCCCGGATACCGGGGCCTCTCTCATTGCGACATTGCTCATTGAATGCTCCTCCGAACGTGCGTTCGATATGTCTTGGCGGTCAGACGCCAGGGCGGCGACCGGCGCGCCCTTCGCGTCCCGGCGGACCAGGATTGTCGGCCCGCGATGATCGTACTTGAACGGTGGGCGGCCGGAGCCGCCCGCCGGGTGTGGTCTACTCCGCAGCCTGCCGATGGATCTGCCCGAGCGCACCCGACTCCTCGATCTCGGCGATCTCGTCGTCGTTGAAGGCGAGAACGCTGCGCAGGATCTCGTCCGTGTGCTCGCCGAGGAGCGGCGAACGCGTCACCTCGGCCGGGCTGTCCGACAGCTTGATCGGGTTGCCGACGGACAGGTACTTGCCGCGGGTCGGATGGTCGACCTCCACCAGCGTGCCGGTGGCGCGCAGCGACTCGTCCTCCGCGATCTCCTTCATGGAAAGGATCGGGCCGCAGGGGATGTCGTACTCGTTGAGGATGTCCATGGCCTCGAACTTGGTCTTGGTCATGGTCCAGTCCTCGATCGCGCCGAAGATCTCGTTGAGGCGCGGCAGGCGGGCGGCCGGCTTGGCGTAGTCCGGATGCGTCTTCCATTCCGGCTTGCCGATGACGTCGCAGATCGCCTCCCAGACCGGGGCCTGGGTGATGAAGTAGATGTAGGCGTTCGGATCGGTCTCCCAGCCCTTGCACTTCAGGATCCGGCCCGGCTGGCCGCCGCCGGAATCGTTGCCGGCGCGGGGCACCGCCTCGCCGAACGGGATGCCCTCGCCGTACTGGCTATACTCCTTGAGCGGGCCGTGGGCGAGGCGCTGCTGGTCGCGCAGCTTGACGCGGCAGAGATTGAGGACGCCGTCCTGCATGGCACAGGTCACGCGCTGGCCCTTGCCGCTCTGCGTGCGGTGGTAGAGCGCGGTGACGATGCCGAGCGCGAGGTGGAGGCCGGTGCCCGAATCGCCGATCTGTGAGCCGGTGACGAGCGGCAGGCCGTCGCGGAAGCCGGTGGTGGAGGCCGAGCCGCCGGTGCACTGGGCGACGTTCTCGTAGACCTTGCAGTCCTCGTAGGGCCCCGGGCCGAAGCCCTTGATGGAGGCCATGATCAGGCGCGGGTTGATCTCCTGGATGCGCTCCCAGGTGAAGCCCATGCGGTCGAGCGCGCCCGGCGCGAAGTTCTCGACCAGCACGTCGCATTCCTTCATGAGCCGCTCGAGGACGAGCTTCCCCTTCGGGTTCTTGCTGTCGATCGTGATCGAGCGCTTGTTGTGGTTCAGCATCGTGAAATAGAGGCTGTCCACGTTCGGGATGTCCTGCAGCTGCCCGCGCGTGATGTCGCCCACGCCCGGCCGCTCCACCTTGATCACGTCGGCTCCGAACCAGGCGAGGAGCTGCGTGCAGGTGGGGCCGGATTGCACGTGGGTGAAATCGAGGATGCGGACGCCCTCGAGAGCCTTGCCCATCGTTAGTTCCTTCCTGTGACCGAATGCGTTCTAAGGGAGCGGGCGCGGCGCCGGAGCGCCGCGCCCCGGTTCCCTTACTTGTACATCGTCTGGGCCTTCGTGCCCGGCGCGTACTCGCGCGGGTCGACCCAGATGTTGACGACCGCCGACTTGCCGGTCTTGGCGATCTGCTCGCGGGCGCGCTGCAGCGCCGGCTGGATCTCGGAAGCCTCGCGGACCTCCTCGCCGTAGCCGCCGAGCATCTCCGCGAACTTGCCGAAGGGCACGTCGCCGAGCAGGTTGCCGACATTGCCGCGCTGCTCGCCGTACTTGGTGATCTGGCCGTAGCGGATCTGGTTCATGGCCGAGTTGTTGCCGATCACCGCGAGATACGGCACGCCGAAGCGGTTTGCCGTCTCCATGTCGAAGGCGGTCATGCCGAACGAGCCGTCGCCATAATAGCAGAGCACTTCGGCGTCCGGCCGGGCGAGCCCGGCCGCGATGGCGAAGCCGGTGCCGACGCCGAGCGAACCGAGCGCGCCCGGATCCATCCAGTTGCCGGGGCCGCGCGGCCGCACGGCCTGCGCCGAGATGGTCACCACGTCGCCGCCGTCGCCGATGTAGATGGTGTTGTCGGTCAGGAACTCGTTGAGCTCCCAGGCCACCCGGTACGGATGGATCGGGGACTGGTCCGACTTGAAGAGCGGCATCAGCTTCTCGGTCGCGGTGACCTCTGCCTGCTGCAGCTGCTCCATCCACTGCTTGCGCAGCTGGCGCTTGCCGTTGTCGATCCGCGCGGTCGCGGCGTCGAGCACCGCCTTCAGGATCGCGCCGGGATCGCCGACGAGGCCGAACGTGATGTCGCGGTTCTTGCCGACCGTGCGGTAGTCCTGGTCGATCTGGACCAGCGTCGGGCAGGTGATGCGCTTGCCGTAGCCCATGCGGAAGTCGAACGGCGTGCCGACGATGACGATCGCGTCCGCCTTGGCGAAGGCCTGGCTGCGGGTCCGGTCGAAATGATGCGGATCGCCAGGCGGCAGGAGGCCGCGGCTCGCGCCGTTGAAGTAGCCGGGAATGTCGAGGCCGCGCAGCAGCGCGATCGCCTCTTCGTGGCCGCGGGCGGCCCAGACCTGCTGGCCGAAGAGGATCGCCGGGCGCTCGGCGTTCACGAGGATGTCGGCGAGCCTCTCGATGTCGCGCGGGTCGCCGATCGACTTCACGGAGGCGCGGTAGTGTCCGGGCTCCGGGACGACGGCCTTGGAGACGTCGATCTCGCGGTCGAGCACGTCGCGGGGAATCTCGAGGTAGGCCGGACCGTAGGCGCCGGCGAACGCCTCGCGCGCGGCCATGGACACCATGTCCGCCACCCGCTCGGTCGACATGACGGTCGAGGCGAACTTGGTGATCGGCTTCATCATCTCGACGTGCGGCAGGTCCTGCAGCCCACCCTGCTTCCACTGCGACAGCGAGGTCTGGCCGCCGATATGGAGGACCGGGCTCTCCGAGCGGAAGGCGGTCGCAACGCCGGTCACCGCATTGGTGCAGCCGGGGCCGGCCGTCGTCACGACGCAGCCGAGCTTGCCGGTCTGGCGCGCATAGCCGTCGGCGGCATGGGCCGCGACCTGCTCGTGGCGGACGTCGATGATGCGGATGCCCTCGTCGACGCAGCCGTCATAGATGTCGATGATGTGGCCGCCGCACAGCGTGAAGATCGTGTCGACGCCTTCCGCCTTCAGGGCCCGCGCGACCAGGTGGCCGCCGGACACCACGCTCGCATCGCGGCTCTTGGCTTTCAGGGTGTCGTCTGCTGTCGTCGTGTCGGCCTGCTTGGCCAGCGTCGTTGTTGCCATTGGTGCTCCTCCTAGGCAATTGGATCCGCCGATCGGGGTGCCCACCCGCGTCCGACGGACGGTTCTTCGGTCGAACTCAGGCGAGGAAGTCGCCGTGCCGCTCGACGTGCTCCCTCAGCCCGAGCGTGTGCTCGCGGACGAGGCGTTCGGCCAGATCGGCATCGCGGGCGATGAGGGCATTGATGATGTTGCGGTGATCCACCACCGAGCGTTCGGCGCGGTTCTCCTGACGGATCGTGACCTTCCGGATGGCCCGCATGTGGATGAAGAGGTTCGCGGTCATGTCCTCGATCAGCTTGCAGCCGCCGAGGCGGATCACCGCCTGGTGGAAGGCGATGTTCGCGTCGGAGTACTCGCTGATGTGATCGCCGGGACTTTCCCGCTCGAACTCCTGGAAGAGCTCCTTGAGCTCCTCGAGATCATCGTCGCTGGCGGCGGTGGTGGCGAGCCGGGCGGCCATGCTCTCCAGCGCCGCCCAGACGGCGATCATGTCGAGGATCTCCTGCTTGGTCTTGCGCACCACGAAGATGCCGCGGCGCGGAACCGAGCGGACGAATCCCTCCTGCTCCAGCAGCGTGATCGCCTCCCGGACCGGGGTCCGGCTGACGGCGAGGTCCTGAGAGAGCTGACGCTCGTCGAGGCGGATCTCGTCGGGATGGTCGTAGATGTCCATCTCCGTGATCGCCCTCTTGAGCGTCTCGTACGCCATGTTCCGGAAGCTCACGCTGGTGTCCAGCGGCTGAACCTTGATCCGGGGCGGTGCGCTCACCTGCTGCAAGTTCATCCCTCCTCGCGGAAGACTGCGGCGTCACCCGTCGCAGCCGTTTCGCATTAGATATACCGTATACCACGTCCGCCGATACCACAAGGAGGCATCGGAGGGGCTGGGTGTACCGGCATGGGGCCCGGCCCGTTTCGCCGCGCCTGCGGCCCGGCACGAGGCCTTTCGCCCGAGCCGCGGCGCCGGAGCGCCGCGGGCGGAGACGGCGGAAAGCCGCTCCTAGAGGCTCTCCCTCGGCACGCCCGCGCCGCGGGTGCGCAGCGAGGCGATCCCGGCGGAGATGAGCGGCCAGAAGAGGAGGATGACCGCCAGGGTGACGATCGACCCGACCAGCCAGTTCGACCAGAAGATCGTCAGGGAGCCCTGCGACATCAGCATGGACTGGCGGAACGCGCCCTCGGCCATTCCGCCGAGAACCAGCGCGAGCACCAGCGGCGCCAGCGGGTAGCTGAGCTTCTTGAAGAAGTAGCCGAGGACGCCGAAGATCAGCATGTAGATCACGTCGCCGAACTCGTTGGCGATCGTGTAGGCGCCGATCGAGCACAGGACGATGATGATCGGCGCGATGATGCTGAACGGGATCCTGAGGATCGCGGCCAGGTAGGGCACGGTCGTCAGAACGATCAGCAGCGCGACGAGGTTCGCCACGTACATGCTGGCGATGAGGCCCCAGACGAAGTCCTTCTGCTCCACGAAGAGCAGCGGTCCCGGCTGCAGGCCCCAGATCATCAGGCCACCGAGGAGAACGGCGGCGGTCGGCGAGCCCGGAATGCCGAGCGTGAGCATCGGCAGCAGCGCGGAGGTGCCGGCGGCGTTGTTGCCGGTCTCCGGGGCGTAGACACCCTCGATCTCGCCCTTGCCGAACTCGTCGCCGCGCTTGGAGAAGCGCTTGGCGATGCCGTAGCTCATGAAGGACGCCGGCGTGGCGCCGCCCGGCGTGATGCCCATCCAGCAGCCGATCACGGCGCTGCGCAGGATGGTGGCCCAGTAGCGCGGCATCTCCTTCCAGGTCTGCAGCACGACCTTGAGGTTGATGCGCGCCTCCTTGCCGCGGAACACCAGGCCCTCCTCCATCGTGAGCAGGATCTCGCCGATGCCGAAGAGGCCGATGACCGCGACCAGGAAGTAGATGCCGCGAAGCGCCTCCGAGGTCCCGAAGGTCAGCCGGAGATCGCCCGTCACCATGTCGAGGCCGACCGCCGCGAGCGCGAAGCCGAGCGTCATGGACGAAAGGACCTTGAGCGGCGATTCCTTACTGGTCGCGATGAAGCTGCAGAAGGTCAGCAGCATCACGCCGAAGAATTCGGGCGGGCCGAATTGCAGCGCGAAGCGGGCGACGAGCGGGGCGAGGAAGGTGATGACCAGGACGGCGAAGAACGCGCCGATGAAGGACGCGGTGAAGGAGGCGGTGAGCGCCTGGGCGGCCTTCCCCCTCTGTGCCATCGGATAGCCGTCGAAGGTGGTCGCGACCGACCAGGAGCAGCCCGGGATGTTAAACAGGATCGAGGTGATCGCCCCGCCGAACAGCGAGCCCCAGTAGATGCTCGCCAGCATGATGATGCCGGAGGTCGGGGACATGGTGAAGGTCAGCGGCAGCAGGATGGCGATGCCGTTCGCGCCGCCGAGGCCAGGCAGCAGGCCCACCACGAGGCCCAGCATAACCCCGATGGCCATCAGCATGAAGTTGTAGGGGTCGGCGACCAGGTAGAGGCCCTGGAACAAGGATGTCAGCTCTGTCATTTCGGTCTCCTGGGCAGCGCCCGGCGCCAGTGCCCGCGATCATCGCGGCCGGCGTCGGCGGACGGCCCGTGCAGCTCAAAGTCCGAGCATGTTCTCCAGGGGTCCCTTCGGCAGCGGCACGAGGAACCAGCGTTCGAAGATGAAGAAGAGCACCAGCGGCACGCAGATGGCGATGAGGGCGATCCGGCCCCAGCCGTAGCGGCCGTTCCAGCGCATGAAATACGCGATGAAGAGCGCCGCCGACACGTACATGCCGATGAAGGCGCTGGCGGTGATGAAGATCGCCGTGGGAATGAACATCTGCAGCACGCGGCTGAAGCGCTCCCAGCTGGCGAATTGCCCCTGCGCGTGCTTCGATCCGAACAGGTTGATCAGCAGCGTGCCGCCGGCGGAGCCGGCCAGGATGAGGCCGATATAGAAGGGAAAGAAGCCTGAACCCGGGCCAAAATCGGTCCAGCCGGCGCCGAGGCGCACGGAATCGTAGATCACGATGAGGCCGACCGCGAGAAGCAGCGCGGCCATTCCGATCTCGACGGGGCGACGGGCGATACCGCCACCGGCTTCCAGTTCGTTTTCCTGCATGAGACGCAGTCCTCCCTCGAGGGGTTGGTCGCCGTCGGGGATCGATCCCCGACGGCAGGCGCCCTTGTCGGCGCTCAGTTTCCGGTGATGAAGCCCGCGGTCGTCATGAGCTCGCGGTGCCGTCCTTCGGCCTCCTCGAGCCAAGCGCGGTACTCTTCGCCCTGGAGTGCGGTCGGGTTGAAGCCGCCGGACTCCATGAGGGCCTTCCAGTCGTCGGTCTCCCGCACCTTGTTCAGGAGGTCGACGAAGTACTGCACCTGCTCTTCATTCGCGCTCCCGGGCATGAAGATGCCGCGCAGCATCTGGTAGGTCACGTCGAGACCGGCCTCCTTGCAGGTCGGCACGTCCGACCAGGCCATGTCCGCCGTCACCTTGTTCTCGTAGGGCATGCGCTGCTCGTCGAAGACGCAGAGCGGCCGGAGCGCGCCGGCACGCCACTGGGCGACGGCCTCGATCGGATTGTTCACGCTCGAGTTGATGTGATTGCCGACCAGCTGCACGGCCACTTCGCCGCCGCCGCCATAGGGCACGTAGGTGAACTTCGCGCCGGTCTGCTGCTCGACCGCGACCGTGATGATCTGGTCTTCCTGCTTGGATCCGGTGCCGCCCATCTTGAACTGGCCGGGCTTCTCCTTCACCGCCGCGATGTATTCCTCGGCGGTCTGGTACGGCGACTCGGCGTTCACCCACAGCACGAAATTGTCGAGCGCGAGCATCGAGACCGGCGTCAGGTCGGTCCAGTTGAACGGAATGCCCGTGCCGAGCGGCGTGGTGAAGAGATTGGATAGCGTGATGATCAGCTTGTGCGGATCGCGGGCGCCCTTCACGTCGAGGAAGCCTGCGGCTCCGGCGCCGCCGCCCTTGTTCACGACGACGAGCGGCTGGTTCATCAGATTGTGCTTCTGAACGATGCCCTGGATGGCGCGCGCCATCTGGTCCGCACCGCCGCCGCTGCCGGCCGGCACGACGAATTCAACGGACTTGGTCGGCTCCCACGCGAAAGCCGGTGCGGCGATCAGCGCGGACCCGGCCGCGATCGTTCCCGCGACCGCGATTCCCTGTAGGATGGAGCGTCCTGTCTCCCACTTCATCAAGCATTCCTCCCGTGCTTACTGATCTCGCTTTTCGCGAGTTCAGGGTATGCAGCATACTGTATATCAACGGGTGCGGCAAATCATCCTTGTGCTGCAAGGCACAAGAATTGCCGAAACGAATGCTGCAGTGCGGTAGGCGGGAGGGGGAAAACGGCTCGAATCCGCGGGTTTGGCGACCGTCCTTCGTCTGTGTGTCAGGGGCCTTTCGTGTGGCACGGCGCTGTCAGCGCCGTGTCCATGGCGAGCGCGTCGATCAGGCGGCGCGGGGCAGCTGCGCCTGCGCGCGGTTGAAGTTCGCCGCCACCGGAGCGCGGCGAGCGGACCGCGGCGAACGGGCCCTTGCGGCAGCCTCCGAGTCCTGCAGCAGTGCCAGGCCGAATGCCGGGTCACGCATCAGGATCTCGCCGATCACAGCGACCAGACCGACGACAACGAGCGCCAGAACCAGGTATTCCATCGCGAAACCAGACATCTTTGCTCTCCTTCTGATGCATCGCAACATAAGCCTGCAGGGGAAGAGCGGCAAGACTGGTATACAGTATTTTGTATCCCAACTCGGCATGGCTGCCATGCCCGGAGTGCATGGCTCGCGAGAGGCAGCAAAAAGCCCGCTGCGGGGTGGCCGCAGCGGGCTCGTTCGAGCAAGGCAATCGGATGATCGTCAGCCGGAATCGTTGGCAAACCGGTCCGGCGCCAGATGGTTTTCGACGCGACGGACACCTGGAACGGCCTCCGACGCCACCTCCAGCGCGCGGCTCTGCTCCTCCGACTTCACGATGCCCCAGAGGTGGACCACCCCGTCGCTCACCACGATGTTGAGCCGGGTGAGGTCGATCCAGCCCTCGCCGCGGAGCTCCTCGTTCAGACGGTGCCGAATTTCCGCGTCGCTCACCCCGTCCGGCTGGACGGCAGGCTTGTACGCGATCAGGCCGTGCAGCAGGTTCGCGCGGCTGACGATCCCGACCGGGAGCCCGCTCTCCACGACCGGCACCCGCTTGATGTGGCGGCGCTCCAGGATCCCGGCGATCTCGACCAGCTCGACATCGGGCTCGACGCTGACGACGTCCCTGGTCATCACGTCGGCTGCGGTCAGGCCGTGCGTCTTCACGAAATCGGCTGCCTGGATCGATCGGTCGGTGAGGAGTTCGAGCCATTGCGGACGGCGCGGCGCGGTGCGCGTCTCGGTCCGCCGCAGGAGGTCGCCCTCGCTCACGATCCCGACCATGTGGCCGTGGGCGTCGACCACCGGCACGCCGCTGATGCGGCGGTCGATGAGCAGCGCGGCGATGTCGGAAACTGGCGTCTCCGGCGTGACCGAAATGACTGGCGCGGTCATCACGTTCCGGGCCTTCACGATTGCGATTCCTCCTGTTGCGCGGCCTTCATCGCGGCAGGCGCCGGCGGCCGACTGGTTGGCTGAGGCTGTGTCGGGCCGTTCCGGGCCGACCGACGGAACCCTTGCTGCGGCCGGCCCCGCGGGCCGGCCGAGGAGAGCGCCTGTCCTTCGAGCGTCGATAGTGGGAGGCCGCGCGGCGCCAAGTCAACCTGAAGCAGGGCGCTTGCGGCCGCCCTATCTCAGGCCACGCTTGCGACGCTGCCCTGCCAGGTGCGCCAGGCGGAGAGCGGGATCCGGTCGGCCGCCGACTGCGCCTTTCCCCAGGCGAGGATGTCCCGGATGCTGAGGACGCCGATGAGGGTATGGTCGTCGAGGACGGGCACGTGACGGATGTGATGTTCGTCCATCAGCGTGCCGACGCTCTCGACCGAATCGTCGGGGCTGCACGAGATCACCCCGCGCGACATGAAGTCGGAGGCCGGCAGCGCCAGCGCCGCAGCGCCGCGGTCGGCGATCGCGCGCAGGACGTCACGCTCCGACAGCATGCCGACCACGACCTCGCCTTCGGTGCCGCAGACGTCCTTGACCACGACCGCGCCGATGTTCTCGCGCCGCATCAGCTGGGCCGCGGTCTGCAGCGGCTCGTTCATCCGGATCGTGACGACCTTGGTGCCCTTCTTCCGCAGGATCTGCTCGACTCGCATTTCGTCCTCCCGAAAAGAGGTGGATTCCGGCCCGCTCAAGGCGGTGGAGGAATGGTGGTATACATAATGCCAGAAGTCAACGAGATTCGTTTTTGCAATGCGGAAACTCAGACGCACACCTTCGGTGGCGGAATCACTGCAGAAAGCGGGTCGCGAGCGTGCCGATGCCGTCGATGATGATCTCGACCGCGTTCTCCGGGGCCTTCATCGTCCCCACGCCGAGCGAGGTGCCGCAACAGACGAGATCGCCGGGATGGAGGGTCATGTCCTGCGACAGGCGCCGGACGAGCTCGGCCGCGGGAAAGATCATGTCGCTGATCGGATAGTTCTGGCGCTCTTCGCCATTCAGGACCGTGCGGACGACGAGGGCCGCCGGATCGATATCGGTCGCAATCACGGGGCCGAACGGGCCGAAGCCGTCGAAGCTCTTGGCGCGGGCCCATTGCGGGAACGTCGGATCCTTCTGGATCAGGTCCGCGGCCGTGATGTCGTTGACGCAGGTATAGCCGAAGATCGCGCTTTGGGCGCCGGCAGCCGTGGCATCCCTGCAGCTGCGGCCGATCACGATGCCGAGCTCGCCCTCGTAAGCGATCCTGCCGGAATAGGATTCCGGGCGCCGGACGGTGCCGCCCGGCGGCAGCGCGCATGAACTCGCCTTGAGCAGATAGAGCGGATCGTCAGGCGTGCCGACGCCGAGCTTCTGCGACAAGGCGTGGAAGTTGTTCCAGAGGGCGACGATCTTGCCCGGCGCGCAAGGCGTGAGAAGCCGGACCTCGTCGAGAAGCAAGGTTTCGCCGGTCGGCTCCGGGTCGCCGAACATGTCCCCACGGTGGACGGCGATCTCCGATCCGCCGAGCGTGCCGAAGCCCTCGCGGCCATCCGTTTCGAACCGCAGCCAGTGCGCCATCCGTCCTCCCAGGCCGGCGTCGCCGGCCCAAAGCAGGCGTGCGTGCGCCTCCCGCCCGGCCGGAGCCGGGCGATGCCCGCCGCCATTTCTCGATCGTGGTCGCCGGCCGCCGCTGTTCCGCGCGGGCCGGCTCAGCCCGTGCCCTGGCCGACCTCGAAGTTCGCCATCAGCTCCAGCGCCTTGACGAGCGCCGAATGGTCGGAGGCGCCGCCGCCGTTCGCGGAGCAGACGTTGAAGAGCTCCTGGCAGGTGGCGGTGTTGGGCAGCGCCACCTTGAGCGCCTTCGCGCCCTGGAGCGCGAGGTTCAGGTCCTTCTGGTGGAGCTCGATCCGGAAGCCCGGATCGAAGGTGCGCTTGATCATGCGCTCGCCGTGGACTTCCAGGATGCGCGAGGACGCGAAGCCGCCCATCAGGGCCTGGCGGACCTTCGCAGGATCGGCGCCGGCCTTTGATGCGAATACGAGCGCCTCCGACACCGCCTCGATGGTGAGGGCAACGATGATCTGGTTGGCGACCTTGGTGGTCTGGCCGTCGCCGTTCGCGCCGACATGGGTGACGTTCTTGCCCATCAGGCGGAAGAGCGGCTCGACCTTGGCGAAGGTCTCGTCCGGCCCGCCGACCATGATGGTGAGGCTTGCGGCCTTGGCGCCCACCTCGCCGCCGGAGACCGGCGCGTCGAGATAGGAGCAGCCGAACTCCTCCACGCGCTTCGCGAACACCTTCGTCTCAAGCGGCGAGATCGAGCTCATGTCGGCTACGATCTTGCCGGGGGACAGGCCCTCGGCCACGCCGCCGGCGCCGAACAGCACCCTCTCCACGTCCGCCGTATCGGGAACCATCAGGAAGATGATCTCCGCCTTCTCGGCGACCTCGCGCTGGCTCGAACAGGCGATTCCGCCGGCTTCGGCGATGTCGGCCGGCACGCCGCTGCGCGTATGAAGGAAGACCTGATGCCCTGCGGCGACCAGGTGGCCGGCCATGGGCCGGCCCATGACGCCAAGTCCGATGAATCCCAAATCCATGACGATCCCTATGCGACGGCTCGTTGTTGCTGGACGGGCGCCATCCAGCCGAGCCCCTCGCGGGTCGTGCCGGCCGGCTTGTACTCGCACCCCACCCAGCCCGGATAGCCGATCGCGTCGAGATGGCGGAAGAGGAAATCGAAGTTGATCTCGCCGGTGCCGGGCTCGTGCCGGCCCGGGTTGTCGGCGATCTGGATGTGCGCGATCCGGTCGAGATTGGCGTCGATCGTGTGCGCCAGATCCCCTTCCATCACCTGCATGTGGTAGGCGTCGTACTGGATGTAGAGGTTGTCGCTGCCGACGAGCTCCAGCACCTCGCGCGCCTGCCGCGTGGTCGTCAGGAAGAACCCGGGTATGTCGCGGGTGTTGATCGCCTCGATCAGGAGCTTGATGCCTTCCCGCTCCAGGCGCGCCGCGGCATAGCGCAGGTTCTCCACGAACACCGAGCGCAGGAGCTGCGGATCCGTGCCGTGCGGCGCGATGCCGGCGAGGCAGTTCACCTGCGGGCAGCCGAGCGCCTTGGCGTAGCGGATCGCCGCATCGACGCCCTCGCGGAACACCGCCTCGCGACCCGGCAAGCAGCCGATGCCCCGCTCGCCGCCGGCCCAGTCGCCGGCGGGGAGGTTGTGGAGCACCTGGACGAGGCTGTGCCGCTTCAGGCGCAGGACGATCTCGTCGGCCGGGAAATCGTAGGGGAAGAGGTACTCGACCCCGCGGAAGCCCGCCTGGGCCGCCGCCTCGAAGCGGTCCAGGAACGGCAGCTCGGTGAAGAGCATGCTGAGATTGGCCGAGAATTTCGGCATCGGCGTGATCCTCCCTGTCGCGGCCCGGGCCGCCTCACTCGGCCGGCTCGAGCGCCGGCAGGTCGACGACCTCCTCGAACTCGACCACGTTATCGATTTCCGCGCCCATGGCGATGTTCGTCACGCGCTCGGTGATGATGTCGACCACGACCGGGACCCGGCGCTCGGCCGCCTCGCGCCGCGCCCATTCCAGAGTAGGAGCAATATCCTCGGGATTGAAGACGCGGGCGCCGATGCAGCCGAAGGCCTCGACGGCCCGGACGTGGTCTACGCCGTAATCGCCGATCTCGGGGGCGTTGATGTTGCGGAACGAGAGCTGGACCTCGTAGTCCATGCCGTAGCCCCGCTCCGCCTGGCGGATGAGCCCGAGATAGGCGTTGTTGAGGACGATCATGACGAACGGGATGTTGTACTGCGCGGCGACCGCCAGCTCCTCGATCAGGAACTGGAAGGAATAGTCGCCGACGACCGCCACCACCTCCGCATCGGGATCGGCGAGCTTCGCCCCGGTGCAGGCCGAGATCTCCCAGCCGAGCGGGCCGGCCTGGCCGCAGATGATGTAGTTGCGCGGCTTGTGGATCTTCTGGAACTGGCCGGACGCGATCTGGTAGAGGCCGATCGCCGTCACGAAGCGCGTGTCCTCGTCGAAGGTCCTGTTGATCTCGTGGAAGACGCGCTGCGGCTTGATCGGCTTGTCGTCGAAATCGGTCCTGCGCAGCATGGTGCGCTTGCGCTCGCGGCATTCCGCCGCCCAGGCGCGCCGATCCGGCAGCTTGCGCGTGCGGGCCTCGGCGACGAGGGCTTCGAGTGCGAGCCTGGCGTCGGCGACGATGCCGAGGTCGGGACAGAAGACGCGCCCGATCTGCGTCGGCTCGACGTCGATGTGCACGAACTTGCGGTCCTTCGTGTAGACCTCGGTGCTGCCGGTGTGGCGGTTGGCCCAGCGGTTGCCGATGCCGATGACGAGGTCGCTGCGCAGGAAGTTGGCGTTGCCGTAGCGGTGCTGCGTCTGCAGGCCGACCATGCCGGCATTGAGCGGATGGTCGTCGGAGATCGAGCCCCAGCCCATCAGCGTCGGCACGACGGGCGTGCCCGTCAGTTCCGCGAACTCGACGAGCAGATCCGAGGCTTCCGACAGGATGACGCCGCCGCCGGAGATGATCATCGGCCGCTCGGCCGCGGCGAGCATGTCGAACAGGCGCGCGATCGCCTTTGCGTTGGGCGCCGGCCGGTCGACCGGGAGCGGGCCGTCGGCGTCCGGATCGTATTCGATGATCTCCTTCTGGACGTCGATCGGGAGATCGATGTGGACCGGCCCGGGCCGGCCGGAGCGCATCAGCTGGAACGCCTTGCGGAATACCCAGGGCACCTGCGCGCCTTCCATGACGCAGACCGACCACTTGGTGACCGGCTCGGTGATCTTGGCGACGTCGATCGCCTGGAAATCCTCCTTGTGGAGCTTCGCCCGCGGCGCCTGCCCGGTGATGCAGAGGATCGGCACGGAATCGGCGAAGGCCGAGTAGAGGCCCGTCACCATGTTCGTGCCGGCCGGGCCGGACGTGCCGATGCAGACGCCGATCTTGCCCGGCGCGGCGCGGGTGTAACCCTCGGCGGCATGGGTGCCGCCCTCCTCATGGCGAACGACGTAGTGCTTGATCGAGCTGCCGCGCAGCGCGTCGTAGAGCGGCAGGATCGCCGCGCCGGGAATGCCGAACGCGGCGTCGACGCCCTCGCTCTCCATCACGCGGATCGCCGCTTCCATCGCAGTCATGCGGGCCATGGCACCGTCTCCTCGGGTTGCAGGCACGGGCGCTCCGAATGGAAAGCGTCTCCGTATCGTGGAAATTGATCTCACAGATCGTATTTTCCATCAAGAGAATTTATTTCCTGAGGAGCGGAAATCTTGTCGCACGATTGCGGTGGAGCCCGGCGGGGCCGGCAGTGTATAGGTGGGCCATGCAGGAAAGCGCACTCCAGCGGCCGCGGCGCGGCCGGCCAGCCAGTGCCGGCGCCGAGCCGGGTTCCGAGGTCCAGTCGCTCGACCGGGCCATTTCGATCCTGGAGGCGATCGCAGCCGCCGACGGGATCACGCTCAGCGAGATCGCACGGCGGACGGAATACCCCGTCTCCACCGTCCATCGCCTGCTGGCGACGCTGCAGAGCCGCGGGCTGGCGAACCACGACCCGGCGACCGGCCTCTGGATGGTCGGCGTCGGCCTGTTCCGGCTCGGCTCGTCCTACCTGCGCATCCGCAAGCTGCCGGAGATCGCGCGGCCGATCATCCGAGAGGTGCTGGAGGCGGTCGACGAGACGGTGAACGTCACCGTCGTGGACGGCGACGACATCGTCTGCGTCGCCCAGGCCGAGGGCCATGCCGCGGTGCGCGCCTTCTTCAGGCTCGGGCGGCGGCTGCCGTTCCATGCCTCGGCGGCCGGCAAGGCCGTGCTCGCCGCCTCCGCGCCCGACCGCCTCGCCCATCTCCTCGGCGCCACCAAGCTGGAGGGCTTCACGCCGAATACGCCGCGGACCCGGAAGGAGCTGCTCGACCGCCTCGAGGAAACCCGCAAGCGCGGCTACGCCATCGACGCAGAGGAGCATACGCTCGGCATGCGCTGCGTCGCGGCGGCGATCCTCGACGAATGGGGCGAGCCCGTCGGCGCCGTCTCGATCTCCGCACCCTCCGTGCGCATGCCGCCGGAGCGGGTCGAGGCGCTCGGCAAGGTCGCGCGCGAGACGGCCGAGCGCCTGACCAAGCTCTATTCGGGCCGGGTCCAGGCGAAGCGCTGATGGGCCTCGCCGCATTCGAGCGCGAAGGCGCGTTCCTGCGCGGCAACGTCCACACCCATTCGAACCGCTCGGACGGCGCGCTGCCGCCGGAAGAGGTCGCGCGCTCGCGAGGCGGGCTACGACTTCCTGTGCCTCTCGGACCATTTCCTCGGCCGCTACGGGTTCCCGATCACCGACACGCGGGCCTTCCGCACCAACCGGTTCACGACGCTGCTCGGCGCTGAGGTCCATGCCCCGGCGACGAGCCACGGCGAGCTCTGGCACATCCTCGCCGTGGGACTGCCGGCGGACTTCGCCCCGACCGCCGGCGACGAGGACGGGCCTGCGCTCGCCGCGCGGGCAAAGGCCGCAGGCGCTTTCGTCGGCATTGCACATCCGCAATGGTCGGGGCTGACGATCGAGGACGGGCGCGCGCTCGCCGCGGTCGCGGACGCCGTCGAGATCTACAATTTCACCTGCGACGTTGAATGCGCCCGGCCGGACGGCGCGTGCCTCCTCGACCAGTTGCTCAACGAGGGCCACCGGCTCAACGCCTATGCGGCGGACGACGCGCATTTCCGCTGGCCGGATTCCGGCGGCGGCTGGGTCATGGTGAAGGCGGAGGCGAACGAGCCCGAGGCGCTCCTCGCGGCCATGAAGGCGGGGGCCTTCTATTCGAGCCAGGGACCCGCGATCCACGAGATCGGGATCGGCGGGGACACGGTCGAGATCGCCTGCTCCCCGGTCTCCACGATCGCCCTCGTCGGCCGCGGCACGCGGGCCGAAACGGCCTATGGCCGGCAGCTCACCCGGGCGCGGCTGCCGCTCGGCAAGTTCTCGGGCGACTGGTTCCGGATCGTCGTCATCGACGCGGCGGGGCGGCGGGCCTGGTCGAACCCGATCTGGCCGGGCTGAGCGTCTCGTTGGCGCCGCCTTTCAAGCACGCAGCAGACTTCGGCCATCCGAACGGGCGGCTGCAGCAATGGCGCGCGATGGCATGGACCTTGCGGACGAGTTGAGCCAAGACATGGCGCGGGATTCGCGCTTCGGGCATCAGGCGCCGGGGAACGCTTCCGCATCAGCCGGGCGCGACCGACCCCCGGGCGCCCTGTCGACCAAACGAGGGACGAGGATGATGAGACGACTTCCACTTGCCGCCGTCGCGCTGTTCGCTGCGGCATCCCCTGCTCTTGCCCATGTCGATCCGGCGGCACACGGCTCATTCCTTTCCGGACTGACGCACCCGATCTCGGGCCTGGATCATTTGCTCGCCATGGTCGCCGTCGGCCTCTGGGCCGGAATGCTGGGCGGAAGGGCAATCGTCGCCGTCCCGGCGGCCTTCGTGACGACGATGGCGGTTGGTTTCGGGATCGCCATGCTGGGCGTCGGGTTGCCTCTCGTCGAACCGGCGATCCTCGCTTCGGTGGTCGTGCTCGGGCTGGTGGTCGCGACCGCGGTGCGGTTGCCGGCCGCCGCCGGCGCGGCCCTGGTGGGCGCGTTCGCGCTGTTCCACGGGCACGCTCACGGCGCGGAACTCGGTGCAGCGTCGGCCATGCCCTATCTGGTCGGGTTCGCCATTGCGACCGCACTCCTCCACGCTGCCGGCGTCGGCCTCGGAGCGGCCACCGGGCTTCGGGGCGGAATCGCCGTCCGCACGATCGGCGCGGCGACCGCGGCCGCCGGGCTGGGCCTGAGCTTCGGCCTCATCTGAACCGGGCGAGACGGCCGGAATCGCCAGGGGCGGCCCAAACGGGCCGCCCCTCTCCGTTCCAGTCCCGGCGCGTTGCAGCCTTAGCTGGAGCCGTGGGTGTAGACGGTCAGCGTGCCGTCCGGCCCGCGATCGACCGCGACGACGCTCGAGACGTCGATGTTCTGGTTCTCGAGCTCGGCGGTCACGGCCCCGTTCGAGCGCAGCTGATCGCGCAGCGAATCGACACCGTCCCGGTTGTCGTTGACGGCATTGTCGATGGCGGTGGCGTCGCCGCCCGGCAGCTCGCTCACGTCGACCACGCGGATCGTGGCGTCGTCGCCGATGCCCTGCAGATCGGCGCTCATGTCGCCGGCGCTGCGGATGGAGGAGACGACCGTGCCGAAATTGGCGTCGCCTGCGCCGGCCGAATCCGTGCCGTAGGCGGTGGCCGCGCCGGCGGCCGGGTCACTCGTCGTGCCCGCGGAACCCGTCGCGCCGTCCATTCCGGCGGCGCCACCGGCGGTCCCGTCGAACGTGCCCGCGGCGCCCGCCGAGCCGCCGGTCGTGGCGCCCGCATCGTACTGGGCCGAACCCTGGGTCTGGGCGCCCGCCGCGCCGGCGTTCGCGCCGGCCGACATGTCGTTGGCGAAGGCCGGCCCGGCGACGGCGATGAGCGCGGAGGTGGCAAGAATGCTGAGCTTGCGCATGGATTATTCCCTTCCTTGGAATTTCCTGTTTCGGCGACCGTCAAGCGATCGCTCGGGGGGCCAATGGGCAGGGTCGCCTATCCGTTGCGGACACATTTTGGGTCATTTCGCGCTGACGAGACGGCGGAAATCGGGGAGCAGATGCGCATCGGGCCGGCCGCCGGCGATGCCGGCAAAGGCAGCACGTCCGCCTGACATTTGAGCTTGGAAGCGCCTGCGCAGGAACTATATTCGTCCTGTCCGAAACCACACGAAAGGAGGTGATCCAGTGTCTCATTGTCTTAACCCGCGGTCGCTGGGTGCCGTGAACTGGATGCTCGCCTCTGTCGAGTTTCCCGCTGCCTGATCGGCGCGACTGATCGGTCCCGGCCGCGGACCGACAATGGAAGGGCTGCCCCGCGGGGCAGCCCTTCGTCGTTCCGGGCCGGCGAACCGGGACCATTCGCAGGAACATGACCTGGATCATATTTCTGCGCCGGGTCGTGCCCTAGCATCCGTGCTGCGGTGCTTGCCCGGCTTTCCATGCGCAGCCCGCGCGGCCGGGCGCTTCAACCTCACCGCCGAGAGACGGAGGTAGGGAAATGACCCGACACGGACCGATCGCGGCAACCGCGCTCGCACTTCTTCTTGGACTGGCGTCCGCCCCGGCATGGGCGCAGACGCCTCCGGGGCAGGGCTCGCCGAGCATGCCCGCGGCGCCTTCGGCGACGCCCGGCGGACAGCAGGAGCAGAGCGCGACCGAGCGCGACGACGATGACGACAAGAGCTGGCGCGACCGCTGGCGCGAGTGGCACGAGACGATGCGCGGCTGGGGCGGCGGCCCGGGCATGATGGGCGGCTGGGGCGGCGGCCCGGGCGGGCCCGGCATGATGCCGTGGGGCGGGCAAGGCGGCCAGGGGGGACCCGGCATGATGCCCTGGGGTGGCCCGAACTGGGGCGGCCAGAACTGGGGCGGCCAGAACTGGGGCGGCTGGGGCGGCGGCCCGCATTCCGGCATGCCGATGATGATGATGGTGATCATCGACGAGGACGGCAACGGCTCGCTCTCCTACGAGGAGGTCGAGCGGTTCCATCGCCGCATGTTCGACTATCTCGACGAGAACAAGGACGGCGAACTCTCGCAGGACGAGATCCAGAACATGATGAGCGGGCGCTTCGGCGGCCGGAGATAGCAGCCGGAGCGGCTTCGCCGGCCCGCAACCCGCCGTCGGACCCCTTGCCGGTCCGGCGGCGTCGGCCGGCTAGGAAGCGGACCAGTCGAGGACGACCTTTCCGGTGTCGCCCCGCGCCATCGCCTCGAAGGCGGTGGCGTACTGCGATGCCGGGAAGCGGTGTGTGATCACGGGGCGGATGTCGAGGCCGCTCTGCAGCATCGCGATCATCTTGTGCCAGGTCTCGAACATCTCGCGGCCGTAGATGCCCTTGATGGTCAGCATGTGGAGGACGATCCGGGTGAGGTCGACCGGAAACGGCCGGACCGGTATCCCGAGCATCGCGATCTTGCCGCCCATCACGATGACTTCGAGCATCTGCTCGAGCGCCGCCTGGGCACCGCTCATCTCAAGCCCGACGTCGAAGCCTTCCCGCATGCCGAGCCGCTGCATCACCAATCGGAGATCCTCCTCGCCGACATGGACCGGCACGACGTCGGCGACGCGGCCGGCCAGCGCGAGCCGGGCCGGGTTGACGTCGGTGATCACGATGTGGCGGGCGCCGACATGGCGCGCGACGGCCGCCGCCATGATGCCGATCGGACCGGCGCCCGTGACGAGCACGTCCTCCCCGACGAGGTCGAACGAAAGCGCGGTGTGCACGGCATTGCCGAGCGGATCGAGGATCGCGCCGAGCTCGTCGTCGATATCGTCGGGCAGCGGGACGGCGTTGAAGGCCGGGATCTTCACATATTCGGCGAAGGCGCCGGGGATCTGCACGCCGATTCCGCGGGTATCCGGGTCGAGGTGATAGCGCCCGCCGCGCGCAGCCCGGCTCTTCATGCCGATGACGTGGCCTTCGCCGGAGACGCGCTGCCCGACCTTCAGGCCGCGCACCGCGCTTCCGAGCTCCGCGATCTCCCCGGCATATTCGTGGCCGATGATCATGGGCACGGGGATAGTCTTTCGCGCCCACTCGTCCCAGTTCCAGATGTGGATGTCGGTGCCGCATATGCCGGTCCGGGCGACCCGGATCAGGATTTCGTCGGCGGCGAGCGAAGGCACCGGCTCGTCGCGCATGACGAGCCCCGGGGCGGCCTCGGCCTTCACGAGCGCCTTCATGCGGAACGCTCCCGATTCGACTTCCGAGGCGGTCGCATCAGATGATCCCGAGCGCCCGGCCGGCATCGGCGAAGGCGTCGATGGCGTGGTCGAGGTCGGCGTCCGAAAGCGCGGTCGACATCTGCACCCTGATGCGCGCCCGGCCGCGTGGCACGACGGGGTAGAAGAAGCCGGCGACGTAGACGCCGCGCTCGTCGAGGGCGCGGGCGAGATCCTGCGCACGCTGCGCCTCGCCGAGCATGACCGGCACGATCGGCGTCTCTCCGGGCAGCAGGTCGAAGCCCGCTCCCTCCATGGCGACCCGGAAGCGCCGCGTGAGGATGGCCAGGCGCTCGCGCCGGTCGTCGGCGGCTTCCGCGATGTCGATCGCCTTCAGCGCGCCGGCGGCGAGCGGCGGCGCGAGCGAGTTGGAGAACAGATAGGGCCGCGCGCGCTGGCGCAGCGTGTCGATCACGGGCTGCGGCGCGGCGACGAAGCCGCCCATGCCGCCGCCGAGCGTCTTGCCGAGCGTGCCGGTGACGATCTGCACCCGTCCGCCGCCGCCCGTGAGCGCCGGGCTGCCGCGCCCGCCCTCGCCGAGGTGCCCGTGGGCGTGGCAGTCGTCGACCATGACCATTGCGCCGTAGCGCTCGGCGAGCGCGCAGATTTCCGGCAGCTTCGCGACGTGGCCGTCCATCGAGAAGACGCCGTCGGTGGCGATCAGCCTGAAGCGGGCGCCGTCGCGGTCCGCCTCCTTCAGCCGGTCCTCCAGCGCGTTCATGTCGGCGTTCTCGAAGCGGTAGCGCCTGGCCTTCGTCATGCGGATGCCGTCGATAATCGAGGCGTGGTTGAGGCTGTCGGAGATCACCGCGTCCTCCGGCCCGAGCAGCGGCTCGAACAGCCCGCCATTGGCGTCGAAGCAGGCCGCGAACAGGATCGCGTCGTCGGTGCCGAGCCAGCGCGCGATCCGGGTCTCCAGCGCGCGGTGGAGCGTCTGCGTGCCGCAGATGAAGCGGACGGACGCCATGCCGAAGCCGAACTCGTCGAGCGCGGCGCGGGCCGAGGCGATCACGTCCGGGTCGTCGGCGAGGCCGAGATAGTTGTTGGCGCAGAGATTGATCATCGCGCGCTCGCCGCCTTCGGCGAGCGGGTCCCGGACGGCGATGCGGGCGCGCTGCGGGGTCGTGATCAGCCGCTCCCGCTTCGTCAAGCCCTCGCGGTCGAGCGCCGCGAGCTCGTCGCGGAGATGCTTGAGCAATGGATGAGTCACGCGCAGCGCCCTCCCGGGAGGCGACAGTAGGGCGGGCCGCACGGCCTGTGAAGCGGCGCGGGCGCCGCCGGGAGCCTGAGCGCGCCGCCGATCCGCTTGCAGGCGACACTCAGCCGGGGAACCTTTGGCGCACGCTCGCGTCAACGAGGACCACGCGCCGGAGAGTGCCTATGCCGAAGAGAACGAAGCCCGCCCGGGAGGACCGCCCCGTCGCCGTCGTCACCGGTGCGACGGCCGGCGTGGGCCGCGCGACGGCCATCGCCTTCGCGCGCCGCGGCCATGCTATCGGCCTCATCGGGCGGAGCGAGGACGCGCTCGACGAGGTGGCGCGCGCGGCCGAGGCGGCCGGCGCCGCCGCGATTTCCATCGCCTGCGACGTGGCCGACGCGAAGGCCGTGATGCGCGCAGCGGACGAGGTGGCCGAGCGGCTCGGGCGCATCGACGTCTGGATCAACAATGCGATGGTGACGATCTACGCCCCGGCCGAGGAGATCGAGCCCGACGAGTTCCGCCGCGTCACCGACGTGACCTATCACGGCTATGTCTACGGCACGCTCGCCGCACTGAAGCACATGAGGCGCGAGGACCGCGGCACCATCGTCCAGATCGGGTCGGCGCTCGCCTACCGCTCCATCCCGCTGCAATCGGCCTATTGCGGAGCGAAGGCGGCGATCCGGGGTTTCACCGATTCACTCCGCTCCGAGCTCATCCACGAGGGCAGCCGCATCCGCGTGACGATGGTGCAGCTGCCGGCCGTGAACACGCCCCAATTCGACTGGGCACGCAGCCGCCTGCCGAAGAAGCTCACCCCCGTCGGCGCCATCCACCAGCCGGAAGCGGTGGCGGAAGCGATCGTGAAGGCCGCCCGCACCGCGCCGCGCGAGCTCTGGGTCGGCGAGACCGCGATGCAGGCGATCGTCGGCACGATGGTCGCACCGGGCCTGCTCGACCGCATGATGGCGCGCTCGGCCTGGCCGGGCCAGATGACGGAGGAGGACGCCGATCCGAAGCGGAAGGACAATCTGGTCTCGACGGTGGAGGGCCTCCATTCCAACCGCGGACGGTTTTCGGACGAGGCGCGAGACCATGTCGTATCGGCGTCGTCGGCGACCGTCCGCTCCGCCCTTCTCGCCGCATCGCTCGTCCTGCTCGGCAGTGCCGTTGCCTGCGGCTTCGCGCTCGGCCGCCGCGGTCCGCAGGGGCACTCGGGCGCCGGGGCGATCGGTTTCGAAGGTTTCCGCCGCCAGGGCCGCGAGGCGTCCGCCGCCCTCCATCGCCATCTGGGCGATCTCCACCGCCTCGGACGGCGATAGAGGGAGCGGACTGGCGCTCCGGCGGGCATTGCCGGGACCAGCGCGAACCGGCAAGCCCATGCGCTGAATCGCGCGTGGCTCTTGTCATCGCAGTCCTGTTACGGCACTCGGGAGCCGCCGCGCCGCAGATCAGAGAATCCCTGATCCGGATCCGGCCGATGGGCCAAATCGTCGATCCGGAAAGACAAACGCGGCCCAGGCGCGTAGCCCATTCCGGCGAGCCAAGCACGATGCACATTCAGAGCAGACGGTTCGGGTCTTGCACCGGCGAGGCGCGGTCCTCTCGGCGGCCCTGCCCCCGCGAACCCGCGATCGGAGGTTGCTGAATGGCCACCTTCAAGACGGTGATCCTGCACATCGGCATCAACAAGACCGGTAGCACCTCGATCCAGGACGCCTTGAGCGGCAATGCGGAAACACTCCTCGCCGAGGCCGGCATCCAGTACGCCGGCAACTTCGCGAACCACAGCGTCCCGCTCTACACGATGTTCTCGGAGCACGCCCTCTCGTATCACGCCAACGTCCGGCGCGGCGTCACGTCCGGAGAAAGGCTCCGGGCGCTGCGGGCGGAGCTGTTCGACAGCTACGAAGCGATCCTCGCTGAACCAAAGGCCGGAACGCTGCTGCTATCGGGCGAGGACCTCTCGCTTCTGTCCGAGGCAGCCGTGTCACGGCTGAAAGTGTGGCTGACGCCCAAGGCGTCCGAGGTCAAGGTGATCGCCTATCTCCGTCATCCGCGGTCGTGGTCGTCGAGCGAGGCGGCACAGCGCATCAAGGGCGGCGTCACGCTCGAAGAACTTGAGGCGAGCCCGCCGCACCCCTGGTTTCGCCGGCGGCTCGAGCCATGGCTTTCGAGTTTCGGGCGAGACCGGGTGGCGGTATTCGATTACGGGGCCGCCTGCCGGCACCCTGGCGGACTCGTCGGCCATTTCTCCGACCTGATCGGCGCGGGACCTGCGCTTCGCGGGAGCCTCGCCGCGCAGACGGCGACCAACATCAGGCTGAGCGAGGAGGCCGTACTCCTCATGAGCCGGCTGAATGCCATCCGTCCGCTCTTCACGGAATCCGGGCTGATGTCGCCGCGGCGGCACCTGCGGGAGCGCAAGGTGCTCGCCGAGGTGCACGGTGCGCCGTTCTCCCTCTCGAGCCAGGCGCTGGACAGGGTCGAGGCGGAGAGCAGAGACGATCTGGAATGGGTGCGGGATACGTTCGGCGTGAAGCTGGAGGCGGAGCCGGAGCCGCCTCAGCCGGAACGGCCGATCAGGATCACCGAGGAGGCTCTGGAGAGCATCGCAATCCTGATCTCCGATCTGATTCTGATGCAGAAGAGGCGGCCGCCTCCGAGCGGGTTCCGCCGCCGGATCCGCAGGTTCCGCCGGTGGGTCAATCAGCGCCTCATGCCGAGGCTGGCGCTGTTCCGGCCCCGCACGAAAGAGGCCCCCCGTCCGAGGACGGAGCGCCGCAGCAGGCCTGCCTCGACGGCTTGAAGGCTGTCGAGGCGGACGCGCCGAACGGGCCGTGGCAGCCCGTCCGGCGCCAGCCCTCAGAGGCCGGCCGACCAGTCGCGCAGCGGCTCGCCGCCCCGCGCGCGCAGCTCGGCCATGAAAGCCTTCATGATCTCGCGCGCGGGAACGCCCTTCGCCTCCAGGCCTTCCGCCCAGATCCTGCCGAGGTCGGGCATCGCGTTCACCCACTGGACACGCTGCTCCTGCGGCATCTCGTGGACGGTGGCGCCCTCCGCCTTCATCTTCTCGAGCGCGGTCTTCTGCCGCTCCTCGACGATGCGCGCATTCTCGGCGCTGTACTCGTAGCCGAGCTCGGTGAGCACCGTCTTCACATCGTCGGGCAGCCCCGCGAAGGTGTCCTTGTTGATGCCGAAGCCGCCGAAGGTGAGCGGGCCCGTGTCGACCAGCGTCACGTGCGGCGCGACCTCGTGGATCTTGAGGGGATAGGCGCCGGTCGCGATCAGGATCGAGCCGTCGCCGACACCAGTCTGGAGCTGCGAATACTGCGCCGGCAGGCCGGTATTGACGAGCGTCGCCCCGAGCGGCTCGATCCAGGGAGCGCAGACCGGAGCGCCGAGGATCTTGAGGCCCCTCAAATCGTCGAGGCTGTTGATCGGCTTCTTCGTGAAGAGGTGATAGCCGTCGGAGACGCAGCAGCCGAAGAAGACGACGTTCTGGCGGTCCCATTCCGCCTTCATCGCCTCGTCGGTCCTGTTCAGCTCGTTCATGACGTCGACCGCCTGCTGCACGGTCGTGGTCGCGAAGGGCGTCGAGTACATGATGTTCTGCAGCGGCAGGGCGGCCGGCTCCCAGAGCGCTCCGATCCAGCCCATGTCGGTCAATTGCTGGCTCACCGCCTCGAGCGTGTCGTCGAAGCTGTAGAGCGAGCCGCCGAAGGCCTCGGTCCACTGGATCCGGGTGGACGAGCCCATCTCCTCGAGCTTGCGGTTCGACTTTTCCACGATCACCGTCTTCAGCGGCTCGACCCACGGGATCGTCAGCGGGTGCGAGGACGCGATCGTGAGCGGGATCGTGTTGCCCTGCGCGAAGGCGGAGCGGGCCGGCATGGCCGCGAGCGCGGCGCCACCCGCCAGCACGGCCCGCCTGGAGATCATCAGCATCGGTTTTCCTCCCATCGTATTTAGCATCGGCTCTTCCGCCGCCTGGTCACCCGATCCGGACCGAGACGCTCCCGATCGGGTCGAGCGTACAGGTGACCTCCCGGTCGGATCGCTCGAGGAAGATCGGCGGCACGATCGACCCCGCTATCACCACGTCGCCGGCGCGGAGCCTCTCGCCCAGGGCGGCAAGCGTGTCCGCCGTCCGCCGGACGACATCGACCAGGCGGCCGGTGTTGGCCTCGACTTCGCGCGTGCTGGCGACCTCCGCACCGTTGCGCCCGACGCGCGCCGTGAGGCCGTCGAGCGATGCCCCGGCGCGCGAACGGTCGCATGCGCCGAGGATCACGAAGCGATGGAAGATGTTGCCGGACAGGATCGCCTCGACGTCCTCCGGCGGCTCGAAGAGATCGGCCAGCTCGATGGCCGGTGCGATGCCGGCGATGGCGGCGCGGACCGCGGCATCGTCGGCACCGCCGGCAAGATCGGCGGCCATCGTCACCGCGACCTCCGGCTCGGCCACCGGCTTCTTCCAGCCCGAAGTCGAAACGGTCGCGCCGGAGGCGACGACGCTCCGGTCCGTCATGAACCCGATCAGGGGCCCGTCGAGGCCCAGCTTCTGGATCGCCGCGGGCGCGCCGAACCCGGCCTTCCAGCCGATCGGCCGTTCGCCGCCGGCGAGGCGCGACCGCCGCAGGTCCATCTGCACGGCCATGCCCTTCGCGATGCGGGCGTCGGCGAGCACGTCCGCCATCTCAGCCGGCCTTCACGGCGTGCGCCGCATCGGGCGGCACCTCGTAGCCCGCCGCCTCCAGCGAGCCTGCGCCGCTCCAGCCCCAGATGAGCAGCGAATCGACGTTGCCCGTGTTGCGGAAACCGTGCCAGTGGCCGCGCGGCGTGAACACCACGTCGCCGGCCTTCGCCGGCTCCTCGCCGTCGTCGGTGAAGATGATGCCGCTGCCCGACATCACGATCAGGAACTCGTCGCAATGGAAGTGGCGGTGCTTCTCGTGGCTCGCGCCCGGCGTCATCAGCGTGTGGCCGAAGACGAGCTTGTCGGAGCCGGCGCTCTTCTGGTCGATCAGGAAGCGGACCTGCATGTCGATCCAGCCGTCCTCCCGGGTCAGGCCCTCGACGAGCGGAACGTCCTCGACGCGCGTCCTGTAGGGCTTGGGTGCACTCATTTCAGCATTCCTCCGAGACGGCGGTAGACTTCATAGACGGTGACGAAATCCCGATGGTCGATGCCGAGCCCGCGGCAGGCGTTGAGCATCTCGTTGGCGGCGGCGCCGAGCGGCACGGGCACCCCGCTCTTGCGCCCGAGATCGAGCGCGAGAAGCATGTCCTTCTGCTGCAGCGTGACGTCGGCCAGCGCCTTCTCCGGCATCTTGCCTTCCAGGATGAAGGGGCCGCGATAGGCCATGACCGGCGAGGCGACGACGCTGTTCAGCATGGCCTCCACCGCGATGGCGCGGTCGACGCCGCCCTTCTCCGCGAGCGCCACCGCCTCGCAGAACGCCACCATCTCGATGACGAGGCACATGTTGAGCGCAACCTTCATGCGCACGGCCTTGCCGCGCTCGCCGATGTAGAGGGCCTTTCGACCGATCGCCAGGAGCACCGGCTCGATGCGGTCGAACGCCGCCCTGTCGCCGCCCACCATCACGGAAGCGTTGCCGGCCTCGACCACCGGCGGGCTGCCGGAGAGCGGCGCATCGAGCATGGTCAGTCCGGCTGCCTCGAAGGCGGCCGAGATCTCGAGGCTCGCCTCCGGCGCGATGGTGCTCATGTCGACGAAGATGCCGCCCGGCTTCAGGCCGGAGATGACGCCGTCCGGGCCGAGCGCCACCGCGCGCACCGCCGCGGCATCGGTCACGATCGCGAACACCACATCGGACTTCTCGGCCACGGCGCGCGGGCTCTCGGCCCATTCCAGGCCGGAGGCAATGAGGCTTTCCGCCTTGTCCCGCGTACGGTTCCAGCCCGTCACAGAATAGCCGGCCGTCATGAGGCGCGGCACGATCCGGATTCCCATGTCGCCGAAGCCGATGAATCCAATCCTCACAAGCGTCTCCCTTCCATCGTCGAGGCTGCTATAGCAGTCCGTGGCAGCAGTGGCAAACGATTGCCATATGCGTGTCGACTTGCCTTTATGGATGTGCCGGAGCAGTCCGGCCGGAGATGCGGAGCGACATGGGCACTCGGACGACGCTGAAGGATGTGGCGCGCGCGGCGGGGGTTCACGTGTCCACGGCGTCGCGCGCACTCGATCCGAACACCCGCCATCCGGTCGCGAAGGAACTTGCCGACCATGTCCGGCGGGTGAGCGCGGACCTCGGCTATCAGCCGAATGCCGAGGCCTATTCGCTGCGGACGCGGCGCACGCGGATGGTGGGCGTCGTCATCCCGGACATCACCGACCCGGTCTACGCGCTGATCCTGCGCGGCCTCGAGGAGGGGCTGCTGCCCAAGCGCTTCGTCTCGATCGTGGCGAGCCTCGACGGCGATTTCAGCCGCGAAGCCGACGTGATCGCATTGATGCGGTCGCGCAATGTCGACGGGCTGATCCTCGGCAGCGTGGAGCGGGAGGACGACGTCGTGTCCAAGCTCCTCGATCAGGGTGTCCCGATGGTGACGCTCGGCCGCCGGGTCGAGGACGAGCGGGTCTCGTCCGTCATCAGCGATCATGCGGCGGGCATCCGCCAGGCGCTCGGCCACCTCGTAGGGATCGGGCACCGCGCCATCGGCCACATCGCCGGCCCCCAGAGCCTCTCGACGGGCGCGGAGCGCAGGGCGGCGTTCGTGCGCGAATGCGGCGCACTCGGGCTCGATGTGCGGGAGGATGCGATCGTGCCGGCGGCGGCCTACAGCATCGACGAGGGCCGGCGCTGCGCGCGGGAACTTGCCACGCGCCGGACCGGCGTCACGGCCGTGGTATGCGCGAACGACCGGCTGGCGGTCGGTGCGATCGCGGCGTTCCGTGATTTCGGACTGGAGTGCCCGGGCGACATTTCCGTCACCGGCTACAACGACATGCCGATGGTCGACCTTCTCTCGCCCGCCTTGACCACCGTGCGCGCCCCGCTCGTGGATATCGGCCGCCGGGCGGCGGAGTTGCTGCTCGACCTCATCGCGGCACCGGAACCGGAGCGGCAGCCACGGCACGTCGTGCTGCCGGTGGAGCTCGTGGTGCGCGGCTCGACGCGCGCGCTCGCCGGCCGCTGAGCGCATCCGCCCCGGATCGGGTTTTCGTCGCGACACCTTGACCAACTCGGCGCCCGGGCCGAAAGTGGCAAACGTTTGCAGAACCGAAAAAGGCGAGGCAGGCGCAAGGGAGGAGCTAGAATGCGAGTAGTTTCAACAGGGATGCTGGCCGTCGCGGTGACCACGCTCTTGGGATCGACCGGCCTTGCCCAGGACGTCATCAAGATCGGGTCTTCGCTGCCGCTCACCGGCGGCTTCGCCGTCACCGGCGAGAAGCATCGCCAGGGCTTCGAGCTCTGCGTGGATATCATCAACGAGAAGGGCGGGCTGCTCGGCAAGAAGGTCCAGCTGATCGTGAGCGATAACCGTTCCGACACCGAGACCGCGCTCAGCCAGTACGAGCGGCTCATCAATGTCGATAAGGTCGACCTTCTGTTCGGCACCTTCTCGTCGAAGCTCACGTTCCCGACCTCGTCGATCGTGAACAAGTACGGCATGGTCTATCCGGTCCCGTCCGGCGGCGCGCTCCGCATCTGGACGCAGGGCTACGACAACATGTTCTACTTCCAGCAGAACGCGGCGGAGCTCTTCGGCGACGCGCCGGTGAAGCTGATCACGGAGCGCGTGGCCGAAGGGGAACGGCCGAAGACCGTCGCCCTCGTCCATGCCGACGACTTCTTCGCCAACGCCATCGCCGCCGGCCTGCTCGGCCAGAAGGTCCAGAACCCCGGCGGCGGCATCGTCGCCGACCTCGCGCCGGGTTACCTGAAGGACGCCGGTATGGAGGTGGTGATGGAGGAGCGCTGGCCGGAAGAGGGCTTCTCCGACTGGCTGAACCTCGCCAACTCGATCAAGCGGTCGAACGCCGATCTGGTCATCGGCCTGACGGCGTCGGCGGAAGAGGCGGTGCAGCTGACGCGCGCGCTCCAGACCGTGAAGGCGCAGCCCAAGATGCTCTACCTGAGCCAGGGCACGCAGAACGAGTACCTGGAAGGCCTCGGCCAGGCGGCGGAAGGCGTGATCGTCCACACCTCCTGGCATGCCGACGCGCCGTGGACCGGCCTGATCGCCGGCGAGGAGTTCACCAACCAGGACTTCCAGCGCGTCTTCAAGGAGAAGTTCGGGGCCGATGCCGACGAGGATTCCGCGATCCCCTTCGCCGTCTGCGAGGGCATGGAGCAGGCGGTCCGCGGCGCGGAGACGACCGACAATGCCAAGCTGAAGGAATGGCTGCACGCGCGCACCGAGCAGGAGCCGGTCCGCACCATCCTAGGCCCGTTCTCCTGGGACGACCGGGGCCTGCCGCTCGGGCGCACCGTGCTGCTCGCGCAATGGCAGGGCGGCGATCTGAAGTTCGTCTATCCGACGGACGAATTCGAAGGCGTCTCGGATCTCATCCACCCGAAGCCGGAGTGGTGATTGCCGATCGGGCGGCGCGTCCGGCGCGCCGCCCCCTCCCCTGCGGCCGGCAAGGCGAGCGCCGCCCGCTCACCTGATGCTGAACCGCACCGGGGCGGTGATCGTCCGCGGCGCATCCGCAGGCGGCGCCGGCACCGGCGATGCGCGGCGCACCATCGCGACGACCTCCTGATCGAGCTCCGGAACGCCCGACGAACGGGCGAGCGCGACGTCGAGCACGTTCCCACCTCCATCGATCGAGAAGCGCACGTGGGCGGTTCCCTCCGCGCGGCGCGCCCGCGCGGCGGCAGGAAAGCGCTTGTAGCGCTCGAGGTGACCGAGGAGCCGGGCCTGCCACCGCGCCGGCGAGACCGACGGCGCCGCCCCCCGGCTCGGCTGCGCCGGTGGAGCCGGCCTGACCGGGGCGGCCGGCGCGGCAGCCTCTGGGACCGACCGGGCAGGAGCGGGCGCCGCCTTCCTGCGCTCCGGCGGCGGCGCCGGGTCGACCGTGCGGCTCGGGCGCGCCTGTTCGCGCTCCACGAGAACGCGCGGCGGCGTCGGGCGCTGCTGCGGCAGCGGCACGTCGACCTCTTCCACCACGGGCTCTTCGTCGGGGGACGGTTCGGGTTCCTCCACCGGCTCCTGTTCCACCGGCTCCGGCTCCGCTTCCTCGACCTCGGGCGCCTCCGGCTCCGGCGGCTCGACCGCTTCCGGCTCCTCGACCACCTCCGGCTCCACCGGCTCTTCGATCACCTCCGGTTCGACAGGCTCGTCGGGCGCATCCTGAGCCGTCTCGGCCGGCTCGAGCACGTCTTCGGCCGGTTGCGGGTCCTCGAAAGCCTCTTCCGCCGCGCTCTCCTCGGGAGCAGAGGGCATCGGCGCGAGGTCGATCAGGATCGGCTCCGGCGCCGCCGCGGCGCCCGCCGGATCGGGCTCCACCTGCAGAGCCAGGTACGCGGCGGCGAGGTGAGAGCAGAGGGCGAGCATCGCCGCCAAGCTCCAGAGCGCCGTACGCGCCCACGAGAAGCGCTCATGGCTCAGCGCGAAGGCGGGATGCCCGGGCATCACGGCAGCGCGGAAGCGCGCGCCGGCGTGATCGCGTCCGGCGCGCTCCGTTCTGCGGCGGGCGCGACGGGCTCCCCGTCCGGTCCCGCTGCCTGCCCGACCGCCAACTCCAGCCCCACGAGCGCAACCTTCAGGTAGCCGGCGGAGCGCAGGAGGTTCATGACCTCCATCAGCTCGCCGTAGGGGACCCGGCGGTCGGCGCGCAGGAAGATGCGCGCATCAAAATCGCCGCCGGTGGCAGCGTCGAGCATCGGCGCGAAGCGCTCCCGCGCCACCGGATCCTCACCGAGGACGAGCGTCAGATCCTCGGTCACCGTCACATAGAGAGGCTTTTCGGGCCGCGGCTGCGGGGTGGCCGTCGAGGCGGGCAGGTCCACCGCGACGTCGACGGTGGCGAGCGGCGCGGCGACCATGAAGATGATGAGGAGCACCAGCATCACGTCGATGAAGGGCGTGACGTTGATCTCGTGGCTCTCCTCGAGATCGTCCGCTCCGCTGCTGCGGTTCAGGCTGCCGGCCATGGGATCACTCGGCCGCCTGCCGCATCGCCGGCCGAAGCGAGCGCCGGTCGAGGTCGCGGCTGACGAGACGCTCGACGGCCGCCGCAGCGTCGCCGAGGAGCTGCCGGTATCCGGAGATCGAGCGGGCGAAATGGTTGTAGATCACGACCGCCGGAATGGCGGCAACGAGGCCGAGCGCCGTGGCGAGCAGCGCTTCGGCGATGCCCGGCGCCACCACCGCGAGATTGGTGGTTTGCGCCTCCGAGATGCCGATGAAGGCGTTCATGATGCCCCAGACGGTGCCGAACAGGCCGACGAAGGGCGCGGTCGAGGCGATCGTCGCGAGGACGCCCGTTCCGCGCGTCATCCTCCGCCCCGCCTGCGCCTCGATCCGGGACAGGGCCGAAGCGACCCGCGCCAGGAGGCCTGCTGCGGGCGGAGCCCCCCCATCGTCAAGGGAGACCTGCACCTCGTGATCGGCGGCGCGGACGAGAAGAGGCACTGCACCGCGCCGGTCGGAAAGCGCCCGATGCGCCTGCGCCAGGCTGCTCGATGCGGCGAGCGCGGCAAGGGCCCTGCGGGCGCGCACCTTGGCTGCGGCGATCTCGGCACTCTTCGCCAGCCAGACCGTCCAGGTGACGAGCGAGGCGAAGGCGAGCCCGATCATCACCGCCTTCACCACGGTGTCGGCGGCGAGGAACATGCCCCACGGCGACAGATCGCGCGGCAGCACGTGCGCCCCGGCGCCGCCGTCCCCACCCGCGGTCTCGCTCACCCGAGGCTCGGAACGGGGTTCCGCAGCGCCGGGGACCGCGCCACCGGCGGGCGGCTCGGGCGGCACCGCATCCTCACTCGCCGCGGGCGGCAGCACGGACTGTGCGGGGGCGAGGCTGGCCGCCAGCGGCGCGAGGCCGATCGCAAGGGCAAGGGCGAGGAGCCTGCCGGTGCGGACCGGCCGACCATGCGAAGAGCCGGGTCCGTGCCGTCGGGCCGGCGTCGGGGCACTCATCAAGACCATCCCTCTCTGCACGCTCTGGTGGCGGATCCCGCTGCGAAGCGCCGGAATCCGGCTGCCCGGTAACACCTGAAAAAAGAGGAGTCTAGTTGTCTATTTTTTATCCGCCGGATTGTTGACTCGGATCATCTTCTTTTCTAGCGGAGGCGAAGAGGGGCCGCCCGGCCTGCCGGGGGAAGACGGCCAGGATCGTATCGAGGGGATTTCCAGTGCCGCAGACCCGTGCCGCCCGCACCTTCACCGCCGCCCTTTTGGCCGCAACGTTCCTGTCGCCGGCCGGGAGCGCCTCGTTCGCGCAGGATGCCGTCGTCCTCGAAACGCTGAACGTGGAGGCGGCGAGCAACGACATCCTGGTCCAGGACGGCTACGTGGCCCGGAGCGGGCGGATCGGCTCCAAGACCGACACGCCGCTAATGGAGGTCCCGCAGGCGATCTCCACGGTCACCGAGAAGCAGCTCGACGACCAGAACCCCCGCACGCTCAACGAGGCGCTCGGCTACGTCCCCGGCGCGCGCGTCGGCAGCTATGGCTTCGACCCACGCTTCGACGCCTTCTTCATCCGCGGATTTCCGCTCACCTACAACGGCATCTTCCGCGACGGGCTGCGCCAGTTCGCGAGCCCGACGGGCCTGTTCAAGACCGAGATCTACGGCCTCGAGGGGATCACCGTCCTGAAGGGCCCGGCTTCGGCGTTGTACGGCGCGACGAGCGCCGGTGGCCTGGTCGACCTCATGACGAAGCGGCCGACCGACTACCCGTTCCGCGAGCTCGAGGTGCAGTACGGCAGCCACGACCGGAAGCAGGGGAACTTCGACCTGTCGGGGCCGCTCACCGACGACGGCACCCTGCTCTACCGCCTGACCGGGGTCGTGCGCGACAGCGGCACGGAGATCGACGGCTTTCCGGACGACCGGTTCTACATCGCGCCGGCCTTCACCTGGCGGCCGAACGAGGACACCAAGCTCACGGTGCTGGGCGAGTACATGGACGCCACGACCGGCGGGACGGCCGCCTATCACAATCTCGGCGGAAGGATCACGGGCATCTACGAAGGCGATCCCCGCTACAACGACTTCAACCAGCAGCAGGGGCGCATCGGCTACGAATTCGAGCACCGGGTGAGCGACTGGCTGCTCGTCCGCCAGAACGCCCGCTACCTGACGCTGCACAACGATCTCGAATACGCCTACATCACCGACATCACGACGACGCCCTTCACGCGCGCGGCCGGCCGCAACGCCGAGCAAATCGACAGCTTCGTCATTGACAACCAGGTCCAGGCCGAATTCTCGACCGGCGCGGTCGACCATACGGTCCTCGTCGGCGCCGATTACGGCTGGATCGGCTACGACCAGCGGCAAGGCTTCGGCGCACTGCCGGCGGCCGGGACGCTGCCGCTCGCCTTCTCTTCGGCGCAGGACATCGCGCAGTTCGGCCTCTACGCGCAGGACCAGGCACGCTTCGGCAACTGGCGCCTTACGGTCGGCGGACGCTACGATTGGCTGACGGGGGACACGACCCTGCCGGACGCCACCGGCGGACGCGTCACCACGCGCCAGAGGGACCAGGCGTTCTCGTGGCGCGTCGGCCTCGGATATGTCACCGAGTTCGGCCTCGTCCCGTATGCGAGCTACACCACCTCGTTCACGCCGAATGTCGGCACCGTCGTCTCCGGCGGGCCGGCGAAGCCGACGATCGGGAAGCAGATCGAAGGCGGCGCGAAGTACGCCCTCCCCGGCACCAACGCCGTGCTGACGGCGTCCGTCTTCCAGATCGAGCAGGAGGACGGCGTCGTGTTCGACGCCTCGACCGGCGTGAACCGGCAGGTCCAGCTCGACATGCGCTCGCGCGGCTTCGAGCTGGAGGCGAACGCGTCGCTCACCGAGGGCCTGAGCCTGATCGCGTCCTACGCCTATGTCGAGACCGAGATCCTGCGCGGGGCCGCCGGCACGATCGGAAACGAGCTGACCTCGACGCCCAACCACCAGTTCTCGGTCTGGGCGGGCTACACGCTCCAGTCCGGACCGGCCGAAGGGCTCGGCTTCGGCGCCGGCGTCCGCTATGTCGGCCGGAGCTTCGGCGACGACCTCAACACGATCGAGAACGCCGACCGCGTCTATCTCGACGCCGCTCTGCATTACGACTTCGCAGCACTCAACCCGAAGATGAACGGGGTGCGCGCGCAGGTGAACGCGACGAACCTCCTCGACCATCGTGGCGTGACCTGCACCTCCGGCTATTGCTACCGCGACGAGGGCCGGACCATCATCGGCAGCCTGCGCTACCGGTTCTGAACGCGTGCCGCACGCGTCCGAGATTGCGTTCGAGATCCGCGGGCTCGCCGTTTCCGTGGGCGGACGCCAGCTCGTCGGGACCGTCGATCTCGACGTGCGTCACGGCGAGGTCACGGCCCTGATCGGGCGGAACGGCTCGGGCAAGTCGACTCTCCTGAAGGTGCTCGCGCGGCAGGTCCCGGCAAGCAGCGGCACCGTCGCCTTCGAGGGCCGTCCGCTCCAGTCGTGGGAACGCAGGGCCTTCGCACGCGCCGTCGCCTACCTGCCGCAAGAGCCGCCCGCCGCCGCGGGGCTCACCGTGCGCGAGCTCGTCGGCTACGGGCGCTATCCCTGGCATGGCGCGCTCGGCCGGTTCGGAGCGGCGGACGAAGCGGGCGTTGCGCGGGCAATGGCGCTGACCGGCGTCGAGCGCTTCGCGGGCCGGATGATCGAGACGCTCTCCGGCGGCGAGCGCCAGCGCGCCTGGATCGCGATGCTGATCGCGCAGGAGAGCCGCTGCCTCCTCCTCGACGAGCCCACCTCCGCGCTCGACGTCCAGCACCAGATGGAGATCCTGACGCTCGTCCGGGATCTCAGCCGGGAGACGGATGCGAGCGTCCTCCTCGTCCTCCACGACGTCAACATGGCGGCCCGCTTCGCCGACCGCATCTGCGCGCTTCGCGACGGCGGACTCGTCGCCGAGGGCCCGCCCGGCGACCTGATGGCGCCCGATATGCTCGACACAGTCTACGGCCTGCCGATGGCGGTGATCCCCCACCCGGCCGGTGCCGGGCCGGTCGCGCTGCCGCTCTGATCGCCACGACGATGATCGAGGGCACCTCCGGATCGGCGACGCGCCGCTCATTCCTTGCCGGCTCGTTCGCGCTCGCAGCTGCGCCCGGCATCTCTGCCGCTTCGGCCCGGGCGGCGCCCCGCATCGTCTCGCTCGATTACGGCCTCGCCACCACGCTCCTCGCGCTCGGTGTCGTGCCGGCCGGCGTCGCGGCGGCGGCCGACTGGGATCTCTGGGTGGTGGAGCCGGAGCTGCCGCGGGGGATCGTGGACGTCGGGGCCGACCAGGAGCCCAATCTCGAGCTCCTCGCGGCGATGCGGCCGGACCTGATCCTGATCACGCCCTATCTCGAGGCTTCGCGCAGCGTACTGGAGCGCATCGCGCCCGTCCTCTCCTTCGCAATCTATGCCGACGAGGGCGAACCGCTCCGGCGGGCCGAGGCCGCCACGCTGGACCTCGCCCGCCGGCTCGGTCGGGAGGACGCCGCCGAAGCCTTCCTCGCCGCGGCCGATGACGCCTTCTCAGGCTGCGCCCGACGGCTCGCCTCGCGGGCGATCCCGCCCGTCGCGCTCGTCAACTTCATGGACGACCGGCACGCCCGCATCTACGGGCGGCAAAGTCTCTACCAGGACGTCCTCGAGCGCATCGGCGTCGCGAACGCCTGGACGGGCGCGACCAATTACTGGGGCTTCCAGACCATCGGGATCGAGGAGTTGGGCCGCCTCGATCCGGAGCTCCGCCTGATCTCCTTCGAGCCCGTTCCGCCCGACACCGCCCCGACGCTCGCCCGCAGTCCCCTCTGGACGAGCCTGCCCTTCGTCCAGGCGGGGCGGGTCTCGACGCTGCCCGGCGTGCTGATGTTCGGCATGGTGCCTTCCGCGCTCCGCTTCGGCGGGCTCCTCACGGCGCATCTGGAGAGCGTGTCGCCATGATCGCGAGCCGCCTCGGGCCGCCGGCGGTGGTGGCGGCCTTCGCCAGCCTCGCCGTCCTGCTCGGCGCGCGCCTCTGGGGGGCAGAGCTCCTGCGGCTGGGGGCGACGACGGACGGCTTCGACGTGGAGCGGATGGTGCTCCTCCATTCGAGCCTGCCGCGCGCGGCGACGGCGCTCCTCTGCGGCGCCATGCTGGGCCTTTCGGGTGCCATCCTGCAGCAGGTGCTCCGCAATCCGCTGGCGTCGCCCACGACGCTCGGCCTCTCGGCGGGCGCCAATCTCGCGCTCGCGCTCGTGACGCTGCTCGCGCCGGACCTGCTCTGGCTCGGGCGCGATGCCGTCGCGATCGCCGGCGCGGCCGCGGCCGCCGCGATCGTCTTCGCGATCGGGGCGCGGCGGCGCTTCTCGCCCTTCGCGCTGATCCTCGCGGGCCTCCTGGTGAGCCTCTATTGCGGCGCGCTCGCCGCCATCATCATCCTGTTCAACGAGCGCTATCTGGTCAGCCTCTTCATCTGGGGCGCCGGGTCGCTCAGCCAGAACAGCTGGGACGCGGCGCTCGCGCTGGCGCCACGGCTCCTCGTCCTCGCCGTCCTGGCGGGGCTGCTCGTGCGCCCCCTCACCCTGCTCGATCTCGATGATGCCGGGGCGGCGTCGCTCGGCCTCTCGCCGCGCATGATCCGGATCGCCGGTTTCGCCGTCGCGCTCTGCCTCGCCGCCTTCACCATCTCCGCCGTCGGCGTCATCGGGTTCGTGGGACTGGTTTCGCCGCTCGTCGCCCGGCTTTCCGGCGCGAGGCTCTTCCGCGAGCGGCTGATCTGGTCGCCGGCGATCGGCGCCCTTCTCCTCCTGGCGACCGACGATCTCGTCCAGATCCTCGCCGGCGCCTATGCCGCCTTCGTGCCGACCGGCGCGGTCACCGCGCTGCTCGGCTCGCCTCTCCTCCTCGCCCTGCTGCCGCGCCTGCGAAGCGCCGGCCCGCCTGCCGGGCCTCCCCTCGCAGCGCATGGCCGCGCGGGCAGCTTCGCGATCCGCCTCCTCGTCCTCTGCGCGATCCTCCTTGGGGTCGGCGCGGCTGCGCTCACCCTCGGGCGCGCGCCTACGGGCGAATGGCACGTTCTCGGGCCGGACCAGTGGGACGCGGTGATGCCGTTCCGGCTGCCACGGCTCGCCGCCGCACTCTGCGCCGGCGCCATGATGGCCGCCGCCGGCATCGTCCTCCAGCGCCTGACCGGCAACGCGATGGCGAGCCCGGAGCTCCTCGGCGTCGGCGCCGGCGCGACCCTCGGCGTCGCCGCCTCGCTGTTCCTGCTCGGGACGCTCGACCGCGGAACGCAGCTTCTCGCGGGCGCCGCCGGGGCGGGGCTCGTGCTCCTGCTCATCGGCGCGAACGGGCGCGCCCCGGGTCGGAGCCCGGAGCGCATGCTGCTCGCCGGCATCGCCCTTGCGGCGCTGCTCGACGCGCTGGTCGGCGTCCTGTCGGCGAGCGGCGATCCGCGCGCGATCATGCTCCTGCGCTGGATGAGCGGGTCGACCTATACCGTGGACGCCGCCGGCGCGGCACTGACGGCGCTCGTGGCGCTTCCGCTTCTCGGGCTGACGCTTATGGCCGGCCGCTGGCTCGACATTCTTCCGCTCGGGCCGGCCGCCGCCCAGGCGCTCGGGCTTCCCGTGGGCGCGGCACGGCTCTGCCTGCTCGCCCTCGCCACCTTCCTCACCTGCGCCGGCGCGCTGGTGATCGGGCCGCTCAGCTTCGTGGGCCTGATGGCGCCGCACATGGCGCGCGAGATGGGCCTAGCACGTGCCGCACCGGAGCTTCTCGGTGCGGCGCTCATCGGCGCGACGCTGATGGTCGCCGCCGACTGGGCCGGACGGATGGCGGCCTTCCCGTACCAGCTGCCTGCCGGCCTGGTCTCCGCGCTCATCGGCGTGCCCTTCCTCCTGCTCCTCTTCCGCCGCCTGCGCGCGTGACCAAACCCGGAGAACTCCCATGCAGAGCCCTCGCCTCCATGCCGATACGAGCATCGCGGTCGCCGCCCCGATCGAGATCATGAACCGGCTGCGCGAGCATTTCGTCGAGCACGGCGCGGTCACCGGCACCGACGCGGCGTGGCGGGTGGACTTCACGATCGGTTCGGCCGTCGCCGAGGCCCGGCCGGACCGGATCGAGGTCCGCGTCGAGGCCGGCGACACCACCTCGCTCGCCTATCTGCAGTGGGGCGTGGCAGAGCACGTCTGCGAATTCGCTTTGGGCGAAGCGCCGGAGATCGTCTGGCGCGGCGGGACGACCCCCGGCGCGCCGCTCCCCTATTTCCGCGAGATGACGGTGGTGGAGGCGCGGCAGGTCACGCCCCGGATGCGGCGCGTCACGCTCGCCGGCCGCGACCTCGCCCGCTTCGCCCGCCACGGCATGCACGTCCGCCTGCTCCTTCCGCCGGCGCGCGGCGTGAGGCCGGTCTGGCCGGTCATGGCTGCCGACGGACGGCAGGCCTGGCCCGAGGGTCCGCGGCCCGTCTCGCGCGTCTACACGATCCGGCGGATCGACGTGGCGCGCGGTCTCATCGACGTCGATTTCGTCCTGCACGAGGGAGAGGAGACGCCCGGCGCCACCTTCGCGCTCGAGGCGGCCGAAGGGGCGGCCGTGGGGATGACCGGGCCGGGCGGCGTGGAGCTGCCGGACGCCGGCACCTACGTCCTCGCAGGCGACGAGACGGCGCTGCCGGCGATCTCGCGCATGATCGAGGAGATGCCGGCCCGAAAGCGCATCGTCGCGCTGGTCGAGATCGCGGACGGGTCCGAACGCCAGGAGCTGGAAGGCCGGGCGGATCTGGAGCTGCACTGGCTCTCACGCGACGGCCGGCCGGCCGGATCGACCACGCTGCTGCAGGATGCGGTCCGCGGGGTCCTGCCGGGACTGCGCGACGAGCCGGTCTTCGTCTTCGCCCGATGCGAGCAGACGGCCGCACGCGCGCTCCGCGCGCATCTGCGCGGGCCGGTCGGGCTCCCCCGCACGGCCTGGTCTGTCGCCGCGTACTGGCGGCGCGGCGCACCCGGCGACACGGATCTGGACGAATGAGGCCGCGGTCGCGACAGAATCCTGATGAGAGAACGGCTTCGTCGCGCGGCGGGCTTTCGTGATCCGTTTCGCCGGGGCATCATCGCACGCCCCTGTGGACGAGTCGCGACCGTGCCGATCAGCTCACCGGCAGGAATGCCGAAAGAACACGACCCGACGGCCCAGGCATGGTGAACGGCGTCGCATCACCGCCGGGGCCGATCCCGGGACCGCGCGCCGTGGCGACCGAGGGACAGGCGCTGGCGCTCACCTTCGGGTCGAGCGTCGCGGTCGTCGGCGGTGCCTCGCTGCTCTATCCGGTCCTCACCGTCATCGCTGCCGATCTCGGTGTCCGGGAGGAGGAGATCGGCTACGTGATGGCCGCCTTCTTCATGCCGGCCATCCTGCTCTCGCCCGTCTTCGGCGTCATCGCCGATCTCCACGGCCGGCGCCGCGTGCTGATCTTCGGGCTGGCCCTCTTCGGCATCGCCGGAAGCGCCGCTGCGCTCGCGCCGGACTACGGCTGGGTGCTCGCGCTCCGCGCACTGCAGGGCGTCGGCATGAGCGCCATGTCGCCGCTCACCATCGTCCTCATCAGCGACCTCCTGCCGGCGGAGCGCGAACTTCACGGCCAGGGCATGAAGGTCGTCTTCGACCGGATCGGCATGATCTTCCTGCCCGTCGTCGGCGGCGGGCTCGCCCTCCTGACCTGGCGCGCATCCTTCCTCGTCTTCGCCCTGACGATCCCGCTCGCCGTCATCGCCTATCTCCGCATGCCGGAAACCGTCGGGCCGGGCACCGACACCCTTGGCCCCTACTTGCGAAGAACCCTGCTGGCGGTGCGCCAGCCGCGGCTGGTCACCGCCTACGGCACCGGCTTCCTCCGCTTCTTCCTCGATACCGGCCTCTACACCTACCTTCCACTGCTGCTCGCGCTGCGCTACCAGACCTCGCCGGCGATCGCCGGCCTGCTCGTGGCGATGTCCGCGGCGGGCTCGATCGTGACCGCAGCCAGCATCGGGCGGTTTCGGCACGTCCGGGCGGAGTGGATGCTTGCTGCCGCGTTCCTCGCAAGCGCCGTGGCCATCGCGGCCATCGCGTTGCGCGCGCCCCTTCCCGCCCTGTTCGGTGCTGCCTTCCTGTTCGGGCTCGGCAACGGCGTCATCTCGCCGCTGCAGAAGAGCCTGCTGACGCAGCGGACGGAGTCGACCCTGCGCGGCGCGGTCGTCTCCGCCGACCGTGTCATCCAGCAGGTCGGGAAGTCCATCGCGCCGGTCCTGATGGGGCTCCTGCTCGTCGCCGGGCCGATCGAATGGGTGTTCTGGTCGCTCTGCCTCGCCAGTTCCGCCGGCGCGGCGATCCTGCTCGCGAGCGAGCGGGCGACCCGGGCGGCGTGACGCCGCCGGCACTCCGGCCGGCCCTGACGCCGAAGGGGGATTTCAGATAGAGGCGACCAGCCTGCTCGCCTCGCTCTCGGCCTTGAGTCCCACCGCACGGCGCTCGCTGTAGCGGCTGGTGAGATAGGCGGAGTGGTCGCGCGTCAGGAGCGTGAACTTGACGAGTTCCTCCATCACGTCGACGACGCGTTCGTAGAGCGGCGAGGGCTTCATCCGCCCCGCCTCGTCGAACTCCTGGAATGCCTTCGGGACGGAGGACTGGTTGGGGATCGTCACCATCCGCATCCAGCGCCCGAGCAGCCGCAGCGTGTTGACCGCGTTGAAGCTCTGCGAGCCGCCGCTCACCTGCATGACAGCGAGGGTGCGCCCCTGGGTCGGCCTGACCGCGCCAACGGAAAGCGGGATCCAGTCGATCTGCGCCTTCATGATGCCGGAGATGGCGCCGTGCCGCTCGGGGCTGACCCAGACCTGGCCCTCCGACCAGTTCGAGAGATCGCGCAGTTCCTGCACCTTGGGATGCGACGCGGGTGCGCCATCGGGGAGCGGCAGGCCGGCCGGATCGAAGATGCGGGTTTCGCAGCCGAAGCGCTCCAGGAGCCGCGCCGCCTCGAAGGCGAGCAGGCGGCTGTAGGAGCGCTCGCGGAGCGAGCCGTAAAGGAGGAGGATGCGCGGCGGATGCGTCACGCCGCCTGCCGGCACCAGCGCCCGCCAGTCCGGCACGAGGAGAAAGCGTTCGTCGAGCGCCGGGAAGACGTCGTGGTCCGGAAGGTCGCGGCCCCTCATGGCGCCGCCTCGGCGACGGTCCTGCCCGTCCGGCGCTCGGCGAGCGCGCGCCCGAGGCTTTCGGGGAAGTATCTGCGCCCCAGCCAAAGCGATACCGAGACGAGGCTGATCAGGACCGGCACCTCGACGAGCGGCCCGATCACGGTCGCGAACGCCACCGGCGAGGCGAGGCCGAAGCTCGCGATCGCCACCGCGATGGCGAGCTCGAAATTGTTGCTGGCAGCGGTGAAGGCGATCGCCGCGGTGCGCGGGTAATCCGCGTCGATCAGCTTGCCCATCGCGAAGCTGATCACGAACATGACGAAGAAATAGATGGCGAGCGGCACCGCGATGCGGAGCGCATCCACCGGGAGTTCGAGCACCATCCCGCCCTTGAGGCTGAACATCGCGACGATCGTGAAGAGCAGCGCGGCGAGCGTCATCGGCGCAATCCGGGGGAGGAACGCCGTCTCGTACCAGGCTTCCCCCTTGCGCGCGACGAGCCAGCGCCGGGTCAGGAAACCGGCCAGGAACGGGATGCCGAGATAGATGAGCACCGCCTGCGCGATGGTCCAGACGCTCACGTCGATGACGCTGCCCTCGAGCCCGAAGAGCGGCGGCAGCACGGTCAGGAAGAACCAGGCGTAGATGCTGAAGAACAGGATCTGGAACACCGAGTTGAAGGCGACGAGGCCCGCGACGTACTGGTTCGAGCCGCAGGCGAGCTGGTTCCAGACGAGCACCATCGCAATGCAGCGGGCAAGCCCGATCAGGATGACGCCGGTCATGTATTCCGGGTGGTCGCGCAGGAAGATCACCGCGAGTGCGAACATGAGCACCGGGCCGATCACCCAGTTCTGGACGAGCGAGAGGAGGAGCACGCGCTTGTCCCGGAACACCAGCGGCAGCTCCTCGTATCGGACGCGGGCGAGCGGGGGATACATCATCAGGATGAGCCCGATCGCGATCGGCACGTTGGTGCCGCCGACGGACATCGCATCGAGCGCGCGCGGCAGGCCGCCGATCGTCGTTCCGAGCAAGACGCCGAGGGCCATCGCGGCGAAGATCCAGACCGTGAGGTAGCGGTCGAGGAAGGAGAGACGGCGGGCCGGGGCGGGTGCTGACATGGGATCACTCTGATTTCTTGCCGGAAGATCGGCTCCGGCGGCGATTTCTTGCCGGACGGACGGCTCCGGGCGGTTCGGAGGAGACGGTTCTGCTCAGCCGAGGCGCTGCCCGTCCGATCCAACCACGCGCTCGCCGTCCTCCTTCGCAAACGCGCCCTGCTGCGGGGCCGGAAGGATATCGAGGACGGTTTCGGACGGCCGGCAGAGCCTCACGCCGAGCGGCGTCACCACGATCGGACGGTTGATCAGGATCGGGTGGTCCATCATGGCATCGACGACCCGGTCGTCGGACAGGCCCGGATCGTCGAGCCCGAGCTCCTGGTACGGCGTGCCCTTCTCGCGCAGCAGGTCGCGCGGCGTGATGCCCATCCGCTCGACGAGCGAGACGAGCATGGCGCGGCTCGGCGGCGTCTTCAGGTACTCGACGACGTGCGGCTCTATGCCGGCATTGCGAATGAGGCCGAGCACGTTGCGCGACGTGCCGCAGGCCGGGTTGTGGTAGATGACGACGTCCACGGCGCTCATGCCGAGCGGCGCTCCGGCGTGCGGTCCATTTCGCCGATCTCGGCGAGCTTGCGCGTCAGCGCGATGCGGTCGAGGCTGCGGATCGGCAGGTTGACGAAGATCGAGATGCGGTTCGTCAGCATCCGGCACGCCTCTGCGAAGGCGAGATGCTTCTGCGCCTCCGTGCCTTCGGCCGCCGCCGGGTCGGGAATGCCCCAGTGCGCGGTCATCGGCTGGCCCGGCCAGACCGGGCAGGTTTCGCCCGCCGCGTTGTCGCAGACGGTGAAGACGAAATCGAGCTCCGGCGCGCCGGGCCGGGCGAACTCGTCCCAGTCCTTCGAGCGGAAGGCGTCGGTCTCGAAGCCGAGGCTGCGCAGGAGCTCGATCGTATAGGGATGGACCTCGCCCTTCGGGTGCGAACCCGCCGAATAGGCCTTGAACCGGCCCCGGCCGTGACGGTTGAGGAGCGCCTCGGCGATGATCGATCGGGCGGAATTGCCGGTGCACAGGAACAGGACGTTGTAGCGGTGGTCATCCATAGTCGGCCTCCACGGGGGAACAGCACGGAGCAAGGTCGCTGATGAGCGGGGCGCAGACGTCCGGGCGGCCGCCGCAGCATTCCTTGAGCAGGTATCCCGCGAGCTCGCGGAAATGATCGAGCCGCGCGCGGTAGATGATCGTGCGGCTGTGTCGCTCGGCGCCGATCAGCCCCGCGCGCGCAAGCACGGCGAGATGCGTCGACATCGTGTTGTGGGGAACGGCCAGCCGCCGGGCGATCTCGCCCGCGGGGACGCCTGCCGGCTCCTCGGCGACGAGCATGCGGAACACGTCGAGGCGGGTCGGCTGGGCGAGCGCCGCAAGGGCCAGGATGGCATCTTCCTTGTCCATCTGTCGATCCTAATCGACAGATGGACAATATGCAACGGCCAGGTAAGCGCGGCGGTTCGCCTTCAGCTCGACCCGCGATTGATCGCCACGCCTCTCTCGGTCAGCTCGGCAATGACACTGTCGAGATGATGATAGGCGGTGTTGGTCACCGGCAGGCCGCAATAGACGGCCTGCTGCAGCAGGATCTCCTTGATGTCGTCGAGCGACATGCCGTCGGCGAGCGCGGCGCGGAGATGCATCACGAACTCCTCCCAGCGGCCGAGCGCCATCATCGTCCCGAGCACCAGGATGCGCCGGGTGCGGTGGTCGAAATGAGGGCGGGTCCAGATCTCGCCCCAGGCATAGCGCGTCGCGAGATCCTGGAACTCGCGGTTGAGATCGGTGGTCCGGGCGACCGCGCGGTCGACATGGGCGTCGCCCAGGATCCTGCGCCGCACCGCCATTCCCGCCGCATAGGTGTCGTCGCTCAACTTCGCACTCCCTCTTCGCGTGTCTCTCGGCCCGCCGGCTCCGCACAGAGCGGAGCTCACCGTTTCTGCCACGGCGGCGGGGCGTGCCACAACGAACTCGAGGAGCGGGTGCCGCCGCCGTTATCGTCTTCGAAAGGTCGGGACGGCAGGCTTGCCGGACGTTGCCGAGGGTGTTGGACGAGATGGACTATGTCACGCGGCATGAGCCGCCGGAGACGCGAAGAGCCAAGGCCCAGGGCGGGGTCGAGGCGCGGCTGACCGAAGCCGCCGTGATGCTTGCGATGGCCAGCTACATCCTCGACAGCGCATCCGAAGCGACCGTCTCCATCCATCCCGACGGCGAACACGCGAAGCGGTTCGACATACCGGCCTGGCTGCGCCGGGCCGGGTTCGAAAAGAGGGAGAGCCTCGGCAGGACGCCTTATGGCGGCACCTATCGCCGCGGGTTGGAGACGGTCGTCGTCAACCCGCGCTCCGGTGTCGGCGACCTCGTGGGCGTGGTCGACGGCCGGATCGTCGTGATCGAATGCAAGGGCGGCACGATCAACAGCACCCATGCAGGGCAGCTGTCACGGCTGCGCAGCGGACTGTGCGAAGCGGTGGGCCTGCTGATGGCGCGACCAGACGACGGAGCCCGGGAGATCGCAGCGGTCCCTTGACCGCCGAGACGGCGCGTCTGGCGGCCCGCATGGCGCCACGATGCAGCCGCGCGGGGATCGAGATCGCGCTCGTCAGGGACGACGGCACGATCGTCTGGGCGCACGAGCGCGGGGTGCAGGGCTGAGGGATGGTGCCGCATGCCGGACTCGAACCAGCGACCCTCGCATTACGAATGCGATGCTCTACCGACTGAGCTAATGCGGCCTCGGGCGCCCTCATACTAGGTGGGGCGCGCCGGGGCAAGTGCAACGGCGCGACGTTCGGCGCCTGGACGGACCTGCGCGCCGGACGTGAGCCGCGGCGTCAGAACAGCCGGAAACGCTGCGGCTCGCGCCGGTCCTCCTCGTCCTCCGAGACGCCCGGATCGTCCGGCGGGCGGGTCGGGAAAACCGGCTCGGCCGCATCCGGTGCACCCTGGACGGACGCTTCGGGCGAAGGCTCCGGCGATGCCGCATCCGGGGATCTGGAGGCCCCGTTGCCTGCCGGGGCCGTGCCGCGCGCAGGTTCCGCCTCGACCGGCTCCGGCTCGATGTCCTCGACGGCTCCGGACGGCTCGGCGGCCGGAGCGAAACTCGGCTCGGGTGCGGACGCGCCCGGCGCGGCGTCCGCCATCGCGGCCGCCGGAAGCACCACGGCGACAGGCGCGGCCGCGGCAGCCGCCGCCGGAGCGGCAACCGGGGCGGAGGCCGGTGGAGCGGAGGGGGCGGCGGTGGGATGGTCCGGCGCGACCGGCACCGGGAGCGCCGCGGGCGCGGGCGCCGCCGGCTCGAGGTCGGCCTCGTCGATGTGGAAGCGCTCCGGGCCGGCGAGGCTTTCCACGGGCACCCGCCATTCGACGGCGTCGAGGCGGCCGGTCACCGGCGACGCCGGCGCCCAATCGTCCAGCACCACGCCGTCGGCGATCCAGGCCGGATCGCGGGGCGCATGGACGGCGCGGGCGAGCCATTCGCGCGCCCGGCCGCGGTCGCCGGTCTCGGCCTCCTCGAGCTCCGCCATCAGGATGAGAGCGTTCTGCGTCGGCCGCGTGCGGATCACCGGCAGAAGGGCGTCGCGCGCCACCTGCCAGTCGCGCGCATCGATGGCCGCACGCGCCAGCGCCAGGCGCCCGACATCGGCCTGCGGCCGCATCTTCTGCAGTTGCTCGACCCGGTTTAGACGGTCGCGCGCGGAATCGCCGGTGCGGACATGGGCATATGCCTCCGCGAGCTCGGGGTGCGGGGTTTCGCGCCAGGCGGTCTCCAGCACCTTGCTCGCCCGCCTGATTTCGCCCAGGCGCGACAGGACCCGTCCAGCGACGACGGCCGCCGGCACGAAATCCGGGGCGAGGTCGTGGGCTTCCAGCGCATACTGCCTGGCCTTCTCGGGATCGCCGGCCTCGTCCTCCATGGCGAGCGCCGTCAGGAGCACGGCGCGCAGCCGCCGGCTCGCCTTCTTCTCGAGGACGCGGCTGTCGGAATAGGTCGAAAGCGTCGCGAGCGCGCCCTCCCAGTCGCCCTCCGCCGCCTGGTGCCGAAGCAGCGCACGGCCCGCCCAGGCGGTCGTCCCGGAGGTCTGTCGCGCCAGTTCGGCGTAGTGGCGCGCGGCCTCCTGATCGCCGTGGCGGTCGGCCTCGATGTAGAGGCCGCGCAGCCCGACCACCCGGGTCGCGGGGTCGTCGGCCATCGCGACGAAAGCGCTGTGGGCGGCGGAATCGTCGCCCTTGAGCTGTGCAGTCTGCGCGGCAAGGAGCCGCGTGAGCGGTGCGCCGGGCAGGCGCTTCGTGGCCTCCTGCGAGGCCCGCTCCGCAGTGCGGACATCGCCGGCGGCGACGGCCAGAAAGCCGTCGGACCAGGCGTTCCGCCCACGCTCCTGACGCCCGACCCGCCACGAGCGCACCGCACGCGCCGGCGCCCTGAGGAGGAACCGGAGGACGAGCGTCAGCACGACCGCGACAGCGACAACGAGCAGGGTGGCGAGCGCCGCAATGGCGAGGTCGACCGCATAGGTCTGCGATCCGACCGTGACGGCGAGCTCGCCCGGCGTCTCGCGCAGCCATGCGAAGCCGAAAACGATCGCGAAAAGGACGACGACGAGAAACAGGAACCGGATCATGCGACGTCCTCTACCCGGCCGAACCGCCGAGGCGTGTCAGAATATCGGAACGCAGCCTTTCGGCGAGCGCGAGCCCGTGCACGCGCGCCTCGAGGGACGCCGCCCACTCGGCCGAGGCGCTCCGGGCATCCTCGGGCAGGGTCCGCCATTCCTCGAGTGCGGTGCCGGCGTCGTCCCTCTGGAGCGCATCCCTAATGCGGGAGACCGTCGCCTGCGGATCGTCGCCTTCGACCGGCTCCGCCGGGCGGACCTGGACGACGCGCCGGGCCCCGGCGAGGATGCGGTCGAGCGGGCCGGCATCCGACGGCGGCTCCTCGGGCCGGGTGAGATCGGCCGCGACCGCCTCGAACGAGCGGCGCAGCTCGTCCGCGGTCGGCAGCCCCTCGGCCGCCTGCTGCGAAACCGCCTCGTCGGCGGCGTCGACGACGCCGGCATTCCGCGCCGCCTCCAGCTCGGACGCGAAGGGGCGGCCGGATTCCAGAGCGCTCGCCAGGAGGTCGGCAGCAAGCGCCGGTGCAAGGGCACCCGCCCGCCGCGCCTCGTCCCTGAACCCGCCAAGCTCCGTCTCGAGCGCCGTCAGCCGGTCGGCCTGCGCCAGCCCGCCGATCTGCGCCTTCACCCCGTCGAGGTCGCTCTGCAGCGCATCGAGGCCGCTCTGCAGCGCGCCGTCGCGCTCGGTCGCCTGCCGGAGTTCGCCGCGCAGGTCCTCGATCGCGGACTGCAGGCCGGACAGGTCGACGGGAGGGCGGTTCTCCAACGCCGCAATCCGCTCGCCGAGCCCGCCGGTTTCGCCACGGAGCTCGTCGAGCGCCGCGCCGGCGGCAGCACCTCCGACCTCGGCGCGAAGCTCGTCGAGGGCCGTGCGGAGATCGGCGATCTGCGGCTCCAAGTCCGGGGCGGCGGCGGCGGTCGGCGCCTGCTGCGCCTCGGCCTGAAGCTGGTCGAGCCGCCCGGCGAGGTCCTGCAATTGCCCGGCGAGGGCCGGATCGCCCGCGGGTGCGTCACGCAACTGCCCGACGGCATTCTGCAGCCCGGCGATCTCGCTCCTGATCTCCTCCAGGCCCTCGGTCTGCGGCTGAGCGATCGTCTCGCTCTGGGCGGCAGATTGCGCCCGAAGCTCGGCAATGTCCTGCCGCAGGCCGGCAATCTCTTCCCGCTGCCCGGTCAGATCCGTGCCGGAGCGCTCCAGGAGCCAGGCGCCTCCGAGTGCCGCGGCGGCGCCCAGCAGCGCGGCGGCGAGAAGGGACAGGAAAGAAGGGGCGCCGCGCCGGGGAGCGGCTTCGGCCGGTGCCCGAGGCGGCGGAGGCATCTCGGAGGCGACCGGACGGTGCACGTCCTCCGCGCTCTCCGCCGTCAGGCCGGCCTCCCGCGGCTCGCCGGGACCGGCAGCCGCCGCAAGGTCGGAGTCCGGCCCTATCTCGTCCGCGTCCGAGCGCAGGCCTTCGGCGGACGCGGCAGGCTCTTCCGGAGGCACGTCCGCCGTTCCGGCCCCCGCGAGGACAGCGTCCGAAGGCGTGGCGATCTGGTCCCCCGGCTCGGCTTCGTCCCGCGCCTGCTCCGCAGGCGAAGCCGGCACGGCTTCTGCGGAAGCGGCCGGCTCGGGCTCGGCGTTCAACGCCGTCTCGCTCTCCGGTTCCGCCGAGGCAGCCGGCTCGCCGGATTGCGCCTCAACGGGGGGCGCCTCAACGGTCGGCTCATCGGCCGGAGGTGCCGCGGGCGGCACGAAGCCGCCCTCCGCAACGGTTTCCGACGTGGGCGCGCCGGCGGTGGCCTGGTCCTCGGCCGGCGGGACGGGTTCCTCGGCGCCCGGAGCGCTGCCGGCGCTGCGGCTCACATCCTGCGCATCAAGGTCGATGATGACCGGCGGCCGGCTGCCGCGGGAGCGGGAAGAGCCGGATCGTCCCCTCGTCTGCTTGGCCAAGATCGTCTCCGTGAACGCGGGAGGCGCGGGAGAGGGCCCGCACCGGGAACTCGCTCTACATTGCGCGAAGGCGCACGGCTGGCAAGGCGAAGCAAGCCATTCAGTCGGGGTGCGCGGGAGTGCCGCCGCGCTTTTCATCCGCCTCGAGAAGCGCAAAGAGGCTCGGCTGGTCGGGACGCGCCGCAATGCGGATCGGCCCCTCGGCGATCGGCCGCAGCGGTTCGGCGACGGCGTCCGACAGGCAGTAGCAAGCGACGGACGCAGCAAGCGGCGTGACACGGTCGGCCCGGGCCGCGAGCGCAAAGGCGGACGCGCTCCGGCGCGAATAGAGGAGGATGCCGTCGACGGCGCCCGCCTTCAGCGCCTCGACGGCGGCAGGCGCGAGACGCCGCTCGGCCTCGGCATGGTAGACGACGCGGTACTCCACGTCGAAACCGAACGCGCCGAGCCGACCCGCCAGATCGACCGACACCTCCTGCCCGGCGGCATAGAAGAGTGGACCGGCGCGCGGGTCGAGCGCATCGGCCACCAGCGCAATCAGGTCTTCGGCCGACCCGCCGGCCGAACGGGGTGCGGCGAAGCCGGCCCGCTTGGCCTCGACCGCCGTCTGGTCGCCGACGGTGAAGGTCGGGAGGCGGCGCAGACGATCGGCGTCGGCGCGCCCGGCGAGCGCGTGCACGGCGTTCCCGCTGGTCAGCAGCACGGCCTGGAAAGGGCGGACCGGCAGGCGGAGGTCCGTGGCGGGACGGATCGTCAAGGCGGGGGAAAGGATGACGCTGTGGCCGAGCGCCTCGAGCGCGCGCGCGGTGCGGCTCGCATCGGGCTCCGGGCGCGTCAGCACGAGGCGCATCAGGCGATGCCGAGGGCCGCAAGAAACGGCTTCGGGGCGCGCCCGCGGAGGGCGAAGCCCGCCTCCTCGCCGATCTCGGCGGAGGCTGCCGCCGGACCGCTGCGGTCGATCTCGTAGAACTCGCGGCCGTCCGTGGAGAGGATCACGCCCCGAAATTCGAGCCTGTCACCATCAACCTGTGCGTAGCCGGCGATGGGTGTCCGGCAGGACCCGTCGAGCACGCCGAGGAAGGCGCGCTCGCAGGCCACCGCAAGCGCCGTCGCGCGATGATCGATGCGGGCGAGCCGGCGGCGCGTCCGCTCGTCGTCCTCGCGGCACTCGATCACCACCGCGCCTTGCCCGCAGGCGGGTGGGAAGGTTTCCACCGGCAGGCGCGCGGCGATGTGCTCCTCGAGGCCGAGGCGCTTGAGCCCCGCACAGGCGAGCAGCGTCGCGTCGAACTCGCCGGCCTCGACCTTCCGCAGCCGCGTCGGGACGTTGCCGCGCAGCAATTCCACCTTGAGGTCGGGCCGCGCGCGGCGGAGCAGAGCCTCCCGGCGGAGCGAAGCGGTGCCGATCACCGCGCCCTGGCGGAGATCGTCGATCGCCTTGGCGCCCGCGGCTACGAGCGCGTCGCGGACGTCCTCGCGCTCGAGATAGGCGGCGAGGATGAGGCCGTCGGGCAGGACCGTCGGCATGTCCTTCGCCGAATGGACGGCGACGTCGATCGAGCCGTCGAGCAGCGCCTCCTCGATCTCCTTGGTGAAGAGGCCCTTGCCGCCGGCCTCCAGGAGCGCCCGGTCCTGGATGCGGTCGCCGGAGGTCCGGATGACGACGATCTCGTAATTGTCCGCGGGGAGGTCCTCGGCGGCGGCGAGGCGGCTGCGGACGGTCTCCGCCTGCCAGAGCGCCAGCCGGCTGCCGCGGGTGCCGATCCTGATAGGTCCCGTTTGCAACGATCCATCCCCGGGTGTTAGGAGCCCGCCAAAGCCATGCGGCCGAACCCCTAGTCCCTGGTCCCCACGAGCGCAATGACGGCGTCACCGCAACAGCGCCCCGCCCTCACGGTGCTCGGCATCGAGACGAGCTGCGACGAAACGGCGGCCGCCGTGGTCCGGCGGAGCGCGGGCGGGTCGGGCGAGATCCTGTCGAACGTGGTGCTGAGCCAGATCGAGGACCATGCCGCGTTCGGCGGCGTGGTGCCGGAAATCGCGGCGCGCGCCCATGTCGACGCGCTCGACGGCGTGATCGCTGCCGCAATGCGCGATGCGGGCCTCGACTGGGCAGGTCTCGACGGGATCGCGGTGACGGCCGGTCCAGGCCTGATCGGCGGCGTGCTGGTGGGACTGATGACGGCGCGGGCCGTCGCTGCCGCGCGCGGGCTGCCGCTCCTGCCGCTCAACCATCTCGAGGGGCACGCCCTGACGGCGCGGCTGACCGACGGCGCCGCCTTCCCGTACCTGCTCCTGCTCGTCTCCGGCGGTCACACGCAACTCGTCGCGATCGAGGGCGTCGGCCAGTACCGGCGGCTCGGGACCACCATCGATGACGCGCTCGGGGAAGCCTTCGACAAGGCGGCCAAGCTCCTCGGCCTCGGCTATCCGGGCGGGCCGGCGGTGGAGCGGGCGGCCGCCCCGGGCAATCCGGCGCGGTTCGCGCTGCCGCGCCCGCTCAAGGGCACGCCGAACTGCGACTTCTCCTTTTCCGGCCTGAAGACGGCGCTTCGCCTGCAAGCCGAGGCGCTCGCCCCCCTCGCCGAGCAAGACGTCGCCGACCTCTGCGCCGGCTTCCAGGCGGCCGTGACCGACGTCCTGACCGACCGGGTACGCCGCGCAATCCGGTCGATGCGCGCGGACGGCGTGCCGCCGACGGCATTGGTGGCCGCCGGCGGGGTGGCCTCCAACGCAACGATCCGCAGAGGCCTCGACCGCGACAGCGCATCCGAGGGCCTGCCGTTCCTGGTGCCGCCTCCGTCGCTCTGCACGGACAATGCCGCGATGATGGCTTGGGCGGGTGCCGAGCGCATGGCAGCCGGGCTGCTTCCTGAACCCGCCGTTTCGGCGCGGCCCCGCTGGCCGCTCGACGAGGCCTCCGACCCCGCCGTGGGCGCCGGGCGGCGGGGCGCGCGGGCATGAGCGGGGCGGTTACGGTCGCCGTCATCGGGGGCGGCGCCTTCGGCACCGCCATGGCCTGTGTCGCCGCACGTGCCGGCCACCGCGTCTTCCTCCATGTCCGCAACCGGGCGGATGCCGCGATGCTCGCGAAGCGGCGCGAGAACCCGCGGCTACCCGGCATCCGCATTCCCGACGCGATCCGCCCGAGCGGGGACCTGGCCGCCAGCGGCGAGGCCGATCTGTGCCTGATCGCCGTTCCGGCGCAGGAGACGCGCGCGGCGGCGAAAGCCCTTGCGCCGCATCTCGCCGGCGGGACCCCCGTCATCGGCTGCGCGAAGGGGATCGAGCGGGCGACCGGCCGCCGGCAGATCGAGATACTGGCGGAATGCCTCCCCGCCTGCCCGCCGGGCGTGCTTTCCGGCCCCGGCTTCGCCGCCGAGATCGCGCGCGGGTTGCCGACAGCGGTGACGATCGCGGCCGGTGACATCGCGCAGGCGCACCGGCTTTGCGCCCTCCTCCAGGCCGACGGCTTCCGGCCCTATGCCTCGGACGATCCGGTCGGCGTGGAGATCGGCGGGGCGACGAAGAACGTGCTCGCGATCGCATGCGGCGTGGTGGCCGGGCGTGCGCTCGGGGAGAGCGCGCGCGCCGCGCTGATCGCCCGCGGACTGGCGGAGATGACCCGCCTCGGCGTCGCCCTCGGCGGCAAGGCCCAGACCTTCATGGGGCTGTCGGGGCTCGGCGACCTCGTGCTCACCGCGACGAGCGCGCAGTCGCGCAACATGCGCTTCGGCATGGCGCTCGGGGCCGGCCGCTCCGTCTCGCAGCTCCTTGCCGCGGGCGAGCCGCTCGCCGAAGGCGCCTACACCGCCGCCATCGCCGCACGGCTTGCGCGGGACCACGGGGTGGAGGCGCCGATCATGTCGGCCGTCGCCGCCGTCATCGAGGGACGGTTCACGATCGACGACGCGATCGAGGGGCTGGTGAACCGGCCGCTCAAGGCCGAGGCCGGCTGACCGGAAGGGGGACATGTTGGGTTACTGGTTGTTCAAGTCGGAGCCGGAAAGCTGGTCGTGGGAGCAGCAGAAGGCGAAGGGCGCTGCGGGCCAGGAATGGGACGGCGTGCGCAACTATCAGGCGCGCAACTTCATGCGCGCCATGCGCATCGGCGATCGCGGCTTCTTCTACCATTCCAACAAGGAGCGGGCGATCGTCGGCATCGTCGAGGTGGCCGCCGAGGCACATCCCGATTCGACAGACACCACCGGCACCTGGGAGTGCGTCGACCTCGTTGCGGTCGCCGACATGCCGATGCCGGTGACACTCGACACGGTGAAGGCGGAGCCGGGCCTCGCCGGGATGGTGCTGGCGAAGAACTCCCGTCTCTCCGTGCAGCCGGTGACGGACGAGGAATGGCGCATCGTCTGCCGCATGGGCGGGCTGGACGCGGGGTGACCGCTGCAGGGCCCGCAGACGGCGCCTCACCCTGAGCAAGGGCGCTGCCCGAGCGGCCGGACGCGCTGACGAAGAGGTCCCTTCGCGCAGGTGGCGACGGGCTGACGCCGGTCCGGTACGCCCAAAGAAAATGGCCGGCACGCGTGCCGGCCAGGCGAAACGGGCCACCCCGGGGAGGGGGCAGCCCGGCTTGCTCTTCTTATTGGATCTTCTGCAGGGCGGCCTTGAAGACCGGCGTCAGATCCTTGCCGGCGGCGAAGACCTCCTCAACGGTCTTCTGCTGCTCCTCGCCGGGGGCGAAGACGATCGGCATGCCCTTGTCCTGCATCTCCTTGACGATTGCCGGGTCGGTCAGCGTCTTCTCGATCGCCGCGCGCATCTCCTCGACGGCCGCCGGATCCATGCCCGGAGGACCGAAGAAGCCGCGGCTGAGGCTCAGGATGGCGCTGATCGCGTTCACCTGATCCTTCTTCGCCTCGTCCTTGAGGAGCTCGATCGCGGTCGGCACGTCGGGCGCCACGTCCTGCCGCTCGCGGGTGGCGAACACGACCGGGACCTTGTCGCCGGCCTCGATCTGCGCGAGCGAGCCCGTCCAGCTCGTCATCTGGCCGTCGGCGTCACCCTTGATGACGGCGATGGCGGTGTCGGCCTCGCCTTCGTAGCCGGTCACGATCTTCATCTCGTAGCCGAGCGCGTCGGCCAGCACGACCATCGTGTAGAAATCCTCGTCGGTGCCCTGCGAGGCGAAGACGAAGGGGCGGCCGAGATTCCGGATGTCGTCGACGCTCTTGATGCCGCTGGTCGCGCCGACCGTGATGAGGCGCGGCTCGGCGGCCACGCGGCCGAGATACTCGAACTTGGTCGCGTCGAAGCGCACGCCCGGGCTCTCGGCGAGCTGGGCGATCACCAGCGTCGGGACATTGGTGAAGCCGATCGTCATGCCGTCGGGCTTCGCGGCCCAGACCGAATTGGTCCCCTTCAGGCTGCCGGCACCCGGCTGGTTGTCGATCCGCACATTGTTGGCGCCGAGGTTCTTGGCGATGTGCGGCGCGAGCGTCTGCGCATAGCGCGACATGAACCCGGCCGGCGAGTTCGGCACGATCAGCGTGACGTCCTTGCCGTCGTAGAACGGACCCGCCTCGGCGCCGGCGAGCGGCATCACCGCGACGATTGCCGTGGCCAAAAGGCCCGCAGCTGCCGATTTTAGATGCTTGAACATGTTTTCCTCCACTCCGTTGTTCTGTTGGCGTCGTTTCTTCCGCCGCTCCTCCCGTCGGCTCACCACATGCCGAAGCTCAGGTCGACCATTCCCTGGCGCATGTCGACGCCGAGCCAGAGATAGAAGAGCGCATAGACCGCGAGCGTGCCGATGAAGGCGTAGAGCACCCCCCAGGCGGGCGAATAGTGCCGGCTGAGGACGAAATAGCCCGCCGTGAACAGGAACATGGTCGGGATCGGTCCGACCACGAAGAACATCCCGATCAGGAGGACGACCATTCCGAGCGCGGCGAACTCCATGCGCGGGTCCCGCTTGCGGGGCTGGCTGGCTGCCTCGTCGGCCCCCTCCGCCGCCGTCGGCACCGCATCCTCGGCACCGGTCGATTTCTTGGAGATGAACTCCAGGAGGTCGATCTGCAGATCCTGCTCGGACCGCGAGTTCTGAAGGTAGAGCTGCGCGAGCATCAGCAGGATGCCGATGACGGCGATCGGGATCGGCACGAGCCGGGCCCGTGGGCCGTAGCCGAGCGAGGCGTAGATCGCGGCGGCGAAGATGAGGATGACGAGGAGCGCGACGACGTTCTCCTGAAGCCTGCGGGTCATGACGTCCTCCCGGTCTCGGCCAGCGTGATCTTCCGCAGCTCCTTGTCGCGCTTCCAGTTCCGGTAGAACGGCCAGGCCGTCGTCACGACGATCAGGATCAGCATGATCGCAGCGACCGGCCGCTGCAGGATGAACCACTCACCGTAGAGCGAAACGGAAAGGTGGAGATTCCGCTCGATCATCACGGCGAGGACCATGCCGATCACGAAGGTCGCTCGCGAATAGTGATATTTGTCCATGAGATAGCCGATCGCGCCGAAGACGCCGGCGACCACGACGTCGGACATCTGTCCGCGCGCGGCATAGGCGCCGATCACGCAGACCGACAGCACGAGCGGAATGATGATGTTGTTGTTGAGGCTCGGGATGCGGGCGAGATAGGGCGAGATGATCAGGCCGATGATCGAGGTGATGATGCTGGCGAGGACGATCACCCAGACCAGCGTGAAGATGAGGTCCATGTGGTCGGTCAGCATCTTCGGGCCGGGCACCACGCCGAGCCCGATGAAGGCGATCAGCACGATCGCCATGCCTTCGCCGCCGGGAATGCCGAGCGCGAGGGTCGGCAGCAGGCCGCCGCCCTCGTTGGCGCCGACCGTGGCGTCCGGGGCGATCACGCCCTCGACGTTGCCCTTGCCGAAGGTCTCCGGGTGCTTGGATGTCCTGAGCGCCTGGGCGTAGGCCGCGATGCCGCCGACGCTCGCGCCGATGCCGGGCAGCACGCCGATCCAGACGCCGAGCAGGCTCGACCGGAACACCAGGCCCCAGTGACGGAAGGCGTCGCGAACGCCCTCCCAGACGGAGCTCTTCTGCTCGACGACCCGCCGCTCGACCAGCGAGCCGCCGGTCGCGAACAGCTTCATCATCTCGGCGATGGCGAAGAGCCCGATCATGGCGACGGGAAACGAGACCCCGTCCATGAGGTAGACGCTGTCGAAGGTGAAGCGCGGCGTGGCCGTGACGAGATCCATGCCGATGAAGGCGGTCAGCAGGCCGAGGCCCGCGGCGGCGAGGCCCTTCAGCACGGAGCCGTCGCTGAAGGTGGCGAGCACGGTCAGGCCCCACAGCGCCAGCATCAGGAACTCGGCCGGGCCGAGCGCCATCATCACCGGCCGCGTGATCGGGATCGAGATGGCGAGGAACACTGCGCCGATGACGCCGCCGAGAAGGGCGGCTGCAGCGGAGGCGCCGAGCGCGCGGCTCGCCTCGCCCCTCTGGGTCATCGGGAAGCCGTCGAAGATGAGGGCCACGCTCTTCGCCGAACCCGGCACGCGGAAGAGGATGCTCGTGACCGAGCTGCCCCAGATGGTGGCGATGTGCGCGCCGAGGAGCAGGCCCATGGCCGGCGCGAAGTCCATTCCCCAGGTGAAGGGCAGGAGCAGCGCCATTGCGACGATCCCGCCGAGCCCCGGCAGAATGCCGATGACGATGCCGTAGCAGACGCCGATCACCATGAAGATGAGCGATTCCGGCGACATCAGCGCCGCCAGCCCCGCCCAGATGGCCTCTACCATCCGATGCTCCTCCCTCAATTGCCGGCATTCTTCTTGTTAAAAATCGCCGACGGTCTCTCAATACAAACGATTGCACGGCTTGCAAAGCGGGAAGTTTAGCTTGTTCCCGCCGCGCGACCGCGGCAACCCGGTCAGATCACCTTCCCGAGCAGCGTCACCACGTCCGTCTGGTTGCGGAGCATCCGCTCCGGAAAGATGATCTCGATCGCGTCGGTCGGGCAGATCGATTCGCAGAGGCCGCAGTACCAGCACTCGTCCGGGTAGGCGACGACCGGCATCGTCTCCTTGTTGTTCTCTTCCTTGTAGATGATGTCGCCCGGGCAGATCCAATCGCAGAGATTGCAGCGGATGCAGAGCTCCGGATCGATCTTGACCGGGTTGTGAACGCCTTCCTTAGGCACCGGCAGCATAATCAAACCTCCGTTCGGGAGCCGACTGGGACGACCGCGCGAACGCGGCTGCGAGCGGCTGATCTGCGTCGACGGCGCGCACGCTCGGGCGATCGTCGGCGCCCTTCTCGACGAGCACGAATTTCCGCCAGTTCTCGTTGTCCGGCTCGGGGTAATCCATCCGCCGGTGCGCCGATCGGGTGCGGGTCTCGGTCCGTGCCAGCGCGGCGGTCGCCATCACTTCCGTGTTGAGCCGGATGTTCTTCGATTCGTGCACGCGCATGACGCCGTGCAGGTCCTCGGCCGCGAGCGTGTCCTCGCGCTTGGCGAGGGCGGCGAGCGTCTCGAGCGCGAGGCGCAGCCCGTTCCCGGACCGCCGCACGCCGACATAATCGCTGACGGTCCGCCGGATCTGGCCCTCGAAATCCTTCCAGGGCATTCCCGCGGCGCGGCCGAGCGAGGCCTCCGACTCGGCGCGGATGCGGGTCGCTTCCGCCCAGTCGATGTCCGGAAGAGAGCCCACGCTGCTCCGGATCCGGGCGACGGCGCCCTCGCCCGCAATGTGCCCCAGGACCGCCGCGCCGGCGATGCCGCCGCTGACGCTCGCACAGTCGCCGGCCGCGAAGAGCGCCTCCACGGAACTCTCGCCGTGGGTATCGACGGCGAGGCCGCTGCCGCGGAAGTAGACGCCGCTGCGGCGAATCGAGAGTTCCGAGATCGAGACCTCGATGAGATCCGTGCGGAAGCTGATGCCCTTCTGCCGGTAATAGGCGGGGAGCGTGTAACGGTCGACCTGGAGGGTTTCCTCCATGTGATCGAGTTCCTCCTCCGGCAGGTGGCGGCAGTCGAGATAGATCGGCCCGTTGCCGAGCAGGTATTCGTTGACGACGGCGTCGGCGAGCACGGCGCGGCGGGCGTTCTCGCCCTTCTCGTCGTAGCGGAACATGAACCGCTCGCCGTGCTTGTTGAGGAAGTAGGCGCCCATCGACACGACGGCATTGAGGCCTTGCGCCGAGAAGCCCTTCGGCGTCAGCGTCGCCTCGGTGAACTCCATGTTCGTCAGCGCGGCACCCGCGCGGTAGCCCATCGCCTGGGCGTCGCCGGTATTGTACGGGAAATGCCAGCTGTCGAAGGCGAGGCCGGACGCGTTCTCGGAGATGCGGTTCACGTCGCCGGCGGTGAGCGCCACGGCCTTCGCCCGGATCGCAATCCAGCTTCCGGTCCTGAAGTTGAAGGCGAGCGCGCCGTAGGCCCGGTTCTCCTTCACCAGCAGCTGGACGGCCATGGTCCTCATGAGCACGGCCGCCTTCCCGGCGCGCACGTGCTTGCCGATCCTCCGCTTGAAGTCCGTGCCGTCGAAATTGATGTGGTAGGCGCCCGGCAGGCCGAAGGACCGGTGGCGGGAATAGTCGCCGGTTCGCGGGTCCTTGAAGTCCACGCCCATGCCTTCGATCTTGCGCAGGATCCGCGGCATTTCGTGGATCACGCGGCTCGCGACCGCCATGTCGACGATCCCGTCGGTCAGTTGCGGGAGATGCTTGAGGAGGAACTCGGGCGTGTCCCATTCCGGCCCGCTCTCCATCACGGTTAGGTAATGGTCGACGCCGCAGCCGACGCTGCCGCAATTGTCGAGCACCCGCCCCTTCTCGCAGACGACGACGTTCAGCCCCGCCTCCAGCGCCGGGATTGCAGCCATGCTGCCGGCCACGCCGCCGCCGATGACCAAGAGATCCGTGTCGATCGTCTGCCAGTCCGCCTGCACCTGCATTCCTCCACTCGTCTCCGGGGACGACCTCGGCGTTGCCGCGAGGCGCCGCCTCATGCAACGCATCGTCGATGTCGGGGGCGCGTCTTGTCGTTCTTGCGCTCTGCGCTCCCGAGCGTCTCCTCGATCGCCTTCTGCTCGGCTCGGCGTGGATTGTGTTACTGTAATATCGGACTTGTCAACGCTTTCCGGAGCATGCATTCACATCCCCGGCGCCGTGCAACTTGCGGCAGAAACCCTTCCGCCGGCGCATGACCTTGCTGCCGACGACCTTCGCCGCCGCCGTTGAACTGCTCCACGCAATCCGGAAGGGTTGCCCGGGAACGATGCGAATCATGACGACTGCCGCCGATCGCCTGCAGGGTGCCTCCCGATGAGTGCGGGCTCCGGTTTCAGGAGCATCGCGGGTGCGCTGGGGCACCGCGATTTCAGGCTCTATACGGCCGGAAACGTCGTATCGTTGATCGGCACCTGGATGCAGCGGGTCGTGACCGGCTGGCTGATCTGGGAACTGACCGGGTCCGGGTTGTGGCTCGGCCTCGTTGCCTTTGCCGACCTGTTCCCGACGGTCGTGCTCGGCCCCTTCGCGGGCGCCCTCGCCGACCGGATGGACCGCCTGAAGCTGACGAAGATCACCCAGTTCCTCGCCATGCTGCAGGCTCTGGCGCTGTTCGGCCTCACCGCCACCGGGCTCATCACGCCGCTGCTCCTGATCCTCCTGACGACATTCCTGGGCATCGTCGCCGCCTTCAACCAGCCGGCGCGCCTCGCGCTCATTCCGGCGCTCGTGCCGCGGGCGGAGCTTCCGACCGCGGTGGCGCTCAACGCGGTCGTGTTCAACCTCGCGCGCTTCATCGGGCCGGCCGTCGCCGGCATCCTGATCGCATCGGGCGGGGTTCCACTCGCCTATGCCGCGAATGCGTTCACCTTCGTCGTCTTCCTCGTCCTGCTCGCACGCATCAGCGCCACCCAGGAGGAGCAGGCGCTGAAGAGCGGCTCCGGCTTCATGCGCGACCTCGCGGACGGCATCCGATACACGTTCACCGATGTCGGGATCGCGACCGTCCTGCTGCTCCTGATCGCAAGCAACGTCGGAGCAAGGCCGCTCATCGAACTGCTGCCCGGCTTCGCCGCCGAGGTGTTCCGCTCCGGCGCCTCCGGGCTCGCCATCCTCACCTCCGCGGTCGGGGTCGGCGCGATCCTCGCCGGGCTGTGGCTCGGCGGCCGGCCGCAGGGAAAGGGCCTCAGCCGCATCCTGCTCGGCAGCACGATCCTGGTGGCGATCGCGGCCGCCCTCTTCACCTTCAGCGACAGGATGGTCGTCGGCGTCCCGCTGCTCGTGGTGACGGGATTCGCAATGGCGACGAGCGGCGTGGCGGCCCAGACTCTCATCCAGATCGCCGTCGACCCCGCCATGCGCGGCCGCGTCCTCAGCATCTACGGGATCCTATTCCGGGGCGGCCCCGCGCTCGGCGCCCTGGTGATGGGCGCGGCCTCGGAGCGCTTCGGCCTGCAGCTGCCGATACTCTGGGGGTCCGTCGCCGTTCTCGCGATCGCCCTGTGGGCGCTGGCGAGCCGGCGCGCCGACCTGCGCAAGCTCGAGCGGAACTGAGGGCGGGCGCCGCTCAGACGAGCGGCATGCGCCGGGCGACCGAGAGCCGGATGCCGTCGCCAGCCAGGCCAGGGACGAGGAAGGTGAAGGGATAGCTGGCATCGACGGCGCGGTACGCCACGCCATTCACCGTCTCGGTCGTGACCGCGACCTGCAGTCGCTCGGGGTCGGACGCCCTGAAGGCGCCGCGCACGGCGCTCTCGATCCTCGCCGCGGTCGCCTCCTTGTCGGTCAGGACCTCGCGCGCCGCGACATCGACGGCGTAGGAGAGCTCGTTGCGGACCTGCAGGCCGCGCCCGAACTCGATCGTGCCGAAGGCGACGAGAACCAGCGCCAGGCTGACGATGGCGAACTCGATCGCGACCGCGCCGGATTGGGCGCGGGCGAAACGCATCCGGGCACCCCCCATCCTCATCGGGTCTGGACCTGGACCGCGGCGCTCAGCCCGAGATCCGGGATCAGCATCCCCTCGTAGGGCTTCTCGCCGGTCAGCCGGTAGAACACGTAGGTCGGCTGCCCGCCTGCGCAGGCCGTGCCGCAACCGACAGCCGCGTCGGGGCTCGACGGGCAGGCGCAGAAGCGCTCGACCTCGACGGCCAACGGGCTTTGCCCCGCCAGGAACGTGGTCCCGTCGGTCGTGCCGCTCGCAACGGTGAAGTTCCTGCCGGCGGTCTCCTCCACGATCCGCCGGACCGCCGCCGGCCCGGGATCCGTCATGGCGCTCTGCGCTCCGGCGCGCAGCGCGTGGTCGATCGACATGCGCTCGTGGAGGGCGAGCCCGAGGTCGACGGTGGCAAGCAGGCCAAAGAAGAGGATCGGGGCGAGGAGCGCGAACTCCACCGCCGAGGCGCCGTCCTCGCCGCGAGCGAAGGACCCCCGAAAGGCAGAAAGATGACGGGTCAATGCGGCGACCACATTCATCCTATTCGACGATCTTCACGAACTGGTTGGCGTAGATGTCCCGCCAGCCGGCCGCAGCGCAGTTCGAGCTCATGGTGGACGCGCCGCTGAAGGAGATGGTGTTGGCGACGATCTGCGTGCAGCCGGTACCGGTCGTCGCCGAACTGCCCGAATAGTCCACATGGGATGCCGGGAAGTAGATCGATCCCTGGATCGTGCTCCCGGAGGAGCCGTTGATCTGGTGCCGCACTCCCGTCGCATCCCGGGCGCCGAAGAAGACCACGCCGGAATAGGGCCCCGAGGTGGGGGCGGAAACATTCAAGAGCGCGTTGCCGTTGAGGCGCGCGCTCGCAGGGTTGCGGAAGTAGAAGGTCACGCCCGTCCCGCGGATGACGGCGCCGCCGGTGGTGGTGAGATCGCCACCCTCTACGATGTAGATCCCCGGCCCGAACGTCACGTCGCCCTTGACGAAGAGGCCGTTGCAGTAGCGCCGCGCAGGCACGCCGTTCAGGGTTTCGGAGGGCGTTTCGGTGCTGGTGTTCTCCGGATGGCCGACGCTCTGGTTGCGGCAGGTGAGGGCGCCGATCTGCGCCGCGGTCGGCTCCGGGACGCCGGCAAAGGGATCCGGCGTCACCGGCGCATGTTCGTGGACCTGCTCGCAGTCCTGCATCGTGAGGCGGAGCGTCGTCACCGCACGCCCGACGGTGTGGACGCAGCCGGTGCTGAGGCTCGCGGAGGTGCCGGACATGCTGAAGGCGTCGGTGGCGAGCGAGTTGGAGGCCACGTCGCATCCGTTCAGCGACAAGGCGGCGGACCCGCTCACGCTCACCGTTGCCGGCGTGGTCGGCGCGAGGCCGAGGACGCAGGCCTTCGAGCCGCCGCTCACCTGAACCACCGCCCGCGCCTGCAGCACGACCGGTTCATCGGAGAAGATCGACGAGAACAGCCGCGGCATCGTCCGGGTTGCGACGACCTCGACGGCGTTTGCCTCGCCGGCGAGCGCGCCGCTGGTCGGCGGCACGTGGACCGCGAGCGCGCCCGTCGCCGGGTCGAAGCCCGACCGCGTGGCGATGTTGAGCGCGGCCGCCTCGACGGCCGTGCGCGTGTCGCCGGCGCGGTTGCGCGTGCCGCCGGCATGGGCGGAGACATCAGCGGCATGCTGGAGCTTCCGCTGGCTAAGATACCAGTAGCCGGTCTCGGCGCCGAGCCCCATCCCGCCGATCACCACGGGGAAGAGCACGGCGGCCAGCACCACGGCGGCGCCGCCCGTGTCGCGCGCGAACCGGCTCAGCAGGGGCGGATGCAACCTGCCGTGTCTGCGCCGTCGGACCGCGAGGGGATTGCTGAATTTCCTTGTCATGGTTCGCCCTGGCACGCCCGGAGAAGCCGGGTCCGCCTGGACGCTTCGTCCCCCGCCTTAACAGTGTCTTGCTGCTGCCGGACGGGAAACGATCCAAGGGGCTGAAAAGACACGCGTTCTTCGAACGCGGCAAAGAGACGGTGTGCAGACGGGCGGGCATTTGATGCAAAACGGGAAAGCCCGGATGACCGCGGCTATCCCGTTGCACAACCTCAGATATTTTCGAGGGTCGTTTCGGAGCCGGGTCTCGCTTCCGGCCGATGCCCGGCGTCTACGTCGTCAAAGGACTCCGAAGAGAAAAAGCAGGACGATGAGCGTTATCGGGACCCCGAGCATCCAGAGAATACCGCCTTTGAGCATTGAACGTCTCCTCCGTTGAACCGACTAAGCAACGCGCCCGGACCCCGATGGTTCAACAGGGCGGTGCGAATCCTGCCGCGCGGGCACCGCAGCCGGCGGCGGAGCGCCGCCCGCATCAGATTTCCGTCCGCCGGAGCAGGTAGTCGAGTCCGCCGACGCGGTACCAGCGGTAGCCGTAGCCCTCGAGCAGGAGCAGGTGGCGGCCGCTCTCGTCCGCCTCGCTGTGCTGGCCGTCGAGGAGATCGATCAGCAGCCGGCTCTGCTCGTCGTCGCCGGCCTTGATCCGGATCTCGAGCGGCCGGTGCGCGAAATTGTGGATGATCAGCACCGCGTTGTTCCGCCAGTCGTAGCGCAGCGCAAGCACCGCCGGATTTCGCGTCGGCAGCACCGTGAAATCGCCCCAGCCGATCTCCGGCATCTCCTTGCGCATGCGGATGATGCGCTCCATCCAGTTCATGAAGGAATTGGGCTTGCGGTGCTGCTCGGCGACGTTGACGTGCTCGTAGCCGTAGGGCCCTTCGGCGATGACGGGCTTGCCCGGCCGGTCCGCCTTGGTGAACCCGCCATGCGGCTCGTCCGACCATTGCATGGCCGTGCGCACGCAGTCGCGCTCCGGCAGCGACAGGTCGTCGCCCATGCCGATCTCGTCGCCGTAGCGCAGGACCGGCGTGCCCGGCAGCGTGAAGAGCAGGCTGTAGGCGAGTTCGAGACGCCGGCGATCGCCTTCGAGCATCGGCGCGAGCCGGCGCCTTATGCCGCGGCCGTAGAGCTGGTCGATCTCGTTCGGCCCGAAGGCCTGGAAGACCGTCTGCCGCTGCTCCTCCTCCAGGCGGCCGAGATCGAGCTCGTCGTGATTGCGCAGGAACTGCCCCCATTGCGCGTTCGCCGGCAGCGACCGCGTGTCCTTGAGCGCCTTGACGAGGGGGCGGCTGTCGGCCGAGGCCAGGGCGTAGTAGAGGCGCTGGTTGACGGGGAAGTTGAACATCATCTGCAGGCGGTCGCCGTCGGCGCCGAAATACTCGACATTCTCCTTCGGAAGGACGTTCGCCTCGGCGAGGAAGATGGCGTCGCCCTGCCGCCACTGCAGGAACTCGCGGAACATGCGCAGCATCTCGAACTGCAGCTTGGGCTCCGGCGCGACGGCACTGTCCGCGGCGATGACGAAGGGCACGGCGTCCATCCGGAAGCCGTTCACCCCAAGCTGGACCCAGAAGCCGATGACCTTCAGGATCTCCGCCTGAACGCGCGGATTCGCCATGTTGAGGTCCGGCTGGAACTCATAGAAGCGGTGGAAGTACCAGGCCTTCGCGACCTCGTCGTAGGTCCAGGTCGTTTCCTGGACGCCGGGGAACACCATGCCCGTGTCGGCATGGGGCGGCTTCTTGTCGGACCAGACATACCAATCCCGATAGGGCGAGTCCGGATCCTTGCGGGCCGCCTGGAACCACGGATGCTGGTTCGAGGTGTGGTTGACGACGAGGTCGATCAGGACCCGCATGCCGCGCTGCTTGGCGGCATGAGTGAACTCGACGAAATCCCCGAGAGTGCCGTACCAGGGATCGACATTGTAATAGTCGGAAACGTCGTAGCCGTGATCCTGGCGCGGCGAGGGCTGGAACGGCGTGAGCCAGACGGCGGTGACGCCGAGGCCCTGGAGGTAATCGAGCCGCCGCATCAGGCCCTGGAAGTCGCCGATGCCGTCGCCGTTCGCGTCCATGAAGCTGCCGACCGACAGCGAATAGAACACCGCATTCTTGTACCAAAGGTCGTCGATCATGGATCACTCCGCGCTCGGGGGCGGCCGTGCCGCACCGGGCCCCGGGCAGATAGCGGCTCGGGCGGCGCGAGGTTCCGGCGCGAGGCGCAAAATGGTGAAGCGCCCGCCGCGGGCCGTGCGGTTCCGGGCCGGAGCGGCTCGTGATAGAAGGTCCCGATGCTTCGCTTCGCGCTGATTCTCGCGGCCGCATTGTGGACCTCCGGGGCCACCGCCCAGTCCACCACACCGGCCAAGACGCTGTTCGGCGGCCAGCCCGCGCCGGCGGACCTGTCCGCCCGCGCCATCGGGTTCTACAGCCGCGGCTGCCTCGCCGGCGCCGTGGCGATCCCGGTGGACGGGTCGCACTGGCAGGCGATGCGCCTCTCGCGCAACCGCAACTGGGGCCACCCTGAGCTCATCGCCTTTCTCGGCGATCTCGCCCGGCATGCTGCCGCCAAAGACGGCTGGCCAGGCCTGCTGATCGGCGACCTGTCGCAGCCGCGCGGCGGGCCGATGCTGACCGGCCATGCGTCCCACCAGATCGGCCTCGACGCCGACATCTGGCTGACGCCGATGCCGAACCGGCGCCTGTCCGCGCGCGAGCGGGAGGACATGCCGCCCGTGCCGCTCACCGAGCCGGGCCCGCACGAGGTGAACCCCGCCGTATGGACCAGCGCCCATCTGAGGCTGATCCGGCGCGCGGCGTCGGACCCCCGCGTCGACCGCATCTTCGTCGCGCCGGGCATCAAGAAGAAGCTGTGCGAGACGGAGACGGGCGCCCGCGGCTGGCTGCGCAAGGTCCGGCCCTATTACGGGCACAACTACCACATGCACGTCCGGCTCGGCTGCGTGGCCGGCGCGAGCGGCTGCCGCGACCAGGCCGCGCCACCGCCCGGCGACGGCTGCGGCAAGGAACTCGCCTGGTGGTACACGGACGAGCCGTACCGTCCCGCCAAGACGCCGCCGGCCAAGCCGCGCGAGATCACGCTCGCCGACCTGCCCGACGCATGCCGCAGCGTGCTGCAGGCGGCCGCCCGCCCGGGCGCCCTGACGGCGCAGGAAGCGCTCGCGGCACCCGCGCTCCAGAGCGGCCGGCCGCGCGGCGCGGCAGATCCGGCCCCGCCGCGCCCGCAGGCACGCCCGCGCAGCGGCTGACGATCAGGCCTGCGCCGGCTCCGCGAAGCCGGGGCAGCTGACGCCGGTGCCCGCCAGCCCGCAATAGCCGTTCGGGTTCTTGGCGAGGTACTGCTGATGGTAGTCCTCGGCGAAGTAGAGTTCCGGCGCCTCGCGGATCTCCGTGCTGATCGGCCCGCGCCCGCGGTCCGACAGCGCCTGCTGGAATGCATCTCGTGACGCTGCCGCCTGGCGGGCCTGATCGGGCGTGGTGGTATAGATCGTCGAGCGGTATTGGGTGCCGACGTCGTTACCCTGGCGCATGCCCTGGGTCGGGTCGTGCGCCTCCCAGAAGGTCTTCAGAAGATCGGCGTAGCGGATCGCCTTCGGGTCGTACACGACCAGCACCACTTCGGCATGGCCGGTGCCGCCGCTGCAGACCTCCTCGTAGGTCGGGTTCGGCGTGACGCCGCCGGCATAGCCCACGGCCGTTACGTGGACGCCGGGCAGCTGCCAAAACAGGCGCTCCGCACCCCAGAAGCAGCCGAGCCCGAAAACCGCCGTCTCCAGGCCGTCGGGATAGGGACCCTTGAGCGCCCGCCCGCTCACGAAATGCGTGGCGGCCGTCGGGATCGCATCGGCCCGGCCTGGCAGCGCATCCGCGGCGCTCGGCAGCGTCAGCTTCTTTGCGGGTCTGTCGAACAGGAACATCGGGTGCCTCCTTTCGGGAGCTCAGGCGTAGAATTCGCTCTCTTCGTCGAACCGATGGCGGCGCTTCGGCCGGCCGAGGCGCAGGAGCACGGCGCCGAGCAGCACGAACACGAGCCAGGCCGGGGCCGGCAGCACCCATTCCGCGATCGCCGTCCAGAGCCAGGCCATCGAATAGTCGTTGACGAGCGCGTTCTCGGCTCCGGTGAAGCTGCCGGGTGCGACCTGGAACCAGATCTGGCCGAGCGGAGTCGCGACGAGGGTAGAGGCCGCGATCGACTTCGCAGCGTCGACGACCGCCGAAACGAGGGCCGCGGCGATCAGCCAGATGCCGAGAAGACGCGCGATGAAGCGAAGCATGGACGGGAAATAGAGCGGAGCACGCGCCTCCGCAATTCACCTGATCGTGCCGAATCCGGCGGCCGTCCCCTGGCCCGAGTGGCAACCGTCCTCGCCCATTGCCACTGGAGGATGTTCTTTCCCGGCTCACCGCTTGACAAGTGGCGGCGGCGAGCGCATCTGAATGAACGTTCATTCCCAGCACAGGCCAGATCCCCAAAATGACGCACACGGACGCCTTGGCGCGCCAGGAAGAGCTGCAGACGGAGCGCCGGGACCGCGTTCTGGAGGCGGCGGACCGGTGCTTTTCGCGCGCCGGCTTCCATCGCACGACGATGCAGGACGTTGCGGCCGAGGCGGGCATGACGGCCGGAAACCTCTATCGCTATTTCCCCTCGAAGGAGGCTCTCGTCCTCGGCCTGTGCGAACGCGACCGCTGCCGGGTCGCCGCCGACTTCGAAGGGTTCCGCCCGGGCTCGGCCGACTTCCTGGACGGGTTCGAATCGTTCGGCCGGAAGTTCTTCGACGAGACCGAGCGCGACAAGGCGGCGCTCTGCCTGGAGATCTGGGCGGAGGCGACGCGAAACGCAACGGTCGCCAGGGTCCATCTCGACTTCGACCGCGACATCGTCCGCCACCTCTTGAAGATCTTCGAGGCCGCGAAGGCGAACGGCAACATGGCGCCGGACGTCGATCCCGGCCCGGTCGCATCCATCCTCACCAAGCTCGCCGACGGGCTCTTCGTCCGCCGCGCCATCGACCCCGATTTCGATCCCCGGCGCGAGGTTGCCGAGGTGTTCGCGGTGGTCGAGGCAATGCTTTCCGGGCGCGTGAACTTCCCCCGGACCGATGCAGAGAAAGAGTCCCCATGCTCGTCAGCCGCCTCTTTGCACTCCTGATCCTCGCCGCCGCGATCGGCTGGATCGGCTCGGGCGTCCTCGGGCGGACCGATGAACGGGCCGACGCCGCGCTCGCGCCTGCCGAGCAGGCCGCCGGGCCGGAGGTCCGGTTCCAGGTCGCCGCCATCGAGGCGCGGGCCGAGCAGCACGCGCGTTCCATCGTGCTGTCCGGCGCCACCCAGGCCGACACGCGCGCGAGCGCCGTCGCCCGCGGCAGCGGCATCGTGGTCGAACTGAACGTGAAGCGCGGCGCGCGCGTGGAGAAGGGCGACGTGCTCGCCGTCCTCTCCGACGAGGCGCGCGAGGCACAGGTGGCCGAGGCGACCGCACGGCTCGAGCAGCGCCGAACCGAGCTGAAAGCCAAGCTGCGCCTGATCGAGCGCGGCGTGTCGCCGGCGCTCGACCGGCCGCAGCTGGAGGCCGACATAAGGACCGCCGAGGCGGCGCTCGCCCAGGCCGAGGCCGAACAGCGGCGCGGCGTCGTGACGGCGCCGATCAGCGGGACGGTGAGCGCCGTCCCCGTTTCGCAGGGCCAGGCGCTCCAGGCCGGCGCGACCGTCGCCGAGGTGATCGCTCTCGATCCGATGCTTGCGGTCTTCGAAGTCGCGGAACGCCAGCTCGCCGGCCTCGAAATCGGCGACGAGGCGACGGTAAAGCTTGTCACGGGGCAGACCGTGACCGGGCGGGTGCGCTTCATCTCCCCGACGGCGGCCGAGCAGACCCGCACCTACCGCGTCGACGTCGAGATCGACAACGCCGACGGCAAGATCGTGGACGGCGTCACTGCGCAGGTGGCGCTCCGCCTGGCCCCGGCCGAGGCGGTCAGGATCCCGCGCTCCGCCCTCACCTTCTCCACCGACGGCAAGCTCAGCGTCCGCACCGTCGACGGCGACGGCCGGGTCGGCTCCGTGCCGGTCCAGATCGCGGAGGACGCGCGCGACACCGTCTGGGTCGCCGGCCCGCCCGACGGCGCGCGGATCATCGTGCAGGGCCAGGATTTCGTGAAGGACGGCCAGATCGTCGACGTCGTCGCGCAGCCGTCCTCGGCGAGCGTCGTCTCCAGGAAGTAGCGGCCATGGCCAATCCCGTCGACTATGCGATCGGCCATGCGCGGCTGACGATCGCGACTCTGATCTTCCTGCTGGTGGCGGGCTTCTCCGCCTACATGTCGATCCCCAAGGAGGCGGAGCCGGACGTCAAGGTTCCGATCATCTACGTCAACGTCACGCAGCGCGGCATCAGCCCGGAGGACGCCGAGCGGCTGATCCTCCGCCCGCTCGAGACGAGGCTCAAGACCGTCAACAACGTCAAGGAGATGCGCTCGTCGGCCTTCGAGGGCGGCGGGTACGTGCTCCTGGAGTTCGAAGCGGGCTTCGATTCCGACGTGGCGCTCGCCGACGTCCGCGCCAAGGTCGACGACGCACGCTCCGAACTGCCGAGCGACGCGGACGAGCCGCACGTGCAGGAGGTGAACCTTTCCCTCTTCCCCGTGCTCGTCGCGGCGCTCGGCGGCGACGTGCCGGAGCGGGCGCTGCTGCAGCTCGCGCGCCAGACCCAGACCGCCATCGAGCAGATCCCGGGCGTGCTCTCCGCCGATCTGAGGGGCGCGCGCGACGAGGTGGTCGAGATCATCGCCGAGCCGATGCTGATGAAGAGCTACGGCATCTCGCTCGACCAGCTCGCTCAGTCCTTCCGCGCCGGCAACAGCCTCGTCGCGGCCGGTGCGCTCGAGGGCGAGAGCGGCCGGTTCGCGGTGAAGGTGCCGTCGCTGATCGAGACGCCCGAGGACATCCTCTCCTTCCCCGTCGCCGCCTCGAGTTCGGCCGTCGTGACGCTCGGCGATGTCGCCGAGGTGCGGCCGACCTTCAAGGATCCGGAGTCCATCACGCGGGTCAACGGCAAGCCGGCGATCGCGATCGAGGTGTCCAAGCGCACCGGCGCCAACCTCATCGAGACCGTCGACGCCACCCGCTATGTCGTCGAGGAGCTCAGGAAGACCTGGCCGGCGACGGTCGAGGTGACGTTCACGCAGGACAAGTCGAAAGACATCCGCACCATGCTGCACGAGCTGCAGAACAGCGTCATCACCGCCGTTCTGCTCGTGGTCATCATCATGCTGATGGTGCTTGGCGGGCGCGCCTCGATCTTCATCGGGATCGCGATCCCGGCCTCGTTCCTGGCCGGCATCCTCGGCCTCCAGCTCGCCGGGCTCACCGTCAACATCGTCGTCCTGTTCTCGCTCATCCTGGCGGTCGGCATGCTCGTCGACGACGCCATCATCGTGTCCGAATTCGCCGAGCGGCGGATGTCGGAAGGCATGGCGCCGCGCGCGGCCTATTCGCTTGCGGCGAAGCGCATGGCGGGGCCGGTGATCGCCGCGACCGCGACCCGCGTCGCCGCCTTCTCGCCGCTGCTCTTCTGGCCGGGCATCGTCGGCGAGTTCATGAAGTACATGCCGCTGACGCTGATCGCGACGCTCGCCGCCTCTCTCGTCGTCGCGCTCATCTTCACGCCGACGCTCGGCGCCATGCTCGGCAAGGCGAGCCAGGTGCGCGACGAGCGCGTCAAGGACCGCGGCCTCTACATGCGGACCGTGCGGCTCGCGGTGGGGCATCCCTTCCTCACGCTCGCGCTCGCCGTCGCGCTCCTCGTCGGCGTGATCCAGGCCTACGGCACCTACGGCAACGGCGTGGAGTTCTTCCCGGAAGTCGAGCCGGATTACGGCCTCGTGCAGGTCAGGGCCCGCGGCAACCTCTCCATCACGGAGAAGGATTCCTTCGTCCGGCAGGTCGAGGAGCGGCTCCTCGGCATGAAGGAGATCGAGACGGTCTACGCCCGCGCCGGCGAGGGCCAGAAAGGCTCGGACGAGGTCACCGAGGATACCGTCGGCACCGTGCAGTTCGAGTTCGTCGACTGGCAGGAGCGCCGGACGGCGGGCGAGATCATGGCCGAGATCCGCGACAAGACGAAGGACATACCAGGCGTGGTCATCGAGGTGACCAAGCCCGCCGCCGGCCCGCCCACCGGCAAGCCGATCACGCTGCAGATCTCCTCCTTCGACCCGGCCGACCTCTTCCCTGCCGCACGCAAGGCGGCAGAAGCGGTGCGCGCCCATCCGCAGTCGCGCGACGTCGACGACGGCCTGCCGCTGCCCGGCATCGACTGGAAGCTCGACTTCGACCGGATCGAGGCGGCCCGCTACGGCGCGAGCCCGGGCGCTATCGGCACGGCCGTGCAGCTCGTCACGAACGGCATGAAGGTCTCCGAGTACCGGCCCGCGACGACCGACAAGTCGGTCGACATCCTGATCCGCTTCCCGGAGGACCGCCGCTCGATCGACGAGCTCGACGAGTTGCTCGTGAACACCGCCGCCGGCGCCGTGCCGATCGGCAATTTCGTCACGCGCATTGCCGAGCCGAAGGTCGGGCTCATCAACCGCGTCGACGGCTCCCGCGTCGTCACCGTCACCGCCAACGTCGCGGAGGGCGCGCAGACGGCGGTCGTTCAGCAGCAGATCGTCGATGCCCTGTCGAGGACCGATCTCGGCCCCGGCGTGACCTACAAGCTGAAGGGCGAGGACGAGGAGCGCGAGGCGGCCGGCGCGTTCCTGATGAAGGCGTTCGGCGCGGCGCTCTTCCTGATCTTCGCGATCCTGCTCGCCCAGTTCAACCGCTTCTCCAGCGTGATCCTGGTTCTGTCGGCGGTGGTGCTGTCGACCATCGGGGTCCTGATCGGGCTGATGGTGATGGGCCAGGCCTTCGGCGTGGTGATGACGGGCATCGGCGTGATCGCCAATGCCGGCGTGATCGTGAACAACAACATCGTGCTCATCGACACCTACGACCGCCTGCGCCGGGAGGGCGTGGCCGCCTACGACGCGATCATCGAGACCTGCCGGGAGCGCGCGCGGCCGGTGGTGCTGACCGCGGTCACGGCGGTGCTCGGCGTGCTCGCCATCGCGTTCGGCATCAACATCGACTTCGTGACGCGATCGGTGGCGATCGGCGCGCCGTCGACGCAATGGTGGACGCATCTCTCCACCGCGATCGTCTTCGGCCTCGGCTTCGCGACCATCCTCACGCTGATCGTCACGCCGGCCGCGCTCATGGCGCTGGCGAACATGAGCGCCCGGCGCACGCGGTGGTCGGAGCGGCGCATCGAGCGGCGGGAGGCGCGTCGGCGCCGCCGGGCGGAGCAGGCGGGACCCGCACCGGCCGAGTGAGAGGGCCGGCCGGGGCGAATCCCGTCCCCCGACCGGGGGCCGTCGGCGGCTCGGCGACGCGGCCGCAGCGGAACGGAAGTTTCGCCAGCAAAGATATATTTACCTATCGCTTCTACAACTCAGAGCCGAGGGAGAGGGCTTGGCGATGGGACAGTTTGTTGGCGGGGGCGGGCATGCCTCCGCGCCGGACGTGCACGGCCGACGCTGGCGCGACCTTCTGATGATTGCCGGGATCGCAGGATCGGCGCTGTGGTACGGAACCGAGGGAGCCCAGCTCGCACTCTACGCGCTCATCGGTATTTCGGCAGGGACCGGTCTCCGGCTGTGGTCGCGCGACGAAGCGGATCGTTCCTCGGCGGCGGCCGCCGAGGAACGCCGGGTCCGGAATGCCCGACTGGAAGAGGCCCTCGACACCATGTCCGAGGGCCTCTGCATGTTCGACGCGGAGAAGCGCCTGATCGTCTGCAACACGCGCTACGCCGAACTCTACAGGCTTTCTCCGGAGCTGATGCAGCCGGGCACGCCGTTCCGAAAGATCGTGGAGAGCCGGATCGATTCCGGCCTGTTCGCAATCGGCAGCCCGGCCGAGTACATCCGCGAGCGGCTCGCCGCCGTCGAGGAGGGCGTGCCCTCGGTGAAGATCCAGGAGCTCACCGACGGGCGGACCATCGCAATTTCACACCGCCCGACGCCCGGCGGCGGCTGGGTCGCGACGCATGACGACATCACCGAGATGCGCCGGATCGAGGCGAGGATCGCCCATCTCGCCCATCACGACGCGCTCACCGGCCTGCCGAACCGCGTGCGCTTCCGGGAGGAGCTCGACGGCGCTCTGCTGCGGGTGCGGCGGGGCGAGAGGATCGCCGTCCTCTGCCTCGACCTCGACCACTTCAAGGCGGTGAACGACACGCTCGGGCACCCGGTCGGCGACGGGCTCCTGAAGGCGGTCGCCGGCCGGATCGAGGAGAAGGTGCGCGAGACCGACATCATCGCGCGGCTCGGCGGCGACGAGTTCGCGATCGTGCAGGTCGGCCTGCAGACCCCCGACGAGGCGAGCGCGCTGGCGCAGCGCATCATTACAGCCCTGAGCAGCCCCTACGAGGTCGACGGGCACCAGGTCGTGATCGGCACGAGCATCGGGATTGCGCTTGCGCCCGCCGACAGCGAGGACGCCGACCAACTCCTGAAATCGGCCGACATGGCGCTCTATCGGGCAAAGACCGACGGCCGCGGCGTCTTCCGCTATTTCGAGCCGGCGATGGATTCCAGGATGCAGGCGCGGCGTGCGCTTGAGCTCGATCTGCGCAAGGCGCTCACCAACGGCGAGTTCGAGATCCACTACCAGCCGCTCGTCAACATCGAGACGCACACGATCACGGCGTTCGAGGCGCTCCTGCGCTGGCCGCACCCGAAGCGCGGCATGGTGCCGGTGCCGGACTTCATCGCGCTCGCAGAGGAGATCGGGCTGATCGGCCAGATCGGCGCCTGGGTGCTGAAGGAGGCCTGCTGCGAGGCCGTGAAATGGCCCGAGGACATCCGCCTGGCGGTCAACCTGTCGCCGTGCCAGTTCAAGAACCGGCCGCTGGTGTTCGACGTCATGGCGGCGCTCGGGCAATCGGGGCTCGCGCCGTCGCGGCTCGAGCTCGAGATCACCGAGACGGTCATGCTCCAGGACACGGAAGCAACGATCGCCACGCTGCACGAACTGCGCCGGCTCGGCGTGCGCATCTCGATGGACGATTTCGGCACGGGCTATTCGTCGCTGAGCTACCTGCGCACCTTCCCCTTCGACAAGATCAAGATCGACCGCTCCTTCGTGCAAGCGCTGCCCGAGGACACGAGCTCGTCCGCCATCATCCGCGCGGTCGCCGACCTCAGCGCCGGGCTCGGCATGTCGGCCACCGCGGAGGGCGTCGAGAACGAGGAGCAGCTGGCGCGCCTGCGCGCCGAAGGCTGCCGCGAGGTGCAGGGCTACCTGTTCAGCGCGGCCCGCCCCGCCAGCGAGATCGCCGGCATGCTCCGGAACATGCCGGAGCTGAGCAGCCGGGCGGCATGAACCGGGGAATGATCGAAGGGGATGGCGCCCCAGGCAGGCGGACTGCAACGGAGAGAGGCCGCACTCGAGCCTCCGCTGGCCCACACGCGAAGAGTTTGCCGACCGTCCCGACGGCGGCTTGCCTCGCGCTCGGAAGCGCGTCAGATCACCGCCGGATTCCGGGTCCCTCTGGTTGGGGAGTGAGGGGCACGCCACCGGAACTCCACTTCGCGCGGGAGACCGCGACGCCCGCGCGCAGGCATCAGCGGCGCGATCCGCTCCCTGTGTGCGACAGAAACTCGCTCAGCGTCTGGGCAACCTGGTCAGGAAACTGATCGACGAAGAAATGGCCTCCCGGCAATGATGCCTCTTTGGGATTGCTGCACCGCTTGCGCCACTCCGCTGGGATGTCGAAGAGTGTGGCCATCTGGCCGGTCGAGCCGTAGAAGACGAGAGTTGGGCACGACACCCGGTTGTGGAAATCCGCTTTGTCATGTTCGAGATCAACGCTGGCGGCTGCCCGATAATCGGAACAGGATCCGTGGATCATCGCTGGATCGCGCCAACACCGGCGATAGTCGTCGAGCATTTCCTGATCGAAGTCCGAGATCTTCGTTGCCCCCCATCCGACCAGACAGGCTTCGTAGAAGAAGTCGGGATCGTTGCCGATCATCCGCTCGGGGAACGGTTCGGGCTGGGAGAGGAAATACCAATGCCAGTAGGAGGCGGCCACTTTCCGATTGGTGTCCATAAACATGGCATAGGTGGGGACGATGTCCATTACCGTTAGGCTGAGGACGGCTTCGGGATGATCAAGTGCCATGCGATGGCCGGTTCGCCCGCCACGGTCATGTCCGATCACGTGGAAGCGATCGAAACCGAGCGCGCACATTAGTTTGAGTTGATCTCTCGCCATCTGCCGGAACGAATAGTTTGAATTATCCGGTGCACACTGTGGTTTTGATGAGTCTCCATAACCTCTAAGATCAGCACACACGACGGTGTAGCTCTTGGCCAACACGGGCGCCACGCGGGCCCACATAGCCTTGTTCTGAGGAAAGCCGTGAAGGAGCAAGACTGGTATCCCCGCGCCGCCGATAACGCATGATATCTCAAGATCGCCAATACTGGTTTTCTGGCTGGAGAACCCCGCGAACATTCTGTTGATCCTTCCTTCCAATCCTTGCCGTTGGCCCTACTTGCGAGCTCTCACAGCTGGAGATTGTCCTCAATGCAGCCCCCCTCGGCACTGGCTGCGAACTCAGTCAGCCGCCTCAAGCGGCAAACTTGCGCACCATGAAGGGCAGAACGCCGCCGTTGCGGAAGTATTCGAGCTCTTTGTTGGTATCGATCCGGCAGATCACCCGAATCTCATGCACTGCGCCATCTGCGCGCATGATCCGAACGGTGAGACTCGCGCGGGGCTCGAGAGCCTCCAGGTTCGGGATCGAAATCAGTTCTGACCCCGTCAATCCCAGCTCTTTCCAGCCGTCCCCAGGCTGAAATGTCAGTGGCAGAACTCCCATTCCGACAAGGTTGGAGCGATGAATTCTCTCGAAGCTCTTCGCAATTACCGCGCGAACCCCCAGCAGAAGCGGTCCCTTGGCCGCCCAGTCGCGCGACGAGCCGGTTCCGAATTCCCTGCCTGCGAGGACCACGCTCGGAAACCCGCCACTTCGATAGCGCATTGCCGTTTCGTAGATCGGCAACACCTCGCCCGAAGGGTAATGGCGCGTGAGTCCACCTTTGGCTCCTTCCAGCATCCGGTTCTCGATGCGCGGATTGGCGAATGCACCGCGCACCATCACCTCGTGATTGCCGCGCCGAGTGCCGAATTGGTTGAACTCGGCCGGGCGGACCTGATGCGACGCCAGATAACCTCCAGCCAGGGACGGCACGCCGATTGTGCCGGCGGGCGAGATGTGGTCCGTAGTGATCGAGTCGCCGAACATGCCGAGAATCCTCGCTCCTTCGATCGGCGCCACGGGCCGGACATCCAGCGCCAGCTCCTCGAAGAATGGGGGTTTTCGCACATAGGTCGAGCTGGGATCCCACTTGTAAGTGGCACCGCCCGCCACCTCGACGGCGTCCCAGGCCGGATTCCCTTGCCCGATGGTGGCATACTTGCTGGCGAAGAGCGGGGCGGAGATCGTTTTGCGCACCATCGCGGCCGTCTCGGCGCCGCTGGGCCAGATATCGCGCAGATAGACCGGTCGACCGCCCTCGCTGAGGCCGATTGGTTCGGTTCCGAAGTCGATCTTCACCGTCCCGGCCAGCGCATAGGCGACAACCAAAGGTGGTGACGCCAGATAGCTGGCCGAGACGTCGGGATTGATGCGCGCTTCGAAATTGCGGTTGCCGGACAGGACTGCAGCCGCGGTGATGTTGTGGGCGTTGATCGCCTCCGACACACCATCGACCAAGGGGCCCGAATTGCCGATGCAGGTCGTGCAGCCATAGGCCGCCAAATGGAAGCCGAGCGTGTCCAGATCGGGTTGCAGACCCGACAGGGTCAAATACTCGCCAACAATCTGACTGCCCGGTGCGATAGATGTTTTTACCCAGGGCTTCGGCCTCAGTCCCAGCCGTGCGGCGTTGCGCGCCAGGAGCGCTGCCCCGATCATCACGGATGGGTTCGATGTGTTGGTACACGAGGTGATTGCCGCCAGGACGACCGCTCCGTCATCGAGTTCGAAACTCTGGCCGGGCACGGCAACAGGGCGCTGGCCGGGGTTAACCGGTACCGAGGCGGCCACTTCATCAAGTGATAAGATGTCCTGCGGCCGCTTCGGTCCGGCGAGCGACGGGCGGACTCCCGACAAGTCCAATTCAATCACTTCGGCGAAGATCGGATCGGGAACCCCGGGGGCGCGGAACAACCCCTGGGCTCTGGAATAGCTCTCGACCAAGGCAACCCTCTCGGGGCTGCGCGACGTTTGGGTCAGGTAGCGAATTGTCTCGGAATCGATCGGGAAATAGCCGCAGGTGGCCCCATACTCTGGTGCCATGTTGGCGATCGTGGCGCGATCCTCAAGCGCAAGGTGGTCAAGGCCGGGGCCGAAGAATTCGACGAATTTTCCGACGACTCCATGCGCGCGCAGCACGTTGGTGATCCGCAGGACCAGATCGGTAGCCGTCAACCCCTCAGCCATCCGGCCCGTGAGGCGCATCCCAACCACATCGGGAACGACCATCGAACTCGGTTCACCCAGCATGGCGGCTTCAGCCTCGATGCCGCCCACGCCCCAGCCGAGAACCGAGAGGCCATTTATCATCGTGGTATGGCTGTCGGTTCCGATCACCGTATCGGGGAAGGCGAACGTTTTGCCGTCCAGTTCTTCTGTCCAGACAACCTGCGCGAGGTATTCCAGATTTATCTGGTGACAGATACCCGTATCTGGCGGCACAACACGGAAGCGATCGAACGCACCCTGAGCCCATTTGAGAAACTTGTAGCGCTCTCCGTTGCGGCGGTACTCCGCCTCGACATTGCGATGGAATGCATGTGTCGAGCCGTAATGATCGATGATCACCGAGTGGTCTATTATCAGATCCACGGGGACCAGCGGATTGACCTCTTGCGGGTCCTTGCCAAGCACGCTCAGCGCGTCGCGCATAGCCGCGAGATCGGCCGCCAAGGGAATGCCCGTGAAGTCGTGAGTAAGCACCCGGGTCGGACGAAAGGAGATCTCAATGTCGTCACCCAGGCGCCCCTGCCAATTGGCGAAGGCGCGGATCTGCTCGGCTGTGAAACTTTCGCCGTCCTCGTTCCGCAGCAAGTTCTCGAGCAGGATCTTCAGGCTTCGCGGTAGACGGGAAATGCCATCAAGGCCATTGGCTTCTGCAGATCTGATATCGAAGTAGGCATACCGCTTGCCGCCGACCTCCAACATGGCTTTGCTGGAGAACGAGTTCAGGTGCTCCGTCACGGAGGTCTCCTTGCGCTTCCACGGCGTTTCCACCAGCGGGGCAATTCATGTCCGGACACGATCCGGCCGCGCGCTGGCGAAATCGCCCCTCAGCACGAGGTTAGGCAGGCCGTCCGACGGCATCAAAATGCTTGTTCTTATGGGCTCATTACCGCCGTGTATGCCATCCCGAGCCACGGTGCCTACTCCATCACGCGGAGAGCAAAGGCTCACGGGCAATCTCCTCCGCCACCGTGTTGCGAATGGCGACTACAAGAGGATCGTCGTTCATCGGGCGACGCCAGGCAATGTAGAGGGGGCGATTGATCGGTGGGTCGATGATCGGAAGCGCGGCCATCGCGTTCTGTTCCAATAACTCCTTCACGGCAGGTAGAGTGAATACTGAAAAGCCGAGTCCTGCCGAGACGGCGTTCTTGACACTAGGGGCGGAGTCAATGTCGGTCACCACATTCAGCCGCAGCCCGTGCACCGCCGCCGCACGATCCAGGAGCAGACGCTGTCCACTGCCCCGGCCCAAGAGGACCAGTGGCAGCGATGCCACCTTGCGGAAGGCAACCGGAGCTGACCCCAGGGCGTGCATGCGGTCAGGCCGGCCAACCAAATGATAAGGCTGCTCAGCGACCTTCTGGCAGTCCAACCAGACGTTGTCCGGCGGAATATACCCCAGTCCGATGTGCAACCGCGCAGCTTCCAATCCGTTCCGAATTCCGTCGCTGGGTGTCTCGACCAGAGACAGCCGCACTGCGGGCCATTGCGCGCAGATCCGGGTAACCAGCCTGGTCGAAAGCAGCGGGGCGAGACCAGATGTCACCCCGACGACGAGGCGGCGGCGCCCAGTGACCGCGGACTCCGCCGCCTCGGTGGCCATAGAGAGTATGCTGCGGGCGTAGCGGGAGAAGATATGACCCGGGTCAGTCAAACGGATCCTGCGACCTTCCCGCACCACCAATGCGACGCCCAGCGAATGCTCCAGCTTGAGCACCGAGTAGGTGATGGCGGGCTGGGTCACCGAATGCTTGGAAGCGGCCGCCGAGAATGAGCCGGTGTCGGCCACGGCCAGGAAATGCGCCAGCGCGCGGAACGTCAGATCGGAGGGCCACGGCGCCTCCTGCGGAGCAAGGGGCCTGTCGAAGGTACGGCTGTCTGCCGACATCGCTCCGATCCTTGCCGGCCAGCTAGGTATAGAGCTTTCGCTTGGCGGCTTTCTGCATGACCGCCGCCGTCAAGGCATCGCTCGCGCGGTACAGTGTGCCATAACCCTGTAGAAGCACCTGGGCACTACGTGTATACGCGGCGCGAGTAACAGACAGAGAACCGCCACAAACCGACGCATCTACCAGCGCGGTCAGAATGCCGGCGGGATTCGCAATGTTGATCGTATACTCCGCAGGCGTCTCCGTTGGCACCGGCACATCCCGCGCCAGTTGCCTGGGCACCGATCCCTCAAGCAGACAAGCCGCCGCCAGACAGCAGCCGCCGGAGACCGCCATGGAGTTATGTCCGGACTGCGGTGTGAAGTAGCGGGCCGAAATATGACCCGCTCCCTGAGCCTCTCCGACTATGCAGACCTTCGGGACGGTCTCGCTGGTAGCCAACTGCTCGGGTGTAAGGGGTACGCCGTTACGGCCTTTCAGCCCCATGCGCAACCCGCACTCGACCCAAATATTGCGCAGTCGCTCCTTAAAGCTGACGTCCTTGTCCAGAGACGCCATCGGTTCATTCGCTGTCTTGCCTAGATCGGAAGCTCGGATCATCACCATGGGAACAGCGACGTCCATGCAAGTGACACGAACACCGTCAACTACTTCCTCGACCTGACCCGTCGGCAGCAAATGCCCCGTCTTGTTCCCTACGGGATCATTCAGGAACAAATCGACCTCCGGGAAACTGCCATCCACGCCGGGGATTGTGCAGAAGTCCAAGCGGCTCCCCTCGCTGAAAATCATGCGCGAGCCAGTGATGATCCCGGTGTTGGTGTTTCGAATGTCAACCCAGAATTCTCGTTGCGACGACCCGACCTCCAGCAGGCCGGCGTCGTAGGCCCAGAGCGGCAGCGCAGCGGACATGTTACCGCAGTTAACGCTCCAATCAATCGCAGACTTCTCGGCCGCCAGCTGCGCCAACGTACTGACGATTCGCGCACGGCCACAATCATCCGCCTCTATATCTGCCAGAAAGACCTTGTTGCTTTTCGGAATGCCGCGACCCAGACCGGTGATTTGCTTGTTGTTGGCGACGGTTCCTTCGATCGGCACTCCCATGATGTGCCGTATTAGCTCCTCGCGCAGGGCCACATCCTCCGGGAAAAGGCGCGCCCATACGACGATGCCTGACGAAGTGCCTCCTCGCATGTGGTAGATTGGAAATTCGAGAAAGCCGTTTCGCAGCCTTGGTTCATCCGCGACCGGGGCGACGACCGCCAAAATTGTCATGCGATTTTTCCTTCAAAGCGCTGATCCGTAAGAGTTCCAATCTCATCCCTCCCGGCATTCATGTGCGGACCGCCCCAATTGCCGGCCCCGCGGATCTCGGCGACGAGGGAACGCAATTCGCCTGCCACGGCGCGGACGCTGCCGAATTGCAGCCCATGGGGCAGCGTCAGCAGGTAGAGGGGCCGGCGGATGATCGGCTCGACGATTGGTATTGCGGCAAAGATGCCGCGCTGCAGTTCGGGGTAGAGCGAAGGCAGCGGAAAGGCCGAGAAGGCCAATCCCGCCAGCATCGCCCGTTTCAGACCCGATGTGGTGTCGATCTCGGCGACGACGTTGAGCTTTCCCCCTTGGCGCCCGATTTCGCTCTCGACCAGGCTGCGCTGGCCGTTATGGGTGCCCATCATGACCATCGGCAGCTTGACCAGATCCAGGACGCGGATCTCCTTCAGGCCCAGTTCTTCCATCCGGTCACGCCTACCGCAAAGTAGGTATTGGTCGTTTGCCAATTTTTCCTTCCGTGGCAGGAGTTCGGTCGGACTTACAAAAGAAAGGGCTACGTCCAGCGCCCCGATCTTCACCTTCTCTACTATTTGGCCGCTGGACGATTCGGTGATCGACAAGGTGATTCCAGGAAAGCGGTTGCGAACTCGCTCAATCATAGGAATGGTAACCAGTTCGGCCAAGCCGATCGTAACGCCGAGATTGATCGGCCCGACTGGATCGTTGTCGAGATGGCGGAGATCGGACTGCGCTTGCTCCACCGCGCGAATGATGCTGCGCGCGTGCACTTCGAAGCGGCGCCCGCTCTCGGTTAGTTCCAGTCCGCTCGGCAGGCGGTTAAAAAGCTTGGTCCCCAAGCTTTCTTCCAATTTGCGAATCGAATGGCTGAGTGCCGGTTGCGTAACACAGGTCTCATCCGCTGCTCGGGTGATTGAACCCGAATCGCATGCTGCCAAAAAGTGCCGCGCCTGACGCAGATCAAAGCTCATTCTCTGCTCCTGAGGGCGAAGTTGCGAGTGAGCCAGCGGCGGATGATCCGAGCTTCGCGTTCCCACTCGGGTTCCAGCATGAAGCAATGTCCTGCGTCCTCGACGAAATGGTATTCGGCGTCGTAGAAGCGGGCGGTCTCGTAATCCTGCCCGTAAGTGTGCATTGCGCCATCATCACGCCCAGCCGCAATCAGCAAGACTGGTCCGCTGATCCGCGTCCGGTCGATGCGGACGCTTAGCCGACGTCGATCATTCAAGAGAGCGGGGCTCTCCGGCACGAGCCGTCTCCAAAGGGCATCCGAGTCTTGGCGGTCGTGATTTGGGAAGAAGCGCCGATGCGCTGTCTCCGGATCAGGTGGCGGGACCGGTTCGCTGGCCGATACGGTCGGCAGAGGATGGATACCCGCCAGCTGGCCAGGTGGTGCCGGGGCCAGAAGGACGAGCCCCTCGCTGCGAACGCGGGCTGCGGCCACCGCTGCAACGGCGCCGCCAGCACTGTGGCCGACTAGGATGGTCTCGCCGCCCAGGGCCCTGACCCCCTCGATCACATCATCGGCCATCTCCTGTTGGCCAGACTTGACGAAAAGTGCGTCCTGCGGCAGTGCGCCATGCCCGCGCAGATCGATCGCGCCGCATCTGAAGCCAAGGTTTGAGAAGTAGCGGCAGTAATCTGTGTAGCACCAGGCGCCGTGATACGCGCCATGGACAAAGAGCAAAGCGAACTCTGACGGGGCGTTCGCCTCCCAGACGTGCAGCGCGCCGTGGGTGAGGGTAACGTGGCGTGGCTGAGTATGGGCGTTCAAGACTTCGGTTCCTCTTTCACTTGTCGCCACGGAAGGGGGCGAAGTCCGGCGCAGACCGCAATTGCCTGGACGATCAGTGCGGCCAGCGCTCCGATCTGCAGCAGCAGGGCCGGACTTAGCAGACCAATTGCCCAGAGCGCGGCCAAGCCTCTCTCGACAAGGCTCAACGGTCGAACGAAGTAGCCGGCGAGGGCAACCGACAAGGCTAGGACCGCAGCGAGCACCAGAAAGAAAGACAATCCCACTTCCCAAAGTTGCGCATCTCCCACCAGCAGCGCCGGATGCAGGACGAACGCGAACGGCAAGATGTACTTGACGCTTGCTAGGCGCACCGCTCTCAGCGCCACAGCGCCCCAGGGGGCCTCAGCAATCCCGGCCGCCACGAAGACGGCGGCGCAGACCGGTGGCGTGATCGCCGAAAGCGCGGCCATGTAGAAGATGAACATGTGCGCCGGCAGTGGAGCGATCCCCAAACCGATCAGAGCCGCGATGGCGACCGAAGCCCCGACAATATAGGCCGCAGTTGTTGGCATACCCATGCCCAATACAACGACGACAACGCCGGTCAGGACCAGCGTCACGGGAAGTGATCCGGCAGCGAACCCGAGAAGAAGAGACGAAATCTTGGCGGGAAGTCCGACGAAGTTCAACACGGCGACAAGTACCCCAGCTGCGGCAACCAGCACGAACAGCGTCGTCAACGGCCGAGCGCTTTCCGAGAGCCCGGCAATGATTGCGAGCACTCTGGACTTCACCTCGGACCAAGAGGCGGCGCAAGCCAGATATGCCAGGACGAGCGCGAGTACCGCCATGGCCGCTGAATAGGCCACGGGGAATCCCTGTACGATCAACCAGAGCAGCGCTGCGAAGGGTGCGATCACCGGGATAAGGAGGCGTGGGCGCAGAACCTCGGAGGCTTTCGGCATTTCTTCGGCCGGCAACACCCCCAGATCGTTCTTCAGCGCGTGGAGATGGACCGCGGCCAGGACGCCGAGAAAGAAGATCACCGCCGGCAGCAGCGCCGCCAGCATCACCTCGGCCACTGGGACGGATAGGAACTCGGCCATCAGGAAAAGGCCCGCGCCCATCAGCGGGGGGGTAATCTGGCCGCCGGTAGAGGCGGTCGCCTCGATGGCGGCGGCCGTCGCCGGTGAGAAACCGAAGCGCTTCATCATCGGTATCGTGAAAGTCCCGGTCATCGCCACATTGGCTGGCGCCGAACCGTTGACTGACCCTACGAGCGCCGAGGCGATCACGGCTATCTTGGCAGCCCCGCCCTTGAAGCGGCCGCCGACCAGCATGGCCAGGTCAATGAAGGTCTGACCGACTTCGGTGCGCGCCATCAGGGCGCTCAGGAGTGTGAACATGGCCAAGAGGCTGGAGAAGAGGCCGATCAGCCCGCTCCAGACGCCATCGGTTGAGCGGAACATCAGGTCGGCCAGGAGCTGCCAGGATATCGGCGCATGACCCATCCGCCCTTGCACAAACTGCCCGACAAAGAGCCAGCCGAAGAAGAACAGCGCCAACGCCGCGAATGACCAGCCGATGCAGCGCCGCGCCAGCTCGAGAAAGGTGACAGCGACAATCAACCCGAGCGTCGCCTCGAGCGCCGTCGAGCTCGAGGGGCGCAGCATGAAGTCCCAATAGTGGAAATAGACATAGGCGGCTCCGGACACGCACCCGACCATGAGAACAAGGTCCAGGAGTCGCCCCCAGGGCCGCTTGGCGGGGAAAAGGAGCAGGCCGAGGGGGACGAATAGCGCCACGATCACCGCGCGCTGCCGCAGATCGGGGAGTTCGCGCGTCAGCGAGGTCCAGAGTATGAAGGTAATTCCTGCGAAGAGCAGGGCGGCGCTAAGTAGCCGCCTTGCCTTTCCTGGGCCACTGCGGGCCTGCGCAACCGAGGTCACTGATTCACAGCCCCATTTCGGGGGGCAGAAGTCGGTCGGGCACCTGGTAGCCCCGGTCGCGGTAGAACTGAACCGCACCTCGGTGCAGTTTCATATCGGAGCTGTCCAATGTCTGCTGCAGCGGATCGACATCCTCCAGGTAGTCAAGAACTGCCCGCTGCTCCTCGAGGCCAGCCATCATCCCGTCCATGATCTTGTAGACGGTCGTCTCGTCCAGATCGGCCGTGGCTACTGCACCGAGCCAAATCGCATGCGCGTAGTAGCTTGGCGCACCGTGTACAATACCCTCCGGCACTTGAACGAAACCGATCCAGGGAATTGCTGCCTTAACCTTGGCCTGTTCTTCTTCCGTATATGTCACAGGCCAGAGCGGCTGGGTCACGTTGAGTTCTTGGCTGGCGCCATCGAGCGACTTACCGATTGCCTTCATCTGGCCAAGGCAGGACCCCCTGCGCAGAGCGTCCAGAGCCGAGGAAGAATCGGATAGATAGAGGTCGGGATGCACGTCGATCGCGTCCAAGACCTGCATCATCACCTGCTGGCCCACCGTGCCAGTCGAGCCGGGGTGAAAGCATTTGCCGTCGAAATCCGAAACACTGTCAATTCCGGCCGACTTGAGCGCCATGATGTTCTGGATCGCCGGCGCGATCCACCAGAGGACACGAATTTCGTCGCGACCTTGGTCAATTGCCTCCTGGATCAGGTTGGGTGAGGTAACGCCGAACTTCAGCTGCCCCTGCAGCATCAGCTGCTGGTTCTTTGCCGATCCGCCAGTCGATAGAACGGTGACGTTCACATCGGGATGCGCTCTGGAGATCGCATTTGCGACCGCATTGAAATAGGGGAAGTACCCCGAAGAGGTGGTCGAACCTCCCATGTTGAGTTGAACGTCGGCGGCAGCGGAGCTCACTGACGCGGCGCCTAGGGTAGCAAGTATAGCAAGCGTTATCCAGGACACGAGGTCTCCTCCCTTTCGGCGTTTCGGTATTCCTGCGCGGGGGGAGGCCAAAAGTCCAATTAATGCACCCTATTTGCGCATGAATGGAATTTATGGCCGGGCGGCCCTTCAGCTCCGTAGCTGATGACCTGCCCCTAGGCTTCCCGCTCCAGCGCCAGACTAATTCGCTGCACCTGCGCCGCGATGGCTTTGGCCAGCTTCGGACGGCCCGGTTCGTCGACGTCCAGATCGTGGACGGCGAGGACGTCATCGGCATGACCGAAGCACCACGCGACCAGCTTCTCCGCCTCCATGCGGTCGAACAGGTCCTGGGCGGTGGCGGTGAGTGCCGCATCCAACATAGCCAGCTGCGGAGTTTGAGGCTCGGGCGCTATCCGGTCGAATAGGTCGGATCGCCAGAACGTCTGTGCGGACGGATTGTCGCGCTGCTTATCCAGCCCGTACCGGTACGCCCACGCTGCGCCGGTGAGCCCGTACTCGGTCAGCCTGCCTGGCTTGCGCGGATCGAAGCCGGCCGCTCGGCAGGTCTGCCGCGAAGCTCGGCCCAGCGGCGTTCCAGGCTTCCGAGCCCGTCCGCATGGCGCCGCTTCTCTTCGGCCGGCTCGCGGGTCTTCAGGCCGTACCGCTCTTCCCACTTACCGACGAGGGCCACCAAAGTCGTCTGCACGCGCCTGCGAAGCCAGAAGACGCTGGTCTTGGGATGGTGGAACGGATGCGGCATCGCCAGCACAATGCGGACCGCCCTTGTGTATCACTCAGGCGACCTCAAACCTATGGTGCTGCTTGTTTTCTCGGCGGATCAGCGCGTCAGCGAGCTGATGGTGCCCAGGAGAGGACTCGAACCTCCACGCCTCGCGGCACAGGTACCTGAAACCTGCGCGTCTACCAATTCCGCCACCTGGGCAAGGTGCGCGCTCCCCTTAGGGCCTCGCCGGAGGCCTGTCAATCGAACGCGGCGCGGTCCGGCAAAGCCGCGATCCGACCCGGAATATGGGCGTTGCGAAGGGCCGTTTCCAGCGGCTTGAAAGACGCGCCGCGTGCGCCGATCATCCGGCTCCAGCGAACGAGGCACCATGCGCCCCGCAACCTTCGCCGCGATCGGCGAATGCATGATCGAGCTTTCCGGCGGCGCCGGCGACCTGTGGCGCATGGGCTTCGCGGGAGACACGTTCAACACGGCCTGGTACGTCCGCCAGCTCCTGCCCTCCGCCGAGCCGGTCGCCTACGTGACGGCGCTCGGCACCGATCCCTTCTCGCGGCGGATGACCGGCTTCTTCGCCGAAAGCGGCATCGCCGCCGACCGCATCCGCGCCATTCCCGAGCGCCGGCCCGGGCTCTACGCGATCACGCTGGAGGGCGCGGAGCGGAGCTTCAGCTACTGGCGCGCCGAATCGGCGGCGCGGCTCCTCGCCGCGGACACCGACTGGCTGGGTCGCGCGCTCTCCGGCGCACGCATGCTCCACTTCTCCGCCGTCACGCTGGCGATCCTCGACCCCGACGGCCGGGCCCGCCTTCTCGCCTCTGTTGCGGCGGCCCGCGCCGCAGGAGCGATCGTCTCCTTCGACACGAACTACCGCCCCCCGCTCTGGGCGGGCCGCGCGGAGGCGGCCGCAGCGATCCGCGGGGCCTGCGCCACGGCGGACGTCGTGCTCCCGACCTTCGACGACGAGCGCGACCTCTTCGGCGACGCCTGGCCCGAGGCGAGCGCGGAGCGGATCGCGACGCTCGGGGCCAGGGAGGTGGTCGTGAAGCACGGCGCCGCGCCGGCGGTCGTGCTCACCCCGGCCGGCATCGCGCATGTCCCGCCCGTGGCAGGCGTCGCTCCGGTCGACACGACCGGGGCCGGCGATTCCTTCGGGGGCGGCTATCTCGCCGCGCGGCTCCTCGGCCATCCTCCGATCGAGGCGGTGCATGTCGGCCATCGCGTTGCCGCCAGCGTCGTCGGCGTGCACGGTGCGCTGACGCACCTCGCTCCTGGCATGCTCGCCCCGGCGCAGGCCCCGATGGTCGACCCGTAAGCCTCCGATGCGCATCCGGCCCGCCTCCCAACGGACGGCCGCTTCGCTCTATCTTGGATCGAGACAAGCCCAGAGGAGCGCGCACCATGACTGCCTCGTCGAAACCGACATGCCGGGTCGTCCGCCCCGGCCACGCCTATGACGGCAAGCAAGGCCTCACCTATGTCGAGGGCGTTGCGAAGGAGACCGTGGGCTCCACCGGCCTCTGCATGCATCTCGTCACGCTCCCGCCCGGCGCGCGCGCCAAGGCTCATCTGCACGAGAGCCACGAGACCGCGATCTACGTGCTGAGCGGCGAATCGCACACCTGGTTCGGCGACAGGCTGGAGGAGCACGCCGTCGTGAAGGCCGGCGAGATGCTCTACATCCCGGCCGGCGTGCCGCACCTGCCGGCCAACCTCGCCGACGTGCCCTGCACGGCGGTGATCGCCCGCACCGATCCGAACGAGCAGGAGAGCGTCGTCCTCCTGCCGGATCTGGACGCGCTCGCGGCGATCGGGGCCCCGGTCAGGGCAGACCCTTGATGATCTCCGCAAGGGTCCCGACCAGCCGGTCGATCTCGTCCCTGCTGATGATCAGCGGCGGTGAGAGCGCGATCGTGTCGCCGGTCGTGCGGATCATGATGCCGCGCTCGTAGGCCTCGATGAAGGCCGTGAAGGCGCGCTTGGTCGGCTCTCCCGGGATCGGCTCCAGCTCGATCGCGCCGACCAGGCCCATGTTGCGGATGTCGACCACGTGCGGCAGGTCCCGGAGCGCATGGATGGCGTCCGCGAAATGGTCCTCGAGCTCGGCCGCGCGCGTGAGGAGCCCCTCCTCCTGGTAGATGTCGAGGGTCGCGAGCCCGGCCGCGCAGGAGACCGGGTTCCCCGAATAGGTGTAGCCGTGGAAGAACTCGATGAGATGCTCCGGGCCGTTCATGAAGGCGTCGTAGATCTTCCCCGTCACGAACACGGCCCCCATCGGGATGACGCCGTTGGTGATGCCCTTGGCGGTGGTCATGATGTCCGGGACGACGCCGAAGCGGTCCGCTGCGAAGGGGGTGCCGAGCCGTCCGAAACCGGTGATCACCTCGTCGAAGATGAGGAGGATGCCGTGGCGGTCGCAGATCGCGCGAAGCCGCTCGAGATAGCCCTTCGGGGGCAGGAGCACCCCGGTCGAGCCGGCCACCGGCTCGACGATCACGGCGGCGATGGTCGAGGCGTCGTGGAGCGCGACGAGGCGCTCAAGGTCGTCGGCGAGCTCCGCCCCGTGCTCCGGCTGGCCGCGCGCGAAGGCGTTGCGCTCCGGGTCGTGCGTGTGGCGGATGTGGTCGACACCGGCGAGCAGCGTGCCGAACATCTTCCGGTTCGAGACGATGCCGCCGACCGATATGCCGCCGAAATTCACGCCGTGATAGCCGCGCTCCCGGCCGATCAGGCGGAAGCGACCGCCTTCGCCGCGCACGCGCTGGTAGGCGAGCGCGATCTTCAGCGCCGTGTCGACGGATTCGGAGCCGGAATTGGTGAAGAAGACGTGGTCGAGACCCTGCGGAGCGGTCGCCACGAGCCGCGCCGCGAGCTCGAAAGCCTTCGGATGCCCCATTTGGAAGGCCGGCGCATAGTCGAGCTCGGTCAGCTGCCGGTGGACGGCGTCCGCGATCTGGCGCCGGCCATGCCCGGCGTTCACGCACCACAGCCCCGACGTCCCGTCGAGGAGCTCGCGGCCCTCCGCGTTGCGGTAGTACATGCCCTCCGCGCCGACGAGCATGCGCGGCTTCTTCTTGAATTGCCTGTTCGCCGAGAACGGCATCCAGAAGGCTTCGAGATTGTTGGTGGCGCGCGCTTCCCCGGAGGGCATGATGGACTCCTGCTCGTGTCCGGCGGCACGGCCCGCATCGGGGGCCTCGGCTCCGGCCGGCAGGGGGACGCTATGTGGGCCTCGGGGGCCGGTCAAGGACGCGCGTGGGCCACTCCTCCCGAAGAAGTGTCCGGTCGTGCGCGGCTGCCGCATGCCCGGCCGCCTGAACGCTCGAGCGGCCGGTTGACGCTGCCAGACCGATCCTCATGATCGCGCCGTGAACCAATGGGGCACTTCAGGCATTCACGTCCGCCCGAGCCGGGCCCGCCGCACGGGCGGAACCCGGTCCGGCGACCATTCTCGCAGGCGCTGCGCGCCGTTCTGGAACAGGGATCCCGCATGACATTCGTTCGCTCTTCCTTCGCCGCCCTGGCGGTCCTCGCCGGCCTTGCGGCCGGGACGGCGCAGGCCGCCACCTGCGGCAACGACGCCGCGGGCTTCCCGGCCTGGAAGGAGGCGTTCAAGCAGGAGGCGCGGGCGGCGGGCCTGTCGCGTTCGCTCGCCGCGCTCGACGGCGTCACCTACGACAGCGGCGTCATCAAGCTCGACCGCTCGCAGAAGCCGTTCAAGATGAGCTACGAGGCCTTCGTGAAGCAGCGCCTCTCGTCCGGGCGGGTCTCGCAGGGCAAGAAGCGGATGACGCAGCATGCGACCCTCCTGCGCCAACTCGAGCAGCGCTACGGCGTGCCCGGCTCCATCCTCGTCGCGATCTGGGGAATGGAGACCGATTACGGCGCGGTGCGGGGCAACAAGAAGGCGATCCGCTCGCTGGCGACGCTCGCCTATGACTGCCGCCGGTCGGCCTTCTTCACGAACGAGCTGCTCGCCGCGCTCACGATCGTGGAGCGCGGTCGCATGCATCCCGACCAGATGGTCGGCGGCTGGGCCGGCGAGATCGGCCAGACGCAGTTTCTCGCTTCGAACTACCTGCAGTTCGCCGTCGACGGCGACGGCGACGGCCGCATCGACGTCGTCAACAGCACCGCCGACGTGCTCGCCTCGACGGCGAACTACCTGGCCGCCCACGGCTGGCGGCGGGGGGCCGGCTGGCATCCCGGCGAGCCCAATTTCGCGGTCATCACCACCTGGAACAGCTCGAGCAACTACCAGCGGACGATCGCGCGCTTCGCGGACATCCTGGAGGGCCGCGGATAGGTCGCGAGCGGGCGCCGGCGGCCCTTCCGGGACGGCGGCGCGGCGGCGAAACAGGCCGTAACACGACGAGGCGCGGCTGAAACACGGCCGACATCCTCGCGCCGCAAACCGAAATCGCGCGGAAACCCCCGGCTGCTACGGAGCAGCGAAACGGGGGTCTCACTCATGCTTCGCTATCTCGCTTTTCGCACGTTCGGCTTCGTCGCGCTCACGACGCTCTCGACCCTTGTGCTGGCGTTCCCCTACCTGGTTTAGGGTGCGACACGTCTCGTCCGCGGAGCGGACCCGCACGTTCACGGCCGGGGGTGGCCGGCTTGGCCCGGAGCGCCATGTTTCTGTACGTTCGATTCCGGCGGATGCGCCGGACCGCGTGCAGGACGGGTGAATGGGATACGCGCTTTACGGGCCGAAATGGGGCGACGACCCGACCTACGGCACCGGCGGGGGAACGGTCAGCTACAGCTTCGCCGGCATAGCCAGCAGCACCTCCTACTATTCCTTCACCGGTATGCTCAATGACGCCTACCAGGGCGCCGTCGCGTCGGCCTTCGCACAGTGGGCCTATCATGCCGACATCGCCTTCGTCGCGAGGGCCGACTCGGTGTCGGTCGACATCCGCCTCGGCTGGGATGCAATAGACGGACCCGGCGGCAGCCTCGCCCAGACGACCTTCTCGTTCAATTCGTCCGGCACCATCCTCTATGCCGAGATCGCGTTCGACACGGCCGAGAACTGGGTCGTCACGAACGACCAGGTTTCGGCCGGCAGGATCAGCTTCGAAGCGATCGCGACGCACGAGATCGGCCACGCGCTCGGCCTCGCCCATTACACGGCCGAGCCGTCGATCATGAACCCGTACTACAGTGCGGCAACGCTCGAACCGACGGCCAGCGACATCGAGGGCATCCAGGCGCTTTACGGAGCGCGCTCGCACTGGTCCTGGGCCTATGGCTGGCATCTCGACTGGTTCTACGGGTGGCATACGGATTGGACAGCCGAATGGACGCCGTCCTCGCAGTATGGCTGGTACGCTCAATGGGTGCTCGGGTGGGACCTCGGCTGGGCGCACGGCTGGTACGCTTCTCCCTCACCGTCCTGGACCTACGGCTGGCACTTCGGCGGGCACTGGGGCTGGACGGCCGGCTGGTGGGCGTGGAACCTCGGCTGGCATCCGGGCTGGTCGCTCTACGGAACGTGGGCGTACAGCTGGTACGGGACCTGGACCCTCGGCTGGTCGCTCGCCCCGGTCTACGGCTGGTACGGGTGGTGGGTTGAGGGCTGGGGCTTCGACTGGGCGCTCGGCTGGCACGTCGAGCCGGGGACCGGGTGGAGCTACGGCTGGTACGGCACCTGGTCCCATGGCTGGTGGTTCGCCTGGTTCTACGGATGGCAGTACGGCTGGTGGCACGGCTGGACCATCGACTGGGATTTCGGATGGCACGTCGCCGCCCCCTGGTTCTGGAGCTCAGGCTGGCAGTACGGCTGGCACCTCGTGCCGGGCGGCGGCTGGTGGAGCTGGTCGACGGGCTGGTACGTCGGCTGGGCCGTCACCTGGTCGTGGACATGGGACTTCGGCTGGCACGGCGTGTGGAGCTACGGATGGTCCCTCGACTGGTTCCTCGGCTGGCACTGGGCCTGGACCTTCGGGTGGACGGCGCAGACGGATTACGGCTGGTACCGGGACTGGGCCCTCGGATGGTACCTCGCCTGGACCCCGTAGACGTCAGCGGAAGGCGGGCTCGTCGAAGCCGCGGAGCTTGCGGGAGTGAAGGCGGTCGACGCCCTGCTCGCGCAGGAGCCGCATCGTCTCCAGGCCGACCATCAGGTGCTGCCGGACGCGCTCGCGGTAGAACGCGTTCGCGACCCCGCCGAGCTTCAGCTCGCCGTGCAGCGGCTTGTCGGAGACGCAGAGGAGCGTGCCGTAGGGCACACGGAAGCGCAGCCCGTTCGCCGCGACCGTCGCCGATTCCATGTCGACCGCGATCGCGCGGCTGAGGTTCAGGCGGGCGAACAGCTCGTCGAACCGGAGCTCCCAGTTGCGGTTGTCGGTGGTGGCCACCGTGCCGGTCCTCAGCCGCGTCTTCAGGTCCTGGCCGCGCAGTCCGGTGACCGACGCGGTCGCCTCCTGCAAGGCCACCTGGACCTCCGCGATCGGGGGAACCGGCACCCAGACCGGCAGGTCCTGGTCGAGCACGTGGTCGTCGCGGACATAGCCGTGGGCGAGGACGTAGTCGCCGAGAAGCTGGCTCCGTCTCAGGCCGGCGCAATGGCCGAGCATGAGCCAGCAATGCGGCCGGAGCACCGCGAGGTGGTCGGTGATCGTCTTGGCGTTGCTCGGCCCGACGCCGATGTTGATGAGCGTGATGCCGTCGCAATCCTCGCGCTTCAGATGATAGGCCGGCATCTGCGGCAGGTAGCGCGGCGTCTCCGGGCCCGGCCCGCCCGAGGCACGCGGCAGCGGCGTCACGACGTTGCCGGGCTCTACGAAGCCGACATAGCCGTTCCGGCCGACCTGCTCCCGCCCGAACTCAACGAAGGCCTCGACGTAGCGCTGGTAGTTCGTCAAGAGCACGAAGCTCTGGAAGTGCTCGACGCGCGTGCCGGTATAGTGCTCGAGCCGGGCGAGCGAGTAGTCGACGCGCTCGCCGTCGAAGAGCGCCAGGGGGCGGGGGTCGCCGTCGCGGCGCTGAAACGTCCCGTTCGCGATGGAATCGTCCGTGGCGCTGAGGTCGGGGAGCGCGAACCGCTCCTGCAGCGCGCGCACGTCCTCCTCGCCGACATCCGTCACGCTCTCCTCCAGCACGAAGGGGAGCGGGATCTGCCGCCGGCTGGCGCCGACGAGGACCGGCACGCGGTGATGCTGCAAGAGAAGGCCGATCTGCTCCCGGTAATAGCGCTCGAAGAGGGACGGCCGGGTCAGGGTGGTGCCGTAATCGCCCGGCTCCAGCAGCACCCCGTAGGAGAGGCGGGCATCGACGTGGAGCTCCGCGCGCGCGACCGAGAGGCCGACATAGGGATAGGGCGCATCGACCGGCCCGCAACCGCCGCGGTTCGGGCTGCCGAAGGCCGATCGGATCGCGGCGATGCTCCGGTCGTAGATGCCGGCAATCCGCCCAACGGCGGCGTCGGCGTCGGTGAAGGCCTCGAGGTCGGTGGCCGAATGGACGAACCCGCTGCCGCTCATCCGCCGAAGACCGTGTTGAGCTGGCTGCCCACGAGCACGAAAGTGGTGCGCTTCGGCACCTCCTTCAGCCTGCGGGCGCCGATATAGGTCATCATGCTGCGCACGCCCCCCATGATCTCCTGCATGGTCTCGGACACCGGCCCGCGATAGGGGACCTCGACCGTCTTGCCTTCGGAGGCGCGGTAATGCGCGACGCCGCCGGCATATTTCCGCATCGCGGTGTCTGACGACATTCCGTAGAACGTCATCGCGACCGGCACGCGCGCGCCGTCCCTCTCCTCGTAGCGGATGTCGCCCTCGCATTCGTCGTGCCCGGCGAGCATGCCGCCCAGCATCACGAAGTCGGCGCCCGCGCCGTACGCCTTGGCGACGTCGCCCGGCACCGTGCAGCCGCCGTCGGCGCAGACATGGCCGCCCAGGCCGTGCGCGGCGTCGGCGCATTCGATGATCGCGGAGAGCTGCGGATAGCCGACGCCGGTCATCCGACGGGTCGTGCAGACCGATCCCGGACCGATGCCGACCTTCACGAGGTCCGCGCCGGCCAGGATCAATTGCTCGGTCATGTCGCCCGTGACCACGTTGCCGGCCATGATGACGGCGGCCGGATGCTCGGCCCGGATCTCGGACACGAGCTCGACGAACTTCTCCGTGTAGCCGTTCGCCACGTCGAGGCAGATCATCCGGATCGGCGTCGCGGCGGCGACCCGCTTCAGCTTCTCGCGGTCGGCATCCGTGGTCCCCAGCGAGTAGAAGGCGTTGCGGGCCTCCGTCTCCCTGAAGAAGGCGGCGAGATCCGCCTCGGCATAGTGCTTGTGTAGCGCCGTCATGGCACCGAAGCCGGCGAGCGCGCGCGCCATCGCGAAGGTGCCGGTCACGTCCATGTTCGCGGCGATCAGCGGGAAGCCGGACCATTCCGAACCGGCGTGCCGGAACCTCAGGGCGCGGTCGACATCGACCTCGCTCCGGCTTCCGAGCGTGGAACGCTTCGGCCGGATCAGGACGTCCTTGAAGTCGAGCTTGAGGTCGCTCTCGATGCGCATCGCTTTCTCCTGCTGCCGTCGGAACGTGGAGAGGCAGGCTTGTCCGGCAAGCCCCTGCGCTGCGCCCTGCGAAAAGGTCAGCGCTCGTCCGGGTCGAGGGCCTGCAGATAGGCGAGGAGATCGGCGATCTGCCAGTACTCCATGAAGCGGAGCGCAAGCATCTCCGTCGCCGGCACGCCGTTCATGATCTTGTGGAGCGCCTGCTCGGGGCGGTTGCGGACGACCCAGCCGAGCGAGGACCGGTCGCCCTCCTCGCCGTGCAGGAATCGCCTTCCGTCGATCTGGTGGCAGTTGATGCAGGCGCCCTCGAATATGTCGCGCCCACTCTCCGGATTGCCGAGCGAGCGGCCACGAGCATCGAAGAAGTCCGCCTCGTCCGTCTGCCCGGTGGCGAGGAACGCGCCCAAGATGTCGATCGCGAGCTCCGGCACCGATCCGGTCAGGAAGGCGCCGTGCGCTGCGCGGATGCGGTCTCCGGCCACGACTGGATCGGCGCCGTCGAGATCCCTGAGGCTCGGGAAGCGCGCGCCCGGCAGGCGCCGCGCCTGCTCGCCCTCCCCGCCGCGATAGTCCCAGCCGTGGCAGGTGACGCAGCGCCAGGTCTCGCGCGGGTTGATCTGCACGCCGGCGGGAAAGGCGGAATTCCTGCCCGAGGGCACGGATTGTCCGAGCACGTTCCACAAATCGTCGTAGAGCTTGCCGCCGACCGACAGCATGAAGACCGGGCCGAGCTCGGTATCGGGGACCGCCAGATCCTCGCTTTGCGGCTCGGTGCCCTCCCCCGCCCTGGCGTCGGCGACCACCACAGAAATGCGCCCGTTCCCCTCCGCATGGGCGGGGAAGGCGGCTGAGGCAAAGGCGAGCAGCGCCGCCGCACGCAGCAGCGCCCGGAATCGTGACCCGCCGAGATTCAGAAAGCCGTCCATGTCCCCGCCGATCCGTCGCGGACGGCGCCGTCCGCCCGTGCCAAGGCTAGCACAGGCGGACGAAGACAGCACAGGGAGGCGGGCGCGGGAGGGCCCGCCGCAGCCTCGTCAGATGACGTAGGAGCGCAGCGGCTCGAAGCCGTTGAAGGCGACCGAGGCATAGGTCGTGGTGTAGGCGCCCGTGCACTCGATCAGCACCTCGTCGCCCACGGTGAGCGAGATCGGCAGATCGTAGGGATTCCTCTCGTAGAGCACGTCGGCCGAATCGCAGGTCGGCCCGGCGACGACGCACGGCGCCGTCGGCGCCCCGTCGCGCGGCGTGCGGATCGGATAGCGGATCGCCTCGTCCATGGTCTCGGCGAGGCCGCCGAACTTGCCGACGTCGAGATAGACCCAGCGCTGCGGGTCGTCGGGAGACTTCCGCGACACGAGGACGACCTCGGCCTTGAGCACGCCGGCGTCGCCGACCATGCCGCGCCCCGGCTCGATGATCGTCTCCGGGATGCGGTTGCCGAAATGACGCCGCACCGAATCGAAGATCGCCTGCCCGTAGAGTTCCGCCGCCGGCACGTCCTTGAGGTACCGTGTCGGAAAGCCGCCGCCGAGATTGACCATGGCCAGGTTCATCCCACGCTCGGCACAGGCGCGGAAGATCGCCGAAGCGTCGGAAAGCGCGCGGTCCCATGCCCCCGTGTCGGTCTGCTGCGAACCGACATGGAAGGAGATGCCATGGGCCTGGAGATCGAGGCTGCGGGCATGATCGAGCACGTCGACGGCATGGCCGGAGGCGCAGCCGAACTTGCGGCTGAGCGGCCACTCGGCGCCCTCCCCGTCGGTCAGGATCCGGCAGAACACGCGGGCACCGGGTGCGGCGCGCGCGACCTTCTCCACTTCCTCGACGCAGTCGACGGCGAAGAGCGAGACGCCGAGGGCGTGGGCGCGCGCGATGTCGCGCTCCTTCTTGATCGTGTTGCCGAAGGAGATGCGGTCGGGCGTCGCGCCGGCCTCGAGCGCCATTTCGATCTCGGCGACCGAGGCGGTGTCGAAGGACGAGCCGAGCGAGGCGAGCAGCGCCAGGATCTGCGGCGCAGGATTCGCCTTCACCGCATAGAAGATGCGGCTGTCGGGCAGGGCCCGCGTGAACGTCTCATAGTTGCGGCGGACGACGTCGAGGTCGACCACGAGGCATGGACCGTCGGGTCGTCGCACGTCGAGAAAGCTGCGGATGCGCTCCGTCATCATCGGGAATCCCCCGTCAGGCAAGGCGTTTCGGGCCCGGGGAGTCCTGCATCGACGCGCGCCCGCGATGGAGACGGGCGGCGTCCCTGGATCCCCCCAACCGGTCCGAAGACCGGGAGGTTCGCGCCGAAGGGCTCGCTTCCGGCCGGAGCCGAATGTGAGCCATCGCTTGGACGGGAAATCCCGATCCGCACGTCCGGCAATGAGAGTGTGTGCCTCTTCAGTGTCGCCGACCTTTGGAGGGTCGGCAGAGACCAAAAAAGCCCGCCACCGTCGTTGCTTTAAGCCGCCTGCCACATTCGATTGGCGACCACAGGCACGTGCGAATTTGGGCAAGCCCGCATCTATGCGTTTCGCCCGTCGCAATCAATAGCCTGTCGCAGGCTGGGGAAAAAAGATTGCGCGGTCGTCTGGCTGCGCCGCGCAATCAGCTCGTGCGGAGCCGCTCGAGCGCCTCGATCCGCGCGCGGCTTCGCTCCGGATCCGCCTCCGTCACCGCCGCGATCAGCGCCTCGACGAGAACGAGAATCCCGGCATTGGAATCCCAGGCCGAGGGCACGGCGATGCGCGCAGCGAGGACATGGGTCGCCACACGGGCGGCGGGCGAGAGCCACTGGTCGGTGAAGAGCACCACGGCGGTGTGCCGGCGCGCCGCGGCTTCGGCGAGCCGCACCAGGTCGTCCTGGTACCGCCGCACGTCGAAAACCACGAGCACGTCGCGCTTGCCCAAGTCGACGAGCTGGTCGCGCCAGTTGCCGGGCTGCCCCCCGATGTGGAAGACGCCCGGCCGCACGATCCTGAGATGGGCTGCCATGTAGCGCGCCAGCGCATCGGTGAAGCGTCCCCCGATGAGGTGCACCGGCCGCCGGCCGTCGGCAAGGAGCGCGGCGACTGCGCGGAACTCGTCGTCCGAAACGCGCTCGAAGGTCTCGGCAATGTTGCGCTCCGCCGCCTCGGCGAAGGCCGAGCGGGGCGGCGCGCCCCGCGCCGATCCCGGCGCCAGGGCACGCTTCGTCAGCGGCGTCTCCAGCTGCGCCTCCAGCTCCTCCCGCAGCCGCCTCTGGAACTCCGGATAGCTGCCGAAGCCGAGGCGGCTGGTGAAGCGGAGGATGGTGGGCGGACTGACGCCGGCGCTCTGGGCGAACTCGGCGACCGTACCGAGCCCGAGCACCGGGAACCGGGCGAGCAGCGCCCGGGCCGCCCTCCGCTCCGAGGCCGTCATATCTCCGGACTTCTGCCGGATCTCCTCGACGATGCTCTCCACCGGCCTTCCGTCCCCGGCCGGCGGACCCTTTCGGTCGATTGACAGCCGGCTGAGCGGCTGTAACAAATATCACGCAGCCTGACCATCGACGCCGAGCTGTAACGTACGGTCCAGGAGGGTCGAGAGCGTGGGGAGCGCCGTCCAGGCAGATCGGGCCGGGTCCGAGATCTTCCCGCCCGTCATCGAGAACGGCGACGGCCGCGCGCCGGTCGTCCTGCTCTGCGACCATGCGACCAATGCGGAGGCCGGTTTCGGCGCCCTCGGCGTGTCTTCGGCGGACTGGCAGGACCACATCGCCTGGGACCCGGGCGCCCTGCCGGTGGCGCGCCTGCTGTCGCAGCGCCTCGACGCCGCCCTCGTCTACCCGACGGTTTCGCGCCTGGTGATCGACTGCAACCGCGCGCTCGACGCACCGGGCCTCGTTCCCGCCATGACGGGCGGCGTGCGGGTTGCGGGCAATCAGGCGATCCCGGAGCCCGAGCGCGCATACCGCATCGCCGCGATCCACGAGCCCTACCACGCCGCGATCGAGGGCCTCGCCGAGCGCCGGCTCGGGAAGGGCGAGACGCCGGCGCTCGTCGCGATCCACACCTTCACGCCGGTCTACGGCGGCATCAGCCGGCCGTGGCAGGTCGGCGTGCTCTTCAACCGCGACCGGCGGCTGGCCGAGCGCTGCCTCGACGCCCTCACCCGCCGCGGCGATCTCGTGGTCGGCGTGAACGAACCCTACGCCCCGACGGACGGCGTCTACTACACGCTCGGCCGGCACGCGGAGGCGCGCGGCCTCCCCTGCGTGATGATCGAGATCCGGAACGATCTCGTTCGCGACGAGGCCGGATGTGCCGAATGGTCGGAGCGGCTTGCAGAGGCGCTCGGCGGGAGCGGCGGCGGCTGATGCCGGGACCGATCCGCGCCTTCGTCAGGTCCGTGGATGCGGTGAACCGCGTCGTCGGGCGGTTCGCCATGTACCTGCTCTTCGTGCTGGCCGCGGTGCTGCTCTATGCGACCGCTTCGCGCGTCGTTGCCGGCGTGCCGGTCAACTGGGCGCTGGAAATGTCGCAGTTCCTGCTCTCCGCCTATTATCTCCTCGGCGGGGCGTACTCGATGCAGCAGAACGCCCATGTCCGGATGGACCTCGCCTACGGCAGGCTCTCGCCGCGCGGCCGGGCGACCACCGACGCGATCACCATCCTGTTCGTGATCTTCTATCTCGGCGTGCTCCTCGCCGGCGGCATCTCCTCGACGAACTACGCGATCACCTACGGCCAGAAGAACTACACCGCCTGGGCGCCGCTCCTGTGGCCGGTCAAGGTCGTGATGACCATCGGCGTCTTCCTGATGCTGCTGCAGGCGCTTTCGACCTTCTTCAAGGATCTCGCGGAAGCGCGCGGGAAGCCGATCGCATGAGCTCCGAGCTCATCACGCTCTTCATGTTCGCCACCATGATGGTGCTGCTCATGACGGGCCAGCGCGTCTTCGGCGTGATCGGCTTCGTCGGCGCGGCGGCCGCCCTCCTCCTGTGGGGGAAGGGCTCGTTCGAGATGCCGTTCAACGCCAGCTTCCAGGTGCTGAACTGGTACCCGCTCATCACCGTGCCGTTCTTCGTCTTCATGGGCTACATGCTCTCGGAGTCGGGCATCGCGGGCAACCTCTACCGGATGTTCCACGTCTGGTCCGGCCCGGTGCGCGGCGGGCTCGCGCTCGGCACGATCGGGCTCATGGTGCTGATCGCGGCCATGAACGGGCTTTCCGTCGCGGGCATCGCGATCGGCGCGACGGTGGCGCTCCCGGAGCTCCTCAAGCGCGGCTACGACAAGGTGATGGTGACGGGGGTCATCCAGGCCGGCAGCTCGCTCGGCATCCTGATCCCGCCGAGCGTCGTCCTCGTCCTCTATTCGATGATCGCGCGCCAGCCGGTGCTGCAGCTCTGGCTCGCCGGCATCCTGCCGGGGCTGATGATGGCGCTCATCTTCGGCGCCTACATCTACATCCGCTGCCGCATCAATCCGGAGCTCGGCCCGGCTCTCCCCGCCGAGGAGCGCGCCCGGATCACCCTGCGCGAGAAGCTCGGGCTTCTGAAGCAGGGGCTGCTGCCGCTCTTCATCTTCGGCACGATGATGGGGCTCTTCATGACCGGCGTGACGTCGCTGGTGGAGAGCTCCGTCGTCGGCGCGCTCCTCGCGACGCTGGCGGCGCTCTTCTCCGGGCGCCTCACCCGCGGCGTGCTGGAGGACACGACCCGGAACACCCTCCTCATCAGCTGCATGTTCCTGTGGATCATCCTCGCAGCGCTCTGCTTCAGCGCCGTCTATGACGGCCTCGGAGCGGTGCGCGCGATCGAGAACCTCCTGCTCAGGAACTGGGATCTCGACCCCTGGACGATCCTCATCCTGATGCTGCTGTCGTTCATCATCATGGGGACGTTCCTCGACGACACCGCCATGCTCGTGATCGTCGCGCCGCTCTACATCCCGCTCGTCGTGCGGCTCGGCTTCAGCCCGATCTGGTTCGGCATCCTCTACACGATGACCTGCCAGATCGCGTACATGACGCCGCCTTTCGGCTACAATCTCTTCCTCATGCGCGCGCTCACGCCGCCCGAGATCACGTTGTGGGACATCTACCGCTCGATCGCGCCGTTCTTCGTCCTGATGGTGGTCGGGCTGGTGATCGTCATGGTGTTCCCGCAGATCGCCCTGTGGCTGCCCAACCTCTATTCGGGCCGGTGACCGTGGCGGCGGGGATGACGAACGCAATCGGCACGGCGCCCGGCGGGGAGGACGCCGGGCCGGAGCCGCGCCGCTGTCGGGAGGGCGCGCGAGGGCGTCGAGAGGGGCATCCGCCCCGCCATTCTAGGAGGGAGAGTCGGACATGAGCACAGATACCCGGTTCAGCAAGCGGGAATTCCTGAAGAGGGCCGGCGCGGTGACGGTCGGCGCCGCGGCCACCACCACGCTCGCCGCACCTTACGTGAAGGCGCAGAGCCCGATCCGGTGGCGGCTCCAGACCTATGCCGGCCCGGCGCTCGCGGAGCACGTCGTGAAGAACTCGATCGACTGGTTCAACGAGGCGGCCAACGGCGAGATGGTGATCGACCTTTACACCGCCGACCAGCTCGTGCCGCAAGGCGAGCTCTTCCGGGCCGTCCAGTCGGGCACCATCGACGCCGCCCAGAGCGACGACGATTCCGCCGCGGCGCCCGTCGACGTGAAGGTCTTCGGCGCCTATTTCCCGTTCGCCTCGCGCTACTCGCTCGACGTGCCGGCGCTCTGGCACTGGTACGGGCTCAAGGAAATCTGGGAAGAGGCCTATTCCGAGGTCCAGGGCGTCACATGGCTCAGCACCGGCTCCTGGGATCCCTGCAACTTCGGCACGACGAAGCCGATCCGCTCGGTCGAGGACCTCAAGGGCCTGCGCGTCTACACGTTCCCGACCGGCGGGCAGTTCATGTCGCAGTTCGGCGTGGTGCCCGTCTCGCTGCCCTACGAGGACGTCGCCCCGGCGATCCAGACCGGCGAGCTCGACGGCGTGTGCTGGTGCGGCATCACCGAGATGCACACGGTTGGCTGGGCCGACGTCATCAAGTACTTCCTCACGAACCCGATCTCGGGCGCCTGGGCGGGGTCCTACTTCGTCAACACCGAGAAGTGGAACGCGGTGCCGCCGCACCTGCAGCGCCTCTACCAGATGGCGATCGACAGCTCGCATTATTACCGCCTGCACTGGTACTGGGCCGGCGAGGCCAAGTACCGCAACGAGGGCAAGCTCGAGCTGACCTCGGTGCCGGACGAGGAATGGCGGACAATCGAGCAAGCTGCGGAGAAGTTCTGGGAGGAGGTCGCCTCGCAGAGCCCGCGCAGCGCCAGGGTCGTCGAGATCCTCAAGAAGTACAATGCCGACATGGAGAAGGCCGGGCCGCCCTACCGCTACGGCTGAGCGCCGCCGGCGGCCGCCGTCGCGGCGGCCGCTTTGGAGCGTCGGGCGAGGCGCGTGTGCGCCTCGCCCGGATCGCCGGCCCTCCCGAACGGGCCGGCCAACACCAACCCGCCCGGCCCTTGGAAGCACCCGACATGACACCCGCCCCCAATCACCCCGGAACGCCGGAGCCGCTGAAGCCATGAACGGCATGCTCAGCCTCGACGAACTCCGCCAGGCCGCCGAGAACGGCACGATCGACACCGTCCTCGTCTGCTTCACGGACATGCAGGGCCGGCTGATCGGCAAGCGGTTCCAGATCGAGTACTTCCTCGACGGCGCCTACGAGGAGACGCATGCCTGCGACTACCTCCTCGCCAACGACATCGACATGGAGCCGGTGCCCGGCTACGCGGCGGCGAACTGGGCGCGCGGCTACGGCGATTTCGTCATGAAGCCGGACCTCGACACGATGCGCCTCGTGCCCTGGCTGCCGGCGACGGCGATCGTGCTCTGCGACGTCCTCGATCACCACACCCACGCGCCGGTGCCGCACAGCCCGCGCGCCGTCCTGCGTCGCCAGCTCGACCGGCTCGCCGCGCGGGACTGGCAGGCCCTCGTCGCCTCCGAGCTCGAATTCTACCTCTTCGACGAGACCTTCGAGAGCGCCGGCGCCAAGCGCTATGCCGGCCTCAAGACGGCCGGCAGCTACATCCAGGACTACCATATCCTCCAGACCACGAAGGAGGAGGAGGTGATGCGGGCGATCCGCAAGGGCCTCCAGGCGGCCGGCATCCCGGTCGAGAACTCCAAGGGCGAATGGGGTCCCGGCCAGGAGGAGATCAACGTCCGCTATGCCCCGGCGCTCACCATGGCGGACCGGCACGTCGTCCTGAAGAACGGGATCAAGGAAATCGCCTGGCTGCAGGGCAAGGCCGTCACCTTCATGGCGAAATGGGCCTACGACCTCGCCGGCTCGTCCTGCCACATCCACGCCTCGCTCTGGGACAAGGCCGGCAAGACGCCGCTCTTCCTCGACGACGCGGACGCGCTCGGCATGTCGCCGCTCATGAAGCAGTTCATGGCGGGCCAGTTGAAATATGCCGGCGAGATCACCTACTTCCTGGCGCCCTACATCAATTCCTACAAGCGCTTCCAGGTCGGCACCTTCGCGCCGACCAAGGCGATCTGGAGCCGCGACAACCGCACGGCCGGGTTCCGCCTGTGCGCCGAGCATTCCAAGGCCATCCGCGTCGAATGCCGTGTCGGCGGCGCCGATCTGAACCCCTATCTCGCCTTCGCGGCCCTCCTTGCCGCCGGCATGGCGGGGATCGAGGAGGGGCTGGAGCTTCCGGCGCCGTTCGTGGGCGACGCCTATCACGACGAGCGCCTCGTCGACGTGCCGAAGACGCTCCGCGATGCGATGGCGCTCCTCGACGGCTCGGCCATGCTGCGCGCCGCGCTGGGCGACGAGGTCGTCGACCATTACGTCCACACGGCGCGCTGGGAGCAGTTCGAATACGACCGCCGCATCACCGACTGGGAGCTCCAGCGCGGCTTCGAACGGTACTGATCGCCGGCAGCCGCCGGCGAGGCCAACGCACGGAAAGCACGAACGTGACCACGATCAAGATCATCTCTCCGATAGACGGCTCGATCTTCGCCGAACGGGCGGTCGCGAGCGACGATGCGCTGGAGCGCGCGGTGAACCGCGCCCGGGCGGCGCAGCGCGACTGGGCGCGGACGCCGGTGGCCGAACGCGTGCATTATTGCCTCGCCGCGCTCGATGCGCTCCTCGCGATGAACGACGAGATGGTGCCGGAACTCGCCCGACAGATGGGCAGGCCGGTCCGCTACGGCGGGGAGAAGCGGGGCGTCGAGGAGCGCGTCCGCTACATGGCCGGAATCGCGGAAGGCGCGCTCGCCCCGGTCGTTCCTCCGGAGATGACCGGCTTCCGCCGCTACATCAAGCGCGAGCCGCTCGGGCTCGTCTTCGTGATCGCGCCGTGGAACTATCCGTACCTGACCTCGATCAACAGCATCTTCCCGGCACTGATGGCGGGCAACGCGGTGCTGCTGAAGCACGCCTCCCAGACGCTCCTCGTGGGCGAGCGCCTGCAGCAGGCCTTCGACGCCGGCGGATTGCCCGCCGGCGTCTTCACCAACCTCGTCCTGTCGCACGACCAGACGGAGCGCCTGATCGGCTCCGGCCGCGTCGATCACGTCGCCTTCACCGGCTCCGTCGCCGGCGGCCGCGCCATCGAGCGCGCGGCCGCCGGCACGTTCGCCACGCTCGGCCTGGAGCTCGGCGGCAAGGACCCGGCCTATGTCCGGGCAGACGCGGATCTCGGCCATGCGGTCGAGAACCTCGTCGACGGCGCGTTCTTCAATTCCGGCCAGAGCTGCTGCGGCGTCGAGCGGATCTACGTCCATGCCGACCTCTACCGGCCCTTCGTCGAAGGCTTCGTCGACCTCACGCGGCAGTACCGCGTCGGCAATCCGCTCGATCCGGAGACGACGCTCGGCCCGATGGCGCAGGGCCGCTTAGCCGATCACGTCCGCGAGCAGATCGCGGAGGCGCGGCGGAAGGGTGCCAGATGCGAGATCGACCGTCCGGTCGAAGGCGACCGGCCCGGATCGCCTTACCTCGGTCCGGAGGTGCTGACCAATGTCGACCACCAGATGGACGTGATGCGCGAGGAGAGCTTCGGCCCCGTGGTCGGAATCATGCCGGTGCACGACGACGAGGAGGCGATCGCGCTGATGAACGACAGCCCCTACGGGCTCACGACCTCCATCTGGACACGCGATACCGATGCGGCGGCGGAAATCGGCGACCGGATCGAGACGGGGACCGTTTTCATGAACCGCTGCGACTATCTCGATCCCGCGCTTGTCTGGACCGGGGTTAAGGACACCGGAAAGGGAGCGGCCCTCTCGAGCTTCGGCTTCGAGGCATTGACAAGGCCGAAATCCTACCACTTACGCTCGATTTGAGAACGCGTCGGGCGCAACTTTCGGAAAAAATTAGCTGACTAACGTCCCGCCATGTTCAACATCCCGTGAATTCTGCTAACGGATTTCAAGAATTGCCAACCCGGGTGGGCCATGCCGCAGCTCCTTGCAAACTGGAATTATCCAACGGCCATCCGGTTCGGAGCCGGGCGCATCGCCGAGCTCGCGGAGGCCTGCCGGTCGGCAGGGATGAAGCGCCCCCTCCTCGTCACTGACCCGGTGCTGCGGCCGCTGCCGATCACGCTGAAGGCGCTGGAGATCCTGCAGCTCGCAGGGATAGAGGCGGCGGCGTTCGCCGAGGTGAAACCGAACCCCGTGGAGTCCAACCTGCGGGCGGGCGTTGAGGCGTTCAGGGACGGCGGCCACGACGGCGTGATCGCCTTCGGCGGCGGCAGCGCACTCGACGTCGGCAAGCTCATCGCGTTCATGGCCGGGCAGACCCGCCCGGTCTGGGACTTCGAGGACATCGGCGACTGGTGGACGCGCGCCGACCCGGCCGGCATCGCCCCCATCATCGCGGTTCCGACCACGGCCGGCACAGGATCCGAGGTGGGTCGCGCCGGCGTCATCACCGACGAGGCGACCCACACCAAGAAGGTCATCTTCCACCCGCAGATGATGCCGAGGATCGTGATCTGCGATCCCGAGCTCACCGTCGGCATGCCGCCGCGGATCACGGCGGGCACCGGCATGGATGCCCTCGCCCACTGTCTCGAGGCCTATTGCTCGCCCTCCTACCATCCGATGGCGGAAGGCATAGCGGTCGAGGGCATGCGGCTCATCTTCGAGAACCTGCCGCGGGCAGTGGCGGACGGCTCCGACATCTCGGCCCGCGCGCAGATGATGACGGCGGCCGCGATGGGCGCCACCGCCTTCCAGAAGGGGCTCGGTGCCATCCACGCTCTGTCGCACCCCGTCGGCGCGCTCTACGACACGCATCACGGCATGACCAACGCGGTCTTCATGCCGTACGTGCTCGCATTCAACCGAGACGCGATCAGCCACAAGATCAAGCGGCTCGCCGGATATCTCGGCATCGCCGACGGCTTCGACGGCTTCATCACCTCGGTGCTCGCGCTGCGCGCCGCGATCGGCGTTCCCGATACGCTCGCCGATTTCGGGCTCGATGGTCGCGAACGCCTGAGGATCGCGGAAATGGCCGTGGTCGACCCGACCGCCGGCGGGAACCCGGTCGCGCTCACGGTCGAAGGCGCGCTCGCGATCTTCGATTCCGCGATGACGGGGGATTTCGCCCGCGCGACTGCTTAGGCAAGCGGACCGTTCATCGTAATTTCGCGATTGCAGCGTTCTTTGTCGCTCGCGGGCTGGACAACGCGTCCCGTTCGGTTAGCTTCCCCCGGTTGACCTGCCGCCCCCGGACCTTCACCGGCCCGGCCGGCGGTGTCCTGAATCATCATCTGGCGCACGGGTTCCGCATCGCGACCCGCAGCCGAAGAGGCTGCCGGCCGCCGTCTTCCGACCTGTCCCGCCGAGGCGTGCCTGAGACCATGATAAAGCGCTTCATCCTCGCGATCCTGTTGGTGGCGCTCGTCGCCGGCGGCCTGGTCGGCTTCAACCTGTTCCGGTCGAAGATGATCGGGGAGTTCTTCGCCAACCGTCCGGTCGCGACCGTCACGGTCTCCGCCACGGAGATCCGGCCGATGAACTGGGCGCCCGAGATCGAGGCGATCGGGACGCTCGTCGCGGCGCAGGGCGTGGAGGTTGCCACGCAGACCACCGGAATCGTGAAGGAGGTGGCGTTCAGCGCCAACGAGGAGGTCGAGGCAGGCCAGCTCCTCGTCCAGATCGACGATGCGGTGGAGCGCGCCGAGCTGATCGCGGCGGAGGCCGCGATCGCCCGCGACGAGGCGCAGCTCGCCCGAGCGACCCGGCTCGAGCAGCGGGGGGTGAGCTCGGAGGCGACGCTGGAGGAGGCGCGCACGGCTGTCGCCGCCTCCCGCTCGACCTTGGAGCGGCTGAAGGCCGTCATCGAGCAGAAGGCGATCCGCGCGCCGTTCGCGGGCACGATCGGCATTCCCCGTGTCGATGCCGGCGAGTTCCTGCAGCCGGGCGCGGGCATTGCCACGCTGCAGCAGCTCGACGTCATGAAGGCGGATTTTACGGTGCCCGAGCAGCGGCTGTCGGAGCTTCGCCTCGGCCAGGGCGCGCTCTTCGCCCTTCAGGGCGCCGACTTCCGCTACAAGGGCCGGATCACCGGCATCGACCCGAAGATCGACCCCGCCACGCGGCTCGTCTCCGTGCGCGCCGAGGTCGACAATTCCGACGGGGCGCTCCGCCCCGGGCAGTTCGTCCGGGTCCGGATCAGCCTTCCGGCCGAGGCCAACATCATCGCCGTGCCGCAGACCAGCGTCGTCACCAGCCTCTACGGCGACTACGTCTACGTCGTCGAGGAGGCGGAGCCGGCCGAGGGAGAAGAGGCGGCCGCGCCCGCCGAGGACGGCGAGCCGGCGGAGCCGAGCCTCTTGGCGCGCCAGGTCTTCGTCACCCTCGGGCGCCGCCAGGGCATGATGGTGGAGATCGCCACCGGGCTCGAGCCCGGGCAGCGCATCGTCACCTCGGGCCAGAACAAGCTCTCCAACAACACGCCGATCGCGATCGACAACAGCATCGATCCGGCCAGGATCGCGCTCGACGACCAGCTGGGCCGCAGATGAACTTCTCCGAAATCTTCATCCGACGGCCGGTCCTGACGATCGTCGTCAGCCTGATGATCCTGCTCCTCGGGGCGCAGGGCTTCATCAACATGTCGATCCGGGAGTACCCGGAGGTGGAGGAGACTGTGATCACGGTCACCACCGCCTATCCCGGCGCCGGCGCGGAGCTCATGCAGGGCTTCATCACGACGCCGATCGCCAAGGCCGTGGCCACCGCCGACGGCGTCGACTACGTCACGGCGAAGAGCACGCTCGGCGTCAGCACCGTCACGGTGAACATGCGGCTCAACGCCGATCCCGACCAGGCGCTCGTCGACGTCATTTCGAAGGTCCAGCAGGTGCGGCGGCAGCTGCCGACGGACGCCGAGGACCCGATCATCCAGAAGGGCACCGGCCAGACCTTCGCGCTGATGTACCTCGCCGTTCGCAGCGTGACCATGAACCCGCAGCAGGTGACGGAGTACATCTCGCGCGTCGTGCAGTCGCGCTTCTCGACGATCGAGGGCGTCGGCGAGGTGCAGATCCTCGGCGGGCGCGAATTCGCCATGCGCATCTGGCTCGATCCGCTGCGGCTCGCCTCGCGCTCGGTTACCGCCTCGGACGTGCTCGCCGCCATCCGCGCGAGCAACTTCCTCTCCGCCCCCGGCAAGACCCAGAACGAGTTCGTCGCCTACACCATCCAGACGGCGACCACGCTGCAGACGCCGGAGGCGATGGCGGAGCTGCCCGTGCGCGCCGAAGGCGACGAGGTCGTCCGGCTGGGCGACGTCGCGGATGTCGCGTTCGGCCCCGAGAGCGAAGAGGTCAAGGTCACGTTCAACGGCGAGCAGGGCATCTTCCTTGCCGTCAGTGCTGGCCCCGAGGCCAATCCGCTCGACGTCTCCTCCGCCGTCAGGGCCGAGCTGCCGCGGATCCAGCGCGAGCTGCCGCCGGGCATGGCGCTCGATCTCGTCTATGACGCGACCGCATCGATCCAGGCCTCGATCGAGGAGGTGTTCAGGACGATCGCGGAGGCGGTGGCGATCGTGGTGCTCGTCATCCTCCTCTTCCTCGGCTCGTTCCGCGCCGTCCTCATCCCGATCGTGACGATCCCGCTCTCGCTCGTGGGCGTTTGCTTCGTGTTGTGGGGGCTCGGGTACTCGATCAACACGCTGACTCTGCTCGCGATGGTGCTCGCCATCGGACTCGTCGTCGACGATGCCATCGTGGTTGTGGAGAACATCCACCGGCACCTCGATCGCGGCGAGGCGCCGATGCAGGCGGCGATCACCGGCATGCGCGAGATCTTCGGCGCCGTGGTCGCGATGACCATCACGCTCGCCGCCGTCTATGCCCCGATCGGCTTCGTCCAGGGCCTGACGGGATCGCTGTTCCGCGAGTTCGCCTTCACGCTCGCCGGCGCGGTCATCATTTCGGGCCTGATCGCGGTCACGCTGTCGCCGATGATGTCGGCGCGGCTCCTGCCCGGGCACGGCAGCAAGGTGAGCCGCTTCCAAGCCTTCGTCGACCGGCGCTTCGACAAGCTCTCCGGCTGGTACGGGCGCCGCGTCTCCGGCTCGCTCGACTATCGCCCGGTGACGCTCTTCGTCGTGCTCGCGCTCCTCGGCACCACCGGCTTCCTGTTCCTCAACACCAGCAGCGAGCTCGCCCCGGAAGAGGACCGCGGCGCGCTGTTCGCGATCGTGAACGCGCCGGCCTACGCCACGTCCGACTATACCGACATGTACGCGCAGCAGATGCGGACGCGCACGGAAGGCATCCAGGAGGTCGACGCGCGCTTTTCCGTCACGGGATTCGGCGGCCCGAACTCGGCCTTCGCGGCGTGGGTCCTCAAGCCGTGGGGCGAACGCGACCGCGGCCAGGCCGAGGTCAAGAACGACATCCAGGGCGCGATCGACAAGGTCGCCGGCGTCCAGGCCTTCGTGTTCTCGCCGCCGTCGCTGCCCGGCTCCGGCGGCGGCCTGCCGATCCAGTTCGTCATCCGCTCGATCGGCAGCGCGGCCGAAGTCTACGAGGTCGCCGAGGAGGTCAAGAACCGGGCGATGCAGAGCGGCCGGTTCATCGTCGTCCAGAACTCGCTCGCCTTCACGCTGCCCGAGGCGCGCGTAACCATCGACCGCGACCGCGCGGCAGCGCTCGGCGTCACTGTGGCGGAGATCGGCACGACGCTAAACACGCTGGTCGGCGGCGGCGCGGTATCGCGTTTCGACCGCGACAGCCGCAGCTACGACGTGATCACGCAGGTCCAGCAGGCCGACCGCTTCAACCCGGAGAATCTCGGCGGCTATTTCGTGCGGAGCGCCAGCGGCGTGATGGTGCCGCTCTCGGCCGTCATCCTGGTCGAGACGCGGGCGGCGGCGAATGCGATCGAGCAGTTCAACGAGCTCAACTCGGCGACCATTTCCGCCTTGCCGCTGCCGGGGGTGACGACCGGCGACGGCCTCCAGACGCTCCGCGACATCGCGCAGGAGCTCATGCCGGCCGGCTTCTTCGAGGATTTCGCCGGACAGTCCCGGCTCGAGGTGACGGAGGGCAGCACGACGCTGATCGCCTTCGCGCTCGCCATCGTGATCATCTACCTGGTGCTCGCGGCTCAGTTCGAGAGCTTCCGCGACCCGTTCATCATCATGATGACCGTGCCGCTGTCGGTGTTCGGCGCGCTCGTGCCGCTCAATCTCGGGCTCGCGACCCTCAACATCTACACGCAGGTCGGGCTCATCACGCTGATCGGCCTCATCACGAAGCACGGCATCCTGATGGTGGAGTTCGCCAACCAGCAGCGCGAGCTCGGCCTTTCGAAGCGCGAGGCGATCGTCGAGGCGGCCAAGGTCCGCCTCCGCCCAATCCTCATGACCACCGCCGCTATCGTGCTGGCCGTGCTGCCGCTCTTGCGTGCCGAGGGCGCCGGCGCCGCGGCACGCTTCTCCATGGGCATCGTCATCGCGTCGGGCATGACGATCGGGACGCTCTTCACGCTCTTCGTGCTGCCGATGTTCTACACCTTCATCGCAACGCGCGATCCGGCCGAGACCCACATCCTGCGCGGCGACGCGCATCTCGCGCCGGCCGAGTGAGCATGGCGCGCGCGCTGAAGGGCGTCCTCTTCGACAAGGACGGCACGCTCGCCGATTTCCAGGCGACCTGGCCGCCGATCTTCCGGCGCCTCGCGCTCGAACTCACTGGAAGCGACGAGGCCGAGGCCGAGCGCCTGCTCGTGATCGGCGGCATGGACCCGCTGACGAGCCGGGTCGCGCCCGGCTCGGTGCTCGGTGCCGGCAATTCCCGCGACATCGTCGACCTCTGGTTCCCGACGGCCCGGCTCGACGCGCGCGTCCGGCTGGAGGCGCGGGTGAACGAGGTCTTCGTCGCCGACGGCGTCGCCCATTCCATTCCGGTCGAAGGGCTCGGCGCGATGCTCGACGACCTCGTCTCGGGAGGGCTGCGGCTCGGGGTCGCGACCAACGACAGCACGCATGCGGCGGAGGCCTGGCTCGACCGGATCGGCCTCGCAGACCGCTTCGCCGCCGTCATCGGCTACGATTCCGTGGCGACGGCCAAGCCCGCCGCCGACATGGTGCTGCGCTTCTGCGGCATCACCGCGCTGGACCCGGCCGACATCGTGGTGGTCGGCGACAATCTGCACGACCTCCACATGGCCCATGCGGCCGGCGCCGCTGCGGCCGTGGGCGTCCTCACCGGCAACGGCCGCTACGAGGACCTCGCGCCGCATGCCGACGTGGTGCTCGAAGTGGTGACGGAGCTGCCCGCCTGGCTGGCGAACCGGGCCCTGAGCTCCGGCCGTCACTCCGCCGGCTGCAGAGTGGCGCGGTCGCGCCTGTAGGGCCCGTCGATCCGCGCCCAGGCCGGCCGCTCGAACAGGAACCGGCCGTACCCCGTCCACCGGACGAGCGCGTAGAGGAGGACCGGCCCCACGATCCCGGCGGCCGTCACCAGCAGCGCGATCGTGCCGACATCGGTGACGATCCCGAGCTTCAGGAGCACGGCACGGCTCACCGCCATCGGCAGGAAGAAGGCGAGATAGACGACGATCGACTGGGCGCCGAGCCAGCCGAGCGGGATCGCCGCGACCGTGCTCGCCAGAAGGACGGAGGCCGCGATCACCGCGCCCGCCCCGGCGATGCCGAGGGCGAGGCTGACGAGCGGCCAGTCGGCATGGCCGGTGAAGACCAGGATCCCGTTCACGAAGCCCCAGAGCAGGAGCCCGAGAACCGCCGCGATCCGGTCCGCGGCGATGGTTTCCGCGAAGCGCAGGATGTGAGCTGAGAACACGTAGCCGGAATAGAAGTAGACGAAGCGCGAGGCGAACTCGTCGATGAGGATCGACCCGGTGTGGATCGGCAGGATCTCGAGGAGCGCCGCCCCGGCCCAGACGATCTGCCAGGGCACGCGCTTCAGGAGCCGCGCGACGACGCAGAACAGCGCGAGATGGTAGATGAACCAGAGCGTGCCCCAGGGCTCCACGAACGCCAGGAGGTAATCGTGGAGCACGCCGCCCCAGCCGACCTCCGCCGCGAAGCCCGGCGCCTTGAAGGCGAACTGGATGGTGAGCCAGAGCACGTAGAAATAGGCGAAGTGCACGACCTTGCGGTCGAGGTAGAGCCGCCACGGCGCATTGATCCGCGCGCCGAGGAAGAGGCCGGCGATCAGGAAGAAGTCCGGCATCCGGAACGGCCGGGCGAACTCGACCAAGTAATGCATCCAGCCGGTTTCGCCGGCCGCCTTCTCCACGCCGAGCGTGGAATGCATCATCACGACGAAGACGATGCAGAAGCCCTTCGCGACATCGACCCAGGCGATCCGGGAATGCATGGCGGCCTCCTCGACCGTACCCAACCCGCAGCCTTATGGCCGATCCGCTCCCGGCGGTCGCGGTCTCGCTGAAGAAACGGTAAACGGAACCGCTTCAATTTCCCGGACCTGCATCGGCCCCTCGGATCTTCCGGCGACCATCAACCGGCGGTTAACCGCCAGGAAACCCCCAGAGGCCTAGCGTCGCCAGGCCGGGCGCGACGCGAAGAGGGTCTGAGTGGCGAAGCGGACGAGGAAGAGGGTCGAACCGCGCTTCGCGGACGCCGGACCGGGCGGGCTCGCGCTCCGGGCCGAGGACCGGCCGGCCGGCGGGACGGCGCGCCGCCGACGGAAGGCGGGCCGCGAACGCCCCGCCAAGGCGAGACGCCGGCGCGGCCTCCTCGGCTGGCTGGTCGGCCGCGGGATCTACTGGGGCGCCGTGCTCTCCCTCTGGGGGCTCATCGCAGCGCTCGGACTGGTCGCCTATTACGGCGTGCAGCTCCCGCACGCCTCGACGTGGAAGGTGCCGCAGCGCCCGCCCAACGTTCAGATCGTGGCGCTGGACGGCTCGCTCATCGGCAATCGCGGCGATACCGGCGGCGAGGCGGTACGCCTGCGCGACCTCCCCGACCACGTGCCCAATGCCGTGATCGCGATCGAGGACCACCGGTTCCGCTCGCATTTCGGTCTCGACCCGATCGGCCTCAGCCGCGCCGTCATGCGCAATGCGGTTGCAGGCCGGCTGGTGGAGGGCGGGTCGACGCTCACCCAGCAGCTCGCCAAGAACATGTTCCTGACCCCGGCGCGGTCGCTGGAGCGCAAGGTGCAGGAGGTGCTCCTCGCGCTCTGGCTGGAGACGAAATACTCCAAGGACGAGATCCTCGAGCTCTACCTGAACCGGGTCTATTTCGGCGCCGGCGCCTACGGGATCGACGCGGCCGCGCATCGCTACTTCGACAAGGAGGCCGCGCAGCTGACGCTGCAGGAGGCGGCCGTGCTCGCCGGGGTCCTGCGCGCGCCGAGCAATTACGGACCGAACCGGCATCCGGAGCGCGCCAGGGCGCGCGCTGCGCTCGTGATCGACGCGATGGAGCGGGAGGGCTTCATCGGGAGGCGCCAGGCGCTGGCGGCGAAGGCGGACCCGGTGCGCGTCGCCTCGCGCCACAACGACCGCAGCGAGAACTATGTCGCCGACTGGGTGATGGACCGGCTGCCCTCCTATGTCGGCAATTTGGACAGCGACATCATCGTCCACACCACGATCGACCTCGACCTGCAGCGCCGGGCCGAATGGGCGCTCGTGGAAGGGCTCAACGCGGAAGGCGAGAAGCTCGGCGTCAGCCAGGGCGCGATCGTCGCCGTCGACGGCACGGGCGCCGTGCGTGCGCTGGTCGGCGGGCGCAACTACGCGAAGAGCCAGTACAACCGCGCCGTCCAGGCGCGCCGGCAGCCGGGCTCGGCCTTCAAGCCCTTCGTCTATCTCGCCGCGCTCGAGGCGGGGCTCACGCCCAACACGATCCGCGTCGACGAGCCGGTGCGCTTCGGCAACTGGTCGCCCAAGAACTACTCGAAGGAGTATCGCGGCCCGGTGACGCTGAAGACGGCGCTCGCGCAGTCGCTCAACACCATCTCGGCCAAGCTCGCGATGGAGGTCGGGCCAAGGAAGGTGGTGCAGACGGCCCATCGGCTCGGCATCGGATCGGATCTCGCCGCGAACGCATCCATCGCGCTCGGCACATCCGAAGTGTCGCTGCTGGAGCTGACCGGCGCGTACGCGCCCTTCGCGAACGGCGGCTTCGCCGTCACGCCGCACGTTGTGCAGGACATCCGGACGGCAAAGGGCAAGGTGCTCTTCCGCCGCCCCGGCCCGGGCATCTCGCGCGCCGTCGATCTCCGGTCGGTGGCGATGATGAACGAGATGCTGGCCGAGACGCTCGCCGTCGGCACGGGCAAGCGCGCGGGCATTCCGGGCTGGCCGGCGGCCGGCAAGACCGGCACGAGCCAGGATTTCCGCGACGCCTGGTTCATCGGCTACACCAGCAACCTGACCGCGGGAGTGTGGCTCGGCAACGACGACAACCGGCCGACGAAGAAGGCCTCCGGCGGCACCCTGCCGGCCGAGATCTGGTCGGCCTTCATGGCCCGCGCGCATGAGGGCGTGCCGGTGGCGGCGCTGCCGGGGACCGCCTTCTTCCAGACCTATGCGGCGACGCAGCCCCGGGCCGTTCCGATCGAGCCCGCCGCCGCGCGGTCGGAGCAAGCGGCCCTTCCGCCGACCGCCTTCGCGCCGCAGGACGGGATGGCGCGCGAGGAGCAGTCGCCGGCCGGCGGCCGCACGCTCATGGACCTCATCCTGGGGCGGTAGCGCGGCCTACGCGCGCCCGACCGCGTGAAGGGCCGGGCCGTGGCGCTTCAGCCACTGGCGGGCGGCGTCGAAATCCGGGTCGAGCGCGCCGACGAGCCGCCAGAAGCCGGCCCCGTGATTCATCTCGCGCAGATGCGCGACCTCGTGCGCCGCCAGATAGTCGAGGATAGGAGGCGGGGCGAGGATCAGCCGCCAGGAGAAGGTCAGCACGCCTTGCGCCGTGCAGGAGCCCCAGCGGCTGCGGGCATCTCCGATGCGCAGCGCGGCAGGAAGGCGCCCGACCGCCGCGGCATGGCCGGCGACGGCGCGCTCGAGATCGCGCCGCGCTTCGCGGCGGAGCCAGTCCCGCACGCGCCGGGGAACGTGCTCGACCTCGCCCGGGACTTCGAGCAAGGGGCCCTCCGCGCCTGCCGCGTGCCGCACGAGCCCGCGGCCGGGGCGGTGAACGATCCGGCAGGGCTCCCCCCGGAGCGGAAACTGCCCTTCCGGGGCGAAGGGAATTGCGGCCGGCATGCGTCCCAGCCGTGCGGCGACCCAGCCGGCGTGGCGGGCGAGAAAGCGCTCGCCTTCTTTCAGCGGGACGCGGCGGGGAAGGGTCAGGACCGGCGCGCCGGCTGCCGGGTCGATGCGCAGGATCAGGCGTCGAGCCCGGTCGCTGCGGCGGACGCCGATCTCCAGGAGCCGGCCGTCGATCTCGATCGAGAGCCGCTCGGGCCCGCGTTTCAGCGCGAATCGCATGGTCGGATTATGGCTGCGGACGCCGGAATCGAAAGCGGGGCCCGCAGGCCCCGCTCGATGTCCTTCGTCGGTCGTCTCAGGCGCTCTCGCCGCCGGTCCGGTTCCGGTAGGAGTCCATGAACTTCTCGAACTCCTGCTGGTCCTTCACGCGACGCAGCTCCTTCAGGAAGGTGTCGAACTCCGCGCGCAACGCGTCGAGCTTGCGCCGCTCTTCCTCGAGCCGCTTCAGCTCGGCAGCGCGGTATTCGTCGAAGGCGACGTTGCCGGTCTCGCCCCAGGCGGCGGCGGGCCGAAACGACGCATTACCGCCCCAGGAGCGGAACTGCGCCTTGAGATCTCCGGTGATGCGGCCGATCTCGTCACCCCAGATGATCCACGCCAGCATGGCCAGCCCGAGCGGCCAGAACACGGCGAAGCCGACGATCATCAGTACGATGTTCAACGCCGACCAGCGGCCCCGAGAGGAGCACGAGCGGACGGCTTCTGCAGTGTGGGTCATCCTGATCCCCGTTGGTTAGCGACGAAATCGAAAATGGGGACCGCCGAACCGCGATTCAAGGATCGTCGATCCGAATCGCATTCGGCCGGAAGCGATCAGCCCGCGCCGTTCTGCGCGAGCAGCCGGCGCGCCTCCTCCACCCAGTCGGACACCGCGGCGCTCCCCTCGCCGATGTGATTCTCGAGCTCCTGCAGCGCGTCGGCGCCCATCTCGGCGAGCTGGCTCACCTCGAAGATGCCGGCCTGGTTGAGGCTCGGCACGATGTCCGGGCTGATTCCGCTGATCGTCGTCAGGTCCTGCGCGATGGCCGGCAGGTTCCTCGGCTCGAGCGCGGTGATGCCGAGCGCGTCGGCGAGGATGTGCCGCGCCCGTGCCTCCGCGGCGCCCTTGATGGGCCGCGAGGCGCCGTTCAGCGGCTTCGCGTCCGCCACTTGGTGCTCGCGGATGAAGGCGGCGATCCTCGGCTGGATCTCGGAGCGGAAGCGCGAACCATTGAAGACGCCGTAATGGCCGACCTTCATCTGCAGGTGATGGGCCTTCTTCGCGTCCGGCAGGCCGGTGCAGAGGTCGTGCGCGGCCTGCGTCTGCCCGACGCCGGAAATGTCGTCGCGCTCGCCCTCCACGGTGAGGAGAGCGGTGTTGCGGATCGCCTGCGGCCGGACCGGGCGGCCGCGGTGCAGCATCTCGCCCTTCGGCAGCGCGTGGCGGACGAACACGGTCTCTACCGTCTGCAGGTAGAATTCGGCGGTGAGATCCATGACGGCGAGGTATTCGTCGTAGAACTCGCGGTGCTTCTCCGCGGAATCGCCGTCGTCCTTCACCAGGTGCATGAAGAGGTCACGGTGCGCCATCATGTGGCGGTCGAGGTTCATGCTCATGAAGCCGGTGAGCTGCAGGAAGCCCGGATAGACGGAGCGCATGAAGCCCGGATGCGGGAACGGCACCTTCATCACGACGTTCCGGCGGAACCACTCGACGCCCTTTTCCTGCGCCAGCCGGTTGACCGCCGTCGGGCCGCGCCGGGTGTCGATCGGGCCGCCCATCAGCGTCATGGTGGCGGGCGCGGCGGGGTCGCCGTCCTCCTCCATCAGCGCGACGGCGGCAAGCACCGGCACGGAGGGCTGGCACACGCCCATCACATGGGTGCCGCGGCCGAGGTGGTGCAGCATCGCGATGACGTAGTCCACGTAGTCGTCGAGGTCGAAGCGCCCCTCCGACAGCGGCACCATGCGGGCATCGACCCAGTCGGTGATGAAGACCTCGTGCGCGGGCAGCATCGCCTCGACGGTGCCGCGCAGGAGCGTCGCGTAGTGCCCGGACAGCGGCGCCACGATCAGGAGCTTCGGGTCGGGCGCACGTCCGACCGGCAGTTCGCGCTTGAAATGGACGAGCGAGCAGAACGGCCGCTGCCAGACGATCCGTTCGGACACCGGGACCGAAACGCCGTCCACCACCGTGGTGCCGAGGCCGAATTCGGGCTTTCCGTAGCGGCGCGTCGTGCGCTCGAAGAGTTCGGCCGCAGCGGCGACCGAGCGCCCGAACGTCGTGACTGCGAAGGGATTGAGCGGGTTCTGGAACGAGATGCGGGTGACGTCGGCGATCGCCCGCCAGGGCGCCAGCGCGGCGTGGTTCATCTCGTAGAGCTGATAGAAGGACAACTCGGTTCCCATCCTTCCTGGTCGCGCAACCTGCGCGTTGTTGTGCGTTGCGAAGCCTCCGCCGCATTGCGGAATCTAGAATATGAAACTCCGATGACAACCTGAGCAGCTGCTCCCGGGCGTCGAGCCCGCGAATTAAGCTCGCCCGTGCTTTTCCAGTCACTCACCCGTCTGCAGCAGCGAACCGCTCAGCCGGGCCGTTCTCAGGAGCAGCAGGAAAGCGGCGGCCGCCGCCACGAAGTAGACCGCGTTCAGCCCCGCCGCGATCGCCATTGCGCGGCCGTCGAAGGCGCGATCGAAGATCGCCGCCCGCAGGCCTTCGAAGACATGGGTGGGCGGCAGGGCGAGCGACACCCATTGCAGCCATTCCGGGTAGGTCGAGACCGGATAGTAGACGGCGCAGAGCGGCAGGAGCAGGAACCCGAGGCTCCAGGCGAGGCCCTCGGCGCCGAGCCCCTTCCTCAGCACCATCCCGCAGGCGATAAGCCCGATCGTCCAGCTCGTCACCAGGAGGTTCGCGAAGAACAGGCCGACCACAAGGCCGAGGCCCCACAGGTTGAAGCCGAAGAAGATCGTCGCCATCAGGCTCACCGGGACCATGCCGATGGCGACGCGGATCACGCTCATCACCATCTGCGCCAGGATCATTTCGGCCGGCCTGAGCGGCGTCATGAGGAGATTGCCGAGGTTGCGCGACCAGATCTCCTCAAGGAAGGTGGTGGAGAACCCGATCTGTCCGCGGAACAGCACGTCCCACAGGAGCACCGCGCCAATGAAGGCGCCGCCGGCCTGCGCCGCCGGTCCGGAATAGTCCTTGAGGTGGAGCTGCAGGAAGCCCCATGTCAGCATCTGCAGAGCGGGCCAATAGATGAGATCGACGATGCGCGGCCAGGACGACCGCAGCAGGTACCAGTAGCGGAGCACCATCGCGCCGACGCGACGGAGCGACAGGCGCGCGAACCGGGGCAGGTCGACGTCAGTCACCGCGCCGCCTCCCGCGCGCCGTCGTCCCGCGCCCGCGCAACATCGAGGAAGACCTCTTCCATCGTGCTGCGGCCGTAGCGGGCGATCAGTTCCCCCGGGGCGCCGCGATCCACGATGCGGCCGCGCCGAAGCATGACGACGTCGTCGCAGAGCCGCTCCACCTCGGGCATGTTGTGCGAGGCGAGCAGGATCGTGGCGTTCCGCCCCGCGCGGTACCGTTCCAGATGGGTGCGCACCCAGTCGGCGGTGTCCGGGTCGAGCGACGCGGTCGGCTCGTCGAGGAGAAGCACGTCGGGCGTGTTGACGAGCGCCTTGGCGAGCGCGACCCGCGTCTTCTGCCCCGCCGAAAGCTGGCCCGAGGGCCGGTCGAGGAATTCGGTGAGCGCGAGATCCTCGGCAAGCTCGGCAATACGCGGCGCCGCATCCCGGACGCCGTAGAGCGCGGCGAACACCTTGAGGTTCTGCCGCACCGTCAGGCGCATCGGCATCTCGACGTACGGGCTCTCGAAATTCATCCGGTGCAGGATGCGATGGCGGTCGCGCGCCATGTCGACGCCGAGCACCGACGCCCTTCCGGAGGTCGGCAGGACGAGGCCCATGATCATCGCGATCGTCGTCGTCTTGCCGGCGCCGTTGCCGCCGAGGAGACCGGTGATCGAGCCGCGCGGGACCGCGAAGCTGATGCCGGCGACCGCCTCCACCCCGCGATAGGTCTTCACGAGATCAGCAACTTCCACGGCAGGAGGATCGGCTCTCATCACGCCTCCATATAAGGCTGGAGACGCTGGGAATTCACGGGGGGTGCGGCCGGGAGGCGGCTCGTCCGCTCACTCCTCCTCGCCGAAGCGCTCCGCGATCAGCGCCTCGATGGCATCGAGGGCGGCCTCTGCATCCGGCCCTTCGGCCACGACTTCGATCCGGCAGCCCGGCAGCGCGGCGAGCGTCATCAGGCCCATGATCGAGGTGCCGCCCACGGTCTGGCCGTCCTTGCTGACCGAAACCTCGGCCGCAAAGGACTCCGCGCAGCGCACGAACTTGGCGGACGCGCGGGCGTGCAGGCCGCGCTTGTTGAGGATGGTCAGCTGCCTCTGGAACGGGGCCGTCATGTAGTCGAGAGGATTCGGCTCGCCACGTTGATGTACTTCCGTCCTGCCTCCTGCGCCGCGACCGCGGCGTCCTCGACGCCGCTTTCGCCGCGCACGCGCGCGAGCTTGATCAGCATGGGCAGGTTGACGCCGGCGACCACCTCCACCCGCCCCGGCTCCATGACGGAGATGGCGAGATTGGAGGGCGTGCCGCCGAACATGTCGCTCAGGAGGATGACGCCGCTGCCGTCATCGACGCGCTTCACGGCGGAGACGATGTCCCGGCGCCGCTCCTCCATGTCGTCGTCCGGGCCGATCGAGATCGTCTCGACGGCGTCCTGCGGGCCGACGACATGCTCCAGCGCCGAGCGGAACTCCGCCGCGAGCTGCCCGTGCGTCACGAGAACCAGGCCGATCATCGCACCGTCATTGCTTCCAAAGGGCGGCCATCTTGACCAATCCCGAACCGATCGCAAGCCCCGATCGGCATGCCGAGCGCGGCCCGGATCAGGCGGATCGCGTGCCCGGGTTCCGGGGGAACCGGCTGGCGGGCGACGGCCACGCCGAGGAGCTCGGTCCGCAGGGCCTCGGGAGCGGGCAGACGCGCCAACGCGTCCGCCTCCTCGATGTCGGCAATGAGGGCGACGACGCAGGCGCGCTCGTGCGTCACGCGCAGCAGGCCGCGCCCGCGCAGTTCCACGAGACCGGCGAGCGCGCCGTGCGGCACGGCGACCAGCCGTCCGGCACGAGCGGAGACATGAACGCGGTCGTCGCCGACGAGCCGCGCGCCCTTCTCCATCAGCGCGAGCGCGAGGCGCGACTTGCCCGCCCCCGACGGCCCCCTGATCAGGACCCCCGAGGCGCCGACGATCACGGCGGTCCCGTGGATCGTCTCGGTCAACTGGCGATCTCGCTCGGCGAGGGGATCGTCACCACGAATCGCGCCCCTGCCACGGAGCCGTCGGCCGCCGTCCTGTTCTCGGCGGTGATGGTGCCGCGATGGGCCTCGACGATCTGCCGGGTGATGGCGAGCCCGAGCCCGGAGTTCTGGCCGAAATCGTCCGCGCCCGGCCGATCCGTGTAGAACCGCTCGAAGATGTTCTCGATGTTCTCGGCCCGGATGCCCGGCCCGTCGTCGTCCACCAGGACCTCGATGCGGGCGGCATGCCGGGTGGCCGCGATGCGGACGGAGCCCTCGGCCGGCGAGAAGGAGAGCGCGTTGTCGATCAGGTTGTTGAAGACCTGGCCGAGCCGGCTGTCGTGGCCGAGGACGTAGAAGGCGTCCTTGCCGTAGCGCCCGGGATCGAGCTTGAGCTGGATCCGGTCGCCGGTCGCAAGCCGCGTCTCGCGGAGCACGGTCACGACGGTGCGCAGGAGATTGGCGATGTCGACCGGCTCCGTGTCCTCGCGGGCGAGCTCGGCATCGAGCCGCGAGGCGTCGGAAATGTCGCTGATCAGCCGGTCCAGCCGGCGGACGTCGTGCTGGATGATGGCGAGGAGCCGCGCGCGCTGCTCGTCGGTGCGGGCGATCGGCAGGGTCTCCACCGCGCTCCGCAGCGAGGTGAGCGGGTTCTTCAGCTCGTGGGCGACGTCGGCGGCAAAGGATTCGATCGCCTCCATGCGCCGGTAGAGCGCGCGCGTCATGTCGCGGAACGAGCGCGCGAGGTGGCCGATCTCGTCCTTGCGGTCGCCGAAATCCGGGATCTCCACGCGCTTCCGGGTGCCGCGCCGGACGCGGTCGGCGGCGGCGGCGAGCCGGCGCACGGGGCCCGCGATCGTGCCGGCGAGCAGCAGGGAGAACATGGCGGTGACGAGAGCGGCAACCAGGAACACCCGCAGGATGGCCCCGCGCTCGGCCTGGACGATCGCGTCGATGTCGCCCGATTCGGTGGACAGGAGCAGCGAGCCGAGCACGGCCCGGAAACGCTGGACCGGGACGGCGACGGAGACGATCAGGCCGCCGTCCTCGTCGACGCGCACGACGCTCGCCGCCGAGCCGTTCAGCGCGCTCGCGACCTCCGGATATTCCCGGCCGCCTTGGCTGCCGAGCTCGCGATAGGGGGGCAGGTCGCCAGAGCGGTACCAGAACTTCACCTGGTCCCACCAACGCTCCAGCACGTTCTTCTTCAGATCGAGCGGCGGCAGGTCGTAGCGCAGGATCTGTCCGCGCGAGTAGAGCCCGCGGGAATCGAGAAGGAGCGTCCCCTCCTGGTCGTATATGCGGGCGCGGATCCGGGCGGGGGAGATGAGCCGCTTCAGAAGCGGCGCGACGCGCTCCGGATTGATGGGGAAGTCCGCCGCGCCTTCGCCGACATCGTATGGCGATCCGCTCTGCCCGGCCTGCATCTCCAGGAGCTGGTCCGGATCGATGGTGATGGCGTCCGTCTCCACGGTCGCCTGGGCCGCGATCGCCGCGGCAATGATCTGGCCCTGCGTGAGGAGGCTTTCGACGCGTGCATCGATCAGGCCGGCACGGAACTTGTTGAGGTAGAGGATGCCGCCGGCGAGCGCGATGAGCGCCGCGAGGTTGAGGATCAGTATGCGCCGCGTCAGGCTCGAGGTCGCGAGCCGGCCGATCGCGCCGAATCCCCTCGCGAACGGCCGCAGCACGATGCCGGCCGGGCGAAGAAACCCCGTTCGTCCCGATCTGCGCGGCCTTTCCGCCGTGCCGTGCGTATCCGCCACCAAGGCGGGACCTCCCTCGCGCGAGCGGTCAGGCTTCCCGGAAGCGGTAGCCGACGCCGTAGAGCGTTTCGATCATATTGAAGTCGTCGTCCACCGCCTTGAACTTCTTTCTGAGCCGCTTGATGTGGCTGTCGATCGTGCGGTCGTCGACATAGACCTGGTCGTCGTAGGCCGCGTCCATCAGCGCGTTCCGGCTCTTCACCACGCCCGGACGCTGGGCGAGCGCGAAGAGGATGAGGAACTCGGTCACGGTGAGGGTGACGTTCTCGCCCTTCCAGGTGCAGGTATGCCGGTCCTGGTCCATCACGAGCGCGCCGCGCTCGAGCGTCCGGCTCGGCTCGCCGGCGCGCGGCGCGGTGCCGTCCTTCGGCTGCGAGCGCCGGAGCACCGTCTTCACGCGCTCCACGAGGAGGCGCTGGGAGAACGGCTTCTTGATGAAATCGTCGGCACCCATCTTCAGGCCGAAGAGTTCGTCGATCTCGTCGTCTTTCGAGGTGAGGAAGATCACCGGCATGTCCGAGCTCTGACGAAGCTTGCGCAGGAGCTCCATGCCGTCCATCCGCGGCATCTTGATGTCCAGGATCGCAAGATCGGGCGGACTCTGCGACAGCCCGTCGAGCGCGGTTGCGCCGTCATTGTAGGTCTGCACCCGATATCCCTCGGTCTCCAGCGTCATCGAGACCGAGGCGAGGATGTTGCGGTCGTCGTCGACGAGCGCGATGGTCGGCATGACCGGACTCCTTTCGTCTTTTCGGCGCAGGGCCGGGTCCGCTTATGTAACAGAATGCGAACGGATTGTGGCAAAGGAACCTTTAGATGGCTGACGAGTCGCACCCCGGCAACGCAATTCCGGCCGAACACGCCGCGCTGGCGAAGGAGGTCCTGCGCGGCGCGAAGGCCGGATCGCTGGCGACGCTGCTTCCGGACGGCACCCCTTTCGCCTCGCTCGTGACGGTCGGTTTCGATCTCGACGGCGCGCCGCTCCTGCTCCTTTCCAAGCTCGCCGTGCATACCCAGAATCTCGCCCGGGACCGCCGGGCCTCGCTTCTCCTCGTCGCCGATTCGGCCGCGGCCGCGGATCGGCTGGCCGACAGCCGCGTGACGCTCGTCGGCCGCACAGCGCCCGCGGCCGACCAGGAGGCCGCCCGCGCGCGTTTCCTCGCCGCCCACCCGGAAGCGGGCGGCTATGCCCGGTTCGGCGACTTCGCGACGTACCGGTTCGAGACCCTAAACGGCCATCTCGTCGCAGGGTTCGGACGAATCAGCACAATTCCGGCCGAGATGCTGTTCGGACCCGCAGGCGGATAGCCGCGGCGGCCCGTGCCGCGTCCGGCTGCCCCTCACCAGGCGGCGCGGTAGATCGCGAGCGCGTCGGCTTCGCCGACGGGCCGGGGGTTGTTCACCAGCAGCCGCTGCTGCTTCATGGCATCTGCGGCCATCTTCGGCAGGTCGGCCTCGGCGATGCCGACCTCGCGCAGCCTTGTCGGCATGCCGAGCCGGCGGCACAGGCCGGCCAGCTCTTCGATGAAGGCCGCGCAGCAGGCCTGCGTGCCCTCTTCCGCGCCGAGACCGGGGAAGGCGTCGCCCGCGATCTCTGCGTAGAGATGCGCCGCGTCCGGCGCGTTGAAGCGCAGCACGTGTGGCAGGACGAGGGCGTTGGAGAGGCCGTGCGGAACGTGGAACGTGCCGCCGATCGGATAGGCGAGCGCGTGGACGGCGGCGACCGGGGAATTGGCGAAGGCCTGACCCGCGAGCATGGAGCCGAGCAGCATCGCGGAGCGCGCGGCGAGATCGCGGCCGTGGAAGACGGCGGCGTCGATGTTCGCTCCGAGCAGGCGGAGCGCCTGGCGCGCGAGCATGCGCGACAGCGGATTGTTGTTGGGGCTCTGCGAAGCGTACGCCTCGATCGCATGCACCATCGCGTCGACCCCGGTGGCGGCGGTGATCGCGGGCGGAAGCCCGAGCGTCAGTTCGGCGTCGAGGACGGCTGTGTCGGGCAGGATCAGCGGAGAGGAGACGCCGCGCTTCTCCTCCGCTCCCACCGTGATGATGGCGACGGGCGTCACCTCCGAGCCGGTGCCGGCGGTGGTCGGGACGAGCACCAGCGGCAGGCGCGGCCCCCTGGCCATGCCGACGCCCCAGGCCTGGTCGAGGTCTTCGCCCGAGCCGAGAAGAAGGGCAGCGAGCTTGGCGACGTCGAGCGAGGAGCCTCCGCCGAACCCGATCACCGCGTCCGCGTCCGCCGCCCGCCCCGCCTCGACCGCCTGTTCAAGGGTCATGCGCGAGGGATCGGCCTCGACCGCGTCGAACACGGCAACCTGCGCGCCGGCCGCCTCGAGCGAGGCGAGGGCGGGGTCGCAGAGGCCGAGGCCGCGCAGCCCGGAATCGGTGACGAAGAGAATCCGTCCGCCGAACATGGGGCCGCCGATCGCGGCGAGCCGCGCCGCGGCGCCGGCCTCGAAGACGATCCGGGGTGTGGTGTTGAACACGAAAGGCTGCATCGCCCGCTCGCCCGCTCGCCTGCTCGCCCGCGCCAGGTCCCGCGCCGCGGCCCGGGAGCCCTGCAGTCAAGCCGGAGACCGGCAGCGGCACAAGCGCGAAACGCGTGTCGTGCGGCCGCAGATGCGGCTGGGCACTGGCGTGAGACCGCCGTCCCCGGCACATAGACGGGCGACGAGCGGCACGAGCTTTTCCGGACGGCGGGGACGATGCAGGATTTCGAACGCGGCTTTTGGACCGGGACGAGCTTCCTGCCTTGGGGCACCACCCTGGCGGGCGCGGTGCGGGACGGCGCCGGCTCTCCGGCGCGCCTGCGGCGCATTCCGCTGCGCCTGCGCTGCCCCGAAGCGTTCGGGTTCGGCACCCTCGCCGTGGACGTCGCGGCCCCGGCACCGGAGCGCCCGGTCCTGATCGCCGCATACCTGCTCGCGGCGCCGGGGGATGGCGGATCCGAGCATTGGGCGGACCGGATCGAGGCGACGCTCGGCGACCCGGCCTACCGCGCGAGCGTCGATGTGCGCGACCATCCCGACCCGTCGAGCGCCGTCCGCTCCTACGCCACCTGGACGCTGGACGGCGTCTCGGTCGCGCTCTCCGTCTATGGCGCGGCGCGGCGGACGCGGGCCGGGCGCGCGGCCGGCCTGCTGTTCCTGTCGTGGTCCCACGAGCGCGCGGCACTTCCGTACCTCCCGGACTGGCGCGCTGCAAACGAGCGGCTCGCCTCCGCCGCCGAGACGGCGGACGTGCTCGGCACGTTTCGCCTCGACGCCGAGCAGGCGCCCAAATTCGGCGACGGCGGCGAGCCGGCCGGGTCGACGCTGGTCGAGCGCGAGGCAAGGCTCGCGCTCGAATGCCCGTTCACCCTCGCCACGCCCGAACCGATCGCATCGAGGCTCTCCTCGCACGAATTCGCGCTCTGGCAGAGTCCGGCACGGCTCCGCTGCCTCTCGACGCGGTGGGACAGCCTCGCCTGGCGCACGGGCTCCCGGCTCACGCTCGCAAGCGCGGACCCGGCCTCGGCAATCGGCGCCGGATGGTTCCTCCTCGGCACCCGGAACTGGTGCGTGCGTGACCATGCCCGGTCGCGCGGGCTGACGGATGCCGTCGCGCTGCTCGATCGCACGGGCGGTGTGCGGGTCAAGCGGGCGGGCGATCACGCAGCCTGACGCCGGCCCTGCGACGCAACGGGCGGCGTCACCTCGCCCGCAGCTCGACCGTCCGCCAGCGCTTCACCACCTCGTCGATGAAGCCTCCGCCCTGCGCCTCCGTGGAATCGTCCTGCAGGTTCCGGAGCTTGGAATGGGGAAGCGTGGCCTCCGGAACCGTCGTGAACCGCACCCGCATCGGCATGGAGACGGCCTCGCCAAAGGCGAGCGCCTCGCGGTTGCCCATCGAGGGCAGCGCTTCCAGCGTCGAGGTCGCGGCGTCGGAGACGGCCGAGCGGATGATGGCGTGGTCGGCGTCGTTGGCGAGCCGCATCGCGAAGATCGTGCTGCACTGGGAGAGGATGGTGGGATCGAGCTCCGAGGGACGCTGCGTGATCACGCCGAGATAGACGCCGTACTTGCGACCCTCCTTGGCGATCCGCGAGATCGAGCGCCGGGTCGGGCCGAAGCCGAGCCGCTTGTCCGCGGGCACGTAGCGGTGCGCCTCTTCGGCGACCACGAGAAGCGGCACGCGCCCCTCGCCCCACATGCCGAGTTCGAAGGCGAGGCGGCAGAGTACGGAGACCACGGCGTCGACGACCTCCGCCGGAAAGCCAGCGAGCTCCACAATCGTGACCGGCTTGCCGTCCGCCGGAATGCGGAAGAGCGTCTTCAGGAGGTCGGCCATCGTGTCCTCGATGGTCCTCGCCGAGAACATGAACTGATAGCGCGGGTCCTGCGCGACCGACTGGATCCGGCCCTTCAGCCGCCTGAGGCGCGGACGGTCGTCCTTGCCGTCGAGCTTGCCGAGCTGCTCGTCGATGAGCGCCAGGAGGTCCGACATGCGATAGGGCACGGGCGAATCGACCGTCTGGCCGGAATCGTCCTCGCGCCGGAGCAGGATGCTCGAGCGCTCCTGCTTCTGCGCGTAGCGTGCCTTGGCCATCGGGATCAGGTCGGCGAGGACGTCGAGCTCTTCCGGAACGCCCGGCCGGCGCCGGTAGATGACGTCCGTGATCTCCTCGAAATTGAAGAGCCAGAAGGGCAGGTTCAGGTTGCGCGGGCTCATCACCTCGGCGAGTTCGCCGAACGATCCCTTGTACTCGTTGTGCGGGTCGATCAGCAGCACGCGCGCTGCCGTGTTCACCCGCAGGATCTCGCGCAGGATGAGCGCGACGGCGGTCGATTTTCCGCAGCCGGTCGTGCCGAGCACGGCGAAGTGCTTCTGCATCAGGTCCTTGACCCGGACGGTCGCCTCGATCGAGGAGTCCTGGCCGAGGCGGCCGACGACGATCGTCTCCGCGCTCCCGTAATCGTAGATGGTGGCGAGGTCGTTCGCGCCGACGGCATGCACGCCGGCCCCGACGGCCGGGTAATGCTGGATGCCGCGCTCGAAGAACGGGCTCGGCTGATCGGTGATCTGTCCGACGAGCTCGACCTTCACGAGCGTGGGGCCGACATCGCCGCCCGGCCCCGCCTGGTTGGCGGCCGCGGTCGAATAGATCAGCCCGATGACGCGGACCGGGCCGGCATTGATCGAGAGGAGCTTGCCGACCGAAACGGGGTTTTCCTCGGCGGCGCTGTCCTCCTCTTCCCTGGGGGGCGCGGCGACGATTGCCCGGGAGCCCTCGACCGAGACGACGCGGCCGATCGGGAAGGCATGGATCCGGCCGGGATCGCGGCTGACCTGCGTGGCGTCTCTCAACTGCACGGGTCCATCCCGTTCCGCCGGAACGGCCGCAAGGGCCGCACGCGCCGCGGTCCGGCTCACCTTCTACGGGCGCAGCGCAACCAAAGACAGGCGGCGCTTGAGGAACCGTTAAGCGGCGCCGGAAAAGCCGGAGCCGCGGCGCGCAAACGCCGCGGCCCCGGGAGGCATGCGCCGGATCGGTCAGGCGGCTGCGGGAGCGGCCGCCGATGCCCTTGCCGGCGCGGGCGGCGCGATCGCGGTCGGGATCTCGATCTCGACCTCGAGCGTGGAGACCACGTCGCCGCGCTCCATCTTCACCTGGACCTTCTCGCTGTCGACCGCGAGGTGCTTGGCGATGACGGCGAGGATCTCCTCGCGGAGCACGGCGACGAGGTCCGTCCGCCCGGTCATCGACCTCTCGTGGGCGAGCAGGATCTGCAGCCGGTCGCGGGCCACGGGAGCCGTTGCGCGCCGCTGGAACAGCGCCAGTAGGTTCATGCCGCCCTCCTTCCGAACAGCTTGCCGAAGATGCTGCGCCGGTCGCTCGGCACGGCCATCGCAACCGGCTCGCCGGAAAGGCGGCGGGCGGCGTCGCTATAGGCCTTGGCCGGCGCGCTCAGCGGATTGCAGAGCGTGACGGGCGTGCCGAGGTTCGACGCCCGCAGGACCTCCTGGCTCTCGGGAATGATGCCGAGGAGCGGGATGGAGAGAATTTCGAGGACGTCGTCCACCTTCAGCATCTCGCCGCGCTCCGCGCGTGCGGCGTCGTAGCGGGTGAGGAGCAGGTGCTTCTCCATCTTCTCGCCGCGCTCGGCCTTCAGCGTCTTGGAATCGAGCAGGCCGATGATGCGGTCGGAGTCGCGCACCGAGGAGACCTCGGGATTGGTGACGACCACCGCCAGGTCGGCGTGGCGCATGGCGAGCGTCGGGCCGCGCTCGATGCCGGCGGGGCTGTCGCAGATCACCCAGTCGAACTTCTCGCGGAGCTCGCCCATGACCCGGTCGACGCCTTCCTCGGAAAGCGCATCCTTGTCGCGGGTCTGCGACGCCGGCAGGAGCGACAGGTTGTCGAGCCGCTTGTCGCGGATGAGGGCCTGGGCGAGCTTCGCGTCGCCCTGCACCACGTTGATCAGGTCGTAGACGACCCGCCGCTCCGCGCCCATCACGAGGTCGAGATTGCGCAGCCCGACGTCGAAATCGACCACCACCACGCTCTGCCCGGTTGCCGCAAGGGCGGCGCCGAGCGCCGCCGTGGACGTCGTCTTGCCGACGCCGCCCTTCCCGGATGTCACGACCAGCACTTTGGCCATCTTCAGCACCCTCCTCTCAGTTCAGCGCCGTCATCATGATTGTGTCGCCGTCGAGCCAGATCTGCACCGACCGCCCGCGGTATTCGGGCTCCATGTCGTCGGCGGTCTTGTAGAGGCCGTCGATGGCGACGAGCTCGGCCTCGAGCTTGTGGCAGAAGATCCGCGCGCCGGCATTGCCGGTCGAGCCGGCGATCGCGCGGCCGCGGAGCGTCCCGTAGACGTGGATCGAGCCGCCGGCGACGATCTCCGAGCCGGATGCGACCGAGCCCACGATGGTCACGTCGCCCTGCGGGAAGAGCACGGACTGGCCGGAGCGGACGGGGCTGTCGATCAGCAGCGACGGGACCGGCCCCTGCGGCTTCGGCGCGTGGATCGGCGTGGCGGCGGCCTGGGCGGCCGCTGCCGGCGTCCCGCGCGGCGCCGGATCGGGGATCTCGACCTCTTCGGCGTGACGCCCGCCGCTGATGAGCGGCGGCATGCCGAGGCCGATCATCGAGGCCTTGGCGCCCTCGATGCCCATGATCCGGATCTCGCGATCGTAGAGATCCTGGATGAGCGCTGCGAGGCCGGCCTTGTCGAGGGTCAGCGCCGAGACGTCGAGCACGACCGGCCGTCCCCGGAAGAAGCCGGGCGAGCGCTTTCCGAGCGCGTCGATCTCGACGAACCACGCTTCGATCGGCGGCTCCGGCGCGAGCACGAGCGCGAGGAAGGAGCGGCCTCTGAAGCGGAGCGATTGACGGGAGGGAGCTGCGGCTGTCGTCACGGCTTTGGTCTCTGTTATGGTTCGATTAACCTTGCTTAATGTTAACGGCGGGTTAATGCGCGCGGCTTGCGGCGCAAGGGGTGCGAAGCCTGACGGCCCACGGCGCCGGCCCGCCGCGGCGCCTGCCGGTCCGGGCGACACCGTTAAGACGACCGGAGGCGTGCGTCCCGGATCGGCACATCGGGCCCTCGCCGCGAATCGGGGGACGATCGAGCGGCGGCCGTGGCCCGGTGATTCGCACCCGCTCGACCTCCAGCCTGCCGCGAGGAGGACGCCGTGAAAGCGATGCATCGCCTCGCCCTGCTGGCCGCCGCGGCTGGCCTGGCCGCCGCGCCGGTCCGAAAGGCCTTCCAGGCGGATCTCGGTCGCATCCGGCAAAGCCTTGCGCGGGAAGCCCGGACCGCCGCGACCGCGGCCGGCGTGGTCGAGTTCGCCGAGCGCGGCGACGGTCCTCCGGTCCTCGTGGTCCACGGCGCCGGCGGCGGTTTCGATCAGGGCCTCCTCATTGCCGAGGCGTTCGTCGGGCAAGGCTTCCGCTGGATCGCACCATCCCGCTTCGGCTATCTCCGCAGCCCCTTGCCCGCCGACGCCTCCCCGGCCGCGCAGGCCGACGCGTTTGCGGCCCTTCTCGACACGCTCGGCATCGGACGGCTGGCCGTCGTCGCCATGTCCGGAGGCGTGCCGCCGGCGCTCCAGCTCGCACTGCGCCATCCCGCACGCGTCTCGGCCCTGGTTCTGCTCTCCTCCGCCCCGTTTGCGGGCGCGCCGGCCGGGACGCTCGATCGCCCCGCGCCGGAATGGCTCTATCCGGCGTTCTTCGCCTCCGACTTTCCGGCCTGGGCGACAAGGCGGGTCGCGCCGTCGCTGCTCCTCCGGATCTTCGACGTGCGGAAGGACCGTCCCGCCGCGGCCGATCCGGCGGAGCGCGCATTCGTACAAGCCGCGCTCGACGCCTTCCTGCCTGCAAGCGCGCGGGCGCCGGGTCTCGCCAACGAAGGCGCGGCGCTCGATCCCTCAAGCCGGTATGCGCTGGAAGAGGTCGCCGCCCCGACCCTGATCGTCCATGCCCGCGACGACGGCATCAACCCGTTCATGATCGCCGCTCACCTCGCAGCCCGGATCCCGGGCGCCGCATTCATGCCGGTCTCCGCGGGCGGGCACCTCCTCATCGGGCATCAGAGGGAGGTGCGTGCGCGGCTCGCCGCCTTTCTCCGGGCGGCGGAGACGGGCGGCGGCGGCTGAACGCCACCGAAACTGCGGAGGATGAGCCGGGAGGCGACGCGCTTCCGCTTGCGGCTGCCGCCGATCACATCCTTGCGAGCCCGAAACGCCCTTCTTATATGAGCCGCAACGCGCGGGAGGGCTGATTTGCGGGCCTCCCGAGCCTGCTTGTTTCACTTCGTTGGGGGCCGGGGAAGGCGTTCGCCTTTCGTCCAAGGACGCCGCTCGGGTCTGGCCGGCCTGCCGGAAAAGGAGAGAAAAGACATGGCGAAAGTCATCGGCATAGACCTCGGCACGACGAATTCGTGCGTCGCCGTCATGGACGGCAAGACCGCCAAGGTCATCGAGAATTCCGAAGGCGCACGGACCACGCCCTCCATGGTCGCCTTCACCGACGACGGCGAGCGCCTCGTCGGCCAGCCGGCCAAGCGCCAGGCGGTGACCAATCCGACGCGCACCATCTTCGCCGTGAAGCGGCTGATCGGGCGGCGCTTCGACGATCCGACCGTCAAGAAGGACCAGGAACTCGTTCCCTACAGGATCGTGCGCGCCGACAACGGCGACGCCTGGGTCGATATCGACGGCCAGAAATACTCCCCCTCCCAGATCTCCGCCTTCATCCTGCAGAAGATGAAGGAGACGGCCGAATCGTATCTCGGCGAAAAGGTCGAGAAGGCGGTCATCACCGTCCCGGCCTACTTCAACGACGCCCAGCGCCAGGCCACCAAGGATGCCGGCAAGATCGCCGGCCTGGAGGTGCTGCGCATCATCAACGAGCCGACGGCGGCCGCGCTCGCCTACGGCCTCGACAAGAAGCAGGCCGGCACGATCGCGGTCTACGACCTCGGCGGCGGCACGTTCGACATCTCCGTGCTCGAGATCGGCGACGGCGTCTTCGAGGTGAAGTCGACGAACGGCGACACCTTCCTCGGCGGCGAGGATTTCGACATGCGGCTCGTCGACTACCTCGCCGACGAGTTCAAGAAGGACCAGGGCATCGACCTCAGGAAGGACGCGCTCGCGCTGCAGCGCCTGAAGGAGGCCGCCGAGAAGGCGAAGATCGAGCTCTCCTCCGCGCAGCAGACCGAGATCAACCTGCCCTACATCACGGCCGACGCCTCCGGGCCGAAGCACCTGACCCTGAAGCTCTCCCGCTCGAAGTTCGAGAGCCTCGTCGACGACCTCATCCAGCGCACCGTCCAGCCGGTGAAGAACGCCCTCAAGGATGCCGGCGTGTCGCCTGGCGACATCGACGAGGTGGTGCTCGTCGGCGGCATGACGCGCATGCCGAAGGTGCAGGAGGTCGTGAAGCAGCTCTTCGGCAAGGAGCCTCACAAGGGCGTTAACCCGGACGAGGTGGTCGCGATGGGCGCGGCGATCCAGGCCGGCGTGCTGCAGGGCGACGTCAAGGACGTGCTGCTCCTCGACGTGACTCCGCTGTCGCTGGGCATCGAGACGCTCGGCGGCGTCTTCACGCGCCTGATCGACCGCAACACCACGATCCCGACCAAGAAGAGCCAGGTCTTCTCGACCGCCGAGGACAACCAGGGCGCGGTCACGATCCGGGTGTTCCAGGGCGAGCGCGAGATGGCGGCGGACAACAAGCTGCTCGGCCAGTTCGACCTGGTCGGCATTCCGCCCGCGCCACGCGGCATGCCGCAGATCGAGGTCACCTTCGACATCGACGCCAACGGCATCGTGAACGTCCAGGCGCGGGACAAGGGCACCGGCAAGGAGCAGCAGATCCGCATCCAGGCCTCCGGCGGGCTGTCCGACGCCGAGATCGAGAAGATGGTGAAGGATGCCGAGGCGCATGCCGAGGAGGACAAGGAGCGGCGTGCGCTGGTGGAGGCGCGCAACCAGGCCGAGGCGCTCGTCCACTCCACCGAGAAGGCGCTCGCCGAATATGGCGACAAGGTCGGCGAGGCCGACAAGTCGGCCATCGAGGCGGCGGTCGCGGACCTGAAGAGCGCGCTCTCCGGCGAGGACGTTTCGGACATCCAGGCCAAGTCGCAGGCGGTTGCCCAGGCCTCCATGAAGCTCGGTGAGGCCATGTACCGGGCGCAGCAGGAGGACACCTCGCACGAGGTGCGCGACGAGCATGCCGGGGGCTCCAAGGACGACGACGTGGTCGACGCCGATTTCGAGGAGATCCCGGACGAGGACCAGAAGAAGCGGTCCGCCTGAGCCCGGCAAATGATCGGCCGCCCGGACCCGGTCCGGGCGGCTTCCTCCATCTGCGATACCGACATCCATGGCCAAGCGCGATTATTACGAAGTGCTGGGCGTCGCCCGCGACGCCGACGAAAAGGCGCTGAAGGGCGCGTTCCGCCGCCTGGCGATGGAGCTCCATCCCGACCGCAATCCGGGCGACGCCACCGCCGAGCACCGCTTCAAGGAAGCGAACGAGGCCTACGAGGTCCTCAAGGACCCGCAGAAGCGCGCCGCCTACGACCGGTTCGGCCACCAGGCCTTCGAGGGCGGCGGGTTCGGCGCCCAGACCGCCGGCTTCTCCTCCTTCGCCGACATCTTCGACGACATCTTCGGCGACTTCATGGGAGGGGCGCGCCGCGCCTCCGGCCGCGAGCGCGGCTCCGACCTCCGCTACAATCTCGAGATCACGCTGGAGGAGGCCTATACGGGCAAGGCGGTCGAGATCGAGGTGCCGACGAGCGTCACCTGCGAGATCTGTAGCGGCTCGGGCGCACGGCCCGGATCGAGCCCGCAGACCTGCACCACCTGCCACGGCGCCGGCCGCGTGCGCGCCAGCCAGGGCGGCTTCTTCCACATCGAACGGACCTGCCCGGCCTGCCAAGGCCGCGGCGAAGTCGTGCGCGACCCCTGCCTCGACTGCGCGGGCTCCGGCCGCGTCATGCAGACGCGCACGCTCTCCGTGAACATTCCCGCCGGGATCGAGGAAGGCACGCGCATCCGGATCGCCGGCGAGGGCGAGGCGGGCTTGCGCGGCGGGCCGGCCGGCGACCTCTACATCTTCCTGTCGATCAGGCCACACGCCTTCTTCCAGCGCGACGGCGCAGATATTTTCTGCCGCGTGCCGGTTTCCATGACGACGGCGGCGCTCGGCGGGCAATTCGAAGTGCCGACGGTCGACGGCGGGCGCACCCGCGTGAAGGTTTCGGAGGGGACCCAGAACGGCAAGCAGTACCGGCTGAAGGGGAAGGGCATGCCGGTCCTGAGGACACGGCAGTTCGGGGACATGTACGTGCAGATCGTGGTCGAGACGCCGCAGCACCTCAGCCGGCGCCAGAGGGAACTTCTCGAGGAGTTCGAACGTGTCTCGTCCGGGGAGAACAATCCGGAATCGACCGGCTTCTTCTCCCGGGTGAAGGATTTCCTGGAGACGCTCGGTGAGAAGTAGGGCAGAAGTCCGGTCATGATCGCTTCAGCCAGAAAGCGCCGTGCCGGGGATCACCCGGTGCTGGCATCCGTCGCCCGGGTCGGGGAAAAGCTCGGCGACGAGTTGCGGGCGATGCGCCATTCGGCCGGCAAGAAGCGGAATTCCGGTGAACACCCGGTCATCACCTCCGTAGCGAGGATGAGCGAAAAGCTCGGCGACGAACTGCGCTTCTTCCGCTCCGCCGCGACCAACCCGATCCGCGCCGGCGCGGTCACGCCCTCCAGCAGGGCGCTCGCACGCCTGATGGTGGAACTCGCCAGGCCGGACCCGGAAGGCCTGACCCTGGAACTCGGCGCGGGGACCGGCGTCGTCACTGCCGCGCTCATCGAGGACGGGATCCCGCCTGAGAACCTCGTCGCGGTCGAGCACGACCCGGATTTCTGCCGGCTCCTTCGGGAACGCTTTCCTGGGCTCAGGGTCGTGCAGGGCGACGCCTACGCGCTCGACCGCACGCTCGCCGGCTACGGCCCCTTCAACGCGGCGCTCTCCTCGCTGCCGCTTCTCACCCGTCCGCCGCTGCTGCGCCGCCGGTTCCTCGACGACGTGCTGGAGCGCGTCGTGCAGGGCGGCCGCCTCGTGCAGTTCTCCTACGGCCTGGGCGAGCCGGTACCCGGCGCGCCGCGGCGCTACGCCGTCTACAAGTCGCCCTGGGTGGCGATGAACCTGCCGCCCGCGCGCGTGTGGACCTACCGGAAGACCGACTGAGGCCGAAGCGCCCGCGTCAGCCCCTTCTGCGACGGACGGCGATTCGAGCCGGCTCGGGTTCGCTCACCGCCTTCAGCGCCGCGAGCGCGAGAAGCGCCGGTATGGCGAGGATCAGAGCCATCAGGAGCGTCGGGATCATCGTGTCCTCCCTGTGCCGCGAAGCCGGGTCATGTCCGCGCCTCTCGCGCTTCGACTGCGTCCGCACAGGAGCGCACACCCGTTCGATCGATGAAACGACCGAACGGGACGGACCGCCTTGCTGTAGATCAAAGTTCCGGCTGAGGGTGGACCCGGCGTGGCCGGTTCAGGGCCGCGCCGCCGTTCTCCTGGAACCCGGGGACGCAACATGCCCAAGGTGAGCGCCGGTCTCCTGCTCTACCGCTCCACGGAAGACGGGATCGCCGTGCTTCTCGTGCATCCGGGTGGACCGTTCTGGCGGAAGCGCGATCTCGGCGCCTGGTCCATTCCGAAGGGGGAGGCGGAGCCCGGCGAGGACCTCGCGGCGGCGGCGGCGCGTGAGTTCTCCGAGGAGCTGGGTGCGGTTCCCGACGGCGCGTTCGTGCCGCTCGGCCGGGTCAGGCAGCGCGGCGGCAAGGACGTGGAAGCCTTCGCGCTCGAGGCCGATTTCGACGTCTCGCACATCCGCAGCAACACGTTCGAAATGGAATGGCCGCCGCGCAGCGGGCTGAAGCAGGCGTTCCCCGAGGTCGACCGGGCGGAGTGGTTCGCGCTGCCGCTTGCCCGCCGGAAGATCCTGGGGAGCCAGCTTCCGATTCTTGACCGCCTGGAGCGGGCCTGCCGCGGCGAACCGGACTGAGTGCGTGCGACCGGAGCATCGGGTCCGGCCGGTTCAAATCCGCGAGAACCTGAATTCGTGGGGCTTTTGGTACAGCCGGGTGGACTCGAACCACCGACCTTCGGAGCCACAATCCGACGCTCTAACCAAACTGAGCTACGGCTGCTAGAAAAGACATCGGGTGCCGGAGCCCCCGATGCGCGCGGACACTATTCAGTCGCCCTGCCCATTTCAAGTGCGTAGGGCGAGCGGGAGGTCGGCGCGGACGCGCGGACGGGCCCGCGTCGCCACACCGGCCCCGTTCAGGCGGTCGCCGCCGGCCTCGCCGCCGCCGCCGCCTTCTGCGGCGCAGGCGCGAGGATCATGATCATCTGGCGGCCCTCGAGCTTGGGTTCCGCTTCGACCTTCGAGGCCTCCGTCAGTTCGTCGCGAACCCTGACGAGAAGCTGGAAGCCGAGTTCCTGGTGCGCCAGTTCGCGGCCGCGGAACCGCAGCGTCACCTTGACCTTGTCGCCTTCGTCGAGGAAGCGGCGAGCCGCCCGCATCTTCACCTCGTAATCGTGGGTGTCGATGTTCGGCCGCATCTTGATTTCCTTGACCTCGACGGTCTTCTGCTTCTTGCGCGCCTCGGCCGCCTTCTTCTGCGACTGGAACTTGAATTTCCCGTAATCGAGGATCTTCACGACCGGCGGACGCGAGTTCGGCGAGATCTCGACGAGATCGAGCCCGGCTTCGTCCGCGAGACGGCGGGCTTCGTCGATCGGCACTATGCCGCGGTTCTGGCCTTCATGATCGACCAGCTGGACCTGCGGGATACGGATCTCGTCATTGACGCGGGGCCCCTCCTTGACCGTCGGGGGTGCACGATAAGGTCGACGAATGGTCCAATCTCCTGAATTGTTGCGGATACGGGATATAGGCGGTTTGCGTGCGCAAAACCACCTTTGTGGCCAGAATCCGGGCTTTTACCCTCGGAGTCAACCGGCTCCCGATCAAGGCCCGGCGCTATCGGGACGGTTGTGGCCCGGTCGCGACAACAGGACATCGTCGTAGAGGGCGAGAGTCGCGTCGACCATCGCCGCGACCGAGAATGCCGCCGCATGCCGCCGCGCGCGCCGCGAGAGAGCGACGCGCTCGCCCGGCGTGAGCGCCAGCGCCTCCGCGATCGCCGAAGACAGCGCGACCGGATCCCCCGGCGCCACGTGCCAGCCGGTCCGCTCGCTCTCAGGGACGTCGGGCGGGACGAGGACGGTTTCGGTGACGGCGCCAAGCGCCGTGACGACGACGGGGACACCCATGGCCTCGGCCTCGACGGCCGCACGGCCGAACGCTTCCGGCGCGACGGACGCCACCACCGCGACATCGGCCATCGACAGCGCCGCCGGGACATCCTCGATGTGGCCGACCAGGACGACGCGGCCGGCGAGCCCCTTCTCCGCGATGGTCTGCTCCAGCTGCCGCCGGTAGCCGGCGCGGCCCTGGTCGTCGCCGGCAAGAACCACCATCAGGTCGGGGATGTCGGCGAGCGGCGGGAGGGCGGCCGCGTCGATCAGCACGTACTGCCCCTTCCACGCCGTGAGGCGGGCCACGTTGAGGACCACCGTCTCGCTGCCCGACAAGCCCCAGGCCTTTCGCAACGCGTTTCGGCGCTCCGAGGCGACGGCGTCGGGATCGAAATGCGTGAGGTCGGTGCCGCGGTGGATGACGGCGATGTCCCGGCGCCGAATCCCGTAGCGCTCGGCGACCAAGTCCGCCGTGTAGGCCGAGTTGGCGATCACCCGCTCGCCCCGGGCCATCACCGAATTGTAGAAGCGCTTGGCTCGCCCCTTCTCCGCATAGATGCCGTGATAGGTCGTGACGAAGGGAACGGCGGCGGCACGGCAGGCGAAATAGGCGGACCACGCCGGGGCGCGGCTGCGGGCATGGACGATGTCGACGCCGTGCGCCTCGACGGCGCGGCGCAGCCGTACGGCGTTGAGGACGATGTCGAGCGGGTTCTTGGCCCCGAGCGGCATCCTGATCAGTTCGCCGCCGAGCCGGGCGAGCTCGCCCTCCAGCCGCCCGCCCGCGCTCGCGACGAGCGCCCGGTCGCCGCGACGGACCAGCCCCGCGGCGATATCGAGCGTGGTGCGCTCGGCGCCGCCGGTGTCGAGGCCCGGGATCACCTGCAGCACCGTGGCGGGTCGGGCTCTTGACCGCGTCGGCAGGATTGCGCACCTCGGATGACGGCAGAGCAAGAGACATAGAATGGGCGAACTGAGATTGGAACAGCTCACGGTCGGCCAGGACGGCGAGGCGCGGCCGATCTGCGTGCTCCATCGCGCCGGCAAGGCGCCCGGCCTGTTCTGGCTCGGGGGTTTCCGCTCCGACATGGCGGGCACCAAGGCGGAGGCGCTCGATGGATGGGCCGGCCGCAGCGGGCACGAGATCACGCGCTTCGACTATTCGGGGCATGGCCGCTCGGGCGGCCGCTTCGAGGACGGCTCCATCACGCGCTGGCTGGAGGAGGCGGCGGCGGTGTTCGACCGCTGCGCCCACGGCCCGCAGATCGTCGTCGGCTCGTCGATGGGGGGCTGGATCGCGCTCCTCCTGGCACGACAGCTCAGGGAACGCGGCGAGGCCGAGCGCCTGGCCGGAATGGTGCTGCTCGCGCCGGCCGTCGACATGACCAAGGACCTGATGTGGGACCTCTTCGACGAGGCGGCGAAGCGGGACATCGCGGAGCGGGGCTATCACCTGCAGCCCTCCGCCTATTCGGACGAGCCTTACCGACTGACCCGGCTCCTCATCGAAGACGGCGGGCGGCACCTCTTCGGGCCCGGGCCGGTCGAGGTCGGCTGCCCGGTGCGGGTGATCCAGGGCAAGCTCGACCCGGACGTGCCCTGGACGCACGCAACGGCGCTGATGGAGCGCCTCGCCTTCGACGATGCCGTGCTGACGCTCGTTCCCGACGGCGACCACCGGCTGTCGCGGCCGGAGGACATCGCCGTCCTGCTGCGCACCGTGGAGGACCTGGCGGCCGGCTGACGCTTGCCGATCCGGCCGCGGCAACCTACCTCCGGAAAGGCGCGCCGAGCCCCGCTCGTTGGACTTTTCCGCGCTTTCGTGCCACGGACGCGGCGATGGTGAGCGAGATCAAGATCTGCGGAATCTCGACGCGCGAAGCGCTCGACGCGGCGATCGGCGCGGGTGCGACCATGGTCGGGTTCGTGTTCTTCGACCGCAGCCCGCGCGCGGTCACGCTCGGCCACGCCGCCGCGCTCGCCGGCCGCACCTGCGGCAAGGTCGGCGTGGTGGCGCTCACCGTGGATTCCCCGGACGACGTCCTTGCCAAGATCGCGGAGGATCTCCGGCCGGATTTCATCCAGCTGCACGGCGCCGAGACGCCGGAACGCGCCGAGGAGATCCGCCGCCGTCACGCCGTCCGGGTGATGAAGGCGATCGGGGTCGAGGGGCCCGATGACCTTGAGCGCGCGCGGGCCTATGCCGGCTCGGTCGACGCGCTCCTCCTCGACGCCAAGCCGCCGAAGGGCGCCGACCGGCCGGGCGGCAACGCTATCGCCTTCGACTGGCGGCTCATCGCCGGCTTCGACCCGGGCGTGCCGTGGATGCTCTCGGGGGGGCTCTCCGCGACGAACGTCGCCGAGGCTCTCCATGTCAGCCGGACACGCGCGGTGGACGTCTCGTCCGGCGTCGAGCGTGCGCCGGGCGTCAAGGACCCGCGCCTCATCCGCGAATTCGTCAATGCAGTCCATGCCGGCGATCCCGACCGGCTCACGGCGATAGCCGCCTGAACAGACACGGAGCCGATCCGCACGTGAACGAGCAGCCGAATTCCTTCCGCACCGGTCCCGACGAGCGTGGCCGCTTCGGCCTCTATGGCGGCCGCTTCGTCGCCGAGACGCTGATGCCGCTCATCCTGGAGCTGGAGCAGGCCTATGCCGAGGCGAAGGACGATCCCGCCTTCCACGCCGAGCTCGCCCATCTCGGCAAGCACTATACCGGCCGTCCCAGCCCGCTCTATTTCGCCGAGCGGCTGACCGCCCATCTCGGCGGCGCGAAGATCTACTTCAAGCGCGACGAGCTGAACCACACGGGCAGCCACAAGATCAACAACTGCCTCGGCCAGATCCTGCTCGCCAGGCGCATGGGCAAGACGCGCATCATCGCGGAGACCGGCGCCGGCCAGCACGGCGTCGCATCGGCGACCGTCTCGGCGCGCTTCGACTTCCCCTGCGTCGTCTACATGGGCGCCACCGACGTCGAGCGGCAGAGGCCGAACGTCTTCCGGATGCGCCTGCTCGGCGCGGAGGTGAAGCCGGTCACGGCCGGCGCCGGCACGCTGAAGGACGCCATGAACGAGGCGCTCCGCGACTGGGTGACGAACGTCGACACGACCTATTACCTGATCGGCACGGCGGCGGGCCCGCACCCCTACCCGGCGATGGTGCGCGACTTCCAGTCGGTCATCGGCACGGAGCTGAAGGAGCAGATCATGGAGGCGGAGGGCCGCTATCCCGACGCTCTGGTGGCGGCGGTCGGCGGCGGCTCCAACGCGATCGGCCTGTTCCACCCCTTCCTCGACGAGCGCGACGTGGCGCTCTACGGCGTGGAGGCCGGCGGCCACGGCATGGACGTGCCGAACGGCCACGCGGCGTCGATGAACGGTGGCCGTCCGGGCGTGCTCCACGGCAACCGCACCTATCTCCTTCAGGACGACGACGGCCAGATCCTCGAGGGCCACTCGATCTCCGCCGGCCTCGACTATCCGGGGGTCGGGCCGGAGCACTCATGGCTGAAGGACACCGGCCGCGTCACCTATGTGCCGGCGACCGACCGCGAGGCGCTGGAGGCGTTCCAGCTCTGCACGCGGCTGGAGGGCATCATCCCGGCGCTCGAGCCGGCGCATGCGCTGGCGCATGTGATCCGGCTCGCGCCGAACATGGCCAAGGACCAGATCATCGTGATGAACATGTGCGGCCGCGGCGACAAGGACGTCTTCACGGTCGGCAACATCCTGGGCTTCGATCTCTAGCGGGGCGGGGCGTCCGACGGAGCGGGTTCGCCGCGGCCCCGGCATCGGGCGATGTCGGTCGCGGCGGCACTGCCGCTCCTCGCGCGCTCACGAACCCGCCGATCGGCCCGACCTGACAGGACCGGTTCGATGAGCAACGCAGCGGACGGCGTGCCCGCCGTCACTCCCTCCGCGTCGGCCGTGTTTGCGCGCGGGCTCGCCAAGAGCTTCGGCGCCAACCGCGCCGTCGCCGGCATCGACCTCGATGTGCAGCGCGGCACGATCTTCGCCATTCTCGGGCCGAACGGCGCCGGCAAGACGACGCTGATGCGGATGCTTGCGACGCTCACGAGCCCCGACGCAGGTTCGGCGACGATCGCCGGGCACGACCTCATCGAAGCGCCCCACGCGGTGCGCGGCGCAATCGCGATGACGGGGCAGTTCGCCTCGCTGGACGAGGACCTGACCGGCCGCGAGAACCTGCTTCTGCTTGCACGCCTGTGGGGCTTCAAGGGCCGCGCGGCGAGGGCGCGGGCCGACGATCTGCTCGCCGCCTTCGATCTCTCGGAGGCCGCCCGCAAGCAGGTCAGGCACTATTCCGGCGGCATGCGCCGGCGCCTCGACATCGCCGCCTCGCTCGTCGTGACGCCCGAGGTGCTCTTCCTGGACGAGCCGACCACCGGCCTCGATCCCGGTGCGCGTCAGGAGGTCTGGCGGATGATCCGCGCACTCGCCGGCGCGGGCGTCACCATCCTCCTGACCACCCAGTACATGGAGGAGGCCGACCAGCTCGCCGCCCGGATCGCGGTCATCGACAAGGGCAGGAAGATCGCCGAGGGCACGAGCCGCGAGCTGAAGGCGGCCACCGGCTCCGGATGGCTCCATGTGGCGGTCGGCGATCCGCGGCGGCTGGAGGAAGTCGCCGGGCTGCTCGGCGCACGCTTCGGCGACGTGCAGCGGAACCCGGAAGGGGGCACGCTGTCGGTCGTCGTCGCCAGCACGGGCGCGGCGAGCGAGGCGCTTGCCGAGATTGCTGCCGCCGGCATAGAGCTGACGCAGTTCTCGATGGGATCACCCACCCTCGAAGAGGTGTTCTTCGCCCTCACCGGCGACAGCAGGCGCCTCGAGGCAACGATGCCGGAGGAGGGTGCGGCGTGAGGGACCAGGGGACCGCGAACCTCGACCGGAAGCTTTTCGCCCCGCGGCCCGCGCCGCCGTCGGCCTTCTTGAACGCGCTCGCGTTCGCGTGGCGCGCCGTCCTGAAGTTCAAGCACGTGCCGGAGCAGCTCTTCGACCTCGTGATGACGCCGATCATGTTCACGCTGCTCTTCACGTTCGTCTTCGGCGGCGCGCTCGCCGGCACGCCGCGCGAATACCTGCAGTTCTTCCTGCCGGGCATCCTCGTTCAGACCGTCTGCTTCAACGCTGTCTATTCGGGCATGAACCTCTCGACCGATCTCGGCAAAGGACTGTTCGACCGCTTCCGCTCGCTGCCGATCTGGTCACTCGCGCCCTTCGCGGGGCTGATCGTCGGCGACATCGTGCGCCACCTGATCGCCGGCGGAATCATCCTCGCGATCGGCCTCGCCCTCGGCTACCGGCCGGCCGCCGGCCTGCCCGGGATCCTCGCCGCCTTCCCGCTCCTCTTCGTGATCGGTTTCGGCATGGGCTGGATATTCCTCGTGCTCGGCCTCCTCATCAGGACCCCGATGACGGTGATGACGGTCAGTTTCGCCTTCCTGTTCCCGCTGGTCTTCGCTTCCAGCATCATGGTTGCCCCGGAAACGATGCCGGGCTGGCTCCGCGGGTTCGTGGAGGTCAACCCGGTCTCGCTGATGGCGGCCGCGATGCGCGGGCTGATGAGCGGCGAAGCGACGGCCGGCGAGGTGCTGCTTGCCCTCCTTGCACCGGCGGCGCTGACGCTGCTCCTCGCGCCGGTGACGCTCGTCCTCTATCGCCGCAGGTGAGAACGCGAACCACCCATGCCGACCGCGCTCTCCGGCCCGCGGCCGGCACCCGCCACGCCGGCATTTCCTGCCAATTGATCTTGTGTTAGCGGAAGCCATGACCCGCATAGACCGCCGCTTCTCAGACCTCGACAGAGCCGCGCGCCCGGCGCTCGTGACCTTCGTCACGGCCGGCGATCCGGACTACGACACCTCGCTTGCGATCATCCGGGGCCTTCCCACGGCAGGCGCCGACGTGATCGAGGTCGGGATGCCGTTCTCCGATCCGATGGCCGACGGGCCGGCCATCCAGGCCGCGGGCCTGCGCGCGCTTCACGGCGGCCAAACGCTCGCCAAGACGCTCGCCATGGTGCGCGCGTTCCGCACGGGCGACGACGAGACACCCATCGTGCTGATGGGCTATTACAACCCGATCTATTCCTACGGCAACGAGCGTTTCCTCGCCGATGCCAAGGCGGCCGGGGTCGACGGGCTGATCGTGGTCGACCTGCCGCCCGAGGAGGACGAGGAACTCTGCATTCCGGCAATGCGGGCCGGGCTCAACTTCATCCGGCTCGCCACCCCGACCACCGACGACAGGCGGCTGCCGGCGGTGCTCGCCAACACCTCGGGCTTCCTCTATTACGTCTCGATCGCGGGCATCACCGGCACGGCCGCCCCGGATACCGGCCGCGTGGCGGACGCCGTCGCGCGGATCAAGGGCCATACCCGCCTGCCCGTCTGCGTCGGCTTCGGGGTGAAGACCCCGACCCAGGCTGCCGCGATCGGCCGCGCCGCCGACGGCGTCGTGGTCGGCTCGGCGCTGGTCGAGGCGATCCGCGCGAGCCTCGACGAGAGCGGACGGGCGACGGAGCGGACGGTGCCTGCGGTGACGGACCTGGTGGCGAGCCTCGCGCAGGGCGTCCGCGCCGCCCGCCAGATCGCCGCGGAATAGGAGCGATACCTTGAACTGGATCGAGAACGTCGTCCGGCCGAAGATTCGCGGGCTGTGGCCGAAGCGCGAGACGCCGGACAATCTCTGGGTCAAGTGCCCGGAGACGGGCGAGATGGTGTTCCACAAAGACCTGGAGGCGAACCAGTTCGTCTTTCCGGGTTCGGGCTATCACCAGCGCATGGACGCGCCGGCGCGCCTGCGCAGCCTGATGGACGGCGCCGAGTGGGAGACGATCCCGAGCGCCACGGTGCCGGTCGACCCGCTCCGCTTCCGCGACGAGCGGCGCTACACCGATCGCCTGAAGACCGCCAAGGCGAAGACCGGCCGCGATGACGCCTTCGTGGTCGCCGCCGGCGAGATCGAGGCCGTGCCGGTCGTGGTCGCCGTGCAGGACTTCGATTTCATGGGCGGCTCGCTCGGCATGGCCGCCGGCGAGGCGATCATCTGCGGGGCCGAGGCCGCCGTCGCGCGGCGCCGGCCCTACATCCTCTTCGCCGCCTCCGGCGGCGCCCGCATGCAGGAGGGCATCCTTTCGCTCATGCAGATGCCCAGGACCACCGTGGCCGTCGACCAGGTGAAGGAAGCGGGCCTGCCCTACATCGTCGTCCTCACCAACCCGACCACCGGCGGCGTGACGGCGTCATACGCCATGCTCGGCGACGTCCACATCGCGGAGCCCGGCGCGCTGATCGGCTTTGCGGGGCCGCGGGTGATCGAGCAGACCATCCGCGAGAAGCTTCCCGAGGGGTTCCAGCGTTCGGAATACCTGATGGAGCACGGCATGGTGGACATGGTCGTGCATCGGCACCAGCTCCGCGCCACGCTCGCGCGCATCTGCCGGCTCCTCATGAAGCTGCCCGAGCCGGCGCCGCTGGAGCTGCTCCCGCCGCCGAGCGAGGACGCTCCGGAGGCAGAGCCGGTCGCGGAGGAGAAAGACGCCGCCCCGGCGGCAGCCTGACGCCATGACTGACCTGGAGGCGATGCTGGAGGCGCTCGGCGCGCTCCATCCCCGCCGCATCGACCTCTCGCTCGATCGCATCCTGCGCTTGCTGGAACGGCTCGGGCGGCCGCAGGACCGCCTGCCCCCCGTCATCCACATCGCCGGCACCAATGGAAAGGGATCGACGCTCGCCTTCCTGCGCGCGATGACGGAGGCGGCCGGGCTGACGTCCCACGCCTACACCTCGCCCCATCTCGTCCGCTTCAACGAGCGCATCCGGCTCGGGCACCCGGGCGGCGGCCGGCTGGTCGAGGACGACGTCCTCATCGATGCGCTCGAAAGGCTCCGCAGCGCGAATGGCGACGAGCCCATCACCGTCTTCGAGGTCACGACCGCCGCCGCGCTCCTGCTCTTTGCCGAACACCCGGCCGATCTCAGCCTGCTCGAGGTCGGGCTCGGCGGCCGCTTCGACGCCACCAACGTGATCGACCGCCCGCTCGCCGCGGTCATCACCAATATCAGCCACGACCATGCCGACTTCCTCGGCGACGACCTGCTCGGCATCGCCCAGACCAAGGCCGGGATCCTGAAGCGCGGCCGCCCCGGCATCGTCGGCCCGCAGGACGAACACGTCATGGCGATGCTCCGGGTCGAGGCCGACGCGGCCGGCGCCACCCTCTTCGAGAACGGCCAGGACTGGTCGGCCTACGAGGAGCGCGGCCGGCTCGTCTACCAGGATACGGACGGTCTTCTCGACCTCCCCTTGCCGCGCCTTTCGGGCGCGCACCAGATCGACAATGCCGCCACCGCCATCGCCACGATCCGCCGGGCGGGGCTGGACGTTCCCGCCGCCGCCATCGAGGCGGGCCTCGCCGCGGTCGACTGGCCGGCGCGGCTGCAGCGCCTGCGATCGGGTCCGCTGGTGGAGAGGGGTCCGGCGAACGCCGATTACTGGCTGGACGGCGGCCACAACCCTGCCGCCGGCCATGTGCTCGCCGCCGCCATGGCCGAGATGCAGGACCGCCACGAGCGGCCGCTGGTGATGATCGCCGGGATGCTCACGAGCAAGGACCCGCAGGGCTTCTTCGCGCCCTTCGCCGGGCTCGTCCGCCACGTCATGACCGTGCCGGTGCCGGGCACGGAATCCGGCTTTCCGCCCGGGCGGCTCGCCGAGATCGCGATGGCGGCGGATCTTCCCGCCCGGCCGGCGCCGAGCGTCGCGGCCGCCCTCGACCGGCTCCGCGGCGACTATACGGGCATGGCGCCGCCGCGCATCCTGATCTGCGGCTCGCTCTATCTCGCGGGATCCGTGTTGAAGGAAAACGGGCCGCTCCCCGTCTGAGGCGCGGCCCGGATCATATCCGACTGCAGAGCAATCAGCCGGTGGTCTTCTCGATCCACTTCTGCAGGTCGCTCTTCGGCCCCGCGCCGACTTTCATGTCGACGGCCTCGCCGTTCTTGAACATGATGAGGGTCGGGATGGAGCGCACGCCGTACTTGGCGGCCGTGCGCTGGTTCTCGTCGACGTTGATCTTCACGATCTTCACGCGGCCGTTCATCTCGGTCGCGATCGATTCCAGATGCGGGGCGATCATCTTGCAGGGGCCGCACCATTCGGCCCAGAAATCGACCACGACCGGCTCGGCGGCGCCAAGCACGTCGGTCTCGAAACTCGCATCGGTGACGGCGGCAGTAGCCATCTCGTTCTCCAGGGAATCCGTTCCGTTCACCGGAACGTAGAAACCGGACCCTCACCGGTCAAGGAAACCCTCCGCAACACCGATATGCGCCAATGCCGCATCCATCGCGGCCGGCGGGATCTCGATGATTGCGGGACCGGCGGTATAGACGAGCGTGGCGCGGACCGGCCGCCCCGGCGCGATGCGCGCGACGAGGTGCCGGTAGAGCGCGAGCTGGAGGACATAGGCAGGGTCCACTTCGGCGGCCGAACCGGGCACCGCACGGTTCGTCTTGAAGTCGAGGATGTGCGCGCCGCCCGCGTCGAGGAACAGGCGGTCGACCTGGCCGCTCACGGCGAACGCGCCTCGTTCCGTCGCCAGCCGCCCGACGAGCTGGACCTCGGCCCGGCTCTCCGGGCCGAACAGGCCGGCGAGGGCCGGATGGTCGAGCACCGCCAGCGCCTGCGCCTTCAGTTCCGAGCAGACCGCCGGGTCGGGATGATTGGCGGCGAGATAGCGTTCCGCGGCCGACGCCCGCTCCTCCGCCGCAAGCGCCGGAAGGCGCTCCAACAGGCGGTGGACGAGGCGCCCGCGGATGAGGGCCTCGCTGTCGGCCGCCCCGAAAGCCATCCCCTCGGCGGCGCTCCGCGGCGGATCGGGCTCGGCGAGCGCACTCGACGGCCTGAGCGGCTCGGGCGCCGGCGCCGGCGACGGCGCCGGCTCGTACAGCCAGGCGGGGGGCCGAGCGTTCTCGGGACCGGCCCGCTCTCCCTCCGGGGCGGGATCGCGCGCCGGGCGCGGCGGATCGGGCCAGAGGAACGGCGCGGCGATCTCCTCCGTCTCCGGATCACGCGCCACGTCCGGCGGCAGGAGCGCGCGCGCGACGAGGTCGTACCAGCAGCCCTCGACTTTCGTCTTCTGCCGCACCCCGCAGACATAGAGCCGGTCGCGGGCGCGCGTCATCGCGACATAGAGGAGCCGCCGGTACTCGTCGGTCGCATCCCGGTCGGCCGCCGCGTCGGCGCGGTGCTGCGCCGCCGGCGCTTCGTTGCCGCGCCGCCGCCAGAAGAAGGCGGGCTCGTCGCGGCTGCCGATCGGGACGAGCGCGCTCCTGTGGCTCGGATGCGTGATCCGGCTGCCGGTGTCGACGAGGAACACGACGTCGGCTTCCAGCCCCTTTGCGCCGTGCACGGTCATCACCCGCACCCCGCCGGCGGTGTCGTCGAGGTCGCGCTTGAGGTCGCCGGAGCCGGCCCGCATGAAGGCGACGAAGCCCTGGAGCGAAGGCGGCTCGGAAGCCTCGTAGGCGAGCGCTTCGCCGAGCAGCGCGTCGAGCACGTCGTCGGCCTCGCCGCCAAGGCGCCGGCGGAAGTCGCGACGGGCCCCGTCGGGCCCGAGGACGGTGGCGAAGAAGCGGAACGGCGGCACCTGGTCGGCCATGGCGCGCCAGCCGGCGAGCCGCTCGTAGGCGAGATGGTGGCGCTCGCTGCCGCTGTCGCGGAGCGCCTGCCAGAGGCTCTTGTGGCCACGCTCCGCGGCGACGGCCAGGAGCTCCTCCTCGTCGAGCCCGATGAGCGGGCTCTTCAGCACGGCCGCGAGCTGGAGGTCGTCCTCCGGCAGGAGCATGACGTCGGCGAGTGCGAGCAGGTCGAGCGCCGCGATGTGGGTGGCGACGGCGACCCGGTCGGCACCCGCCGCGGGGATGGCGCGGGCCTTGAGCGCGCGGTTGATGGCGGTCACGAAGGCGTCGCGCTTGCGGGTGAGGATCAGGATCTCGCCGGGCTTCACCCGCTTGCCCGACCGGAGCGGCCGTCCGCCGAGCAGCGCCTGCACCTCGGCCGCGATGGCATCGGCGAGCGCCGCCTCGGCTTGCGTCGGCGCGTCGAGCGGCGTCGTCCAGTCCTCCGGCTCGGGCGCGTCGGCTTTCAGGAAGCGCGGCCACAGGATCACCTCGCCGGGCTCGTCCAGCCGGTGCGCGGAATGGGCGACGTAGTCCGTCGTGACGCTCGCCTCGAGCTCGCCCGCGAAAACCCTGTCGACGGCCTCCAGGATCTCCGGCGTCGAGCGGAAGGACAGGAAGAGCGGCGCATGGGAGAAGGGATGGTCGATCCCCTTCGCCGCATCATGGAAGTGCCGCTCCATCTCCGAGAGCATGCGCGGGGCGGCGCCCTGGAAACCGAAGATCGACTGCTTGTCGTCGCCGACGGCAAAGACGGAGCGCAACGTGGCGACAGCGCCGGCACCGCTGAAGAAGTCGCCGGCGAGCGACTTCACGATCTCCCATTGCGCCGGACTGGTGTCCTGGGCCTCGTCGACCAGGATGTGACGGATGCGCGCGTCGAGCTTGTAGAGCACCCATTCGGCGGCGTCGGCGCGCGAGAGGAGGTTGCGGGTCCGCGCAATGAGATCGTCGTAGTCGAGGAAGCCGAGCCGGTTCTTGGCCGCGCGATAATGGCCGAGAATGGCGTCGCCGACCCGCAGCAGCGCCTCCGTCGCGTCGAAGGTGCGCGCCGCCGCGAGCCGGCGGGCGAGCGGGATGAGCCGGTCCGCCTCGGCCGCAAGCCGCTCGTCGAGCCCCGGAACGCCCTTCCTGAAGGCCGATCCGAAGCGATGGGACAGGCTGTAGCACCGCCATTCCCCCGGCTCGTTGTCCGGGCGCAAGAAGAAGACGAATCGTGCCGCCGCCTCGGCCACCGGTCCATCGGCGCCGAGAATGCCCGCAAGGTCCTTGGCGGCGCCCACGTCGTATTTGTGGGTCGCCGCCGTCAGGGCCCCGACGAGCTCGCTGCAATCCGCGTGAGCCCAATGGGCCGCCTCGCAGATAACGCGACAGAGGCTTTCCTCGGTGTCCTCCGGCGCGAGGCCGAGGCGCTGCCGGAGGTCGAGGAGCGCGTCGTCTATCCCGCCGGCTTCGCCGATGGTCGCCGAATTGGCGATCCAGCGCTGGAGCTCGCTGCGGCAGGCGATGACGGCGGAGACGGCCTTGGCGATCTCCTGGTCGCCGGCGCTCTCCGCGAGCTTCCGCAATGCGCCGGACAGGCGCGCGTCACCGTCCTGGGCGCGTGCCATGATGGCCTGCTGCGCCTCGAAGAGCAGTGCCGCGGACGCGGTGTCGTCGAGGATCTCGAACTGGGCCGGGACGTTCGCCTCGAGCGGGAATTGGTGCAGGAGCCGCTCGCAGAAGGCATGAATGGTCTGGATTTTCAGGCCGCCCGGGGTCTCCAGCGCCTGGGCGAAGAGCCGCCGCGCGCGCTCGAGATCGCCCGGTCCCGGCGCCCGTCCCTCCAGGTCGCGGATGGCTCGTGCGAGGTCCGCATCCGGCATGGTCGCCCACGTCCCGAGTGTGCCGAAGACCCGACGGGACATTTCGGCGGCCGCCGTGCGCGTGAACGTCAGGCACAGGATCGTCGCGGGATCCGCTTTGGCCAAGAGCAGCCGGATGACCCGGAGCGTCAGGACGTGGGTCTTCCCGGAGCCGGCATTCGCGACGACCCAGGCCGAGCGGCGCGGGTCGGATGCGACGCGCTGGCGATGCTGGGTGCGCGCGAGCGGGTCGTCCGTCTCCAGGTCAGTCATCGGCGCTCTCCAGCGCCCATTCGGCGATCCGGGCAAGGTGGTCGTAATCGCCGCCGAACTGGCGGCCGAGCTTCGGGATCTTGCGCGAGAGATAGGGCGTGTCGGCCGATCCGAAGGCGGCGATCAGCTCCCGCAGCCGGGCTTCCGTGGTGGCGATCGTCTCGCGCAGCGTCACCTCCGGTTTGTCGCCGCGGGCCTTGCGCATGCCGCGCGCGCAGATCTCCGGCCCGTCGCGGTGGCCGGCCAGGCGGTAGTATTCGAGCCGCGCCACCTCCGCCTTCGGAACGCCCGAGAAGGCGCCCGCCTCCACGAGGATCGCCTCGAGCGGCAATTGCGGCGAGAGCGAAAGCACCTCGTCGATCCCCGGGGGCTGCCCGGTCTTGTAGTCGATCACGGCGAGCGTGCCGTCGGCGAGGCGGTCGATCCGGTCGGCGCGTCCGGTGAGGACGAAGCCGTCCCGGACGTCGAAGCGGGCCGAGGATTCCACGATCCGCTCGGCGATCTCGCCGCGGTCGGCTTCCGTCTTGACGAACCAGCGCGCGATCCGCTCGAAGCGCGGCCGCCACACCGTCGCGACCTCGGGATAGTCGCGATACTCGGCGAAGACCGCATCCGCGATGATGCCGAGCCGGGCCTCGGCAACGCCGTCGAACGGGCCTGCGGGCCGCTCCTTCACGAAGCGTTCGAGGATGGCATGGACGACGGTGCCGCGCTCGGCCGCGTCGAGCTCCTTCGCGATCGGCTCGAACGGCCGAAGCCCCAGCACGTGCCGGGCGTAGATCGCATAGGGGTCGCGGATCAGCGTCTCGATCTCCGTGACGGAGAGCCGCGACGGCCTGAGATGGACCGCCGGCCGCGGCGCTGGCCGCGGCGACGGCGCGACCGCAGGGCCGGCATCGTCGAGGGCGCGTGCCCAGGCGAGGACATCCTCGCCTCGGCCGCACAGGGCCCCCGCGAGATCGGCGCCGGCAAAGGCGAGCAGCCGCTGCAGCCAGCGCGAGGCGACGCGCGGCTGGTTGTCCTCACGGCGCGCGCGGGTGATCCACACCGTCCGGTGCCCGAGCGCCTGCGCGAAATCGTGCGCCGAGAGCCCGATCCGCCGCTCCGGCGGCTCGAGAGCCATGGCCGCGCGCATCGTCCGCGAGAGAAGAGGGTCGAGGCGCGTCTCGCTCGGCCAGGTGCCTTCGTTCAGCCCGCCGAGCACGATCGTGTCGACCGCCTGCAGCCGCGCCTCCAGCGCGCCCCAGATATGGATCCGCGGATCGGCACCGCCGCGCCGGCGCACCACGGCCGCCTCGATCAGTGCGCCGAAGAGCGCCGGGTATTCGGCAGGTGCTATGGCCGGGCCCGCGCCTGCCGCCGCCCGGATCGCGGCGACGGCGTCAAGGAGCACGGTGCCGGCCTCGCCTTCCGGAACGTCCGCACCGGAACCGCCTGGCCCCCTTGCCGCCGCATCGAGCGCCGCGACATGAGCCTCGACGAGCGCAGCGAGAGGGACCTCGCCGTCGCACGCGGCGAGCCGCTCCAGCGGTTCGAGCGCGGCGGCAACGCGCTCCGCGAGGCCGGTCGCCGCCCGCCAGTCTGCCGCGGAAAGCCCACGCGCCGCGCGCGTCTGCTGTCCCGCCCATTCGGCCGCCTCGTGCTGAGGGCGCCGGCCCTCCGCCAGAGCGAGCGCTCGGCGGAGGGCGGCGGTCCCGGGATTGAGCCGCGGTCCCCGCAGCACCGCCCGCTCGAGCGCGCGCGCGCCCTGGTGGGCCTGCACGCCGGTCAGCCCGAACCGCGCCAGCGGGTGCTTCAGCAGCGCGAGCAGGCTTTCGGCGCGGGTGCCGCCGAGACCGACCTCGGCGACGAGGCGCGCGAATACGCCCGGCGCCGTCGCGGCAAGCGGCACGCCGCCGGAATCGTCGACCTGGATGTCCCAGCGCCGCAGCTCGACCGCAACGCGCCGCGCGAGCCGGCGGTCCGGAGTGACGAGGGCCGCCACGGAGCCGTCGCGGCTGGCGGCCTGCCGCAGGATCACGGCGATGGCGAGCGCCTCCTCGCGCTCGTTCGCGGCTTCGACCAGGGCGACACCGGCAAGCGCGTCGTTCTTCTCGTCGGCGCCCATCGCCTCCGGTGCAACCCAGAGCGGGGTTGTTTCGGCCGGCCGGAGCGCCTCCGACACGAACCGCGCCCGCAGCGCGAGCGGCCGCGGCGCCTCGGCGAGCGGCCGCACCCCGGCACGCTCGACGCCGAGCCGGGCGAGCAGCCGCTTCAGTCCCGCCTGGGGATGGCCGGCCGCGGCGGCGTCGCCCTGCGGCTCGCCGACCAATCGCCAGCTCGCCTCGTCGAGATCGCAGTCGAGGCCGGGCAGGACGACGGCCCCGTTCGGAAGCTGCGCCACGACGGCCAGCAGCTCCGCCGTGGCCGGCACCGATCCGGTCGTACCGGCGGCGATCACGGGGCCCCGTGAGCCGGAACGCAGGAGGCGATCGGCCTCGCCCCGGATGAGACGGTCGCGCCTGTAGCCGGGATCGACCATGCCTCTGGCCGCGAGGTGCTCCGGCCAGGCGCGCGTCACGATGTCGAGGAACTGCAGCGTGATCTGCCAGTAGCGCGTGAGGTCCGGCCCGAGATCGAGCGGAAGCGCCTGCCAGCCGGCGCCTTCCGTGCCGACCTGGTCGATCAGGCGCCCGAGCACGGCGGCGAGCCGCGCCGCGTCCGCCGCGGAGGCAGGAACGAGCAGCGGTTCGTCGTCGAAGCCCGCGGCGGCGCGGACCAGCGCGCCCGCCCAGCCCCGGACGAGCCCTGCAAGCGCGAGCTGGCGCTCCACGGGCGGAATTGCCGGCGGCAGATCGCTGACCGGCTCGTCGCCATCGGCGTCGAAGAAGCGGTCGTCCTCGTCGACGTCGCCGAGCGCCCGGATGCGCGGAAGCAGGACCGCCCCGCCGAGCCGCTCGAGGAAGATTCCGCGGATCGCCCGGGCCGAGCGGCGGGTCGGCAAATAGAGCGTGACGTCGGCGAGCGCGAGCGGATCGCGCCCCGCAGAAAAGCCGGCGACGAGGCGACCTTCGAGGAGAGCGTCGACCAGCGTCGCCAGGAACGGCGCGCCGGGCGGGATCGTGGCGACGTTCGGCGCTCTCATCCGGTCAGGCGGCGCTCTCCGCGATGGCGAGCTCGGCGGCTCGGACGGCGCGCGGCGTCTCGACGTTGATCCACAGCCCGTCGAGGCGGACGCCGTGGAGCCGCCCAGCCTCGATGGCCCGGTCGAAGAGCAGGTTGAGCGAGAACGGCCCCTCCGGGGCATCGGCGAACAGGCGCGGATGCAGGATCGCCGCCCCGGCATAGACGAAGGGCGCGACGGTGCGTTCGGCGCGGCGCGTCAGCAGGCCCTCCTTCGTCAGCACGAAGTCGCCGCGGCCGTCGTAGCCGGCGGAGGCGACGGTCGAGGCGACGAGAAGGAGCGCGTCCATCCTGTCCTCGTCCCAGCCGGCCATCAGCCATTCCATGTTGCTGCGGACGCCTTCCAGCCAGAACGAATCGGAGTTTCGCAGGACGAATGCGCCCTCCCCGAGCGCCGGCAGCGCCTTCACGATGCCGCCGCCGGTATCGAGCAGCTTTGCGCGCTCGTCGGAGACGATAATCCGCGGCGCCGAGCGGCGGGCGAGATGCGCCTCCACGAGGTCGGCGAGGTAGTGGACGTTGACCACGACCTCCTCGATCCCCGCCTCTGCGAGACCGTCCAGGCAATGGTCGATCAGGGCGCGGCCGCGGACCTCGATCAGCGGCTTCGGCGTGGTGGCCGTGAGCGGGCGCATGCGCTTCCCGAAGCCGGCCGCCAGCACCATTGCCGTCTTCGGTTTCAGCATTCCGCGCCTCCTGCCCGTCGTCACAGGATGGCGTCATACCAGAGGCGGACGCCGGACAGAACCGGATGGGCGAGATTGCGGCCGAGCACGGCTGCGACATGGCGACTGTGCCGCTCGTATCCGCCGCGGCCCTCCGCCCGGGCGAGCCGCGCGAAGGCGCCGAGCACCTTGGTCGCGCGCTGAGCCCCGAGGATCGCATAGGCAATGTCGAACGCGCCGGGATCGAACGACGGATCGGCGCACGTGCGGGCCGCGACGTAGCGCGCCTTCAGCGCCTGCTCCTCCTCCGGCGCGATCTGCACGCGCGCATCCTGAGCGAGCGAGGCGACGTCGTAGGCCGGGTGCCCGATCAGCGCGTCCTGGAAGTCGATGATGCCGACGCGGTCGAGACCCGCCGCATCGTCGATCCAGAGGATGTTCGGCGAGTGGAAGTCGCGCAGCACGAGCGTTTCGCCGGGCGGAAGCCGGTCGACCGTCTCGCCCCAGGACGCGAGGAATGCGTGGCGCTCCCCGGCCGTCCATGCGCCCGCGCGCCCCGGCAGGTACCAGTCGGCGAAGAGCGATATCTCCACGAGCAGCGCGTCGCGATCATAGGGCGGCACTGTGTAGTGGCCGTGTCCTGGCAGCGCGACCGTCCTCGGCCACGGACGCGCATGCATGTCGGAGAGGAGATCGATGGCGGCCTCGTAGCGCGGCAGGATGGGGCGGCCGTCGGCCGTCGCGATCCCCTCCGCTCCGAGATCCTCGAGAAGGACGAACCCATCCTCCGGCACGGCCGAGATCATTCCGGGCGCGTGCACCCCGGCGGCGCGGAGCGCGTGCGCGATGGCGAGGAAGGGGCCGACGTCGCGCGCCCGGTGCGCCACCTCGTCATAGGAGCGACCGCCATAGGCTGGCGCGCCTGCCGGCCGCGCGGGCGCATTCATCAGGATGGCGGTGCCGGCCTCCGCCGTCACCCGCTCGTAGGCCCGGCCGGAGGCGTCGCCCTTGATCGGGGCGCGGCTCGCGCCGCTCCATCCGACGCGATCGAGAAAGGCGCGGATCGAAGCGCTGCGGGCGAGCCGCTCCGCGAGCTCGGGCGTCGCGACGAGGCGCACCGTCCGCCCCTCGCCGTCGAAGCCGAGCGAGACGGCGAGGCAGTCGCGCGCGCCGAGATGGGGCGCGCGTTCCGGCCATTCGACCAGGAGCACGCCCTCCTGCAGCGCTTCCGCGAGCCCTATCTCCTCGATCTCCCCGGGATCGGCGATGCGGTAGAGGTCGGCATGGGTCACGCGCAGCCGCTCGAGCGGATAGTCGAGCCGGATCGGAAAGGTAGGGCTCGGCACCTCCAGCCCGGGATCGCAGGCGAGCGACCGGATGAGCGCCCGGGCGAAGCTCGTCTTCCCGGCGCCGAGATCGCCGGATAGCGTGACGAGGTCGCCTGCCTGCAGCGCGCAGGCGACATCCTGCGCCAGGCACGCCGTGGCCCTCTCGTCGGCCAGCCGGCCCTCGAAGACCGTTCGCGTGGGCTCGCCCGCCAAGGGCTCATTCCGCCGCGTCGGCGGCGACCTCCGTGACCTCGGGCAGGCGGACGATCGCAGTCGTGCCCTTGCCTTCCTCCGACTTGATGTCGATGGAGCCGCGGTGAAGCTCGACGAGGCTCTTCACGATGGAGAGCCCGAGCCCGGCGCCGTGGCTGTGGCCGGAGCGGCCGTAGGCCTCGAAGGGACGGAAGATCCTGGCGAGAAGGTCGGAAGGGATGCCGACGCCGTCGTCGTGGACGGTGTAGATGACCCAGCGCCCGCGCTTCTCGGCCTTCACCTCGACCTTGCCGCCGGCCTCCGAGAAGCGGATGGCGTTGGAAACGAGGTTGAAGAGGATCTGCCGGATCCGTTGCTCGTCCGCCTGGAACTTCCCGAGCCTGGCGGGGATGTCGATATCGAGCGTGATGTTCTGCTCGGCGATGCGGTCGCGCAGGCCCTCCACCGCGGCCTCGGCAACGCCCCTTATGTCCACTTCGCCGACGTCGAGCGTCATGATGCCGGCGTCCACGGTGGCGAGGTCGAGGATGTCGTTGATGATGGTGAGGAGCGCCGAGGAGGAGGACGCGATGTGGTCCATGTACTCGCGCTGGCCCTCGTTCAGCTTGCCGACGGTCTCGTTGGAGATCATCTCGGCAAAGCCGATGATGGAGGTCAGCGGCGAGCGCAGCTCGTAGGAGACGTGCTGGATGAACTCCGACTTCAGCCGGTCGGCGGCCTCGAGCGCCTCGTTCCGCTCCTTCAGCGCGCGCTGCACCCGGGCGGTGTCGCTGACGTCGACGAAGGTCAGCATGGTCATGCCTTCGGGCAGCGCGACCGTGGTGAAGTCGATGACGCTGTCGTCCGGCCGCTGCATCCGGCCGGAGACCGGCTCGTTATGGTCGAGATCGGTCACCGCGATCCGGATCGCTTCCCAGGTCGGCGGCTCGTTGTAGATCGCCGTGCAGTCGCGAATGATCTCGGTGACGTGCGGCTCCTGCTCGAGCTGCGCCGGCGAAAGGCGCCAGATGTTCGCGAAGACGGGGTTGAAGAGGCGGAGCCGCCCGTCGGTCCCGAACACCGCCACACCCTCGTTGAGATGGTCGAGCGTCTCGCCCTGGAGCTGGGACAGCGCGTTGACGCGGCTTTCGAGCGAGAGCTGCTCGGTGACGTTCTCGAAGATGTAGGTGATGCCGCCTTCCGCGTTCGGAACCGCCACCATGCGGAGCGTCCGCCCGTCCGGCAGATGCCACCAGTCCTCGCGCGATTCGATCGCCTGGTAGGCCGCGAGATGCCGGGCGCGCCATTCGCGGTAGTTCGCCTGCTCCGGCAGCTTGCGATCGGCGCGCAACCGGTCGAGCACGGCGCTCTCCTCGGGCTTGCCGTCGAGCCATTGCGAGGAGAAGCCCCAGAGCGCGCGATAGGCCTCGTTGTAGAAGAGAAGCCGACCGTCGCGGTCGAAGCTCGCGATGGCGGCCGCGAGCTGATCGAGGGTCTTGGCGTTCGATTCGGTGACGCGCTTCAGCTCGTCACGGACGGTTTCGACCTCCGACAGGTCGAGCGCGCAGCCGATCGAGCCGTCCTCGATCAGGATGTCGTAGACCTGCAGGCGCCGGCGCTCGCCCGCCATGATGGCGGTGACGCTCTCGTCGTAGCTGCGCCCGGCCCGGTGCGCCTCGCGCACGCCGTCCCTGGCGCGGGTCGGCAGCAGCTCGACGCCGGAATTCACCACGGCGTCGGCGTTCGCGGCCTCGACCGCCCGGACATAGGCCGGGTTCACCCAGGTCAGCCGGCCGATGCGGTTGCGCCGCCAGAGCGGGAAGGGCAGCGTCTCGGCGAGCGCACGGAGCGCCGTCACCTCCTTGATGATGAACGCCGCCTGCTCCTTCAGCTCGGCGAACGAGCGGCGGTCGCCCGTCAGCTCGCGGAACCGCAGGATCGCGCGCTTGCCGCTGGTTCTGCCGGAGACTTCCAGCGCCGCGCCGATCCGCGACCGGACCGCCATGTGGAAACCTTCGCCATAGCGGCGAAGCTTCTGGACCGCCTCCTCCAGCTCGCGGGCGTTCTCCGGCTCGAGCCAACGCGAGATGGCGAGGAACTCGGCGCGGTCGAACGGCGCACCGACGCGCTCCGGCAGCGACCCGAGCACCTCCGGCGGAGAGGCGCCGGAATCCCAGATGACCGTCTTCTGATCGTCCGCGGCGAGCAGGACCTCGGCGCGTTCGAGCCGGGCGGTGAGCTGCGCGATGCGCTCCTCCGCTTCACCGGCCCTGTTGTCGGCGCGCGCCCGCAGGAGGAGCCCGAAGCCGAGCGCGGCCGCACCGAGCGCGCCGGCGGTGATTGCAAGCCAGAGCACGTCCGCGACGCCGGAGCCGCCGGCCGCCGTGGTGGAGAGGGCCAATGCGCGGTGGCTGCCGCCGAGGACGACGGCGGCCGCACCCAGAGCGGCGAGCCCGGTCGGTCTCCATCTCAGGCCCTGCCGGCCCGCCTCGCCATCGGTCGTCCGCGCCGCCATCCGCCCCACCGCATCCGGGCCACCGAGATCCCGGACGAATCATCGTCCGACCTTACCCACTCGTCCGAACATCGGGAAGGCGGGCGCAGGATAGGGGCGGGAAAGGAAACGAAGCGTTAACCAAGAAAAGGAGGGGCCGAAGCCCCTCCGCCGCCGCTCAGTAGCGGTAGTGGTCCGGCTTGAACGGACCCTGGTCCGACACGCCGATATAGGCGGCCTGCTCGCCCGTGAGGCGGGTCAGGGACACGCCGAGCTTCTCCAGATGGAGGGACGCCACCTTCTCGTCGAGGTGCTTCGGCAGCACGTAGACCTTGTTCTCGTACTGGTCGGCCTTCGTCCACAGCTCGATCTGCGCCAGCACCTGGTTGGTGAAGGAGGCGCTCATCACGAAGCTCGGATGGCCCGTCGCATTGCCGAGATTCACCAGGCGTCCCTCGGACAGCAGGATCAGGCGCGTGCCGTCCGGCTTCTCGATCAGGTCGACCTGCGGCTTCACGTTGCGCCACTTGAAGTTCTTCAGGCTCGCGACCTGGATCTCGTTGTCGAAGTGGCCGATGTTGCACACGATCGCCATGTCCTTCATGGCGCGCATGTGGTCGATCGTGATGACGTCCTTGTTGCCGGTGGCGGTGACGAAGATGTCGGAGCTCGGGGCGACCTCCTCGAGCGTCTTCACCTCGAAGCCGTCCATCGCCGCCTGCAGCGCGCAGATCGGGTCGATTTCGGTGACCACGACGCGGGCGCCGGCGCCGCGCAGCGACTGGGCGGACCCCTTGCCGACGTCGCCGTAGCCGCACACGACCGCGACCTTGCCGGCCATCATGACGTCGGTCGCCCGGCGGATGCCGTCGACGAGGCTTTCGCGGCAGCCGTACTTGTTGTCAAACTTCGACTTCGTGACCGAGTCGTTCACGTTGATCGCCGGGAAGGGCAGCTGCCCCTTCTTCTGCAGGTCGTAGAGGCGCATGACGCCGGTCGTCGTCTCTTCCGAGACGCCGCGGATCGCCGCCTTCACCTTGGAGTACCAGCCGGGATTGCGCGCGAGCCGGCTGCGGATCGTCGCGTAGAGGTACTCCTCCTCCTCGTTGCCGGGATTGTCGAGGAGCGACGGGTCGCTTTCCGCCCGGGATCCGAGGAGCACGAGGAGCGTCGCGTCGCCGCCGTCGTCGAGGATCATGTTCGCCGGCTCGCCATTGGCGAACTCGAAGATCCGGTCGGCGAAGGTCCAGTATTCCTCGAGCGTCTCGCCCTTGTGGGCGAAGACCGGGATGCCGGCGGCGGCGATCGCGGAGGCGGCGTGGTCCTGCGTGGAGAAGATGTTGCAGGACGCCCAGCGGACCTCGGCGCCGAGCGCAGCGAGCGTCTCGATCAGCACCGCTGTCTGGATCGTCATGTGGAGGGAGCCGGCGATGCGGGCGCCTTTCAGCGGCTTCGACGGGCCGAACTCCTCGCGAAGGGCCATGAGGCCCGGCATCTCGGTCTCGGCGATCTCGATTTCCGTGCGGCCCCAACCGGCGAGCCCGATGTCCTTCACGGCATAGTCGCCATGCGTCGCAGTCAAGTCGTTCACGTCGTGCTCCTTGGCGTTTGCGCGCGCATTAGCACGGTCGGGGTCAAGCGGCAACCGGATATAAAGAAATGCTTATGTGTGAGTGTCTCGTACGACCGGCGGCGCGATGCGGGCCCGAACGGGCCGCACGCCGCTGTTGCGCAACGCACGCCCGCCGCTATCCTGCGGAAAACGCAAGGGAAGGAAGACCCGATGGAAGCGCAGATCGAAAGGGACTTGCCGGCGGACGGGGCCGGCGGACGACCCCAGGCCTTGTCGCCTGGCCTGTCCTTCACGGAGGCGGTGTCGGGCTCCGACATCCCGGTCCACTACACCTTCATCGAGGCGGTCGACGGCCTCTACGTGCCGGTCGGCCTGCGGCTTCCGCCGGGCGAGGGCCCCTTCCCGCTCGTGCTGTTCGCCTCCGGCAATGGCGGCGGCGGCCTCAGGCTGCTGCGCTGGTTCACCAACAACCGGAGCTGGACCCAGGAACAGTTCCTCAAGGCCGGCTATGCGGTGGCATGGCTGCGCTACCGGGCAGAGGTCGACTACGCCTACGACAAGCTCGGCAAGCTGGTCGAGGACCGGCGGCAGGGCCGGCAGCTCCTCAGCCGCGGCCCGCTCGAATACGAGGACGTCATCTCGGTCGTCGAGCACATGAAGACGCTTCCGTTCATCGACGAGGACAGCATCGGCTACATGGGATCGAGCCATGGCGGCGAGATGGTCTTCAAGATGGCGTCGGAATATTCCGGCATCGCGGCCATGATCGCGAGCGAGCCGGCCTGTCACGAGTTCCTCCGCCTCAGGCCGGACGAGACGGCCGGCATCAACCCGGAGACCGGCCTCCTCAACGTCGAGCGCATGCTGATGCGCAGCCCCGAGAAGGTCCGCCCGCGCATCACCGAGGAGGTGGCGCGGGAGCGGATGAGGACGATCGACACGCCGATCCTCGTCCAGGGGCGCGACGACGACGAGCTGCAGGGCATCTTCCGCGTCAGCTACGACCTCCTCGCCGAGCTCGGCAAGCCGGCCGAATGGGCGAGCTACGACCACGAGGACCACGGCTTCGTCTATCCGGAGCGGAACGCGGCCGGCATTTATGACCCGAACGAGGTCGCGAGACAGTCCGTCGCGGATTCGATCGCCTTCTTCGACCGGCATCTCCGGCAGCGCTGACCGGGTGCCGACGCCGTCACCCGGCGCCGGCCTCCTCCACCTCGGCGTCGATGTGGTCGAGCACGGCCTCCGGCGCAACTTGGCGCTTCGCCTCCCGTATCTCGTGGTCGTCGTCGGCTGCGATCCCCATCCGCTCGGCGATGGCCGACAGGAGTTTGACCGTCTTGGTGATCTCGTGCTCGGCGAGCAGGCTGATCTGGAGATCGAGCTCCGCCCGCTTCTCGGCCGCCGCCGCCATGCGGTTCTGGCTGATGAGGACGAAGGTGGAGAGGAAGATGGCCTCCACGGAAGCCATCATCGCGAGCATCACGAATGATGGATCCCACGCTTAAGGACCGGCACCCAGCCGAGATTGGCGACGATCCAGAAGCCGAAGCCGGCGAGGTGCAGATAGACGAAGGCCATGCTCCCGGTGAATCGGGTGATCGCCTCTGCGAGCCGCTCCTGCAGGGATGCGGCGTCGCGCTCCCGCGCCCGCCGCTCGCGGAGCGCCTCGATATTGCGACGGAGCACGGGCGCGAGCCCCTCCGGCCCAGGCGGCGGCACCGTCGGCGAGGCGGGCTGGCGCGCAGAGCGCGCGCCGTGCGGTTGTTCGGGCATGAGAACGATTGTCTGGCCTGTACCGGGAGAGACCAGAACCGACTGCTCCATCGCGCGGTTCCGGGCGCGACCTTCCTGCGCCTCGCCTGCCTCGCCCGCGAGCGGCCCGTGGCGGGAAGCCGGATCCCGCGGGCATTGGGCAGCGCGTCGGCTCGTGACGGTAATCGGCTATGCACCGGCCGCGGCACTTCTGCCATCCCGACGAGGAGATCGCTTCCCGGCCGGCGTAGTTGCAGAATAAAACAACGGATGTACACAAACTACATCACTGATCTTATTGTATTACATGATATTGTTTCGCGTTTTCCTTATTCGGAGGCATGAACCGAACGCGGAGCAAAAAGACTTTTTTCCTGTGACTTGATCTTTTCCTTCATAGACCCCATGTTGGGAGCATGGTGATCGAGATCACATCCGGATTGCGTTCGTCGGCAGGTCGCCTGCTGACCCATGGGCTGCCCGAGCGGGCATAGGCAGCCGAACTCATCCCGCTCGGGGTCACAGCAAGCATCCAGATCAGTGACATCGAGAGCGACCGGAGGTCGCTGGAGGATCATCATGCCCATTCGCCAGAATCTGACTCTCGTCGACAGAGACCGACCGTCCGACGCTGAACACGTCTGCCGCGCGGTTTCTCTTAACCGCGACTCCAGAGCGAACGATCTGCGCTGGCCTGCGCCGGGTGAGCCCAGCGAGCACCGCGGGCGCGCCCGGCAGCTGCAGGCGCAGGCGCTGCGCGAGCTTCTTTCGGGTATTCCCCGGTGGATCGCGACAGGCGTGCGCCGGCTGGCGGCGATCGCGGCCTCCTTCCAGGAGGCGTTGGGGGACGCCGTTGCAGCGCGTCGGACCTTCGAGGAGCTGTCGCGCCTGAGCGATCGCCAGCTTGCCGACATCGGGCTCACGCGCGACGACATCCCTGCCGTCGCCGTCCGGCGTCTGCGCGGAAGCGACGGCTCCGCGACGCAGCCCGGGTCCCGCCCGGACGTGGCTTCGGACGAGCGCGTCGGGCAGGAGGTCCGCAAGGCTGCGTGAGGCCTGCCGTGCCGCGTGGGGCGTTCCCCGCCCCCGCGGAATCCAGCATTTACGCGAAGCGGGAGGGCGGATCGCTCCCCGGGTACCCTCGCGATCGCCGCATCCTCGCAGGGTCAACCGTCACAGAGAACGGAGGCACCATGAACAAGGCGCAGCACCTTCCCCCGATCGTCATCCCCGAAGACCATTATGAACGCCTCGCGTTCATTGCGATCGTGAGCAGGATGGGTCGCCGGCCGCCACCGACGGGCGCAGCGCTCGCTCACGAGCTCGACCGTGCGCGGATCGTACCGCCGGGCGAGGTGCCGGGCTCGGTCGTCACGATGGGCTCGACGGTCGCGTTCCGCGATGACGACACCGGCCGCGCCTCCACCGCCACCATCGTCTTTCCCGGAGAGGATACACGCGACCGAGGTCTCCTCTCGGTGCTGACACCACTCGGAACGGCTCTTATCGGCCTGTCCGAGGGTCAGTCGATCCGGTGGAAATCCGCTGTCGGCGACTGGCGCAGCCTCACCGTCGTGCGGGTCAGCCAAGCCTCGCCGACATCCTTGGCCGAGGACGGCTGCACCTCGATGCAGGGAACTGGCCGGGAGGTCGAGCGGACGTACCGCTCGCCTCCGGGATCGCTGGCCATGCGGCGCCTGGGCGGCACGCGAGACGGTGCTGGCGGAGCGCAGCATGGCGAAGCTTCAGGAGAGCCGGGACGCAATCAGGATTGTCCCACCGAACGGGCCACTCCGCCCCGGCGGGACAAGAACGAGTGCTAACCCGCTGAAAAACGAGCGTGTTCCGGGATGGATGGTGCCCAGGGGCGGAATCGAACCACCGACACGCGGATTTTCAGTCCGCTGCTCTACCAGCTGAGCTACCTGGGCGGGTCGGCCGGGGCGGCACCCCGACCGGAAGTGCCGGCCTTATAATGGCTTGGGTCGGGGCTGTCCAGCGCTACGCCGCCCGGGCGTCGCGGAGCGATCCGGCCCTGCCGCGGTTTCCCGGCGGACCGATCGCATTCGGCGGCGCCCAGCCGCATCGTCGCACGCCTGGCGCCGCCGACGGGGCACCCGGTCCGCCCTAGGCCTCTTCGTCGCGGCCCCCGCCCTCCTCCTCGTCGTCCGGCGACGCCGGAATGGCATAGCGGCCCGTCAGCCAGTTGCCGAGATCGATGTCGGCGCAGCGCTTGGAGCAGAACGGATAGGCCTCCCGGGTCGCGCGCTTGCCGCAGATCGGGCAGGTGCGCGGCGGACGGAGGGGAACGAGCTTGGGGTTGTCGGCCATGACCTTCTTCAGGCCGTTTCCGCGTGCCAGCCGGCGTGGATCACATAGCCTTCCCCGGACAGCAGGCTTGCCGTTTCGTAGAGCGGCAAGCCGACCACGCCCGAATAGGAGCCGACCAGCTTGGTGACGAAGACCCCGGCCCTGCCCTGAACGGCATAGCCGCCGGCTTTGCCCTGCCATTCGCCGGAGCTGACATAGGCGTCGATCTCCGCGCCAGACAGCCGCTTGAAGCGCACCCGCGTCTCCACGAGCTTCAGGCGCACCTTGTCCTTCGGCGTGACGAGCGCGACGGCCGTGTAGACCCGGTGGCCGCGGCCGGAGAGGAGATGCAGGCAGTCCACCGCCTCGTCGGACAGCTCGGGCTTGGGCAGGATCCGGCGGCCGACGGCGACGACGGTATCGGCGGCGAGCACGAAGGCCTCCGCGAATTGCGGGTCGCGGCGGACCGCCCGCGCCGAGACTTCCGCCTTCGTGATCGCAAGGCGCCGGGCGAGCGAGCGCGGCAGCTCGCGCCGCTGCGGCCTCTCGTCGATCTCGGCGGGAAGCAGGCGCTCCGGCGCGATCCCGATCTGCTCGAGAAGCGCCAGCCGCCGCGGCGAGCCGGAGGCGAGCACGAGCGGCCGGGACGCTCCGCCGGAAGCTTCACTCATGATGGCCTTGCCTTGCGCGTGAGGGTTTCGAGGCGGTTACCTAGTGCATTCGCCGCAGCGTGTGAACCAGCGCCCCCGAATAGCGCGTCCGCTTCAGCGCGCGAAGCGCGCCCGGATGCGCCGGTCGAGGCGATCCCGCACGTCGCGGTAGGCGTCCAGGATCTGCACGCGGGAGCCGGTGGCCGCGGTCGGGTCGGCGGTCGGCCAGTACTCGACGTCGATGGCGTGGGTGCGGGTGAGCTCCAGCATGCGGTGGTGCGCCTCCGGCGAGAGCGTGACGGCGAGATCGAAATTGAGGTCTTCCAGATCGTCGAGCGCCTGCGGCTTGCGCGCCCCGAGCGTCAGTCCGATCTCGTCGAGGACGGAATCGACGAAGGGATCGCGATCGCCCGGCTGGATGCCGGCGGACGCCACATAGAGGCTGGCGGGGAAGAGGTGATGCGTCAGCGCCTCCGCGATCGGCGAGCGGATCGAGTTGCGCCCGCAGACGAACAGGACGGAGGTGGGCTTCGTCGCCAATGCGGTCAGCCGCGCCTGAAGAGCGCGCAGACGAGCGTGAAGAGCCGGCGCGCCGTATCGAAATCGATCTCGATCTTCCCGGCCAGGCGTTCGCGCAGCAGCTCCGAGCCTTCGTTGTGGATGCCGCGCCGGCCCATGTCGATTGCCTCGATCCGGCTCGGGGACCCGGTGCGGATGGCCGCGTGATAGCTCTCGCAGATCAGGAAGTAGTCCTTGACGATCTTGCGGAACGGCGTGAGCGAGAGCACGTGCGTGACGAGCGGCTCGCCGCCCGCCGTCCGCACGTCGAAGACGAGCCGCTTCTCCACGAGCGACAGGATCAGCGCGTAGGGTCCGGGCGGCTGACCGAGCGGGCGGAAGCTGTTCTGTTCGATGAGGTCGTACGCTGCGACGGCGCGCTCGTGCTCGACATCGGGCTGCGCGCGGCCGATGGAGCCCTCGTCGAAGCGGATTGCGACGAGGCGGAAGGGATCGGCGCCGTCGCTCATCGCCGGGCCGGTCTACCGGTTGAGTCGGATCGCCACGGACCTGGCATGGGCGCCGAGCCCCTCGGCTTCCGCGAGCGCGATCGCAGCGGGCGCGAGGGCGCGCAGGCTGTCCGGCCCGAGCCGCAGGATCGAGGTCCGTTTCACGAAATCGAGCACGGAGAGCCCCGAGGAGAATCGGGCCGAGCGCGCAGTGGGTAGCACGTGGTTGGAGCCGCCGACGTAATCGCCGATCACCTCGGGCGTGTGGCGGCCGAGGAAGACGGCGCCGGCATTGCGGATGCGCCCGAAGAGCAGCTCCGGGTCGTCGGTGGCGATCTCCAGATGCTCGGGGGCGACGCGATCGACGATCGCGGGCGCCTCGGAAAGGTCGGCGACGACGATGATCGCGCCGTGATCGTCCCAACTCGCCCGCGCCGTCTCGGCCCGCGGCAACGTCCTGAGCTGACGTTCGACGGCGGCCCCGACCGCGTCGGCCAGGGCTTCGTCGTCGGTCACCAGGATCGACTGCGCGGCCACGTCGTGCTCCGCCTGGGCGAGGAGATCGGCGGCGATCCAGTCCGGATCGTTCTCGCCATCGGCGATCACGAGCACCTCCGACGGACCGGCGATCATGTCGATGCCGACGGTCCCGAACACCATCCGCTTCGCCGCCGCGACATAGGCGTTTCCCGGGCCCACGATCTTGTCGACCGGGCGGATCGTGGGCGTGCCGTAGGCGAGCGCGGCCACCGCCTGCGCGCCGCCGACGCGGTAGATCTCGTCCACCCCGGCGAGCCGCGCGGCGGCGAGCACGAGCGGGTTCAGTTCGCCGTCGGGGGTCGGAACCGTCATGACCAGACGGGCGACGCCGGCGACCTTGGCGGGCACCGCGTTCATCAGCACGGACGAGGGGTAGCTCGCCTGCCCGCCGGGCACGTAGAGCCCGACCGCCTCGATCGCGGTCCAGCGGCTGCCGAGCGCGACGCCGAGGGCGTCCGTATAGAGGTCGTCGACCGGGCGCTGGCGGCCGTGGTGGGATTCGATCCGGGCGCGGGCGAGTTCGAGCGCCTCGATGGTCTCAGAATCGCAGGCCGCGACAGCCGCATCGATCTCCGCTTCGGTGACGCGCAGGGCGTCGGCTGCGGGGCGGTGCCTGTCGAAACGCTCGGTGTAATCGAGGAGTGCGTCATCCCCGCGGGAGCGGACATCGTCGAGGATCGCGCGGACCGCCGCCTCCACGTCGGCCGCGGTCTCGCGCTTGGTGGCGAGCAGGGCGTCGAGGCGGCTCTCGAAATCCGGTGCGCGGCTGGACAGGCGGACCGGCATTCCTCAAGCCACTTCCTGCCGGAGGGCGTCAGCGGCTTCCGTCTCGAGATCGCAGAGCTGGGCCTCGACGCATTCGACCGAAAGCCTGATCATCGCCTTGCCCGAGAAGATCAGGAAGATGTCGCCGGAAGGCGGCTCGCGCTCGTCGAAGCGGATCGAGAGGAGCGACAGCGTCTTGTCCGGGCGCTTCAGGTCCATGCCCGTGCAGGAGGCGCGCTCGACGCGCTCGAAATGGAGCGCTGTCAGCTTCCGGGGGCAGGTGGCGCGGGCAAGGAAATTCTTGTCTCCCGCAGTTTCCCACGGGAAGCGCCGGAGCGCGAGTGCGAACCGGCGTTCGCGCGGGAGCCATTTCACGTCGCCGACCCGGAAGGAGGCGTCCTGAAGGAAGGCGGAAATGACGTCGAGGTCGTCGGCATCGAGCGCGATCAGGCGAAGGCGGTCGGCATCCGGCATACTTGCGGTCTCGGCCATGGGTTCGGTCTGGTCCTAGTGCGTCGCGGCTTTGCCCGCAATATCGGTACGACGCAACGGCGCGGCCAGCGCTGAACGACCAACCGCACCGGAGCGCGTCGTTAGCCGGGCAGCTAGCCGCGGACGCGCTCGATTTCCGCTCCGCAGGCCGACAGCTTCTCTTCGAGGCGCTCGAAGCCGCGGTCGAGATGATAGACGCGGTTGACCGTGGTTTCGCCCTCGGCCGTCAGCCCTGCGATGACGAGCGACACGGATGCGCGGAGATCCGTCGCCATGACATGCGCGCCCTTCAGGCTCTTCACGCCGGTGACGGTTGCCGTCTGGCCGTTGAGGCGGATGTCGGCGCCGAGCCGGGCGAGCTCCTGGACGTGCATGAAGCGGTTCTCGAAGATGGTCTCGGTGATCGAGGACGTTCCGTCCGCGCGCGTCGCGAGCGCCATCAGCTGGGCCTGGAGGTCCGTTGGAAAACCAGGGAACGGCGCGGTCGTGACCGTGACCGGCTCGACGCCCGCACCGTTGCGCACGATTCGGATGCCGCCCTCGACATCGGCGACCGACGCACCGGCGGTGGCGAGCACGTCGAGCGCAGACTGCAGCAGTTCGGGATGGGCACCCTGGAGGATGACGTCCCCGCCGGTCGCCGCCACCGCCATCGCATAGGTCCCGGTTTCGATACGATCCGGCAGCACCGGGTGGACGGCCCCGTGCAGGCGCGGCACGCCCTCGATCCGGATCGTGCTCGTGCCGGCGCCCTCGATCCTCGCCCCCATCTTGCCGAGGCAGGCGGCGAGGTCGGCGACCTCCGGTTCGCGGGCGGCGTTCTCGATCACCGTCTCCCCGGAGGCGAGCGTCGCCGCCATCATCACCGTGTGGGTCGCGCCGACGGAGACGTTCGGGAACCGGACGCGCCCGCCCTTCAGGCCGCCGGGCGCGCGCGCCACGACATAGCCGCGGTCGAGCTCGATCTCGGCGCCGAGATCGCGCAGGCCCATCAGGAAGAAATCGACGGGCCGCGTGCCGATCGCGCAGCCGCCGGGCAGCGACACCCGCGCCTCGCCCATCCTGGCGAGCAGCGGGCCGATGACCCAGAAGCTTGCGCGCATGCGGCTGACCAGGTCGTAGGGCGCTGTGGTATCGACGATCTCGGCGGCGGTGAGGCCGAGCGTCTGCCCCGAATTGGGAAGGTCGCCCGGGCGCTTGCCGGAAACCATGTAATCGACGCCGTGATTCGCGAGGATGCGCTTCAGGAGCCCGACATCGGCGAGATCCGGAACGTTTTCCAGCGTGAGCGTCTCGTTCGTCAGGAGGCTCGCGATCATGAGCGGGAGCGCGGCGTTCTTCGCGCCCGAGATCGGGATCGTGCCGTTCAGGCGATGCCCGCCGACGATGCGAATGCTGTCCATCTAGGTCTCCGGTCCGCGGACGAGGCCCGCGCTCGTGTCTTCATCGCTCGGCGCGCCATCCCCCGGCCCGGCGGGTCCGTTCCGGTCCCGCCCCTGCGCCTTCCGGCGCTTCAGATTGTCTCGGAGCGCCTGCGCGAGCCGGTCCCTGCGCTGGTCGCGCGCGCCGGTGCCCCGCACGGAACTGTCCTTGGCCATTGCCGGATGGATAACCGAACTCTGCCCCCGCTGCAAAGAATGTGGAACGCCGTCGGGCGTTCCACTCCGCCGGGCGGAAGAATTCAGCCGCGGAGCTGGCCCCCGGTCGCCTTCTCGACAGCGGCGACGATGGCCGCGGAGACCTTGTCGATCTCCTCGTCGGTGAGCGTCCGCTCGCGGGGCTGGAGCGTCACCTCGATGGCAACCGACTTGCGCCCTTCGCCGAGAGCGGGGCCGGCGAAGACGTCGAAGACGGCGGCGTCCTGGACGAGCGTCTTGTCGGCGCTCCGGGCGGCGCGCAGCAGCCGGTCGGCCGCGACGCTCTCGTCGACAAGGAAGGCGAAGTCGCGTCGGACCGCCTGCAGGTCGGATGCGGCAAGTGCGGGCCGTGCCGTCTTCGTCGCCTTCGGCAGCGGGATCGCGTCGAGATCGACCTCGAAGGCGACGAGCGGTCCGGCCACGTCCATCGCGTCGAGTACGCGGGGATGGAGCTCGCCGAAGGTCGCGAGCCGGTTCTTCGGCCCGAGCATGAACGAGCCGACGCGTCCCGGATGATACCAGGAGGGCCCTTCGGCGACGACCTGCAGCTTGTCGAGCGGCGCGCCCGCAGCGGCAAGCACCGCAAGCGCGTCGGCCTTGGCATCGTAGACGTCGACCGGACGGGGCTGAGCCGACCAGTGCCGCGGCCCGGTCGCGCCGCAGCGGATGCCGGAGACGTTCACGCGCTCGTCCTCGGGCCGGTCGCCGCCATAGGCCTGGCCGCCCTCGAAAAGCATGAGGTCGCCGAAGCCGCGCGCCATGTTGCGGGCGGCCGCCGCCACCAGGTTCGGCAGCAGCGAAGGCCGCATGTCGGACAGTTCGCTCGAGATCGGGTTGGCGAGTTCCAGGGCATGCTGCCCCCCGCCGAAGAGCTCTGCCTGCGCCTTCGGCAGGAAGGACCAGGTGACCGCCTCGTTGAAGCCGCGGGCCGCGAGCGCGCGGGCGGCCATGAAGCGGCGGCGCTGCGCCTGCGTGATGCTGCGGCCGGTAACGGTTGTGAGCCGCGGCAGCGGCACGCTCTCGATCCGATCGAGACCGTGGATGCGGACGATCTCCTCCACCAGATCGGCCTCGCCGTCGATGTCCGGCCGCCAGGACGGTACCTCCGCGACGATCTCGGCATCGGTGCCGGCGATGGTGAAGCCGAGGGCGCGGAGAATGTCGAGCTGCTCCCCGGCCGGGATGTCGACGCCAGCGAGGCTGCGCACGCGGTCCATGCGCAGCCGGTAGGATCGGCTGCGGATCGGCGCTGCGCCGGCAACGACGAGATCGGACGCCTCGCCGCCGCAGATCTCGAGGATGAGCCTGGTGGCGATCTCCGCGCCGGTTTCCACGAAGGCGGGATCGACCCCGCGCTCGAACCGGTAGCGTGCATCGGAATGGATGCCGAGCTTGCGGCCGGTCGTCGCCGTCCGGATCGGATCGAAATAGGCCGCCTCGAGAAAGACGTTCCGTGTCGTTCCGGTGCAGCCGGTCCGCTCCCCGCCCATGATGCCGGCGATGCCTTCGGGGCCGTTGTCGTCGGCGATCACCGTCATCGTCCCGTCGAGCGTGTACGTGCGGCCGTCGAGCGCCTCGATCGTCTCGCCGTCCTGGGCGAGCCGGGCATGGACGGTGCCAGCCACCTTGTCGGCGTCGAAGACGTGGAGCGGCCGCCCGTAGCCGTGCGTCACGTAATTCGTGATGTCGACGAGGGCAGAGATCGGGCGCAGCCCGATGGCGCGGAGCCGCTTCTGCATCCAGGCCGGCGACGGGCCGTTCGTTACGCCCCGGAAATAGCGGCCGACGAAGAGCGGACAGGGCGTGTTGGTCGGGTCTTCGAAGCGGAGGTCCACGCTGATCGGGCTCGCGAAGGACCCTTCGACGGGAGCCCGGTTGAGCGGCTTGAGCCGGCCCATGCCCTTGGCGGCGAGGTCGCGGGCGATGCCGTAGACGCCGAGTGCGTCGGGCCGGTTGGGCGTCACGCCGACGTCGATGACCGGGTCGTCCAGTCCCATCCAGCTCGCATAGGAGCGGCCGACGGGCGCGTCCGCGCCAAGCTCGATGATGCCCTCGTGGGCGTCGGAAAGCTGCAGTTCGCGCTCGGAGACGAGCATGCCGTTCGACTCCACGCCGCGGATGGTGCCGACCTTGAGGTCGACGCCCGTCCCGGGCACGTAGGTCCCGGGCGGGGCGAAGACGCCGATCATGCCGGTGCGCGCGTTCGGGGCGCCGCAGACGACCTGGACGGGGACACCCGCGCCCGTCTCCACCATGCAGACGCGGAGGCGGTCCGCGTTCGGATGCTGCCGCGCCTCGAGCACGCGGGCGATGACGAAGGGCCGGAGCGCCTCGGCCGGGTTGGTGAGGCTCTCGAGTTCCAGACCGATATGCGTCAGAGCCTCCGCGATCTCCTCGGCGGAGGCCTCGGTCTCGAGATGGTCCTTCAGCCAGGACAGCGTGAACTTCATGGCACCGTGGGGGTCGGCGTGGCGGAGTCGCGCCGTTCCCTAGCGGGGTGGATAAAGCGAGGCAAGGCGCACACATAGGGACGAGTGCAATCCGGTCCGGCCGATGGCGGCCGCATGCCGGATCGCACGGCACTTCGACATGGGGAGAAACGGCGTGGAGCGGGGCACCGAGACGACGACGGACGAGACGATCGCGGAAGGCGGCGCCGCGGCGAATCCGCCGGGCAACCCGCTCCTCCTCGACTGGCTGACGCCGTTCGGGCTGCCGCCCTTCCACGAGATCCGCCCGGAGCACTTCCGTCCCGCCTTCGAGGCAGGCATTGCCGAGCAGGAGGCGGAGATCGCCGCAATCGCCGGCGATCCGGCGGCGCCCACCTTCGACAACACCGTCGCCGCACTCGAGAGGAGCGGCCAGACGCTTCGCCGCGTCTCCGGGGTTTTCTTCAATCTTGCCGGCGCGGACAGCAACGACGCGCTGCAGGCGATCGAGCGCGACATGGCGCCGGCGCTGGCGCGGCACAGGACGAGAATTCTCCTCGATTCCGCGCTGCACGCCCGCATCGCCGACCTCTTCGCGCGCCGCGACTCGCTCGGCCTCGGGGAGGAAGAGGCGCGCGTGATCGAACGCTACCACACCATGTTCTCGCGAAGCGGGGCGGGGCTCGGACAGGCCGAGAAGGCCCGGCTCGCGGCGATCGCGGAGCGGCTGTCGGTGCTGGGGACGGGGTTTGCGCAGAATTTGCTGGCCGACGAGAAGGCGTATGCGCTGGTGCTGGAGGGCGAGGAGGACCTCGCCGGTCTCCCCGGCTTCCTGCGCGCGGCGGCGGCGCGGGCGGCGGCCGATCGCGGCCATCCCGGCAAGCACGTGATCACGCTGTCGCGCTCCTCGATCGAGCCGTTCCTGCAGTTCTCGACCCGCCGCGACCTGCGCGAGGCGGCGTTCCAGGCATGGGTGGCGCGCGGCGAGGGCGGCGGCGACACCGACAATCGCGCGATCGCGGCCGAGATGGTGCGGCTGCGGGCCGAGCGCGCGAAGATCCTCGGCTATCCGAGCTTCGCCCATTTCCGCCTCGACGACACGATGGCGGGCAGCCCCGAGGCCGCCTACGGCCTGCTGCGCTCGGTGTGGGCGCCGGCGCGCGCGCAGGCGCTCCGCGAGGCGGCCGCGCTCCAGGGGATCGTGCAGGCCGAGGGCGGGAATTTCGAGATCGCCCCCTGGGACTGGCGGTTCTACGCCGAGCGGCGCCGCAAGGACGAGTTCGACCTCGATGAGAACGAGGTGAAGCCGTACTTCCAGCTCGACCGCCTCGTGGAGGCCGCGTTCGAGACGGCCAACCGCCTGTTTGGATTGACCTTTCGTGAGCGGCACGATCTCGCGCTCTATCACCCGGACGTGCGGGCCTGGGAAGTCAGCGATGCGGCGGGAAAGCATGTCGGACTCTTCCTCGGCGACTATTTCGCGCGGCCGTCGAAGCGGAGCGGGGCCTGGATGAGCTCGTTCCGGACCCAGGAGAGGCTCGCCGGGGACATCCGGCCGATCGTCCTCAACGTGATGAACTTCTCCAAGGCCGCCGAGGGCGAGCCGGCACTCCTCTCCTTCGACGATGCGCGCACCCTTTTCCACGAGTTCGGCCACGGCCTGCACGGTCTCCTGTCGGACGTCACCTACCCCGCGATCGCCGGCACCAGCGTGTCGCGCGACTTCGTCGAGTTCCCCTCGCAGCTCTTCGAGCACTGGCTGGAACGCCCTGAAATCCTTCGCAAATTCGCGCTCCACGCGGACACGGGCGAGCCGATGCCGGAGGCGCTTCTCGACAAGCTGCTCGCCGCGCGGAACTTCAACCAGGGCTTCGCGACGGTGGAGTACGTGGCGTCGGCGCTGGTCGACCTCGACATCCATACGAGCGAAGACGTCGAGGCGATCGACCTCGGGGAATTCGAGCGCTCTGCCCTCGATCGGCTCGGCATTCCGGCCGGCATGGTCATGCGCCACCGGCCGCCGCACTTCGCCCACATCTTCGCCGGCGACGGCTATTCGGCCGCCTATTACTCGTATCTCTGGTCGGAGGTGCTGGACGCGGACGGGTTCGACGCCTTCCTGGAGGCCGGCGACGCGTTCGATCCCGCGACCGCCGAACGGCTGAAAGACTACGTCTATTCCGCGGGCTACCGGCGCGACCCGAAGGAGGCCTACCGGCTCTTCCGGGGGCGCGAGCCGGATCCCGACGCGCTCCTCAGGAAGCGCGGGCTCGCCGCCGCGCCGGTCCCGACCGGGGAAATGTAGGCATCCATGCGCGCCGCCGCCCTCCGCCATATCGTGCTCGTCGGCGGCGGCCACGCCCATGTCGAGGTGGTCCGGCGCTTCGGAAACCGGCGCTTTCCGGGCGTTCTGATGACGCTGGTGTCGCGGGAGGGGGAGACGCCCTATTCGGGGATGCTGCCCGGGCTCGTCGCCGGCCATTACCGGCGCGGGGACATCCACGTGCCTCTCCGCCCCCTCTGCGATGCGGCCAGCGCGGCCTTCGTGGCGGGCGAGGCGGTCGGGCTCGACCTCGCCGGCAAGGCGGTGCGGCTCAAGGACGGGCGGGAGATCGGCTACGACCTCCTGTCGCTCGACGTCGGCATCACGCCGCGCCTCGACGGCATCGAGGGGGCGGAGGCGCACGCGATCGCGGTCAAGCCGATCGGCCAATTCCTGCAGAAATGGGAAGCACTTGAGGCCAGCGCGCTCGCGCCCGGGGGGCCGCGCCGGATCGCGGTCGTGGGCGGCGGGGCGGCGGGCTTCGAGCTGGTGCTCGCGATCCGCCATCGGCTGCGGGCGGATGCCGCGGCGCACGGCCTCGACCCCGACGCCTTCTCCTTCGTGCTGGTGACCGACGGGCGGCTGCTTGCCGGGCAGAACGGCGCGGTGCGCCGCGCCGCACACCGGGGATTGATCGGCGCGAAGGTCGCACTCGTGGAGGGGGCGCGGGTGACCGCGATCGGGGCGCACGCCGTACACGCCGGCGGACTCGCCGTCGACGCCGACATCGCGCTCGTCGCCACCGAAGCGGCGGCGCCGCGCTGGCTGCAGGAATCCGGGCTCGTCCTCGACGGCGACGGCTTCGTCGCGGTCGCGCGCACGCTGCGCTCGCTCGGCGACCCGTCCGTGTTCGCCGCCGGCGACTGCGCGACGATGGTCGACGACCCGCGCCCGAAGGCCGGCGTCTTCGCCGTGCGCCAGGGGCCGCCGCTCGCCCGCAACCTCCGGCGCGCGGCGGAAGGACGTCCGCTCGCCGAGTACCGGCCGCAGCGGCAGCACCTCTCGATCCTTTCGACGGGCGATTGCCGGGCGATCGCGGCGCGCGGGCCCTTCAAGGCCGAGGGCGGCTGGGTGTGGCGCTGGAAGGACCGGATCGACCGCCGCTGGATCGCCCGCTACGCCGCCGAGGCGGCCGAGGACTTCAGAGGTCGGGGCAGCTGCAGGCGAGGCTCCTCAGGCGGTCGCGATCGCGGATGAGGATCTGGCCGCGCCGGGCGAAGATGGCGCGGTCGCCTTCCAGCACGTGGAGCGCGCAGGTGACGCTCGCCCGGCGCACGCCGAGGAGCGAGGCCAGGAAATCGTGGGTCAGCCCGATGGCGGGGTCCTCGAGCCGGCCGGAGGCGTCGAGGATCCAGCGCGCGACGCGCTGCTCCAGCCCGTGCCGGGCGCTGCAGGCGGCGAACCGCATGGACTGCGCGAGCCGGGCGCGGACATGGGCGAGGAGGAGGCCCCGGAGCACCGGCGCGTCCGGCAGGACCTCGCGCAGCCGCGCGGCAGGGAGCGACTGCACGGCGCAGGCGGTCTGCGCCACGGCCCGGCTCTGGGCGAGCGCCGCCCCGAGCGCGACCGAGGCGCCGACCATGCCGTCGCGCCCGACCATGCCGACCTGGACCGGCTTGCCGTCGCCGGTGAGCGCCAGGATCGCGACGAGCCCCTCCTCCACGAAGTGACAGGATTCCACCGGCTTGCCGGGCTCCTGGACGGAGGCGCCGGCGGGGAAGGCCGCCGGCGTCAGGTGGCCGCGCAGAAGCGCCGCCTCGGACGCCGGCAGCGCGTCGAGCAGCGCGCTGCGGCCTTCCGACGGCGCCGGCGCGCGGCGCGCGGCAGGCGGTGCGACGGGAAGACGCTCGACGGGCAGCGCCGCAGGCACGGGCCCGTCGCCGCGAACGTCATCGTTCAGGCGCATGCACGCGCCTCGTCGGTTCCCGATTCCAACCGCCCGGCGCCCCCGCCGCGCACCGCATCGGGCACCGCCGGGGCGGCCGGGAGGGCCGCGCCGGCGCGCGCGCCGAGGACGAGCGGCACGCCCTGCGCGGCCGCCGCCGCAACCAGAGCGCGTTCGATGGCGGCCGGCGTCAGGCGCGCGGCGGCCGGCTCCTGCATGAGCCGGGCGACGAGCTCGGCGGCGTCGATGATGCGGCCCTCGCGCGCGGCCGCCGCCACCGCGGCATGGATGCTGAGATAGATTCCGTAAGGCCGGCTCTGCCAGGTCGCATAGGCCCGGTCCTGCATGACGCTCCTCCCGGTGGGACGTCCGTCTTCGTACCCCGAAGGATGGCCCAGCGCGCCCCGGGCGGCGTTAACGTGTGATAACGCCACTTTGGGTTTTGATCTTGACCCTTCCAGTGGGAGTGCGGGTGCCATTGGCGAGGTCTTATTGGTACGCTGCATCTGCAGGTCGTGGGTCTAGCTGACTCCTATTGCAGCGCATCTGCCCGAAAGCGACAGACCTCACAAACTATGTGGTGACGTCACGCGCAAACTTGGCTAAGCCGAGCTACAGGGTTTACGGGAGAGGGCCTGACGAAGGTGCCGCGAGCGCCGCTTCGAATTGCAAATAAGCATTGACCCTACGGCCGCCGAAATACCACAGTTCTTGCTAAGAGATTTACCTTCGCTAAGTAGCCAGCAGCCTGCCACGATTTGCATTGGACATGGTAAGTTGTCGCCACATCCTCGTTATCCCACCACCACTCGTGTGTATACGCCGAGGCTGGGAGGCCCACCAGCCGATCAACGTCCGCGAGTGTCATCTGCACATAGCGATCTTTGCGGCGACTCAGGTACTCCCTTAGCGGGTCGTACTTGCTCATGGCTACGGCGCTTCAGGCGCGAAATCGAGAGGCTTGGCAGATGCTTCGATTAACGCCTCTGGGCTCTCACGAGCAATCCGTTGAACGAGAGCGAGAGCTCGTCTGATCGCTTCGCGTTGAACGTCTTGAATTGGCATCGGTTCGCTTACTGGCAGTGCTAGACCGACGTGAATACCAGGGCCAGCACCAATCCCGTCAATCGCAGTGAGACTTATTTGAACTCTGGCTGATACGAGGTAGCCGTGTTCGTCATGGAACGGATCGAGCGCAAGCACTTGCACGGAGTGCAGCGGCCTATTCACGAAAGCTGCCATCTTCTCCTCCCACAACCTAAGCCTTCATGCTCAACCCTGAGAGTGGGTTTGGCAACTCCAAAGTACCATTATCAATAGAGGACCCCACCCATGACGAAACGCGCCGGGAGTGCCGATCTGCCGCTGCATGGGGGGCGGGTGCCGCGCTGGCTGGCGGAGCGCATGACCCGGCTCGGCGCGGTGATGAGCGAGGCGATCGTGCTGCATTACGGGCGCGACGAGCTCTTGCGCCGGCTGGCGCACCCGTTCTGGTTCCAGTCCTTCGGCGCCGTCATGGGCATGGACTGGCATTCCTCCGGCATCACGACGAGCGTGCTCGGCGCCCTGAAGCGCGGGCTCGCGCCGCGGTCGGGCGAGCTCGGCCTGCATGTCTGCGGCGGGCGGGGGCGGCACTCGCGCGCGACGCCGCAGGAACTCGCGGCGGTGGGCGATCGCACCGGCCTCGACGGCGCGGCGCTCGCGGCGGCGAGCCGGCTCGTCGCCAAGATCGACAGCGCGGCCGTGCAGGACGGCTTCGACCTCTATCTGCACGGCTTCATCGTCACCGACGACGGCAGGTGGGTGGTCGTGCAGCAGGGCATGAACGGGGCGCGGCGGCAGGCGCGGCGCTACCACTGGCTCTCGGAGACGATGACGGACTTCGTCGACGCGCCGCACAGCGCGATCGACGGGCCGGGCCAGGGCGAGATCGTGAACCTCACCGACCGCCGGGCGGCGCGGGCGCGGGACGCCCAGGTCGCGCTCCTCTCCGAGCTCGGGCCGGACGGGATCGCCGAGGCCTATGCGCGGATCGACGGGGATGCGGGCCGGGCGCCGGGCGGCGCCGCGGGCGGCAAGGGAGGGCGCCGCACGGGCGAGGCGGAGGCGCCGCTCCTGCCGCATCTCGTCATGCCGGCGCATCACGACGTGCGCGCCGGCGACGTCGTGCTGCGGCGGCTCCACGGCAGCCTCGCCGCGGCGGCCGAGCGCGGGCCGGCGGACTTCGCCGCGCTCCTCGCGGTGCCCGGCGTGGGCGCGCGCACCGTGCGGGCGCTCGCGCTCGTCGCCGAGGTGGTGCACGGCGCGCCGTGCCGCTTCACCGACCCGGCGCGCTTCTCGCTCGCCCATGGCGGCAAGGACGGGCACCCCTTCCCGGTGCCGGTCCGCGTCTACGACGAGACGATCGGCGTGCTGAAATCGGCGATCGGAAAGGCCCGGCTCGGGCGGGACGAGGAGTTCGGCGCGCTCCGGCGGCTCGACGCGCAGGCGCGGCGGCTGGAGCGGCACGCGACGGGGCCGTCGCTCGAGGCGTTCGTGGCGGAAGAGCGCGCGGCCTCGCACCTCTATGGCGGGCGGACGGTCATGGGCGAGGCGGCGGCGCCGGGCGGCCGGGCCGGGGGCCGGGGAGCCGCGCGGGACGGGTGACGGGGTGGAGGGGGCGACGGGGTGAAGGGGCGGCGGGTCAGTCCTGCGCGGCCGGCGGGGGCGCGGCGAGCGCCACCTCCGCCTTGCGGCTCGCGGCGCGCAGCTCGCTCCTGACGACGTCCTGGCCGGGGCCGTAGAGGAGCGCGATGCGGTGGGCCTCCCGCTCGAGGTCGAGCGGCTGGCCGCTTTCGATCGCCGCCGCGACGGATTCGCGTATGGCTGCGAGCGGAACGTCCGACATGCCGCCTCCTGAAACCGGGGCCGCGAGCCCCTGCCGCATCAGGTAATCCGGAGCGCCGCGCCGGGTTCCCGCTCCCTGCGCAGGCGGGGCGCGCGGCGGCGGCTTCTCAACCTTGAGATGCGAAAGGGCGGCGGAGGCGCTACTGGCTCGCCCACAGGATGCGCGCGACCCAGGCGACCTCCTTCAGCGGCAGCGTGCGGGCGCCGTGCTCCGGGTTGAGCGATTCGAGCTCGATCGCCTTCGCCGTGCGGCGCTTCAGGATCTTGGCCATGACCTCGCCGTCGGCGGTCTTCACGACGACGCGGTCGCCCTTGCGGATGCGGGCGGTGGGCGAGACGATGATGATGTCGCCGTCGCGATAGAGCGGCAGCATGGATTCGCCGGCGACGGCGAGCGCGTAGGCGCCCTCGTCGCGGAATGCGGGGAACGGCACCTCGTCCCACCCCTGGCCGGCCGGATAGCCGCCATCGTCGAAGAAGCCGCCGGCGCCGGCGCGGGCGAAGCCGAGGAGCGGCAGCGGGCGGGCCGGCGGCGGGGCGCGGAGCGCTGCGGCGCGGGCCGACGGGGCGCGAGGCCGGGCCGGGCGGGGCGGCGGGGCGAGGGCACGGGCCGGCGCCGGATCGAAGCGGGCGGGCGGGGCGGCCTCGCCGGCGACGAGGCGCATCAGGTCGTCGAGGCTCGCGCCGGTGGCGTCGAGGATCTTGGCGATCGATTCGGTCGAGGGCCAGCGCGGCCGGCCGTCGCCGCCGACGCGCTTGGAGCGGTTGAAGGCGGTCTGGTCGAGGCCCGCCTTGCGGGCGAGCCCGGAGGCGGACAGGCCGTGCTCGGCGGCGAGCGCGTCGATGGCGCGCCACACGGTCTCGTGGTTCCAGATCGGCTGCGGCATGGCCGGGACCTCCGTCCCGGCCGAGCACTACAGGAAAATAGTCCTCGCCTCCAGCGCGTCCCGGTAGAAAAGCGGGGCCGGTAGAAAACGCGGCCGGCAGAGAAGGCGGGCTCAGGCGGCCGGCGCGAAGCGGCCGTAGAAGGTCTCGCCGGCGGCGGCCATGTCGCGCAGCAGCCGGTTCGGGCGGAAGCGCTCGCCGTGGCGTTCGGCGAGGCCGTCGCACATCGCGACGAAGCGCGCCGCGCCCATGCCGTCGATATAGGACAGCGTGCCGCCGGTGAATGGCGCGAAGCCGAAGCCGAGAATGGAGCCGACATCGGCCTCGCGCACGTCGGTGACGACCTTCTCCTCGAAGGTGCGCGCGGCCTCCAGCGCCTGCACGGCGAGGAGCCGCCGCTTCAATTCGTCGACGGCGAAATCCTCGGCCGGGCGCGGCGCGACGATCTCGGAGAGGCCCGGCCAGAGCCGCTTCTCGCGCCCGTGGTAATCGTAGAAGCCCTTGCCGTTCTTGCGGCCGAGGCGCTCGCGCCGGACCACCAGCTCCTCCAGCAGCCGCTCCTGCGCCGGGTCGACGGCCTGCGCGCCGAGGTCGGCCTTGGTCGCCTGCACGATCTTCCAGGCGAGGTCGAGGGCGACCTCGTCGTTGAGGGCGAGCGGGCCGACCGGCATGCCGGCCATGCGGCCGACATTCTCGATCATCGCCGGCGGCACGCCCTCCGTCAGCATGAGGTGGCCTTCCAGCAGATAGGCCGTGACGCAGCGATTGGCGTAGAAGCCGCGCGAATCGTCGACGACGATCGGCGTCTTGCGGATGGCGCGGACATAGTCGAGCGCGGTCGCGAGCGCGCGCTCGCCGGTGTCGCGGCCGCGGATGATCTCGACGAGCATCATGCGGTCGACGGGCGAGAAGAAGTGGATGCCGACGAATTCGGCCGGGTCGCGCCACCCCGCGGCGAGCGAGGTGATCGGCAGCGTCGAGGTGTTGGAGGCGAAGATCGCGCCGGGGCCTAGATGCTCGGCGGCGCGGCGCATCGCCTCGGCCTTCACCTGCCGGTCCTCGAACACGGCCTCCACGACGAGGTCGCAGCCGGCGAGCGCGGCGTAATCGGCGGTCGGCGCGATCCGCGCGAGGACGGCGTCCTTGTCGGCCGGTGTGGCGCGGCCGCGCTGGACCGCCTTGTCCATGAGCGCGGCGGAATGCGCCCTGCCCTTCTCCGCGGCGTCCATGTCGCGGTCGAGCAGCACGACCTCCATGCCGGCCTGCGCGGTGACGTGGGCGATGCCGGCGCCCATGAAGCCGGCGCCGATGACGCCGATCCGCTTCAGCTCCGACTTCGGCGCGCCGGCGGGGCGGCGCGCGCCCTTGTTGAGCTCCTGCAGCGAGACGAAGAGCGAGCGGATCATCGCCGCCGCCTCCGGCGTCTGCAGCACGCGGGCGAAATAGCGGCTCTCGACGCGGAGCGCGAGGTCCATCGGCAGCTGCAGCCCCTCGAACACCGCCTGGAGCAGGTAGCGGGCGCCGGGATAATTGTCGTAGGTCTCCTTGCGGTAGATCGCGTTCGCCGCCGGCCAGAGCTGGAAGCCGGCGGCCGAGAAGACGTTGGCCGCGCCCTTCGGCCGGTAGCCCTTCTCGTCCCACGGCTTAACGGGCTTCAGCCCCTCCGCGATCATGGCCTTCGCCGCCTCGACGAGCCCGGCGCGCGGCACGACCCGGTCGACCAGGCCCATCGCCTTCGCCCGGGCGGGATCGAGCGACTCGCCCTTCAGCAGCATCTGGAGGCCCGCCTGCGGGTCGGCCATGCGCATCACGCGCTGCGTCCCGCCGGCCCCGGGGAAGATCCCGATCTTCACCTCCGGCAGGCCGAAGCGGCTCGCCCGGTCGTCGGAGATGACGCGGCCGTGCGCGGCGAGCGCGAGCTCGGTGCCGCCGCCCATGCAGGCGCCGTGGATCGCCGCGACGAACGGCTTGCCGCAGGTTTCCAGCCGCCGGTAGATGCGCGACATCAGGCTCGACTGCTCGAAGAGCTCGCGCCCGGCGCCTTCCGGATCCTTCTCCGCCTTCTCGCGGAAGAGGCCGAACATGCGGTGGAGCATGGTGATGTCGGCGCCGCCGGTGAAGCCGTCCTTGGCGGAGAGGATGACGGCGCCGACGATCTCGGCATCGGCGGCGACCGCCTCGACGATCGCCGCGAGCTCGTCGAGCACCTCCATCGTGAAGACGTTCATGGAGCGGCCGGGCATGTCCCAGGTCACGAGCGCGATGCCGTCGGCGCCGGTCTCCATCGTGAAGTTGTCGGTTCTCATCGGCGTCGTCTCCCGTCGGGCGAGCGTTCAGGATTCATGAAGGCGCGGCCGGCATAGTCGCGGCCCGCTGCGGCACGGAGACCGGCATGACGGCCAGAATGGGTTGCGAGGGCTGCAAGAACGGCGAGGCGCTCGGGTTCGAATTCGCGATGGCCTTCCAGCCGATCGTGGAACTCCCGCGCGGCCGCGTCTGGGGCTACGAGGCGCTCGTCAGGGGCCCCGCCGGCGAGCCCGCGCACCAGGTGCTCGCAAACGTCGACGCCGAGAACCGCTACCGCTTCGACCAGGCCTGCCGGGTGAAGTCGATCGAGACGGCGGCCGCGCTCTTCCCGCGCGGCGCGGATCTGAGGCTCTCCATCAACTTCATGCCGAACGCCGTCTACGAGCCGGCCGCCTGCCTGCGGACCTCGCTCGCCGCGGCCGAGCGCACCGGCATCCCGCGCGAGAACATCCTGTTCGAGTTCACCGAGCAGGAGGAGATCCGCGACGTCGGCCATGTCGAGCGCATCATCGAGGCGTACCGCCGGCACGGATTCATAACGGCGATCGACGATTTCGGCGCCGGCTATGCCGGGCTGAACCTGCTGGCCAAGTTCCAGCCGGACCTCCTGAAGATCGACATGGAGCTCATCCGCGGCATCGAGAGCTCGCATGCGCGGCAGGTCATCCTCTCGGCGCTGGTCTGGACGGCACGCAACCTGGACGTGACGCTGCTGGCGGAGGGCGTGGAGAGCGAGGCCGAGCTCACGGTGCTGCGCGCCGCCGGCATCGAGCTGTTCCAGGGCTATCATTTCGCGAAGCCCGCGTTCCAGGCGCTGCCGGACGTGCCGATCCTCGCGACCACGGCGGAGCCGGGCGCGGCCGCGCGCGTGAGCCCTCACCGCGGCTGATCGCGCCGGGGATAGGGCGTGCCGTCGCGGTGGAGATAGGCGCCCTCGCGGTTCACCATGTCGAGGTCGGAATAATGCGCGACCTCGCCCGCGATCCGGCTGCCGACTTCCAGGATCAGCGCGTCGCGATCCGAGCGGTTGAGGAGCTGGTGGCCGTTCGGCACGCCCGCCTTGAAGGCGGCCACGTCGCCTGCCCGCAGCACGGTCTCGCCGCCGTCCTCAACCAGCACGACCTCGCCGGAGACGACCACGATCAGCTCGTCCTCCTTCTCGTGCCAGTGGCGCTGCGAGGAGCCGGAGCCCGGCTCGAGCCGGCACAGATTGACGCCGAACTGGGTCAGGCCGCCGGCGGCGCCGAGGCGCTTGCGGAAGCGGCCCGCGGCGATCTCGTGATAGGGCGCCGGATAGCCGCAACTGTTCTGTTCCGGCACGGCATCCAGGTCGATCTTCGGCATGGTCACACCCTTTCGATGATCGTGGCCGTCCCCATGCCCGCCCCGATGCAGAGCGTGACGAGGGCGGTGGAGAGGTCGCGGCGCTCCAGTTCGTCGAGGACCGTCCCGAGGATCATCGCGCCGGTCGCCCCGAGTGGATGGCCCATCGCGATGGCGCCGCCATTGACGTTGACCCGGTCGGGATCGAGGTCGAGCGCCTGCACGGCGCGGAGCACGACGGCGGCGAAGGCCTCGTTGATCTCGAAGAGGTCGATGTCGGAAAGCGCCATGCCGGAGCGGCGGAGCACCTTGCGCGTGACGTCGATCGGGCCGGTCAGCATCAGGGCCGGGTCGGAGCCGACATTGGCGAAGGCGCGGATGCGGGCCCGCGGCTTCAGCCCGGCAGCGCGGCCGCCTTCGGCATTGCCGACAAGCACGGCGGCGGCGCCGTCGACGATGCCGGAGGAATTGCCGGCATGGTGGACGTGCACGACGCGCTCGACGTCCGGGTGGGCCTGGATCGCGACCGCGTCGAAGCCGCCCATCGCCCCGATCATCTCGAAGGCCGGGTTGAGCGCGGCGAGCGACTGCATGTCGGTCGAGGGTCGCGGATGCTCGTCGCGGTCGAGGAGCGTGATGCCGTTGACGTCGCGCACCGGCACGACGGAGCGCGCGAAGCGGCCCTCGCCCCAAGCCGCGGCGGTGCGCTTCTGGCTCTGCACGGCATAGGCGTCGCAATCGTCGCGCGTGAAGCCGTATTTCGTGGCGATGAGATCGGCCGAGATGCCCTGCGGCATGAAATAGGCGGGCACCGCGACTTCGGGATCGACCGGCCAGGCGCCGCCCGACGCGCCGATGCCGACGCGCGACATCGATTCCACCCCGCCAGCGAGCACCAGATCGTGCTGGCCCGTCGCGACCTGCGCCGCGCCGGTGTTCACGGCGTCGAGGCCGGAGGCGCAGAAGCGGTTGATCTGCATGCCCGGCACCTGCTGGCCGTATCCGGCGACGAAGACCGCGGCGCGGGCGACGTTGCCGCCGGCCTCGCCGACGGGATCGACGCAGCCGAGAACGACGTCGTCGACGAGGTCCGGGTCGAGGCCGTTGCGCTCCCGGATGGCGGCGAGCGGCGCCGCCGCGAGCCGCACCGTCGGCACCTCGTGGAGCGCCCCGTCCGGCTTGCCGCGGCCGCGCGGCGTCCGCACGGCGTCGTAGATGAAGGCCTCGGCCATCAGGATCTCCCCGGGTCGAACTGGTTGCTGACCATCTGCGCGAGATCGTCTCCGAAGCTCGCTTCCGTCGTCTGGCCCGGCAGCGCCAGAGCCGCGTCGAGCCAGGCGAGCCGGCTCTCCATCCCCATCTGCGCCTGCGGCGTGATCGCGTTCGGGTCGTCGAGGCTCGCGAGCGTGATGCTGACCGTGCCGTGCGGCAGGAACTGGTAGGTGAGCGTCGTCCCGCACGCCGCACAGAAGCCGCGGTCGACCAAGTTCGAGCTGCGGAAGAGCTTCGGGGCGCCGCGGTCCCAGCGCACGTCCTCGGCGCGGAACTGCGCGAAGGCCACGAACGGCGCGCCGGAGGATCGCTGGCACATGCGGCAATGGCAGACGTCGGCGGTGCGGTGCTGCGCGAGGAGCGTGTAGCGGACGGCGCCGCACTGGCAGCCGCCGGTGAGCGCGGGGTCCATGAGGGCGCGGTCCATCAGAACGCCTCCGCGGGCATCTGCATCATGGTGTCGAAGCCTGACGAGATGCGGGCGAGATGGGCGCCGGTCTCGGGCATGATGCGCTCCATGAAGAAGCGGCCGAGCAGGAGCTTGCGCTCGGCGAGCGCGTCCGCGCCGTCGCCGCCTGCCGCCGCGTACGCGACCTTGGCCATCCGCGCCCACATGTAGCCGAGCGCGACGAGGCCGAAGAGGTGCATGTAGTCGGTCGCGCCGGCGCCGGCATTGTCCGGCTTGGCCATGGCGTTCTGCATGAACCACATGGTCGCCTGCTGGAGATGGTCGAGCCCCTGTTTCAGCGGCTTCACATAGGGCGCGAGCGCGGCGTCGTCCGCATTCTCCGTCACGAACCCGCCGATTTCGGCGAAGAGGGCCATGATCGCCTTGCCGCCGTCCTTCGGCAGCTTGCGGCCGACGAGGTCGAGCGCCTGGATGCCGTTGGTGCCCTCGTAGATCATCGCGATGCGGGCGTCGCGGACGAACTGCTCCATGCCCCATTCCGCGATGTAGCCGTGCCCGCCATAGACCTGCTGGGCGAGCACGGCGTTCTCGAAGCCCTTATCGGTGAGCACGCCCTTCAGGACCGGCGTCATCAGGCCGAGCCGGTCGTCGGCGCGCGCCTTCTCGGCCGCGTCGCCGCTGCGATGGGCGACGTCGGCCTCGAGCGCGGTCCAGACCACGAGCGCGCGCGCCGCCTCGTTGAAGGCGCGGATCGTCATCAGGATGCGGCGCACGTCGGGATGGACGATGATCGGGTCGGCCTTCGCCTCGGGCTGGCGCGCGCCGGTAAGCGCCCGGCCCTGCAGCCGCTCGCGGGCATAGGCGGCGGCGTTCTGGTAGGCCACCTCGGAGAGCGCGAGGCCCTGGACGGCGACGCCGAGCCGGGCCTCGTTCATCATCGTGAACATCGCGCGGAGCCCCTTGTTCTCCGCGCCGACCAGCCAGCCCTTCGCGCCGTCATAGTTCATGACGCAGGTGGAATTGCCGTGGATGCCCATCTTCTCCTCGATGGAGCCGCAGGAGACGCCGTTCGCCTCGCCGGGGGCGCCGTTCTCGTCGACGAGCCGCTTCGGCACGACGAAGAGGGAGATGCCGGACGTCCCCTCCGGCGCGCCGTCGATGCGCGCCAGCACGAGATGGACAATGTTGTCGGTGAGGTCGTGCTCGCCGGCGGAGATGAAGATCTTCTGGCCGGTGATGCGGTAGCCGCCGTCCGGCTCCGGCACGGCGCGCGTCTTGATGAGGCCGAGATCGGTGCCGCAATGCGGCTCGGTGAGGTTCATCGTGCCGGCCCATCGGCCGGAGACGAGCGCGGGCAGGTAGGTCCGGCGCTGCGCCTCGGTGCCGTGCTGCGCGAGCGCGGCGATCGCGCCCTGGATCAGGCCCGGATACATGCTCCAGGCCATGTTCGCCGCGGTCGTGAACTCGTTCATGATGGCGGCGAGCGTGTAGGGCAGGCCCTGTCCGCCATAGGCCGGGTCGGCGGAGAGCCCGACCCAGCCGGCGGCGGCGTAGTCGGCGTAGGCTTCCCGGAAGCCGGCGGGCGTGGTCACGCGGCCGTCGGCGTGGCGCGTGCAGCCCTCGCGGTCGCCGCTGCGGTTGAGCGGCTGCAGCACCTCCTGCGAGAAGCGCGCGCCCTCGGCGAGGATCGCCTCGACCGTGTCGAGCGGCGCGTCGGCGAAGCCGGGCAGGTTGGCGAATCGCTCGTAGCCGAAGACGTCCCTGAGGAGGAAAAGGACGTCTTCCACGGGGGCATTGTAGATCGGCATCAAGGGACCTGCTTACGTTGACGTAAACGGCATCCTTCTAGCCCCTCGGCGGGGCGCCGGCAAGTGGCGCCGGCAGGGGCACGTCACTCGGCGGCCTGGCTCGCGGCTTCGCCCTCGCGGTCGCGCAGCATGCCGCTGACGACGGTCAGTGTGCGGCTGAGCTCCTCGATCGCCTTCTCGATGTCGCGCTTCTGCTCCTTCAGGAGCTCGATCTGCCGGGTGAACTTGTCGAGCGCGACCTTGAGCTGCGTCGCCTGGCCGTCCTTGAGGTCGTAGAGGTCCAGCATCTCCTTGATCTCGGTGAGCGAGAAGCCGACCTTCTTGCCCATCAGGATCAGCTTGAGGCGGGCGCGGTCGCGCCGGCTGTAGATGCGGTTCGTCCCCTGCCGCTTCGGGTGCAGCAGATCGCGGTCCTCGTAGAACCGCAGGGTCCTGAGCGACACGCCGAATTCGCGCGAAAGATCGCCGATCGTGAAGGCCATGATGATTCCCGTCGGCGCCGACGGAGTCCGGCGCCGCTTGTCCGTCGGCGAGAAGCTAGGTTCCGCTGACGTAAGTGTCAACCGAACCGCGCCGGTTCGCCGCTGCCTGAAGGCGATATTGCTAAGATTGTAGGTATTTCCGCGGCCGGATTAACCCGGTGTTTACCATGGCGGACATCAATTCGGTGCAGGGCGGAGTCGGGTTGTATCGGCTTTTCGGGCTTCGCGCAGACCTGCGGCACTCTGCCGACCGAGGAGAATAGATGAACTCCCGCGAGACCTGGAACCTCCGGACGGGCCGGCCGCAGACCGAGCCGCCGACCGAATGGGGGCGGGAAGCCGACCAGCTGCGGCGCAGCGCCTCCGAGGGCCGGTTCGACCCGGCGTCGAGGAACGCCGAGCCGAGCGCGCGCGACCGCGTCTCCGAGCGGCTGGAGGCCGGGCTGCGCGGCTTCTCCGCGGCCGACCTGGAACGCGCCGTGGAGCGCCTGGCGCGCGACATCGAGGACATCGGCCGCAACGCCGCCGAGCCTCGCCCCGAGCCCGTGCGCAGCCGTCCCGCAGACCCGGCGCGGCCGGAGATGTCCTCCACGCTGCAGCGGCTGGAGGCCCGGCTCGATGCGCTCGCCGACCGGCTGGAGCGCCGGCCGCAGCGGAGCGAGCCGCGCCCGGCCGCGCCCGAGCCCGAGCGCGACATGATTCGCTCCGTCGAACTCCTCGCCGCCCGCATCGACCGCATCCAGGACATGCTCTCCGCCGCCGCCCCCGAGCGCAGCGACGACGCGATCGACGAGATCGGGCGCAAGCTCGACAACGTGGCGCGCGAGGGCCAGGCCGTCTCCGAGGGGCTTTCGGACCTGAGGACCCAGATCGGGGCGCTCAAGGACGCGCTGCGGGCCGAGCCGGACGCGCCGGCGGGCCACGCCGGCGAGCTGAAGCAGGTGCTCGAAGAGGTCGGCACGCGGCTCGACGCGATCGCCGCGAGCGTGCCGTCCCGGGACAGCGTGGAGCGCGGCTATGCGGCGCTGATGGACCGCCTCGACCGGATGCAGCCGCAGACGGGGCCGGACGAACCCGACGCGGCGCTCGCCGAGCGGCTCGACAGCCTGCGCCAGGAAGTGAAGGCGCTGCCCTCGCACGACCAGATGGCGCGGCTGGAGGAGGGGCTGCTCGACCTCGCCGACCGGCTCGACAACATGGCCGAGCGCGTCGACCGCAAGCCGTTCGGCCGGCTCGAATCGCAGATCGAGCAGCTCGCCGACCAGCTCGCCGAATTGCGGCGCATGCGGGCCGGCGGCGCGGCCGAGCTGCAGGCGAGCCTCGACGCCATCGCGCGCGGCATCGACGCCGTGCCGGGGCGGGTCCCGGCGATCGACGTGCAGGGGCTCGAGGACCGCCTGTCGGCACTGCAGGGCGGCATGGAGCGCGGCTTCGCCGAGACCGGCCGCACGACGCTCGCCCGCGTCGAGAAGCAGTTCGCGACGCTCGCCGACGCCATCGAGCAGATCGAGGCCCGCACCGCGGAGCGCCTCTCCGGCGAGCTCGACCGCCGCTTCGAGGCGCTCGACCAGACCGCCGCCCGCTTCGCCGAGACCGGCGCCGCGCCGGGCCTGGACGGCGTGGAGCGCAGGCTCGAGGAACTCCACGCGCTCATTTCGGAGCAGGGCCGCCTTCTCGCCGCGCCGCAGACCGAGCAGATCGACCGCAGGCTCGAGCAGATCCAGGCGAAGCTCGCCAATTCGCGCGCCGACGAGCGCATCGGCCGCCAGCTCGAACCGGTGCTGGAGGGGCTGGAGGCGATCGCGAAGCGGATCGACGCGCGCCTTGCGCCCGATTTCGGCATCCTCGCCGAACGGATGGCGGCGCTCGACGCCCGGCTCGCGGCCTTCTCGCCGGCCGGGCAGGCGCCGGACGTCCTGAAATCGGAGCTCGACGGCATCACCGGACGGCTCGACCGCCTCGCCGGCGCGCCCGCGATCGACCTCGACCGGTTCGAGCGCATCATGGCGCGGCTGGAGGAGCGCGTCGCGGCGGAGGAGGGCGCCAGCCGCCTCGAGCAGATCGAGGCGCGGCTCGAGGCGATCGGCCAGGCCATGGACCGCAGCGGCGGCCTGCCGCAGGGCGAGGACATCGCGGACCTGCGCGGCGACATCGCGTCGCTGCGCCGCGAGCTCCGGTCGCTCGGGACCGGGGGCTCCGGCGAGGTCACCGCGCTCCTGACCGACCTCTCGCAGCGCGTCGACGCGATCGGCCGCGAGAAGCCCGTCACCGCGCGCGACCTCGAGGCGCAGGTCGGCCGGATCCTCGCCATGATCGCCGGCGCGGAGCGGGACGGCCCGGACATCGAGGCGATCGAGGCGCGGCTGCGCACGATCCAGGACCGGCTCGACGGCGTGCGGGGCGAAGGCCTGTCCGGCAACCTCCACGCGCTTCCGCCGGATCGCGACGCCGAGACGGTGAAGGCCCTCGCCCGCAATCTCAGCGCCGACATCGGCGCGCTCAAGGCCTCGGGCGACGTGGTCGACCCGGCCGACCGCGAATCGCTCGAGGCGGTCCAGGAGACGCTCGAAGCGGTGATGAAGCGGCTGGCGTTCCTCGAGCGCGACGCACGCCCGCCCGCCCCCAATCCGGCCGCCCCCAGCACGGCCGCCCCGCCGCCGATGGAGCGCGACGCCGGCCACGCCATCCGCGCGCGGCACCTCAGCCGCACCGGGGCAGCGCCCGATCGGTCGGCGCCGCCGGAAATCACCCTCAACCAGGCCCCGGCCGCAGCCGAGCGCGAGGCGCCCGCCGTCGAGCCGCCGGCCCAGGCGGAGCGCGCGGGCGCGGAGCCGGCCCGCGCCGGCGCCGGCATCCTCGGCCGCCTCACCTCCAGCCAGCTGCTCCGGCGCGCCACCGCCGGACGCACCGAATCGTTCTCGCCCGACACGGAAGAAGTGGAGGAGCCGCAGGACGCGCCGCTCGAGCCGGGCACGGATTCGCCGCTCGATTCGGCGCTGAGCGGTGCGCCGAGTTCCGACACGGCCATGATGAGCGGAGCCGGCCGGGCCGGGCCGCGGCCCGCGCCGCCGGCGGCGCAGGCGCCGAATCTGCGCCCGAGCGGGGCCGCCTTCGAGAAGGTCGCGCGGAGCGCCGGCGCGCCGGCCGCGAAGGGCGCCGACAGCGACTTCCTCGCAGCGGCACGCCGGGCGGCGCAGGCCGCATCGGCGGAAGCCGCAGCGGCCGACTTCAGGGCCGGCGCGACTCCGTCGCAATCGCCGCTGTCGCGCACGATGGCGGCGGTGAAGGCACGCCGCCGCATGGTGCTGGCGGCGGCACTCGCCGTGGCGGTGGCGCTCGCGGCGCTGCAGTTCGTCCGCCAGCGCGCGGCCGACGGCCCCGAGGTCGCCTCCGCGCCCGTGACCGAGATGGCCGAGCCGACCGGCCCGGTCGCAGACCTCGAGGGCAGCACGGCCGGCGCCGAGACCGGGCAGACGGCGGCCGGAGCCGCGCCGGAGGAGCCGGCGCAGCCGGCCGCCACCGCCGGGCCGGCCGTGGAGCCGCGCGCCGACGAGACCGCGGCCCTGCCGGCCGCGCCCGACGCGACGCAGACGCAGACGCAGACGCCGGCCGCCGCGGCCCCCGCCCCCGCCCGGCCGGCCGCCATTCCGCTGCCGCCCGACACGATCGGGCCGGACCGGCTGAGGACCGCCGCCTCGCAGGGCAACCCGGCCGCCCAGTTCGAGGTCGCCGCGCGCTTCGCCGAGGGGCTCGGGGTCGAGCAGGATCTCGCCAAGGCCGCGGAGTGGTACCGGCTTGCCGCGGAAGCCGGGCTCGCGCCCGCGCAGTACCGGCTCGGCTCCATCTACGAGAAGGGGCTCGGCGTGCCGAAGGATCTCGCCCGGGCGCAGGACTGGTACCGGCGCGCGTCGGAATCCGGCAACGTCAAGGCGATGCACAATCTCGCCGTGCTCCATGCGGAGGGCGCGGCCGGCCAGCCGAATCTCGAGGAGGCGGCCCGGCTGTTCCGCCGCGCCGCCGATTACGGCGTCCGCGACAGCCAGTTCAACATCGCGATCCTCTACGCCCGCGGCCTCGGCGTGCCGCAGGACATGATCGAGGCCTACAAATGGTTCGCGGTCGCGGGCCGGGCGGGTGACGCGGAGGCGGAGAGGCGGCGCGACGTGATCGCCAAGGCGCTGAGCGCGGCCGACCTCGCCAAGGCGGACGCCGCCGCGGACGGCTTCGTGCCGCTCGAGGCCGACCGCCGCGCCAACGTGGTCGCCGAGCCGGAAGGCGGCTGGGGCCCGCCGAAGCAGGACGCGCGCATCAGCACGACCGGCGACCTCATCGCCCGCGTCCAGGCGCTCCTGTCGGAGCGCGGCTTCGACGTCGGCAATCCGGACGGCCGCGACGGCCCGCGCACGCGCCGCGCGATCGCGCTCTTCCAGGAGCGGGCCGGGCTGCCGGTGACCGGCGAGATCGACACCGGCACGATCGCCGCGCTCGCCGAGGGCTCCGTCTGAAGCGACCCGCCCGGCCCATCGCGGCCGGGCGCGCCTTCCTGGGCCAACGGCTCTCTGCGTCGCCTCTCCCATTGTCGTCATCGCCGGACTTGGTCCGGCGATCCACCGGGCGCGTGCGGCGGGTGCTGTGCTGGATGCCCGGGTCGAGCCCGGGCATGACGACAGAGAGAAGGATAGAGGCAGGGGCGGAGCGGCTCTCCGGGTGGCCTCCCCACTGTCGTCCTCGCCGGACTTGATCCGGCGATCCACGGGGCGCGTGCGGTGGGGGCTGCGCTGGATGCCCGGGTCAAGCCCGGGCATGACGACAGAGAGGGGGGCGCGGGCAGCGGAGCGGGTTTCGGGTGACCTTCCCCACTGTCGTCATCGCCGGACTTGATCCGGCGATCCATGGGGCGGGTGCCGCGGGGCGGGGCTGTGCTGGATGCCCGGGTCGAGCCCGGGCATGACGACAGAGAGAGGGGATCGGGCGGCGGAGCGGGTTTCGGCATGGCCTCCCCACTGTCGTCCGCGTCGGGGCGGCGGAGCGGGTCTCGGCGTGGCCTCCCCACTGTCGTCATCGCCGGACTTGATCCGGCGATCCAAGGGGCGCGTGCCGTGCGGCGGGGGCTGTACTGGATGCCCGGGTCAAGCCCGGGCATGACGACAGAGAGAATGGCGGGGTGGGGCGGAGCGCCTTCGGCGTCGCCTCCCCCGCTGTCGTCATCGCCGGACTTGATCCGGCGATCCACGGGGCAGCGCATAACCCGGCCCCTTAAGCGTTTGACAGGACGAACCTGTTAAGCCCTTAGTCCGACACGTCGCCGAGAACCTCAAACCACCGGACTGGCGCTTCGGGTGCAGCTCTACCTGCCCATCGCCGAACTCACCGTGAACATCCTGCTCTTCCTCGGAGTGGGTGGCGCCGTCGGGTTCGTGTCCGGCCTGTTCGGGGTCGGCGGCGGCTTCCTCCTGACGCCGCTGCTGATCTTCACCGGCGTCGCGCCGGCGGTGGCGGTGGCGACGGTTGCGCCGCAGATCGTCGCGTCCTCGGCATCGGCCGCGATCTCCTACTGGCGACGGCGGCTGATCGACGAGAAGATGTCGCTGATCCTGCTGTCGGGCGGCATGATCGGCTCGGCGGCCGGCGTCTACGTCTTCCGCGCGCTGCGCACGCTCGGCCAGCTCGACCTCATCCTCGGGCTCGCCTACGTCACCTTCCTCGGCATCGTCGGCGGCCTGATGCTGCGCGAATCGGTCGGCGCGATCCTCCGCAGCCGGGCCGGTCGGCCGCCGGCCGGGCGCCGGCCGGGCCAGCACAACTGGGTCCACGGCCTGCCGCTGAAGGTCCGGTTCCGCCGCTCGAAGATCTACGTCAGCATCCTGCCGGTCGTCGCGCTCGGCTTCGGCATCGGCTTCCTCGGCACCGTGCTCGGCATCGGCGGCGGCTTCCTGCTCGTGCCCGCGCTCATCTACCTGCTGCGGGTGCCGACCAGCGTCGTGATCGGGACCTCGCTCGCCTACATCGTCTGCACCATGGCGCTCGCGACCGTGCTCCACGCGATCGCCAACGGCAGCGTCGACATCGTGCTCGCGCTCCTGCTCATGATCGGCGGCGTGATCGGCGCGCAGTTCGGCGCGCAGGTCGGCCAGACGCTCCGCGGCGAGCACCTGCGCGCGCTCCTCGCCATCATCGTGCTGGCGGTGGCGACCCGCTTCCTGCTCGGCCTCTTCCTGACGCCCGCCGACATCTATTCCTTCGAGGTCCTGGGGGCGCTGCCGTGATCGGGCGGGCGCTCATGCTCTTCGCGCTGCTGGTCACCGCGCAGACGGCGCGGGCCGAGGGGCTCGTCTCGACGCTTTCCGACGAGGCGGTCGAGATCAATTCGAGCTTCGCGGGATCGCGGATCGTCGTCTTCGGCGCGGTCGAGGGGGCGCCGCCCGCCGCGACCGACTACGAGGTCGCGGTCGTCGTCGCCGGCCCGCCGCAGGACCTGGTGGCGCGCCGCAAGAGCCGGCTGTTCGGCATCTGGGCCAACCGGGATTCGCGCGAGTTCGACGACGTGCCGTCCTACTACGTCGTCCATTTCAGCGAGAACCTGAGCCGGGAAGCGAGCATGGAGCGGCTCGAGCAGTTCCGGCTGGGCATCCGGAACCTGCCGTTCGTCCAGGAGGTCGCGGCCAACCGCGCCTCGACGGACTTCGCCGACGCTGTGCTGCGGCTGAAGGAGGCGCGCGGGCTCTACAGGGAGCGGCCCGACGCGGTGGAGTTCCTGTCGCCGCAGGTCTTCCGCACGACGTTCTTCCTGCCGGCGAACGTGCCGACCGGCGAATACCGGATCGCCGTCTATTTGTTCCGCGAGGAGGCCTTCCTCGCCGGCCAGACGCAGACGCTGGTCGTGGAGAAGAGCGGCCTCAACGACCAGATCGCCCAGTTTTCCGAGGACCAGCCGCTGATCTACGGCCTGGTCACGGTCGCGCTCGCGCTCTTCACCGGCTGGCTCGCCGGCGTGATCTTCCGGCGGCCGTAGGCTCAGTCGCCCGCAAGCGCGTGCGGGGCTACCGGATAGAGCCGCCGCTCGCCGATCATGAAGGCGAGGAAGGCGCCGCCGAAGAGCCCTGCGAAGGCGCGGTCTAGGACGTTCAGCCCGCCGGCGAGCACGCCGAAGGCGGGCAGGACCAGCCGCTCGCCGTCACCGACGAAGGCGCGGCGCCGCACCGAGCGGCCGTGGCGGGCGATCTTCGCGGCCGGGTGGAGATGGCCGGCGACTTCGCCCGGCGCGGCGCCGGCGCTCGGCTCGTGCCGGAAGGTGAGGCCGTCCTGCGCGAACGCCGCCGCGATTTCGCCGCCGATCGCGGCGGGGAGGTCCGGGTCGTGGTTGCCGGCGACCCAGATCCAGTCGCGCCCGCGCTGGAGCTCGGAGATCGCCGTACGGCAGGCGCGGTCGAGGCGGTCCGGCCCGCCGCGATCGTGGAAGCTGTCGCCGAGGCAGATCACGCGCCGGGGGTCGCGCGCGCCGACAAGCGCGGCGAGCGCGGCGAGCGTCGCCCCGGTGTCGTAGGGCGGCAAGAGCATGCCGCGGCGCGCGAAGGACGAGGCCTTCTCCAGATGGAGGTCGGAGACGACGAGCGTGCGCGAGGCGGCCAGCCAGAGCGCGCCGGCGCCGTCGAGCACGGCCTCGCAGCCCGCGATCTCCACCGCCAGTGCGGGCCGCTCAGCCAATGCCGCCTCCCGCCACCTGATCCCGCCCGTCACGCTTCGACCCGTCGCCCATCGCCTCGCGGACGAGCTCCTCCGCCGCGTCCGCCATCATGTCCTCCTGCGCCTCGCCGAACACGGGCTCGCGCCCGATCTCCAGCATGATGGGCACCGAGAGCGGCGAAATGCGGGAGAGCCTCTGATGCCCGATTCGACCCTTGATGCGCGAGAGCATTTCGGCGAGGCGCGCGATGTCGAGGAGCCCCGTCGCGGCGTCGGCCCGGGTCGCCTGCAGGAGGATGTGGTCGGGCTCGTGGCTACGCAGCACGTCGTAGACGAGGTCGGTGGAGACCGTCACCTGCCGGCCGGTCTTCTCCTGCCCCGGATGGCGCCGCTCGATCAGGCCGGAAATGACCGCGCAGGTCCGGAAGGTGCGCTTCAGCAGGTAGGATTCGGCGAGCCAGGCCTCCAGGTCGTCGCCGAGCATGTCCTCGTCGAAGAGGGCGGCGAGCGACGGCCGGCCGCTCTCGAAGAGCGCGCCGAGATCGCGCAGCGCCCAGACCGCGAGCGCGTAATCGGTCGCGACGAAGCCGAGCGGGCGCGCGCCGGCGCGCTCCAGCCGGCGGGTGAGCAGCATGCCGAGCGTCTGGTGCGCGAGCCGGCCCTCGAACGGGAAGGCGACCATGTAGTGGCGGCTGCGCAGCGGGAATGTCTCCACCATCAGCTCGTCGGCGCCGGGCAGCCGCGACTTCTCGCGCTGGAGCTCCAGCCATTCGCGCACCTGCGGCGGCAGGCGGCGCCACGAATCGGGCTCGGTGAGGAGCCGGCGCACGCTCGCCGCGAGATAGGTGGTGAGCGGGAACTTGCCGCCGGCATAGGACGGGATCTGCGGATCCTCGCTGGCGGCGTTGCTGGCGAAGGCCTCGTTGTCGCGGATGCCCTCGAAGCGGAGCGTGCGGCCGGCGAAGCGGAAGGTGTCGCCCTTCACCAGCGTCTCCAGGAAATATTCCTCGACCTGGCCGAGCATGCGCCCGCCGCGCGCCGAGAGCCCGCCCTTGCGCGCCAGCCTGACGTTCAGCATCGGGGATTCCACGATGGTCCCGACGTTCAGCCGGTACTGCTGCGCGACGCGCGGATGGGTGACGGCCCAGCGACCGTCCCTGCGCTTGCGGATGCGGGCGAAGCGCTCGTAGGCCCGCAGCGCATAGCCGCCGGTCGCGACGAAATCGACGGCGCGCTCGAACGTCTCCCAGGAAAGCGCGCGGTAGGGCTCGGCGGCGACGATCTCGTCGTAGAGCGCGACCGCGTCGAACGGCTCGGCGACCGCCATGCCGAGGATGTGCTGGCAGAGCACGTCGAGCGCGCCGGCCCTGAGCGGCGGGGTGTCCTGCGCGCCGATATAGTTGGCGTCGAGCGCGGCCTGGCATTCCAGCACCTCGAAGCGGTTGGCCGGCACGAGGATGCCCTTCGAGGGCTCGTCCATGCGGTGGTTGGCGCGCCCGATGCGCTGCGCGAGCCGGCTCGCGCCCTTCGGCGCGCCGACATGGATGACGAGATCGACGTCGCCCCAGTCGATGCCGAGATCGAGCGTCGAGGTGGCGACGACGGCGCGCAGCGCGCCGGCCGCCATCGCCGCCTCGACGCGCCGGCGCTGGCCGCGGTCGAGCGAGCCGTGGTGGAGCGCGATCGGCAGCGCGTCCTCGTTGATGGTCCAGAGTTCCTGGAAGAGCATCTCCGCCTGCCAGCGCGTGTTCACGAAGAGGAGCGTGGTGCGGTGCGCCCGGATCGCCGCGTAGACCTCCGCCAGGGCGTAGCGCGCGGTGTGGCCCTGCCACGGGATACGCTCCTGCGAGCCGAGGATGGCGAGGTCGGGCCGCGCGCCGCCCTCGACCACGACGAGCTCGGAGAGCCGGCGCCCGTCCTCCGCTCCCGATTGCGCGACGAGCCAGGCGCGCAGGTCGTCCGGCTCGGCGACCGTCGCCGAGAGCCCGATGGTGCGCAGGCCGGGCGCGAGCGCGCGCAGGCGCGCGAGGTCGAGGGCGAGGAGGTCGCCGCGCTTGGAGACGACGAGCGAATGGAGCTCGTCGAAGATCACCACCGAGAGCCTCGAGAAGAAGCGCCGCGCATCCTTCGAGGCGACGAGGAGCGCGACCTGCTCCGGGGTGGTGAGGAGGATGTCGGGCGGGTCGAGCTTCTGCCGCTGGCGCTTGTGGGCCGGCGTGTCGCCGGTGCGGGTCTCCAGCCGGACGGGCAGCCCCATCTCGGCGACGGGCGCTTCAAGGTTGCGGGCGATGTCGACGGCGAGCGCCTTGAGCGGCGAGACGTAGAGCGTGTGCGGGCCGAACACGGGCTCGCCGGGGGCGCGGCCGCGGTCCGCGAGCTCGACCAGGCTCGGCAGGAAGCCGGCGAGTGTCTTGCCCGCCCCGGTCGGCGCGACGAGGAGCGAGGAGAGGCCGGCTTGCGCCCTTTCCAGGAGCGCCAGCTGGTGCGGCCGCGGCGCCCAGCCGCGCGCGGCGAACCAGGCGCCGAAGCGGTCCGGCAAGAGCGGCGCGGTGTCCGCGGCGGAAAGGACGGGCGCCGTCATGGAACGGAATTAGAACGGGCGGCGGGCGGGAGTCGAGGGGGCAGAGCGATCGGCGTGTCGCCGCGGCGGCGCCCGGACCTCGATACGGGGGCGATCCGGCATAGGGTGGTGAATCACTGCTTGTGCGTCCCCGCGGCTCAACTGCTGCGCCTTCGGTGATCAACGGGAACCTCTTTCGGCAACCAAGCATCCAATGCGCCGAATGCACGAGGTGACGTGATGTCAGATGCGGTTTCGACGCGTGAGGACCGGCACGAGCCAACCTCAGAACTGGGATTGGCCGAGCGAGCGAGAGACGGAGATGCATCCGCCTTCCGGGACATCATGCAGCGCAACAATACGCGCCTCTTTCGCGTCGCGCGCAGCGTTCTGAAGGACGATGCCGACGCCGAGGACGCCGTTCAGGAGAGCTATCTGAAGGCGTACACGAAGCTCGGGGAGTTCCGCGGCGAGTCCACCCTGTCCACATGGCTGACCCGCATAGTCCTGAACGAGTCGCTGATGCGTCTGCGCCAGGGCCGAAGGACCGCCGAGATTACGAGAACCTTCGAGCAGGAGTCGCGGTCGGGGCGGGTCGTCAGGTTTCCAGGGATGGCGCAAGGCCAGGACCCGGAGAAGGCCGCGGCAACAGCTCAGATCACCCGCATCCTGGAACGCGCGGTGGATGCTCTGCCGATCGACTTCCGCGTCGTCTTCGTCATGCGGTGCGTACAGGAGATGAGCGTCGAGGAGACGGCCGAGCAGCTCGCCATTCCGCAGGCCACGGTCAAGACCCGCCTTCATCGCGCACGGCTCCTGCTCCGCCGCTCCCTCGACGAAGAGTTGGGCGTCTCGCTCACCGGCACATTCCCCTTCGGCGGTAGCCGCTGTGCCCGGATGACCGAGGCCGTGCTCGCCCGGCTCGGATTGACCGACATGCTCCCGTCCGGCCCGAACGGGAACGGTGACATCTAACAAGGGCGTCAGGAGACGATCATGAAAGCACTGTTGAACGTCATTCTCGCATCTGGCTTGATCCACCTGGCGGGCCCGACCCTGGCCCAGGAGCAAGCGCCACCGGCGGAGAATTTCAAGAAGGTCAGCGAGCTGGTCACGCTGCCGGATTTCCTGCCCGGTCTGGGCCAGCTCTATGTCGATCCGAGTTCGCTGCCCGCGGGGCCGTTTCTGGCGTACGACCGCGACGGCAGGCTGGTCAGCACGATCTACATGATCCCGGTCGAGGACCTGACGCCGGAAAAGCGCTTCGAGGACCTGAGCCTTGGCAACGGCAACGTCGATCACGTCGACGTCTATTTCAACGCCGGCCATCCCGGCGTCGAGAAGCCACACGCGCATGTGGTGCTGTGGCACGTGCCGGCGGCCGACGAAGCGCGGGTCGCGCAGTGACCCTGACGCGCCGCAGCGTTCTGCGGATCGGCGGGGGTCTCCTCGCCGGTCTGCACTTCGGGGCGGACCCCGCCAGGGCGGCCGAGGCTATCGAGATCATCATGAGCGGGAACGAGGACGGCTCGCGGGTCTGGTTCGAGCCGATCGGGCTGCTCGTTCAGCCCGGGCAGTCGGTCCGTTGGACCAACAGGGATCCCGGCAACTCCCATACGGCGACCGCCTACCATCCGGACAACGGGGACCATCCGTTGCGCATTCCGGCCGGGGCGAGTCCCTGGAATTCCGACTACCTGCTGCCGGAGTCGTCATTCTCCGTGACGCTCACCGTGCCCGGCGTCTACGACTACTTCTGTGTTCCCCATGAGCATGCCGGGATGGTGGGGCGGATCGTCGTTGCGGGTTCGTCGTCTCCGGTAGCGCCGCGGCCCGGTGGCATACCGGAAGTCGCCGAGAAGGGATTCCCCCGCGTCGCGGCCATATTGCGGAATGGCCGCGTCGACGCTCGCTGAATCGGGCGTCGGCCTCCCCGCTGTCGTCGGCATGGCCTGCCCTCTGTCCTCGGCGTGGCCTCCCCCACTGTCGTCATCGCCGGACTTGATCCGGCGATCCACGGGGCGGGTGCCAGGCGAGGGGCTGTGCTGGATGCCCGGGTCGAGCCCGGGCATGACGACGGAGAGGGTGGCGGGCGGAGGAGCGGCTTTCGGCGTGGCCTCCCGCACTGTCGTCATCGCCGGACTTCATCCGGCGATCCACGGGGCGGGTGCCAGGCGGGGGGCTGTGCTGGATGCCCGGGTCGAGCCCGGGCATGACGACGGAGAGGGCGGCGGGCGTCGGCCTACCCGCTGTCGTCGGCATGGCCTCCCCCACTGTCGTCATCGCCAGACTTGATCCGGCGATCCAGGAGCGGCGCGGGCCGTGGGGCGGGGCTGCACTGGATGAAAGGGCAACCTCTTCGCGTCTTCGGCTAGCCGGACATCGACCTGATCGAGCCCGAGGACGGCCAGATCCAGGTGAAGGTTTACGGTGGCCACGTTCTCGACCGCGCAATCGGCGAAATCCGCTGCGACGGCGTCGACGGCATCGCCTGCTAGTTCGTCGACACGGACTACAACGAGGAGAGCTTCTTCGTCCGCCACGCGTACTTCCTCGACGGCGCAAAGAACGGCGGCAGCCATCCCTACAGGAGCCTCAAGACCGCTCTCAACGCCGAGATCGAAGAGGAGACGTGGGAGACGCTCTATTCGGATGTATCACGGCCATTTGCGCGACCGGGGACAGGGCGGATTGCGGTGAAGGTGATCAACCACTTGGCGACGATGTGCTAAAGCTATATTGAGTCTAGACGGAAGGACACCCAGATGAACCGTTTTCTCGTAGGCGAAGCATTGACTGCTGAGATCGAAGCGATCCTGAAGTCGCCCGGGAGTCGCTACGCGGTAGCGTTCTGGGGGCGTGGCTCAACAGAGCGATTGCCGGATGGAGGAAAAGGCAACGTCAAGATCATCTGCAATCTGCGAAGCGGAGGCACGAACCCGGCAGCCATCAAGGCGATGAATCGAGAGAACGTGCGCCAGATGGATGACCTCCACGCGAAAGTGTATCTCGGCTCCGATCACGCCGTGGTCACTTCCGCCAATGCCTCGGCTAATGGACTGGGCTTCGAAGGGCACGAGTTGAAAGGCTGGCGTGAGGCCGGGTGGTTGACTGACGAGATCCGGCCCATCGCGGACTGGTTCGAGGTTTTGTGGAGTGAAGCCCACGAGATTTCAGATCAGGACATCAGGCTCGCCGAGGAGGCTTGGCGTAAACGGCAAAGGGCGAAACCAACTTTGCGCGACTTTGCAGATTTTGATCCTCACATGGAACAGGTACCACTCCTGTACTGGATAAGAATTTTACCATGGGAATATGAGAAGGAGTCAATAAAGAAGCAAATGGGATCTGCAGATCGTAATGTGCTTTCTCTTGTGGATAATTCTCTAGAAGTTGATAACAAAAAAGATGAGGATACCATGGTGGCTTCAACCGTCCTCGTTTGGACGCGCACTGGTGGCCACCGGGTTGATCGGCGATCAAGGCCGTACTGGTTTCGGGCTGGCAGAGTCTTGAGAAAGTGCTTCAGTTACGAAGGGTACCCCCGAGATGCTATCCTTCCATCTGAGGAGCAGGTCATCGCACCCTTTCTGTTGACAGATGAGTTCATTGGTGTGTTTCGAGAGACATTGGAGCAAAGTGAGTTCGACCTGCTGCGGTCAGATCACACCGAGGGGCCGTGGTACACTCAAGAACGCTTGAATCTGCACAGGCGCTTCTGGTCAGAGTGTCATAACCGTTACGTCGCATCCACTGCGACCGAATAGGTCGGGCTGATGCCGACCATCCTCGCCGAAAGCTTCACCGCCTCACTTGGCAGGCTCAGCGATAACGAACAGAAGCAGGCGAAGCTGACGGCGTTCGACCTGCAGACGGATCGGGTCGAGCCCGGGCATGACGACAGAGAGTGCGGACCAGGCGGCGGAGCGGCTCTCGGCGTGGCTTCCCCACTGTCGTCATCGCCGGACTTGATCCGGTGATCTACAGGGCGCGTGCCGTGCGGCGGGGCTGCGCTGGATCCCCGGGTCGAGCCCGGGCATGACGACAGAGAGGGTGGCGGGCGGAGGAGCGGCTTTCGGCGTGGTTTCCCCCGCTGTCGTCATCGCCGGCCTTGATCCGGCGATCCACAGGGCGCGTGCCGTGCGGCGGGGCTGTGCTGGATGCCCGGGTCAAGCCCGGGCATGACGACAGGGAGGGGGAAAGGCCCGGGCATGACGACAGAGAGTGGGGTTGGGGCTTCATGACGACGGAGAGTGGGGTGGGGCGGCGGAGCGGCTTTCGGCGTGGCCTTTCCCACTGTCGTCATCGCCGGACTTGGTCCGGCGATCCATGGGGGGCGTGCCGTGCGGCGGGGGCTGTGCTGGATGCCCGGGTCAAGCCCGGGCATGACGACAGTGGGAAGGAGAGAGGCGCGTGCCATGGGGCGGGGGCTGTACTGGATGCCCGGGTCGAGCCCGGGCATGACGACAGAGAGGGGGGCGAGGACCGGGCATGACGACGGAGAGAGGGGCGTGGCCAGGGGTCGTGCAGGGGCCGGGGCGGTGCCCTAGATGATGGCCATGCGCTACACCGATCTCGTCTGCCGCACCGAGAAGGGCATCTACTGCCCGCCCGGGGATTTCCATATCGACCCGGTCAGGCCGGTGCCGCGCGCGCTCGTCACCCACGGCCATTCCGACCATGCGCGCGCCGGGCACGGCGCGGTGCTCGCCACGGCGGAGACGCTCGCCATCATGGCGGCGCGCTACGGCGAGGGTTTCGCCGGCACGACGCAGGAGGCGGTGCTGGGCGAGGTGCTGGACCTGGGCGGCGCGAGCGTCACGTTCCATCCGGCCGGCCACGTGCTCGGCTCGGCGCAGATCGCGGTCGAGAAGGACGGGCTGCGCATCGTCGCCTCCGGCGACTACAAGCGCCGGCGCGACCCGACCTGCCGCGGCTTCGAGCCGGTCGCCTGCGACGTCTTCATCACCGAGGCGACCTTCGCGCTGCCCGTCTTCCGCCATCCGGACGCCGGCGACGAGATCGCCCGGCTGCTCGCGTCCGTCGCGCAGTTTCCCGACCGCACGCACCTCGTCGGCGCCTATGCGCTCGGCAAGGCGCAGCGCGTCATCGCGCTCCTGCGCGAGGCGGGCTACGACCGCCCGATCTACATCCACGGCGCACTGCAGCGGCTCTGCGACCTCTACGAGGAGGAAGGCATACGCCTCAGGCCGCTCGAGCCGGCGACGATCGAAAAGGGCGGGCGCAAGGACTTCGCCGGCGCAATCGTGATCGGGCCGCCGTCCGCCTTCGCCGACCGCTGGGCGCGGCGCTTCGCCGATCCCGTAGCCGCCTTCGCCTCCGGCTGGATGAGCGTGCGCCAGCGCGCCCGGCAGCGCGGCGTGGAGCTGCCGCTCGTCATCTCCGACCATTGCGACTGGGACGAGCTCACGGAAACCATCGCCGAGATCGCGCCGGCGGAGGTCTGGGTCACGCACGGGCGGGAAGAGGCGCTGGTGCGCTGGTGCGCGCTGAACGGCATCGCGGCGCGGCCGCTCCACCTCGCCGGCTACGAGGAGGAGGCGGAGTAGAGGCCCCGTTCGCTGAATGAGCGCCTGCCGTTTCCCTTGCGTTCCCAATCGGGTAAATCGGGGCCGGGCAATTTGAGGAAATCTCCGCCACCGCCCGTAAGGAATACCGAAAGATCGCGGGGCGGCCGCGCGGACGCTCCCGCGCGGCGAGGGTCAGCCGGCGACCGCGGCCGGGTCGGCGAGGGCGAGGCGGACGGCGACCAGCGCGACGAGGCCGGCATGGAGGCCTGCCGCGGCGAGCACGCCGGCGAGCGTCGCCGGGCCGGCGAGGAAGGCGGCGAGCGCGAGCGCGAGCAGGAACATGGCATGGACGCCGACATCGCCGAGCATCCTGCCGGCGCGGCGCCGGTTGGAGAGCACGCCCGCCGGCGTCACCCGGTAGGTGCCGCCGACCGTGGCGCCGAACAGGCGGTACAGGGCGGCGCGGTCGGTGATCCCGGTCAGGTCGCGGAGCTCGGCATAGGTCGCCTGCCCGCGGAGCACGCTCGCCCAGGCGCGCCCGGTGATGAAGACCGCCCCGGCATAGAAGAGCGCGAGCAGGAAGACGGCAGCGTCCATGAACTCCACTTCGACACCCTCGCAACGATCGTTCCCCGCGCCGGCTATAGCATGAGAGAGGCACTCCGCGGCAATTCGGATGGAACCGGTGCGGCAACGCGCGCATTGATCCGATTCCGCGCCGCGTCCGCGTCTGCGGCGTCGTCGGACCGCCGGGAGCCCGTCCGGCCGGTGCCGTGCGGCCGTCGCCTCGGGCGATGACGCGATCGGTCCCGTCGCCTATGCTGGCGCGAACGGGAGGTCGCGATGCAGGGGCTGGAAGGATTGCGCGCCGCGCTGGCGGAGCGCTTCGGCGAGGCGTTTCCAGCCGAGGTTCCGCCGGAGGCGGCGGACCGGCTGGCCGGGCTTGCGGCGCACCGCGTCATCCGCGCCTTCACGGACGAGCCGCTCGACCCGGCGCTCGTGCGGCTCCTCTGCGCCTGCGCGCTCTCCGCGCCGTCGAAGAGCGACCTGCAGCAGCGCGACATCGTCATCGTGTCGGACCCGACGCTGCGGGCGCGCATCGCCGACCTCGTGCCGGGCCTGCCCTGGCTGCGGACGGCGCCGGGCATGGCCGTCTTCTGCATCAACGGCCGGCGCCTGCCGCAGATCGCGGAATGGCGGGGGAAGCCGTTCCCGAACGACCATGTCGACCTTCTCTTCAACGGCATCGGGGACGCCGCGATCGCGCTCGCCTGGTTCCAGGCGGCGCTCGCCATGGCCGGGCTCGGCGGGTGCCCGGTGAGCGAGATCCGGAACCACGCGGAGGCGGTGAGCGGATTGCTCGGCCTGCCCGACAAGGTCGTCCCCTATGCCGGCTTCTGCTTCGGCCGACCGGCCGAGGCCGGCGCGGTCACGCCGCGCCTGCCGCTCGACGTGACGGTGCACGAGAACCGCTTCTCCGAGGAGAACCTCGAGGAGCGGATCGCGGCGCACGACGCGCGCCGGGAGGCGCTGCGCCCCTATTCCAGGCAGCGCGGCACGAGGCGCTTCGGGACGGCGGACGGCTACGGCTGGTCGGAGGACAAGGCCCGGCAATATTCCGAGCCGCTCAGGGCGGGGTTCGGGGACTTCTTGCGCGGCAAGGGGTTCCGGCTGGAGTGAAGCCTCCGACGCGCTGCCGCGTGTCCGGCACCGTCGGCACCGAAGGCAGGCCAATTGCGCCCGCGCCCGGAAATGGTATTGTCGACTTGCAGAGTCACCAAGTTTAGAACCATTCTAAACTATTGTGATTACATGCGATTTCGTTGACTCGACCCGGTGCGCGGATATAGTCGCGCCCGTTTCGAACACCCCGACGCCAGGGCCTTGAACCCTTCCGATTGGAGATCACGATGACCGTCCCGACCCGCAGCGCCGCGGCACTGCTCGCCCCCCTCCTGCTCGCCGCAGGCCCGTCCCTTTCCCAGGCCGCCGAAGTGGTGAACGTCTACACCTACCGGCAGCCCGAGCTGATCCAGCCCCTCCTCGACGCCTTCACCAAGGAAACGGGCATCGCGACGCGCGTGATCTTCGCCGATCGCGGGCTCGAGGAGCGGATCAGGGCCGAGGGCGCCAACTCGCCCGCCGACGTGCTCCTGACCGTCGACATCAACCGCCTCGCGGCCGCCAAGGAGGCCGGCATCACGGCGCCGCTCGCGAACGCGGCGATCGAGGCGAACGTGCCGGCGGAGTACCGCGATCCCGAAGGCGAATGGTTCGGCCTCACCATGCGCGGCCGGGTGGTCTACGCCTCGAAGGACCGCGTGCCGGAGGAGGCGATCACCTACGAGGAACTCGCCGACCCGAAGTGGAAGGGCCGGATCTGCACGCGCTCCGGGCAGCACGTCTACAATATCGGCCTGTTCTCCGCGATGGTCGCCCATCTCGGCGCGGAAGGGGCGGAGAAGTGGCTGACGGGCCTCAAGAACAATCTCGCGGTGAAGCCCGCCGGCGGCGACCGCGACCAGGCCAAGGCGATCTTCGCCGGGCAGTGCGACATCGCGCTCGGCAACACCTATTACGTCGCGCTGATGATGACGAACGAGAAGGAGCCGGAGCAGAAGGAGTGGGCGAGCGCCATCAAGGTGCTGATGCCGAACGCCGGCGATCGCGGCACGCACGTCAACATCTCCGGCATGGCGCTCGCCAAGAACGCGCCGAACCGCGACAATGCCGTGAAGCTGATGGAATTCCTGTCCGGCGACGAGGCGCAGCGGATCTACGCCGAAACGAACCACGAGTATCCCGTCGAGAAGGGGATCGCGGTGTCCGACATCGTCGCCTCGTTCGGCGACCTGAAGCCCGACACCCTGCCGCTCGCCGAGATCGCGAAGCACCGCCAGGAAGCGAGCGAACTCGTCGACAAGGTCGGCTACGACGACGGCCCGAGTTCCTGACACGGACGGGAGCTTCCACAGGATGACGCGGCGGGCGCCCTCCACGGCGCTCGCCTTTTCTTCGGCGGCGCGGCCGTGACGGAGATCGGGCGGCCGCTCGTCGCCGGCATCCTGCGCCGGCGCGCACGGACCCGCGGCCCGGGCCGGGCGGACGCCTGGCCGCTCGCCGCCGCAGCCCTCGTCTGGGTCGTGATGGCGCTGCCGCTCGCCGCCCTCCTCGTCATCGCGGCGAGCGCGGTCGGCTCGACCTGGCCGCATCTGCTGCGCACCGTCCTGCCGGGCGCGACGGTCACCACGCTGCTGCTGATGGCGGGCGTCGGGATCGGCACGGCCGTGATCGGGGTCGGCACGGCCTGGCTCGTCGCCGTCTGCCGCTTCCCCGGCCGGCGCGTGCTGGAATGGGCGCTCGTTCTCCCGCTCGCCGTGCCGACCTATCTCGTCGCCTTCGCCTATATCGAGATCCTCGACTATACCGGCCCGGTGCAGAGCGCGCTGCGAACGCTGTTCGGCTTCCGGACCGCGCGCGAATACTGGTTCCCCGAGATCCGGTCGCTGCCGGGCGCGATCTTCGCGATGACGGCGGTGCTCTACCCCTACGTCTACCTCACGACCCGCATCCTGTTCCTGATGCAGTCGGCGCACGTGATGGAGGTGGCGCGTACGCTCGGCGCCTCGCCGTGGCGCCTGTTCCTCCGGATCGCGCTGCCGATGGCGCGGCCGGCGATCGCCGTCGGCGTCAGCCTCGCGCTCATGGAGTGCATCAACGACATCGGCGCGGTCGATTTCTTCGGCGTGCGGACGCTGACCTTCGCGATCTACCAGACCTGGCTGAACCGCGCCGACCTCGCCGGCGCAGCGCAGCTCGCGCTGGTGCTCCTCCTGATCGTGCTCCTCTTGATCCACGCCGAGCGGAGCGCACGCGGGCGGCAGCGCTTCAACGTGGCCTTCGGCGGACGCGAGCCGCCGCCGCGCTTCACTCTGTCCGGATGGCGCGCGGCCGGCGCGGTCGCTGCCTGTGCCGCGCCCGTCGCGGTCGGGTTCCTGATGCCGGGCGCCCTCCTCCTCGACTACGCGACGCGGCGGCTCGAGCGCTTCGCCGAGCCGGCGGTCCTCGCCGCCGCCGCCAACAGCATCATGGTCGCCACCGCGACCGCGCTGGTGGCCGTCACGGTCGCCTTCGCGCTCGTCTATGCCGCAAGGCTCTCGCAGGGCCGGGCGGTCGCGCTGCTCGGCCGGCTCGCGGCGACCGGCTACGCGGTGCCCGGCACGGTGCTCGCCGTCGGTATCCTGATCCCGATGGCCGCGCTCGACAACCGCATCGACGCGGCGGCGCGGGCGCTGTTCGGGACCGGCACCGGCCTCCTCATCACGGGCTCCGGCGCGGCGATCGTCTATGCCTGCACGGTGCGCTTCCTGGCCATCGCGCACGGCTCGCTCGACGCCGGCTTCACAAAGATCGGGCGGCACCTCGACATGGCGGCGCGCACGCTCGGGCGCTCGGCGGGCCGGACGCTGGTGGAGGTGCATCTGCCGCTGATGCGGCGGGCGATCGTGGCGGCCGCCCTCCTCGTCTTCGTCGACACGATGAAGGAGCTGTCCGCCACCGTGCTGCTCCGCCCGTTCGACTTCGAGACGCTGGCGACGCTCGTCTACGGCGCGGCCTCGCGCGGCGCCTTCGAGGATGCGAGCCCGGCGGCGCTGGTCATCGTGGCGATCGGCATCGTGCCGCTCGTGCTGCTGCTGGGGAGCGGGACCGAGAGCCCGGCCGGCTTCGGCAGGCGGACCGATCAGCCGGTGGCGAGCTCCGGCAGGTCCCTGTAGAGGTCCAGCGCCTCCGGATTGGCGAGCGCCTCCTTGTTCTTCACCGCGCGGCCGTGCACGACGTCGCGCACCGCGAGCTCGGTGATCTTGCCGGACTTGGTGCGCGGAATGTCGGCGATTGCGACGATCTTCGCCGGGACGTGGCGCGGCGAGGCGCCCTCGCGGATCTTCGCCTTGATGCGCCGGACGAGGTCGTCGGAGAGGCCCGTCCCCGGCGCGAGCCGCACGAACAGCACGACGCGCACGTCGTTGTCCCAGTCCTGTCCGATGGCGAGCGCCTCCAGCACCTCGGGCATCTGCTCGACCTGGTTGTAGATCTCGGCAGTGCCGATCCGCACGCCGCCCGGATTCAGCGTCGCGTCCGAGCGGCCGTGGATGATCATGCCGCCGTGCGGCGTCCATTCGGCGAAATCGCCGTGGCACCAGACTCCGGGGAAGCGCTCGAAATAGGCGGCGCGGTACTTCGCGCCGTCGGGGTCGTTCCAGAACATGATCGGCATGGACGGGAACGGCCGGGTGCAGACGAGCTCGCCCTTCTCGCCCGTGACGGGGCGGCCGTCCTCGTCCCAGACGTCCACCGCCATGCCGAGGCCCGGGCCCTGGATCTCGCCCTTCCAGACCGGCCTGGTCGGCACGCCGAGCACGAAGCAGGAGACGATGTCGGTGCCGCCGGAGATCGAGGCGAGGTGGAGGTCCGGCTTGATGCCGTCATAGACGAAGTCGAAGTTCTCCGGCGCGAGCGGCGAGCCGGTCGAGGTCATCATCCGCACGGATGAGAGGTCGTGCGTGTCGCGCGGCCGCAGCCCGGCCTTGCGGACGGCGTCGATGAACTTCGCGGAGGTGCCGAAGATCGTCATCTTCTCGTCGGCCGCGAAATCGAACAGGACGTTGCCGTCCGGATGGAACGGCGAGCCGTCGTAGAGGAGCAGCGTCGCCCCGCTCGCCAAGCCCGAGACGAGCCAGTTCCACATCATCCAGCCGCAGGTGGTGAAGTAGAAGAGCCGCTCGCCGGGCCGGATCGAGCAGTGCAGCCGGTGCTCCTTGACGTGCTGCAGCAGCGTGCCGCCCGCGCCGTGGACGATGCATTTCGGCACGCCGGTCGTGCCGGAGGAGAACAGGATGTAGAGCGGGTGGTTGAACGGCAGATGCTCGAAGGCGAGATCCCGCGCGTGATGGCCGGAGAGGAAGTCGTCGAGCGTCTCGGCGCGGGGAATGGCGCGCGCCGCAGCCTCGGCATGGCCGAGATAGGGCACAACGACGATCCGCTCCGCGGTTGGGAGCTCGGCGGCGATCGCCTTCAGCTTGGCTGAAATGTCGATCGGCTTGCCGTTGTACCAGTAGCCGTCGCACGCGACGAAGAGCTTGGGCTCGATCTGCCCGAATCGGTCGAGCACGCCGCGCTCGCCGAAATCGGGCGAGCAGGACGACCAGATCGCGCCGAGCGAGGTCGCCGCCAGCATGATCGCGACAGTCTCCGGCATGTTCGGCATCATCGCCGCCACCCGGTCGCCGGCGCCGATGCCGGCTTCGTGCATGGCCTGCTGGAGGCGCGAGACGAGGGCGCGCAGCTCCGTCCAGCCGAGCGTGCGGCGGACCTTGTCCTCGCCGCGGAAGACGAGCGCCGGGCCGTCGCCGCGGTGGCGCAGGAGGTTCTCGGCGAAGTTGAGCCGCCCGTTCGGGAAGAACTCTGCGCCGGGCATCAGGTCGGCATCCGCGATCCGGATGTCGCCCTTCTCGCCGACGATTTCGCAGAAGTCCCAGACGAGGTCCCAGAACGCCGCAGGGTCCTCGACCGACCAGGCCTGCAGCGCGTCGACATCGGCGATCGCGGCGCCGGCGCGGCGGGCGGCCTCGGCCATGAAGGCGCTGACCGGGAGCGCGGAGAAACCTGCGGGATCGGGGCTCCAGAGCGGCGTGTCGGTCATCGTGCGGTCCGGCCTTCGGAAGTTCCTCGTCTGCCTGCACGACATGGCACAGGGCCGCCGGGCCGCCAAGGCTGTTCGCCTTGCGTTTCGGGAGCGGAGGTCGTATCGGCTGCGCAGGACAGCGGCGGTATTCCCTTCATGAAGCGGATTGCGTGGGGCGTCCTCGCGCTCGTCGCGCTCCTCGCCGCCGCCGCGGTGCTCGGGATCGCGGCGCTGCCGCGGGACGCGCTGAAGACACAGGTCGCCGAGCAATTCTCCGCGTGGACGGGACGCGAGGTCTCGATGCGCGGCGAGCCGGAAATCCGGTTCTTCCCCGAGCCGTCGGTGACGCTCACGGAGGTCACGGTGGCGGGGCCGTCCGGCATGGCCGGGGGCGAGATCCTCAGGACCGAGAAGCTCACGGGAACGATCCGGATCCTGCCGCTCGTGCTCGGCGAGATCGACATCAAGTCCTTCACCATGCTGCGGCCGGTGGTGACGCTCGTCCGCGACGAGACCGGCCGCCGGAACTGGGCGTTCGACACCGGTGCGGCGGCGCTGCAGCTCGCTTTCGCCGGGGACGTGCCGCTCGGGCGGTTCGAGCTGCGGCACGGCACGATCAGCTACGACGACCGACAGAGCGGGGTCGCCGAACAGCTCGACGACGTCGGGATCGTGCTGGAATGGCCGAGCGTGCGCGGCGCGCTCACGCTTTCCGGCTCGGCCGTCTGGCGCGGCGAGAAGGTCGACTTCGGCGCGAGCGCCAAGCAGCCCTTCGCCTTCGCCAACCGGCGGGCGACGGCGGTGGAGGCGCGGGTCGACGCACCTTCGATCCACGGGCGGTTCGACGGCCAGCTCTCCGACATCCGCCAGCCGCAGCTCGCCGGCGCGCTGGAGCTCTCCACGCCCTCCTTCCGCGGCTTCGCCGGCTGGGTCGGCAGCGCCATCGGCCCCGGCCCAAATCTCGGCGCGGCAACGCTCGCCGGCGATGCGGAGCTCTACCAGGGCACGCTCTCGGTCTCCAACGCGCGGCTGATGCTCGACGGCAACCGGGCGCAGGGCGCGCTCCGCGTCGGCATCGCGCCCCGGCCGAGCCTCGCCGGCACGCTCGCCTTCCCGAGCCTCGACCTGACGCCCTATTTCCAGGAGATCGGCGCCGCCATGACGGAGCGGCAGGACGCCTGGCGTTCCGTCGGCCTCGACACCGAATGGTACCGCGCGCTCGAGGCCGACATCCGGCTTTCGGCGGATTCGGTGACAGCCGGACCGTTCGCCGCCGGCGCGACGGCGGCCGCCGCCTCGGTCCGGGACGGCCGCTTCGAGGTCGCGATCGCCCAGTCCGCCTTCTACGGGGGCGTCCTCTCCGGCACGATCGCGGTGACCGACGATCCGCAGGACGAAAGCTTCGGCATGGAAGCGCAGCTCCGGGCGAACGCCTTCGACCTCGGCCAGCTCGTCGCCAGAATCGCGCCGGACGCCACCGCCCGCGGGCGGGCGACCCTGAGCGCCGACGTATCGACCGCGGGCCTCAATGCGGGCGAGCTGGTGGCGGGGCTCTCCGGCATGGGGGCCGCGTCCATCGAGGCCGGCGCGCTGCCCGACCTCGGCCTGACCGCGCTCGCCGCCGCGCTCCGCAACGGGCAGAACCTGCAGCAGGCGCACGCCGCGACGTCGCCCTTCGACCTGCTCAAGGCGGCGATCAGGTTCGACGACGGGCTGGCGGCGGTGGAGGGAACCGTCACCGCGGGACCCGACCGCGCCGCCATCGAGGGCGAGATCGACCTCGCCTCCGGCCGCCTGAGGCTCGAGGGCAGCATGGCGAACGACGCCGCCGAGGCCGGCTCCCGCTTCGCCGTCGCCGGGACGCTCGCCGACCCCGTGCTGCGCCCGGCCGCGACGCGCTGAGGGTCAGCCGGCGGCGCGCCCTGATGGCCGCCGCGTCTTGCCGAGGATGGAGGCGGTCAGCACGCCGATCGTGACGATGCCGACCAGCACCGTGGAGACGGCGTTGATCTCCGGCGTCACGCCGAGCCGCACCTGGCTGTAGATCCGCATCGGCAGCGTCGTCGCCCCCGGCCCGGTCGTGAAGCTCGCAATGACGAGGTCGTCGAGCGAGAGCGTGAAGGCGAGCATCCAGCCGGCTGCGACGGCCGGGAAGATCACCGGCAGCGTCACCAGGAAGAAGGCGCGGAGCGGCGTCGCGCCGAGGTCGAGCGCGGCCTCCTCCAGCGATCTGTCGAAGGAGCTGAGCCGCGACTGCACGACGACGGCCACGAAGCACATGGAGAAGGTGATGTGGGCGATCGTCACCGTCCAGAAGCCGCGGTCGAAGCCGATCGCGACGAAGAGGAGGAGGAGCGACAGGCCGGTGATGACCTCCGGCATGACGAGGGGCGCGGCCACCATGCCGGAGAACAGCGTCCGGCCGAAGAAGCGGCCGCGCCGGACGAGCGCGATCGCCGCCATCGTGCCGAGCGCCGTGGCCACGGTGGCCGAAAGGAGCGCCACCCGCAGCGTGACCCAGGCCGCGTCGATGAGCTGCTGGTTGTTCAGCATCGACACGTACCAGCGCGTCGAGAACCCGCCCCAGACCGTCACCAGGCGCGAGGCGTTGAAGGAGTAGATGATGAGGAGGACGATCGGCAGATAGAGGAACGCGAAGCCGAGAACGACCGACACCATGTTGAAGGCGCTGAACCGGCGCATCAGGCGACCCCCCCGGTCGCCCGCGCGACCGGCGCAATCGCGCGCAGCACGCGCGCCGGGTTGCCGGCGGCGAGGCTGTCGGCCGGGACGTCGCAGGTGACGACTGCGCCTGCGCCGATCACGGCGCGGTCGCCGATCGTCACGCCGGGCAGGACGATCGCGCCGCCGCCGATCCAGACGTCGTCGCCGATCGTGACCGGCAGCGCGCTTTCCAGGCCGCTCGCGCGGGTGGCGGCATCGAGCGGATGGGTGGCGGTGTAGATCTGCACGGCGGGCGCGATCTGCACCCGGTCGCCGATCGCGATCCTGGCGCAATCGAGGAAGATGCAGCCGTAATTCACGAAGCCGCCCTCGCCGAAGGCGATGTTCGCCCCGTAATCGCAGCGGAACGGGGTCTTCACGACCGTGCCCGCGCCGATCCGGCCGAACAGCGCCGATAGGAGCGCGGCGTGGCGATGCCGGTCGGCCATGTCGAGCGCGTTCAGCTCGCGCAGCAGAAGCTGCGCCCGCTCCATGTCGGCCTGGAGCTCCGGGTCGGTCGCGTCGTAGAGCGCGCCGGCCAGCATCTTCTCCTTCTCGCTCGGCATCAGCGGCCCTCCCCGCCGACGCGCCGCTGCGCGTTCTGAAAGAGGACGATCGGCACCACCAGGAGGACGAGGAGGACGGTCGCGACCGCGCTCGCCACCGGCCAGTCCCGATTGGCGAAGAACTCGTTCCAGAGCGTCTTGCCGATCATCAGCGTGCGCGAGCCGCCGAGGAGGTCCGGGATCACGAACTCGCCGACGGCAGGGATGAAGACGAGGAGCGAGCCGGCCAGCACGCCCGGAAGCGAAAGCGGGACCGTGACCTGCCAGAAGCGCCGGAACGGCCCGGCGCCGAGATCGGCGGCGGCTTCCAGGAGCGCCGGATCCATCTTCTCCATGACCGCGTAGAGCGGCAGCACCATGAAGGGCAGGTAGGAATAGACGATGCCGATATAGACGGCCGTGTCCGTGTTGATGATGGAGAGCGGGCTCGCGATGAGGCCGGTCCAGAGCAGGAACTGGTTGAGCAGGCCCTCGGGCTTCAGGATGCCGATCCAGGCGTAGACGCGGATCAGGAAGGAGGTCCAGAACGGCAGGATCACCATCATCACCAGGACCGGCCGCCAGCCGGCCGGCGCGCGCACCATGCCGTAGGCGAGCGGATAGCCGACGAGGAGCGCGATAACGGTGGAGATCGCCGCGATCCGGAGGCTGGAGACGTAGGACCGCCAGTAGAGCGGGTCGTCGACGAGCCAGGCGTAGTTCTCGAAGGAGAGCTGGGCGAGCTTCTCGCCGATCGCCTCGAGCCCGTCGAAGACCGGCATGTAGGGCGGCATCGCGATCGCCGTCTCCGACAGCGAGATCTTGAAGACGATCACGAAGGGCGCGAGGAAGAAGGCGAGCAGCCAGAGATAGGGGATCCAGGTGACGATCCGGCGCTGCAGCGGCGTGCGGGTCCGGGCCATCGCTCAGTCCGCCAGCACGACGCCGGCATCGTCCGCCCAGGAGAGCCAGACGCGGTCCTCCCAGGTGATCGGGCGCTCGACCGAGCGCGCGGCGTTCAGGAGGCTCGCGCGCACGATCTTCCCGCTCGCCAGCCGCACGTTGTAGATCGACATGTCGCCGAGGTAGGCGATGTCCCAGACCTCGCCCTCGACCGCGTTGCGCTCCCGCTCCGCCGGCGGCTCGTGCGCGATCCTGATCTTCTCCGGGCGGACGGCCACCCAGGCGCTGCGCCCGGCCTCCTGGCCCGCATCGGCATTGGCGACGCGGAGGCGCATGCCGTCCTCGCCGGCGAGCGTCACCGCCCCTTCGGCGCGCCCCTCGACGGTGCCGCCGAAGATGTTCACCGAGCCGATGAAATCGGCGACGTAGCGCGTTCGCGGCGCCTCGTAGATCTCCGCCGGCGTGGCGATCTGGACGATGCGGCCCTGGTTCATCACGGCGATGCGGTCGGCGACCGTCATCGCCTCCTCCTGGTCGTGCGTCACGATCACGAAGGTGAGGCCGAGCGTTTCCTGCAGGTTGATGAGCTCGAACTGCGTCTCCTCGCGCAGCTTCCGGTCGAGCGCGGCGAGCGGCTCGTCGAGGAGCAGCACCTTCGGCCGCTTGGCGAGCGCGCGGGCGAGCGCGACGCGCTGGCGCTGGCCGCCGGAGAGCTGGTCGGGCCTGCGCTTCGCGAAGCCCTCGAGCTTCACCAGCCGCAGCATCTCGGCGACGCGCTCGCGGATCTCCGCATTCGGCAGCCGGTCCTGCTTCAGCCCGAAGGCGATGTTGTTCTCCACGCTCATGTGCGGGAAGAGCGCGTAGGACTGGAACATCATGTTGACCGGCCGGCGGTGCGGCGGCACGGCGGAGAGGTCGCGACCCTCGAGCAGGATCGACCCGTCGCTCGGCTGCTCGAAGCCGGCCAGCATGCGCAGGAGCGTCGTCTTCCCGCAGCCCGAAGGCCCGAGCAGGGCGAAGAACTCGCGCTCGTAGATGGTGAGCGTCTGGTCGTCGACGGCGGTGAAGTCGCCGAAGCGCTTGGTGATGCCGCGGAACTCGATGAAGGGCCTGGCCGCCGGGTCGTTCCAGGGCTGGAACGCGCGGCGGACGGCCCCGAGCACGTGTCTCAACCCGGCCTCTCCCCCTCGACTGGCGCGGCGGGAGCCCGCGTCCCGGGCTCCCGATCCTCTGTCCCGCGGTGCCGCCCGCCGCGGCGCGCGGCTATTGCCCCGACGTGACGCGCGTCCAGGCCCGCGTCACGAGCCGCTGCGTCTGCGGGTCGTAGGGGAGCTTGGTGAAGAGCTTCGCCACGGTCTCCTCGTCCGGATAGATCGCGGGGTCGTTGATGACCTCCTCGTCGAGGAGCTCCTGCGACGCCTTGTTGCCGTTGGCGTAGTAGACATAGTTCGAGGCCTTGGCCGCCACCTCGGGCTTCAGCATGTAGTTGATGAAGGCGTGGGCCGCGTCGGGGTGCGGGGCGTCGGCCGGGATCGCCATCTGGTCGAACCACATCATGGCGCCCTCCTTCGGGATCGAATAGGCGATCTCGACGTCCTGCCCGGCCTCCTCGGCGCGGTCGCGGGCCTGCAGCACGTCGCCCGAATAGCCGACCGCCAGGCAGATGTCGCCGTTGGCGAGCGCGTTGATGTATTCGGAGGAATGGAACTTCTGGACGTGCGGCCGGATGGCGAGGAGGAGCTCCGCCGCCTTGTCGATGTCCTCGGAATTGCGGCTGTCGGGATCGAGCCCGAGATAGGAGAGCGCCGCCGGGATGAGCTCGGTCGGCGCGTCGAGCAGGTGCACGCCGCAATCGGCGAATTTCGAGATCACCTCCGGCTTGAAGATCATGTCCCAGGAATTGACGGGGGCGTCGGGCATCCGCTCCTCGATCTTGGCGACGTTGTAGCCGATCCCGGTCGTGCCCCACATGTAGTTGACGGAATAGGCGTTCTCGGGATCGTAGATGGCGACGCGCTCGGCGATCTCGGGCCAGACGTTCTCGAGGTTCGGCAGCTTCGACTTGTCGAGCTTCTGGAACACGCCGGCCTGGATCTGCCTGGCCAGGAACTCGGCCGAGGGCACCACCACGTCGTAGCCGGTGCCGCCGGCGAGCAGCTTGGTCTCGACGATCTCGTTTGAATCGAAGACGTCGTAGACGACGTCGATGCCGGTCTCCTGCTTGAACTCGGCGAGGATCTCCTCGTCGATATAGTCGGACCAGTTGTAGACGTGGACGACCTTGTCGCCCTGCGCCGAGGCGGGCGCGCCGGCCGTCGCGGCGAGAAGGGTGGCGGCGGCGAACCCGGCGAACAAGCCTCTCAATTGCACCTCCTGTGGCATGCTCTTCCCACGTCGCGCCCGGGCGAACGGACGGACCAGCGGGAACCATATTTCCGGAACGCCGCGGGTTCAACCGAAGCCGAGGCGGAAGCGGCCGACCGGCGCGCCTCGCCGCCGGCTCAGAGCGGCCGACGCACGATCCTGGCGATCAGGCCGACGATGCCCTCGCGGAAGAGCAGCACGCAGACGACGAAGATCGTGCCCTGGATGACCGTCACCCAGGCGCCGAACTCCGCCAGGTAGTTCTGCATGGTGACGACGATCGCCGCGCCGACCATCGGTCCGAACACGGTGCCCATGCCGCCGATCAGCGTCATCAGCACGACCTCGCCGGACATCGCCCAGTGCACGTCGGTGAGGGAGGCGAGCTGGAACACGATCGCCTTCATCGCGCCGGCGAGGCCGGAGAGCCCGGCGGAGAGCACGAACACGATCAGCTTGTAGTGGTTGGCGCGGTAGCCGAGCGAGACCGCCCTCGGCTCGTTGTCGCGGATCGCCTTCAGGATCTGCCCGAACGGCGAATGGATGACGCGGTAGATGAAGAGCAGGGCGAGGAAGAACACGGCCGCGACGATGTAATAGAGGGTGCGGTCGTCGCGGAGATAGATGAAGCCAAACAGCGCGCCGCGCGGCACGGCCTGGATGCCGTCCTCGCCGCCGGTGAACTGCGCCTGGAGCGCGAAGAAGAACACCATCTGCGCGAAGGCGAGCGTCACCATCGCGAAATAGATGCCCTGGCGGCGGATGGCGATCGCCCCGAACACGGCGCCGAGCACGATTGCGACGCCGACGCCCGACAGGATGGCGAGCTCCGGGTTGAGCCCCCAGACCTTGGCGGCGTGCGCCGAGACGTAGCTCGCCATGCCGAAATAGGCGGCGTGGCCGAAGGAGAGGAGCCCGCCATAGCCGAGCAGGAGGTTGAAGGCGGACGCGAACAGGGCGAAGCAGAGCACCTTCATCGCGAAGACGGGATAGACCAGGAACGGCGCGGCGAGGAGCAGCACCGCGAGGCCCGCGAAGATGAAGGCGTGATGCACGTTGGAGCGCGAGCGGCCGGCGAACTCGGTCTCCTCGAAGGGGATCGTCTCGGTCTCGCTTGCCATGTCAGGTCGCCCGTCCGAACAGGCCTGCCGGCTTCACGAGCAGCACGATGGCCATGATGATGAAGATCACGGTGGCGGCGGCCTCCGGGTAGAACACCTTGGTGAGGCCCTCCACGAGGCCGAGCATGAAGCCGGTGACGATGGAGCCGAGGATCGAGCCCATGCCGCCCACCACCACGACCGCGAAGACGATGATGATGAGGTTCGAGCCCATGGTCGGGTTGAGCGAGTAGATCGGCGCGGCGAGCACGCCGGCGAAGCCCGCGAGCGCGACGCCGAAGCCGTAGGTGAGGGTGACGAGGCGCGGCACGTTGATGCCGAAGGCCTGGACCAGAGTCGGGTTCTCCGTCGCCGCGCGCAGATAGGCGCCGAGCCGGGTGCGCTCGATCACGAACCAGGTGGCGAGGCAGACGACGAGCGAGGCAACGACCACCCAGGCGCGGTAGGTCGGCAGGAACATGAAGCCGAGATTGGTGCCGCCGGCGAGCTGGCTCGGGATCGTGTAGGGCAGGCCCGACACGCCGTACTGGTTGCGGAAGAGGCCCTCGATGATGAGGGCGAGGCCGAAGGTCAGGAGCAGGCCGTAAATGTGGTCGAGCTTGTAGAGCCTGGAGATGAGCAGCCGCTCGATCACGATGCCGACCAGGCCGACGGCGATCGGCACCAGCACCAGCGCGTACCAGTAGTTGAGCCCGGCATAGTGCAGCAGCATCCAGGCGAAGAACGCGCCCATCATGTACTGCGCGCCGTGCGTGAAGTTGATGATGTTCAGGAGCCCGAAGATGACCGCGAGCCCGAGGCTCAGCATGGCGTAGAAGGCGCCGTTGATCAGCCCGAGCAGGAGCTGGCCGAACAGGGCGGCGGCCGGGATGCCGAAGATCTCCATCATGCGGCGGCTGTGCTCCTCGAGGGTTGGCGGCGGCGGGTCCGGGGATCCGCCGCCCTGGCGTCGTCGCCTGCGCCCGGAGGCGAGGCGGCTATTGCGTGACGAGCGGGCAGCCGCCGTCGGCGAGCGGCCGGAAGGCCTGGTCGGCCGGGATCGTGGCGAGCACGTTGTAATAGTCCCAGGCGCCCTGCGATTCCTCCGGCTTCTTCACCTGGAAGAGGTACATGTCGTGGACGTGCCGGCCGTCCTGGCGCACCTCGCCCTTGCCGAAGAGCGGGTCCTCGGTCGGCATCTCCTTCATCTTGGCCATGACGGCGCCGGCCTCGTCGGACTGCGCGGCCTCCACCGCCTTCAGGTAATGCAGCACCGCGGCATAGACGCCGGCCTGCACCATGGTCGGCATGTCGCCGTCATGGGCCGCGGCGAAGCGCTTCGACCATTCGCGGGTCTGGTCGTTGAGGTCCCAGTAGAACGCCTCGGTGAGCACCAGGCCCTGCGCCGTCTCCAGCCCGAGCGCGTGGACGTCTGTGAGGAAGATGAGGAGGCCGGCGAGGCTCTGCCCGGCCTGCGTGATGCCGAACTCGGAGGCCTGCTTGATGGCGTTGATCGTGTCGCCGCCGGCATTGGCGAGGCCGATCACCTTGGCGCCCGAGGCCTGCGCCTGCAGCAGGAAGGACGAGAAGTCCTGGCCGGGGAAGGGATGGCGGACGGCGCCGAGCACCTTGCCGCCCTTCTCCTCCACGACCGCCGCCGTATCGCGCTCCAGCGCATGGCCGAAGGCGTAGTCGGCGGTGACGAAGAACCAGCTGTCGCCGCCCTGCTCGACCATCGCGCCGCCGGTGCCGTGGGCGAGCGCCCAGGTGTCGTAGGTCCAGTGGACGAGGTTCGGCGAGCACTTCGACCCGGTCAGGTCGGAGGCGGCGGCGCCGGAATTCAGGAACACCTTGTTCTTCTCGCGCACCACCTCGTTGACGGCAAGGGCGGCCGAGGAGGTCGGCACGTCGACGATGACGTCGACGCCGTCCTGGTCGATCCACTGGCGGGCGACGTTGGAGGCGATGTCCGGCTTGTTCTGGTGGTCGGCCGAGACGATCGTGACGTTGATGCCCTTGCCGGCGGCGTCGAAGTCCTCGACGGCCATGCGCGCGGCGACGACGGAGCCCTCGCCGGAGAGGTCCGCATAGACGCCGGAGCGGTCGTTCAGAACGCCGATCTTCACGTCGATGCCTTGCGCGAGCGCGGTTCCGCTCATCAGTGCGGCGGCCGCCGCGGCAAGGATCAGGCTCTTTACTCGCATGCTACTTCCTCCCGTTCGTATCGCTCAGACGCCGAGATAGGCGTGGAGCTTCTCGCTGTTGGCCTCGAGGTCCTCGTTCCTGAACATGTCGACCACCCGCCCCTGCTCGACGACCCAGTGGCGGTCGGCGACGGTGGAGGCGAAGTGCAGGTTCTGCTCGACGAGCACGATGGTGAAGCCGAGCGTCTTCAGCCGCTGGATGGTGCGGCCGATCTGCTGGACGATGACCGGGGCGAGCCCCTCGGTCGGCTCGTCGAGGAGGAGGAGGCGGGCGCCGGTGCGCAGGATGCGCGCGATCGCCAGCATCTGCTGCTCGCCGCCGGAGAGCTTCGTGCCCTGGCTGCGCAGCCGCTCCTTGAGATTCGGGAAGAGCGCCATGATCGTCTCGACCGGGAGCCCGCCCGGCCGGATGACCGGCGGCAGGAGCAGGTTCTCCTCGACGTCGAGGCTCGCGAAGATGCCGCGCTCCTCGGGGCAATAGCCGATGCCGAGCCGGGCGATCGTGCGCGACGGCAGGCCGACCGTCTCGCGGCCGGCATAGCGGATCGAGCCGCTGCGCTTCTCCAGGATGCCGATGATCGCCTTCAGCGTGGTCGTCTTGCCGGCGCCGTTGCGGCCGATGAGCGTGACGACCTCGCCTTCCCCGACGTCGAAGGCCATGCCGTGGAGGACGTGCGATTCGCCGTACCAGCCGTGCAGGTCGCGCACGGTGAGCAGGCTCTCGGCGGCCGTATCCTCGGGGCGGGCGAGGGTCTGGGCTTCAGGCATGGCCGGTCCCGATATAGGCCTCCAGCACGCGCGGGTCGCTGGAGACGGTGTCGTAGTCGCCTTCGGCGAGCACCTGGCCGCGGGCGAGCACGGTGATCCAGTCGGAGAGCGTCGAGACGACGGAGAGGTTGTGCTCCACCATCAGCACGGTGCGGTCGGCGGAGACGCGCTCGATGAGCGCGGTCGTGCGCTCGACGTCCTCGGCTGCCATGCCGGCGGTCGGCTCGTCGAGCAGCATCAGCTCGGGGTCGAGGGCGAGCGTGGTGGCGATCTCGAGCGCCCGCTTGCGCCCGTAGGAGAGCTCGCCGGCGCGCACGTCGCGGTAGGTCTGGAGGCCGACGTCCTGCAGGAGCCCGTCCGCCTCGCCGTCAAGGCGGTGGAGCACGCGCTCCGAGCGCCAGAAGTCGAACGAATCGCCGCGCCGGCGCTGCAGCGCGACGCGCACGTTCTCGAGCGCGGTGAGGTGCGGGAACACGGCGGAGATCTGGAACGACCGCACGAGGCCGAGCCGGGCGATGTCGGCCGGGGCCATGCGCGTGATGTCGCGGCCGTTATAGGTGATGGACCCGGCGCTCGGCTTCAGGAACTTGGTGAGGAGGTTGAAGCAGGTCGTCTTGCCGGCGCCGTTCGGGCCGATCAAAGCGTGGATGGAGCCGCGGCGGATGGTGAGGTCGACCCCGTCGACGGCGACGAAGCCCTTGAACTCCTTGCGGAGGCCGGACGTGCGCAGAATGACCTCGTCGGTCGCCGCCATGGCCAACCGGCTCCTCCCGACCCGTTCTTCTCGTTCGTCGGGAGAGAGAGAAATCCATCCGGCAGGCGAGGTCAATGCGCCCTTGGGCCTAAAGAAGCGGCAGCGGAGCGGCGCCTCCGATGTCGGCGAGGCTGCGCTGGATGCCAGGGTCGGGCCCGGGCATGACGACAGAGAGAGGGGACTGGCGCGCAGGTCCCTCACCCGACAGAGAGGGGGCCCCGGCCTCGCCTCAGCCGACAGAGAGTGGGGCAGGCGGCGGAGTGGTTCTCGGGGTGGCCTCTTCACTGTCGTCATCGCCGGACTTGATCCGGCGATCCAGGAGCGGCGCTTCCGAGGGGCGAGGCTGTGCTGGATGCCCGGGTCGAGCCCGGGCATGACGACAGAGAGAGGGGACTGGCCTCGGCTCACTCGACGGAGAGGGGGGGCGGGCGGCGGAGTGGTTCTTGGTCTCGCCTCGTACTCTGTCGTCATCGCCGGACTTGATCCGGCGATCCACTCGGCGCGTGCCGTGGGGCGAGGCTGCGCTGGATGCCCGGGTCGAGCCCGGGCATGACGACAGAGGGAGGGGGGCGGCCTTGCCTCACCGGACAGAGGAAGGGGCGCCAGGCCTCGCCTCACTCGACAGAGAGGGCGCGGCGCGCCGGAGTGGTTCTTGGTCTCGCCTCGTACTCTGTCGTCATCGCCGGACTCGATCCGGCGATCCAGCGGCGTCCCCGAGAGGCGAGGCTGTGCTGGATGCCCGGGTCGAGCCCGGGCATGACGACAGAGAGAGACCGAGACGGAGACAGAGATAGAGTGAAGGGCGGGCGGGCCCCGCGGCTCAGTAGATCAGCTCGCAGGTGTCGCTGAAGCGGATGGCGGGGTAGCGCTTCTGGTTGTTGTCGAGCTCCCACTGGCTGCGGGCGAGATAGACCGGGCGGCCGTCGCGGTCCTCGGCCATGGCGCCGATGTTCTCGCCCCTGAACGCTTCGAGCGCCTTCGGGTCGTCGGCGCTCACCCAGCGCGCCGTCACGAAGGGTGCCGTCTCGAGCTCGATGGCGGCGCCGTACTCGCCCTGGACGCGGGACTTCAGCACGTCGAGCTGCAGGATGCCGACCACGCCGACGATCCATTGCGAGCCGAGCGCGGGGCGGAACACCTGGACGAGGCCCTCCTCGGCGAGATCCTCCAGCGCCTGGCGGACCTGCTTCACCTTGCTGGCGTCGCCGGAGAGCACGCGCCGCAGCACTTCCGGCGCGAAGGCCGGCAGGCCGGTGAAGCGGATCGCGTCGCGCTCGGAAAGCGTGTCGCCGACGCGCAGCGTGCCGTGGTTCGGGATGCCGATCACGTCGCCGGCAACCGCATTGTCCGCGATCTGGCGCTCCTGCGCGAAGAACATGACCGGGCTGTGGACGGTGAGCGCCTTGCCGGTGCGCACGTGGTTGAGCTTCATGCCGCGCCGGAACCGGCCCGAGCAGAGCCGGACGAAGGCGATGCGGTCGCGGTGGTTCGGGTCCATGTTGGCCTGGACCTTGAAGACGAATCCGGTGACGGCATCGTCGTCCGGCGGGACGTCGCCGGATTCGCTCGGCTGCGGGCGCGGCGACGGCGCCTCCGCCGCGATCAGGTCGAGCAGCGCGTCGACGGTGTAGTCGCGGAGCGCGCTGCCGAAGACGACGGGCGTGAGATGGCCCTCGCGGAAGGCGGTGCGGTCGAACGCGGAATAACCCTCCTGCGCAAGCGCGACCTGGTCGCGGAACTCGGCGAGCGTCTGCGCGGAGACGTGGGCCTCGAGCTTCGGGTCATCCGGCCCGTCGGTCTCGATCACCGTGTCGAAGGCGCCGCCGCGGCCCTGCGAGGAGGTCAGGAAGCGGTTGCCGACGAGGTCGAACACGCCGTGGAAGTCGGTGCCCATGCCGACCGGCCAGACGACCGGCGCGGCGTCGAGCGCGAGCGTCGATTCGATCTCGTCGAGGAGCTCGAACGGGTGGCGGCCCTCGCGGTCGATCTTGTTCACGAAGGTGACGATGGGGATGTCGCGGAGCCGGCAGACCTCGAAGAGCTTGCGCGTCTGGCTCTCGATGCCCTTGGCGGCGTCGATCACCATCACCGCGGAATCGACCGCCGTGAGCGTCCGGTAGGTGTCCTCCGAGAAGTCCTCGTGGCCCGGCGTGTCGAGGAGGTTGAAGGCGAGCCCGCCGCGCTCGAAGCGCATGACGGTGGACGACACGGAAATGCCGCGCTCGCGCTCGATCGCCATCCAGTCGGAGCGGGTGCGGCGGCGCTCGCCGCGGGCGCGCACGGCGCCGGCGAGCCGGATCGCGCCGCCGGCGAGGAGCAGCTTCTCGGTCAGCGTCGTCTTGCCGGCGTCGGGATGCGAGATGATGGCGAAGGAGCGCCGGGTGCGGTGGTCGAGCGCGTCGGGCGCCGCATTCCCCGGCGCGGCATCGGCGCGCCCGGCATCGCTCTGCAGTCCCAGTCCGCTCATCTCGAAATCACCCGCTGGATCGCCGCCGCGACGGAGCGCCGCAAGACCGGGCGCGAAGGCCCGGCACGGCGCCGAATCGCCCGGCAGAGCGGGCGCGCGACGGCATCCATGTACGGATTCGAACTGCCCTTGTGGAGTCCGGAACGATATCCTGATTCGCGAGGTCTTGAATTCGCCCCCGTTCAAATGATCTATGGCGGGTGCACCTTTGGGCGGCCGTCACACGGACGACACGGCCGCCGGTCATCACGCCAGCCGAGGCACCATGATCGTCTGCTCGTGCAACATCATCACGCGCCGCGCGATCGAGGCGACGATCGAGGAGATCCTCGGCGAGGACCTCTATGCCGTCCTCACGCCGGGCCGCATCTATCACCGCATGGGCAAGCGCGGGAAATGCGGCGGCTGCTTCCCGCAGGTCGTGCGCATCATGCTGGAGCACGGCGAGGCGATCCGCGAGCGCATGAAGGCGGAGGCCGAGGCCGCGCCGCCGCCGGACGAGGAGCGGATCCAGATCGAGGTCGAGCGCGTGACGGTGGTGGTGGAGCGCCGTGTCGCCATCTTGGAACCGCTCTAAAGCACCTTGCCCTTCCCCGCCTCTGGCCTAAAGATGACCGCGACCACGGCCAAGGGGAGCACAATGAAAGGTAGCGAACGCGTCATCGAGAGCCTGAACCAGGCCCTCAAGATGGAGCTCGGCGCGGTGAACCAGTACTGGGTCCACTACCGCCTGCTCGAGGACTGGGGCTTCCAGCGTCTCGCCGACAAGGAGCGGAAGGAATCGATCGAGGAGATGCACCACGCCGACAAGCTGGTGCAGCGCATCATCTTCCTCGAGGGCCATCCCAACCTGCAGACGATCGCGCCGCTGCGCGTCGGCCAGAACATCAAGGAGGTGCTGGAGAGCGACCTTGCCGGAGAATACGACGCCAAGGAGGCCTATACGCGCTTCCGCGACGTCTGCGAGGAGGCGAAGGACTACGTCTCCAAGAACATCTTCGAGGAGCTGCTGACGGACGAGGAGGGCCACATCGACTTCCTCGAGACGCAGCTCGACCTCCTAGGCTCGATCGGCGAGGAGCGCTACAAGCTGCTCCAGGCGAAGCCCGCCGACGAAGCGGAATAGCCTGCCGTCGGTGCGGCCGGGCGCGCCGCACGGGGTGCGCCCGCGGCAGGCGGGAGGCCGCCGGATTCGGCTCGCCTCCGGCCCGCGAGCCGGTATAGTGTCCCCTCCGCAAGCAAGCACCAACGACATCAGGGAGTGAAATCATGAGGTTCTGGAAGACCATGGCGGCGGTGGCGGCGATCTCGCTCGCCAGTTCCGGGGCGGTCCGCGCCGAGACCTTCGTGAACATCCTCACCGGCGGCACGTCGGGCGTCTACTACCCGCTCGGCGTCGCGCTCTCGAAGATCTACGCCTCGATCCCGGACACCCGTCCCTCGGTGCAGGCGACCAAGGCTTCGGTGGAGAACCTCAACCTGCTGCAGCAGGGCAAGGGCGAGATCGCCTTCACGCTCGGCGACAGCCTCGTGCTGGCGGTCGAGGGCAACGCCGATGCCGGCTTCGCCAAGCCGCTCGACAAGCTGCGCACCATCGCCGCGATCTACCCGAACTACATCCAGATCGTCGCCTCGGCCGATTCCGGCATCAAGACGCTCGAGGATCTCCGGGGCAGGAGCGTCTCGGTCGGCGCGCCGAAATCCGGCACCGAGCTCAACGCGCGCGCCATCCTCGGCGCTGCGGGCCTCTCCTACCAGGACCTCGGCAAGGTCGAGTATTTGCCCTTCGCCGAGTCGGTCGAGCTCATGAAGAACCGCCAGCTCGACGCCACGCTGCAATCGGCCGGCCTCGGCGTCGCCTCGATCCGCGACCTCGCCTCCTCGGTCCCGATCACGGTCGTCGAGGTGCCGGCGGAGATCATCGAGAAGATCGGCACGCCCTACATCTCGGCGACCATCCCGGCCGGCACCTATACGGGCCAGGACGCGGACGTGAACTCCGCCGCGGTCGTCAACTACCTGGTCACGAGCGCCGACGTCGACGAGGAGCTCGTCTACCAGATGACGAAGACGATGTTCGAGAACCTCGACCAGATGGCCGCCGCGCATTCCGCCGCCCGCGCGATCAAGCTCGAGGATGCGGCCCAGAACCCGCCGGCGCCGCTGCATCCGGGCGCGGAGCGCTACTTCAAGGAAAACAACGCGATGTGATCGCGGCGGGGCGCTCCGGCGCCCCGCTCACCGCTCCGGCCCCTTCCGGCACGCCCCGATGACAGCTCCCGCCGATTCCACCACGCTTCCCCGCGAGGCGCAGGAATTCGGCTGGGGCATCGGCCGGCACGCGAAGGTCCTGTTCTGGATCGCCGTCACCTTCTCCGCCTACCAGCTCTGGACCGCGGCCTACGCGCCGCTGCCGAGCCAGGTCATCCGCGCGGTCCATGTCGGCTTCCTGCTCCTCCTGCTCTTCGGCCTCGTCGCCGCGCGCGATCCGAGCTCCACCCTCAAGGTCACGGTGCTCTGGGCGATCGGGCTCACCGGCTTTGCGATCGGCCTCTACCACTGGTACTTCTACGCCGAGATCCTGTTCCGGGCCGGCGACCCGAACACGGCCGACATCGTGGTCGGCACGATCCTCGTCGCCATCGTCTTCCTCGCCGGCCGGCTGATGATGGGCTGGGCGCTGCCGACGATCTGCGGCGTGTTCCTGCTCTACGGGCTCTTCGGCGAGTACCTGCCCTCGCCGCTCAATCACCGCGGCTACGGCTACGAGCAGATCATCGACGCGCTCTTCCTCGGCACGGAGGGCATCTACGGCACGCCGATCTACGTCTCGGCGACCTACATCTTCCTGTTCATCCTGTTCGGCGCCTTCCTGGAGCGCGCCGGCATGATCCAGCTCTTCAACGACATCGCGCTCGGCACCGTCGGCCACACCCGCGGCGGCCCGGCCAAGGTCTCCGTCGTCTCCTCCGCGCTGATGGGCACGATCAACGGCTCCGGCGTGGCGAACGTCGTCACGACCGGGCAGTTCACCATCCCGCTCATGAAGAAGTTCGGCTTCCGCCCGGCCTTCGCCGGCGGCGTCGAGGCAACCGCCTCGATGGGCGGGCAGATCATGCCGCCGGTGATGGGCGCGGTCGCCTTCATCATGGCCGAGACGCTCGACATTCCCTACGTCCAGGTCGTGACCGCCGCCGTCGTGCCGGCGATGCTCTATTTCACGACCGTGTTCTGGATGGTGAGCCTGGAGGCGGCCCGGCTCGGGCTGCGCGGGATCCCCAAGGCCGAATGCCCGAGCGCGCTCGGCGCGATCATGCGGCAATGGTACCTGATCCTGCCGCTCGTGGCGCTCGTCTACCTGCTCTTCTCCGGCTACACGCCGCTCTTCTCCGGCATGGTCGGCCTGTCGCTCACCGCGCTCATTGTGCTCGGGGGGCCGGTCGCGCACGCCTCCGGGTCGCTGCCGCTGCGCATGCTGTTCTGGACCGCGCTCGGCCTGCTCGCCGCCGCCGCGTTCCAGACCACCTTCAATCTGGGCGGCTACCGCCTGAGCGGGATCACCGTCATCCTGATCCTCGTCGCGCTGCTCGTGCTCGCCAATTTCTTCGTGCGCGGCGGGCGGGCGACGCTGTCGCTCGCCCTCACGAGCCTCGCCGAGGGCGCCAAGAACGCGCTCCCGGTCGGCATCGCCTGCGCGCTCGTCGGCGTCATCATCGGCATCCTGACGCTGACCGGCGCGGCATCGACCTTCGCCCGCTTCATCGTCTCGGCCGGGGAGGCCTCGCTGTTCCTGTCGCTGGTGCTGACGATGATCACCTGCCTGATCCTCGGCATGGGCATCCCGACCATCCCGAACTACATCATCACGTCCTCGATCGCCGGGCCGGCGCTCCTGGAGCTCGGCGTGCCGCTGATCGTCAGCCACATGTTCGTGTTCTATTTCGGCATCATGGCCGACCTCACGCCGCCGGTCGCGCTCGCAGCCTTCGCGGCCGCGCCGATCGCGCGCGAGACGGGGCTGCGGATCGGCGTGCAGGCGATGCGCGTCGCCATCGCCGGCTTCGTGGTGCCGTTCATGGCGGTCTACACGCCGGCGATCATGCTGCAGGACGGCGGCCCGCTCGCCGCCGCGATCGGCTACTGGCCCGCCGTCGCCTATGCGATCTTCAAGGCGCTGCTCGCCATCTCGCTCTGGGGGGCGGCGACGATCAGCTATCTGCGGGCGCCGCTGCGGCCCTGGGAGCGCATCTGGGCGTTCGCCGGGGCCGCCTTCCTGATCGCCGCCTTGCCGATCACCGACGAGATCGGCTTCGCCGCCTGCGGCGCGTTCCTCGGCTGGCACTACTGGCGCACGCGCCCGGCCGCGCAGCCGGCATGACGGGCTTCTGCCTCGCCGGCGGCGGGGCCGCGGCGAAGGTGGCCGCGCTCGCCTTCTCGCTCTCCTGGACGCACACGATCGAGCGCACCGAATGGTCGGAGCGCTGGGAGGTGCGGCCGGACGGGCTCGTCGTCGTCGAGGCCTCGGTGGCGACCAGCGGGGCCGGCATGGAGCCGCCCGACGGCGCCCGCCTCGCCGGCGGCCGCTACGTCTGGCAGCCGGCCGTGCCGCCGCTCCCCGAGCTGGTGCTGCGGCGGGCGGCGGAGGCCGGCGACTGGACGCTCTGCGCCGCCGGCCGGTGCGATTCCCTCGGCACCTGGCTCGGGACGGAGGCGGACCCGGTGCGCATCGTTCCGGCGGAGGACGGCTGCAGCCCTGGCCGGACCTGAGCCTCAGCCGAGCGCGTGGTCGAGCGCCATCATGGCGACGACGCCGATCATCAGGCCGGCGGTCGCCTCGCCCTGGCCGCGCTCGCGGTGGGTCTCGGGGATGATCTCGTGGCTGATGACGAAGATCATCGCGCCGGCCGCGAAGGCGAGCCCCCAGGGCAGGAGCATGCCGGACACGGTGACGGCGGTGACGCCGATCACGCCGCCGATCGGCTCGACCAGGCCACTGAGGGCCGAGATGCCGATCGCCTTCCTGCGCGAATAGCCCTGCGCGGCGAGCGCGACGGCGACGGCCATGCCCTCGGCGACGTTCTGCAGGCCGATGCCGATGGCGAGCGTGTTGCCGCGGGCGAAATCGCCGCCGCCATAGCCGACGCCGACGGCGAGCCCCTCCGGGAAGTTGTGCAGCGTGATGGCGAAGACGAAGAGCCAGATGCGCCTGAGGCTTTCGGCGGACGCGCCCTCCGGCCCGGTCAGGAAGTGCTCATGCGGCAGCGTCTCGTTGGCGAGCCAGACGGCGGCGCCGCCGAGGAGGAGACCGAGGCCGACCACGAGGCTCGCCGCCCAGGCGCCGCCGTAATCCTCCCCCGCATGCTCCAGCGCCGGCAGCATCAGGGAGAGGAAGGAGGCGGAGAGCATGATTCCGGCGGCGAAGCCGAGCGCCGCATTGCTGAAGCGCCGCGCCAGCCCCGGGGCAACAAGGAGCGGAACGGCGCCGAGCGCGGTCGCCAAGCCGGCGAGGAGGCTGCCGAGCGAGCCGGCGAGGATCGGGCTCATGGCCGGCGGGCTCGTCGTCGCCGCGGGCGGCGAAGGCTGGCGCGTTGCACCGCCATCCGGGTCAGCCTTCGACCTCTTCGCGCAGCATTTCGAGCCGCAGCCACTCGTCCTCCGCCGCGGCGAGACGCGCCTCAGCCTGCTGGTGGGCGGCGGCCGCCTTGGCGAAGCCGTCCGGGTCGCGGGCGAACAGGCCGGTATCGGCGAGCCGCTCGGCGAGCTTCGCCACCTCGGCCTGCAGCCGCTCCATCTCCTTCGGCAGCGTCTCGAGCGCGTGCTTGTCCTTGAAGGAGAGGCGGCGGCGCTCGGGCGCCGGCGCGGAAGACGCGGCGGCCGCCTTCGCCTGCCGCCCCGCTGCCGGTGGAGCCGCGGCCGCACGCGGCGCGCTGCCCCGCTGCGCAATCATGTCGGAATAGCCGCCGGCGTATTCGGTCCAGCGGCCGCTGCCTTCGGAGACGAGCACCGCGTTCACCGTCCGGTCGAGGAAGTCGCGGTCGTGGCTGACGAGGAGCACGGTGCCGGGATAGTCGGCGAGCATCTCCTGGAGGAGGTCGAGGGTCTCGAGGTCGAGGTCGTTGGTCGGCTCGTCGAGCACGAGGAGGTTCGACGGCGTGGCGAGCGCGCGCGCCAGCATGAGCCGGCCGCGCTCGCCGCCGGACAGCACGGAGACGGGCGTGTTCGCCTGCTCCGGCGAGAACAGGAAGTCCTTCATGTAGCTGACGACGTGCTTCGGCGCGCCGCCGACCATGACGGTGTCGCCGGCGCCGCGCGTCAGCGCCTGCGACAGCGTCCAGGACGGGTCGAGCGCGTCCCGCCGCTGGTCGAGCGTGACCATCTCGAGGTTCGCGCCGAGGCGCACGGTGCCGGCATCGGGCGCGAGCTCGCCGGTCAGGAGCCCGATCAGCGTCGTCTTGCCGGCACCGTTCGGGCCGACGATGCCGATGCGGTCGCCGCGCAGGATGCGGATCGAGAGGCCGTCGACGATCGGGCGGCCGTCATACGCCTTCGACACCCCGTCCGCCTCGATCACCTGCTTGCCAGAGACCGCGCTCTCGGCGACGGTGAAGGTCACGGAGCCGACCTGCCGGCGCGCCTCGCGGCGCGCCTTGCGCATGCCTTCCAGCGCGCGCATGCGGCCCTGGTTGCGCTTGCGCCGCGCCGTCACGCCGTAGCGGACCCAGTCGAGCTCCATCAGGATCTTCTTGTCGAGCCGGGCGCGGTCGCGCTCCTCCTGCTCGAAGACCGTGTCGCGCCAGGCCTCGAAGCCGGCGAAGCCCTCGTCCAGGCGCCGGCTCGTGCCGCGGTCGAGCCAGACCGTCGCCCGCGACAGGCGCTCCAGGAACCGGCGGTCGTGGCTGATGAGGACGAGCGCGGAGCGCGAGGCGGCGAGTTCGCTCTCCAGCCACTCGATGGCCGGCAGGTCGAGATGGTTGGTCGGCTCGTCGAGGAGCAGGATGTCCGGCTCCGGCGCGAGCGCCTGGGCGAGGGCGGCGCGGCGCGCCTCGCCGCCGGAAAGCCGCTGCGGGTCCTCGCTGCCGTCGAGGCCGAGCTGCTCGAGAAGGTACGCGGCGCGGTAGGGATCGTCGCCCGGCGCGAGCCCGGCCTCGGCGACGGCGCGCGTCGTGGCGAAGCCGGAGAGGTCGGGCTCCTGGGGCAGGTATCGGATGGTGGCGCCCTGGCGCACCACGCGCTCGCCCGCATCCGGCTCGACGAGGCCGGCCGCGATCTTCAGGAGCGTCGACTTGCCCGAGCCGTTCCGCCCGACCAGGCAGAGCCGCTCGCCCGGGCCGACGGCGAGCGTGACGTCGGCAAGGAGCGGCGCCCCGCCGAAGGTGAGGCGAATGCCGCGCAGGCTGAGGAGCGGTGGGGCGGAGGCCATCGGCAGGCGCGTGTTGCGGATCGGTCCAGGGGAAAACGCGGGAGCGCCGACGGGCTTCGCCGCGGCGAGCCCTCCTTACGCGATCCCGCGCGACGCCGGAAGCGCCTCACGCAATGGCCACATTCACTAACGTGGTGGTCGCATCCCCAGAGACCTTGATGTAATCTGTAAGTATAGTCGGGGGATATACCAAAACAATCAGAACAGTGGACGGTCGGAGCTGCGACTCGGCTCCGGCGACGCCTTGTCGTGTCCTCCGGCTGACCAAAAGCGGGAGGAAATGATGCACGATTACGTGATGTTGTGGAACTCGATCGCGCTGGAACTGAACAGACGCGACCATACCGGCCGGATGAACGCCATCAACCAGACCGGCCCGACGAGGAGTTCGCGAGCGTTGGCGATGGTTCACATCGCGATGCACGACGCGTTCTTCTCGCTCGTTCCGCCGGCCGGCGGCACCGGAATCGCAGGGCTCGACCGAGGCTTCGGCCCTTACCTGCCGAGCCTGCCCAACAAGGGCGGCGCCACTGCGGCCGACGCGGGCGAGGCGGTGTCTGCAGCCGCGTGCATCGTGCTGTGCGCGCTCTATCCCCATTTCAGGCCGGTCATAGAGGCGGCGCGCGCCAGCCTGTGCATCAACAAGGCTGCGCCCGGCTGGGTCTATGGCTGCCGGGTCGGCAAGGCGGTGCTCGACGACCGCGACGGTGACGGGTCCGACAAGGGCGGAAGCGCGCCGGAACTCAAGCGGTACTGGCGACATCGGGAGGATCCGGGCAATCTCGGACAAGGGCTTCTCGGGGAAAGATGGGGAGAGGTCGCGCGCTTCTCCGTGCCGTCGCTCATGCCCATGGCCCCTCATCCCAACCCCGGAACGGCTGCGTTCGATCGTGACCTCGATCACGTTCGGGTGAAGGGAAGCGCATCCGCCGACCCGGGAACGCCTGCCCCACCAGCGAAATGTCCAGTCCCACAGCGCACGCCCGACGAGACCATCCAGGCGCTGTACTGGGCATATGACGGCGCCAGCCAGATCGGCACGCCGCCGCGTCTCTACAACCAGATCGTGAGGCAGATTCTGAAGCAGCGCGACATCAGCCCTCTCGACAAGAAGCTGGCGGCAAGCGCGCGGCTCTTCGCGCTGATCAACGTGGCCATGGCCGACGCCGGTATCGCGGCCTGGTGGTACAAGTACCACTTTCAGCTCTGGCGGCCGATCCTCGGCATCAGGGAGTACGATCCGAGCTTCTGGATGATCGGCGGCTCGCCCACCCAAACCGTCGGTCCGCGGTGCGATCCGTTCTGGAAGCCGCTCGGCTCGCCGCGCACCAATGAAATCGGTCGGCCGAGCTTCACGCCGCCCTTCCCGGCCTATCCGTCCGGCCACGCCACCTTCGCCGCGGCGGCGTTCGAGATGGTGAGGCTCTTCTTCGAGGTCACCCCGGAACAGGCGGACACGATCGCCTTCGACTTCGTTTCGGACGAGCTCGACGGGCGCAACATCGATCCGGACGGCTCCGTGCGCAGCCGGCACGTCCGCCATTATCCCAACCTGCTCTCGGCGATGTTCGAGAATTCCGTGAGCCGCGTCTTCCTGGGCGTCCACTGGCGCTTCGACGGGGTTGGACCCGACGTCGAAACGCCGGCGCACATCCTGACCGACACCAGCGACCTCGGCGGCGTGCCGCTCGGCCGGAAGATCGCCCAGGCGATCTACGACGGCGGCATGACGCATGCGGGGCTGGCGTGGGACGATCTGGAGGTACTCGAAACCGCCGAGGTCGAGATGGAGGATTGCTGCGCGTGCAAGGAGGCGCTGGAGCCAAGCACCGGGGATGCTGGCCCCTGACCTTCCGTGCCACGCAGAGACAGACGAGCCCCGCCGTGGCGGGGCTCGTCGGATCGTCAGTGCCGGGCGGCGCCTGCGACGCCCGGATCGGGTCAGACCACCTCGACCTTGAGGTCGCCGACGCCCTCGACATGGCCTTCGAGCACGTCGCCCTTCTTGGTCGAGCCGACGCCGGCCGGGGTGCCGGTCATGATGATGTCGCCGGGGGCGAGGCGGAACAGGCCGGACAGGTAGGCGATCGTCTCGGGAACCTTCCAGATCAGCTGGTTGAGGTCGCCCTTCTGCTTCAGCTCGCCGTTGACCTTGAGCCAGATCGCGCCTTCGGCCGGATGGCCGATCGCGGCGGCCGGGACGATCTCGCTCGACGGCGCGGATTCCTCGAACGCCTTCCCGACCTCCCAGGGGCGGCCCATCTTCTTGGCCTCGCCCTGCAGGTCGCGGCGGGTCATGTCGAGCGCGACGCCGTAGCCGTAGACGTGGTCGAGCGCCTGCTCGACCGGGATGTTCTCGCCGCCCTTGCCGATCGCGACGATCAGCTCGATCTCGTAATGGACGTCCTTGGTCATCGCCGGATAGGGAAACTTGCCGTCCAGCACGATGTTGTCCGGGTTCTTCTGGAAGAAGAACGGCGGCTCCTTGTCCGGGTCGTGACCCATTTCGATGGCGTGCTCGGCATAGTTCCGCCCAACGCAGTAGACCCGGCGGACCGGGAAGAGCTCGCTCGAACCGCGGATCGGCAAGGCGACGGTCGGCGGCGGGGTAAAGACGTACGACATGGACTTCCTTTCTAGAGAGGTCAGGAACGGCTCGCGGCGTAATAGTCGACGCGACGCTCCAGCCAGGCGAGGCCTTCCGCGATGACGAACGCGAAGGCGAAGAGGACGAGCAGGGCGGCCCAGAACTGCTCCATCAGGAAGCGCGAGCCGTAGAGCTTGAAGAGCGCCCCGAAGCCGACGATCGAGACGAGGATCTGGCCGATGATGACGCCCTTCACGGCGCGGATCATGCCGAGCCGGATGCCGGCCAGGATCTCCGGCAGCGCGGCCCAGACGTAGATCTCGCGGAACGCCTGCCAGCGGCTCGCGCCGAAGCTCTTGGCCATCTCGACGAGCGAGGGCGAGATGGCGTGGACGCCGGCGCGGGCGTCGAGCACGATGATCCAGATCGCGAAGAGCACGACCGTCAGGATGATGGTGGTCTGGCCGAGGCCGAACAGCACCATGATGACCGGCACGAGCGCGGTGAGCGGCGCCGAGAGGAAGAGGTTCACCCAGGGCAGGAGGAGCCGGTCGGCGATCACCGAGCGGCCCATCAGGATGCCGAGCGGCACGCCGACGACGATCGCGATGACGTTGCCGATGACGAAGGCCTCGGCCGTCACCCAGAGCGCCGACATGAAGGACGCCGTCGGCACGATCTCGACCAGCTTGACAAGGATCGCGGAGAGCGGCGGCAGGAGAATCGTCAGCTTCAGCTGGCCGACGATCTCCCACAGGATGGCCCAGAGGATGAGCGAGGTCATCATGGGCACGCGGTAGCCGTGGATCAGCATGGCCTCAGTCCAGGTAATGCTTCAGGCTCTGCCAGATCCCGTCGACCGTATCGAGATAGGCAGGCTGGCGGCGGATCGCGTCGGGATCGGCGCCGCGCTCGATGGCCGGCTCGATGATCTCGGAGACGCGGCTCGGGCGGCGGGCGAGCAGCACGATCCGGTCGGAGACGTAGACCGCCTCCTCGATCGAATGCGTGACGAAGATGAAGGTCTTCTTCTCGCTGGCGACGAGCTCGAGCAGGTCCTCCTGGAACTTGCGCCGGGTCTGCTCGTCGACGGCCGAGAACGGCTCGTCCATCAGGAGCACGTCGGCGTTGACCGAGAGCGCGCGGGCGAGGCCGACGCGCTGGCGCATGCCGCCGGAAAGCTCGTGCGGGAACTTCTCCTCGAAGCCGGCGAGCCCGACCTGGCGGATGTAGCGCCGCGCGACGTCCTCGCGCTCGGAGCGGGCGACGCCGCGCAGCTCGAGCCCGAAGGCGACGTTGCGGATGACGGTGGCCCAGGGCATCAGCGCGAAGTCCTGGAACACGAAGGCGCGTTCCGGCCCCGGCCCGGTGACGGTGCGCCCGTTAATCAGCACCTCGCCGGAGGTGAGCGGGAGGAGGCCGGCGATAATCTTCAGCAGCGTGGTCTTGCCGCAGCCCGAGGGCCCGAGCAGCGAGGTGAGCTTGCCGCGCGGGAAGTCGATGCTGATGTTGTCGAGGGCGTGGACGCCGCCGGGATAGATCTTGGTGACGCCGCGCACCTCGACGACCGAATCGGTCGCCGGCTCGGGTGCGCGCGCCACGGCTGCACTGCTCGTTGCCATCGTCATCTCGCTCGCTTCTCGGGCCGGAACATGGTCACCTCGATCCGCTCCAGGAGCTCGATGAAGAGCACCGAGAAGACCATGATCGAGAGGATCGCGGCGTACATCTTGGGATAGTCCGCAATGGACCGGTTGTAGGTGATGAGGTCGCCGACGCCGGTCGGCGTGATGAGGAGCTCGGCGAGCACCGCACCGATGAAGCCGGCGGCGGCGCCGAGGCGCAGGCCGGCGAAGATGACCGGGCTCGCGGCCGGCAGGATGACCCGCATGATCACCTGCCGCCTGGAGGCGAGGAAGGACCGTCCCATCTCCACCAGCGAGGCCGGCGTGTGGCGCACGGCGCTGTAGGAATTCAGCACGATCACCGGCATCGCCATGATGCACACGACGAGGACCTTGGAGGTCAGCCCGATGCCGTAGGCGAACACGATGAGCGGGATGAGCGCGGCGAGCGGCGCCGCCTGCATGATGATGAAGATCGGCGAGGCGAACCATTCCGCCTTGTCGTTCAGCCCCATCGCGACGCCGATCGCGACGCCGAGCGCGCCGGAGATGGCCAGCCCGATCAGCAGCGGCTGCAGCGTCACGGCGAAGGCGCGCCCCATCGACCCGTCGGCGATCATCTCCCAGAGCGCGCCCATCGTCTCGGAGAAGCCGGGGAAGGCCGGGCTGATCGGGATGCGGGCGGCCCACTCCCAGGCAATGCAGAAGACGAGCGCGGACAGGACCCGCAGCACCATAGGGTGCACGAGGAAATCGCGCGCGGCGTTCGCCTTGCGGTCGGTGAGAGCCTTGCCCGGGCGCGTGCCGGGCAAGGCGAAGAGACGCGAGGCGCGGATGCCGCTCGGGACGGCTTCCGCGTTCGCGTGCGTTCTCTGATCAGTTACCAAGCTTCTGTCTCGCGTTCTCGAGCGGGCGCATGTCCCAGAAGTCCTCGACCTTCAGGCTCGCGGGATCGCCCTCGAGCTGGCCGGCCTGGACGTAGAAGTCGAAGTCGGTCCTCGCTGCCTCGGCGCCGCCGCCGTTCGGGTCGAAGAGGCCTTCCTTCACGCCCTCGGTGTAGTAGGCCGGAACCTCCTCGATCACTTCCTTCGGCTGGTCGGCGAGGAGGTTGCGTGCCTCGCGCTCGCGCTCGACGACGCTCGGGTCCTCGTTCATCTCGCGCCACAGCTTCAGGAGCTCCTCGACCAGGATGTTCGCCTGCTCGGGGTTCTCGTCGAGCCACTTCTGGCTGGCGAACACGACCTCGTCGCTGGCGCGCTCCTCCGGCGTCGGCAGGACGTGGAAGCGGTCGCCGGCCTGCTGCATCAGGATGTTCTTGTTGGAGAGGTCGAGGATGGTCGCCTTGATCGTGCCGTTCATCAGCGCGATCACGCGGTTGCCGGAGCCCGGGACGTAGGAGCGGTCGCCGAACGTGATGCCCTCGCGGGCGGCGATGATGTTGCCGATCGCCTCCGTGCCGCTGCCGCGGCCGTGGAAGGTGAAGGGCTGGCCGTCGAGGTCCTTCCAGGTCTGGTACTCGTTCGCGACGACCGGGTAGAAGACGAGCGTCGAAAGCTGGAAGATGACCCGCAGCGGCACCTTGGTGCGCTGGATCACGGCGTAGGGCGTGCCGATGCCGATGTCCATCTGGCCGCTGATGATCGACTGGATCGCGAGCTCCTCCTCGGAGAAAGAGGTCAGCTCGTAGTCGAGGCCCCGCTCCTTGGCGCGCTCGAGCGCGATCTGGAAGGCGAGCGTCTCTTCGGACACGACGTCGCCGAGCGCCACGCGCACCTTCTGCTGCGCGAGCGCGGCCGATCCGCCGAACAGGCTGGTCGCCACCAACAGCCCGGCCGCGAGGCGGCTCGCACCTTTCAGACTTCTGAGCATGTAATCCTCCCTCGGCCGGCTTGCCTGCGACGCTGCCTCGCGCCTGTTGCCTGACCAATGGATCATTGGTTAAGCTATGTCTGTCGATTGATCAAGCGAGCGGTAGTATGGTCCGACTGGCCGAGGAGGTTGCCGACGAGGAGTGGAGCGAGGGGGAAGCCCCCGACGCCACCCCGCATATCGGCGAGGGTCACGCCGCGCTGACGCAGCTGCGCGCCTATCTGGCCCAGCGCGAGCTCGCGCCCAACACCCGCCTGCCGCCGGAGCGCGAACTCTGCGAGATCCTCGGCGTCTCGCGCGGCGAGCTGCGGAAGGCGCTCGCCATCCTGGAGGAGCACGGCGACGTCTGGCGCCATGTCGGCAAGGGCACCTTCACGGGCGCGCGCCCGGTCGAGGAGCGCTTCTCCATCGGCGAGATCTCGAGCCAGACCAACCCCGCCGACGTCATGCGGGCGCGGCTGCTCATCGAGCCGGAGCTGGCGCGCGAGGCGGCGCTCCACGCCACCGCCGACGACATCGCGACGCTCAAGACCTGCATCGCCGGCAGCCGTCGCTCGGAGACGTGGCGGCAGTACGAGAACTGGGACAACCGCTTCCACCGCGCCATAGCGGCCGCGACGCACAACGCGCTGCTGCTCTCGCTGTTCGACACGCTGAACGGGGTCCGCCGCGCCGTCGTCTGGGGGCGCCTGCGTCACGACGTCCAGAAGCCGCCGACGGACCATCACAGCTTCGCCGACCACGAGGCGGTGATCGCGGCGATCGAGGAGCGCGACATGAACGCGGCGGCCGCGCACATGCGGCGGCACCTCCAGCACGTCCAGGCCAAGCTGCTCGACCACGCGCGGCAGGCGGCCGAATAGCACCCGGGCGCGCCAGGGGACAGACGGCGTCTGCTCAGCGCTAGGCGGCCGTGCGGGCCGGCGCGAGCGCATCGCCGGTCCGGCCCGGCGTCGCCGGCTTCGCGGCCAGGCACTCGAGCTCCGCCAGATTGCCGAGCACCTCTTCGGCCGCGAACACCAGGGCCTGCATGGCCCTAACCTCGTCCGGCTCCCGGCCGAGCCCGTTCCGATGCACGCCGCCGGCCTTCTCGATCGGGCGCAGGCGGCGCGCGAGATCTCGCCGGTCCGGCGCCGGCGCCCGGCCCTCCAGGTGCGCGATCATTTTCTCGAGGTAGCGGCAGGACGATTCCTGCATGGCGGCGAGCGGGGCGCGCACCGCCTCGCGGTCGGCCGGATGCATCCTCGGCAGCTGGTGGGTCACGACGCGATCGAGCAGGACGAGGCCGTGCCACAGGCGCTCCACCGCGGTGAGCGCGTGGGAAATGCCGCATCCGCTCCGCAGATGCCTGTGCAGCCGGCTCTCGGTGGCGCGTGCCCGCTCGAGATGCGCCAGGAAGCGGGCGTGTGACGGGTTCCGGTCGTTCTCCGCCTCCGACGTCAGGACGCCGATGGTGGTGCTCAGGAGTTCGCGGCAATCCGACAGCGCCCGGCAGATGAGCCGCTGCGCACGGTCGCGCCCGATTTCGGGGAGGACGACGAGCGCGACGAGCAGGCCGCTTCCCGCGCCGATCAGGATCGCGACGGCGCGCTCGATCGCGACAGGCAAGTCCGGGCTCGGTTCGAGCGCGATGATCGCGGCGGCGACCGCCCCGTAGTTCAGATCGGGCCGTGCGGCGGCGATCGCGTTCGTCAGGGCCGTGACTGCAACGAGCCGGAGGAGCACGTCGTCGGCGCCGCCGATGAGATAGACCGACGCAAGGCCGACGAGCGTGCCGATCACCGTGCCGGCGATGCGCCCCATCGCAACGCGCAACGTGCTGTCGGAACTCAGCTGGATCGTGAACAGGGCCGAGATGATCGCCCATGACAGGTGCGGCAGGTCCATCGCCGTCATTGCGCCGAATGCCAGCGCGGTCGCGCCGACGCTCTGAACCGCGACCCGAAGGACGTCGCGCGCCGATCCCTGGACGAACCCGCGGAATGGCGCCGTTACGGCGGCTAAGCTCATGATTTTCCAAATCGTTTTTCGAACACACAGAAGGTCCGAACGCGCCCCTCAGCGTTCGGTTTCACCATTTCCGCGCTCGGCCGCGCTTCACCTCTTCGCCCGATTGGCCGATAGAGCGGCCATGCGATCCAGATTTGCCGCCCTCTCCGCCAGCCTGATCCTCGCCGCGCTCGGCGCCACGATGGCCATTGCCCAGGCGCCACCGCCCGGCGCACCGGCGCCGAGCCGGACTGCGGAAGGCGCGCCCATCCCCGCCGATGCCGCGGCGGCGCTCGTCAGGGTCCTGGAAGACCCGGAGGCGCGCGATGCGCTGATCGCGTTGCTGCGGCAGGACCCCGACCTCGCGGGTGCCGCGGCGACGGCGCCCGAAGCCGCCCAGCCGGAGGCCGGCTCGCTCGCCCAGCGCGTCGGCGTGTACACGAAGGAGGCGGCGGAGACCGCCTCGGAGTTCGTCGTCCAGGTCGTCCGCTCGCTGTCCGGCCTGAGCGGGCTGATGTCGGATGCGGGCGGAGCGGGGCTGCAGCGCCTCGGCGAGGCGCTGCTGCGGCTCGCGATGGTGGCGGGAGCGACGATCGGAGCCCTCTTCCTCCTGCGCTGGAGCGCCCGGCCGTTCTACCGCTCGCTCGACAGGCGGGCGGCACGGAGCGGGCTCGTCGGGCGCGCCATCACGATCGTGGTCGCCCTCCTCGTCGACGCCGCGACGGTCCTCCTCGCCTGGGGCGGCGGCTACGCCTTCGCGCTGCTGGCGGTCGGCGACGTCGGGCAGATGCGGCTCCAGAGCGCGTATTTCCTGAACGCCTTCCTGTTCGTGGAGGCGATCAAGGTCGGCCTGCGCCTCCTGCTCGCGCCGCGCCACGCGCATCTCCGCGTCCTGCCGTTCTCCGATCTTTCGGCGAACTACTGGCATTTCTGGGCTGCGCGCCTGGTCGGCTTCGCCGGCTACGGCATCCTGTTCTTCGTGCCGCTCGTGAACACGACGGTCTCGGTCTTCGTCGGCAGGGGGCTGCGGGTCCTGGTCGTGCTGACGGCGGCGCTGATGGCGGTCGTCGTCATCCTGCAGAACAAGAGCTCCGTCGCCCGCTCCATAAAGGAGTACGGCGCGGGCCTGTCCGGGCTGTCCGCCCGACGCGGCTTCTACGTCCTCGGCAGCCTGTGGCACATCCTGGCGATCCTGTACGTGGCGGCGCTCTTCGTGATCGCGGTGTCGCGGCCGGGGCGCGCGCTCGAGTTCATGCTGGGCGCCACGGTGCAGTCCCTCCTCATCGTCGCGGCGGGCATGGTGGTCATCGCCGTGATCAGCCGCGCCGTCACCGGCGGCATGCGGCTTCCCGAGGACATCCGCGCGCGGCTGCCGCTTCTCGAGGTGCAGCTCAACCGCTTCGTCCCGACGATCCTCAAGGTGGTCCGCACCACCGTCCTCGTCGCCGTGGTGCTCGGCATCCTGCAGGCCTGGGAGCTCGTCGACGTGGCGGGCTGGATGGAAACCGATTCCGGCGCGCGCTTCATCGCCGGCCTGTTCGGCGCGATCCTCACCATCCTCGTCGCCCTCGGCATCTGGCTCGTCGTGTCGTCCTGGATCGACTACCGGCTCAACCCGTCCTTCGGGACGGTGCCGACGGCGCGCGAGCGCACGCTGCTGGCGCTCTTCCGCAATGCGGCCCTCATCACCGTCGTGGTCGCGGGGCTGATGATGGCCCTCTCAGAGCTCGGCGTGAACATCGGCCCGCTTTTGGCCGGCGCCGGCGTCGTCGGCCTCGCCATCGGCTTCGGCGCGCAGAAGCTCGTCCAGGACATCATCACCGGCGTCTTCATCCAGTTCGAGAACGCCATCAACGAGGGCGACGTGGTGACCGTCGGCGGCATCACCGGCACCGTGGAGCGCCTGACGATCCGCTCCGTCGGGCTCAGGAGCGTCGACGGCATCTACCACATCGTCCCGTTCTCCTCGGTCGATGCGGTCTCCAACTTCATGCGCGGCTTCTCCTACCACGTCGCCGATATCGGGGTCGCCTATCGGGAGGACGTGAAGGAGGTGAAGCGGCTGATGGAGGTCGCCTTCGAGCGACTGAAGGAGGAGCAGGGCGTCAACCTGATCGGCCCGATGGAGATGTTCGGCGTGCAGGAGCTCGGCGATTCCGCCGTGATCGTGAGAAGCCGCCTGAAGACGCTTCCCGGCAAGCAATGGGCCGTGGGCCGCGCCTACAACGAGCGCGTGAAGGAGGTCTTCGACGAGGGCGGGGTCGAGATCCCGTACCCGCATCTGACCCTCTACATGGGCGAGGACAAAGCGGGGAACGCGCCGCCGCTGCGGATCCGCCGGGACCGCGATCCGGCGACTGGCTCCGCCCCACGGCCGGACGCCGACGCCGCGGCGGGCGGAGTGACCCTGGCGAGCGCCGCGCCCGACCCGGCCTGATCCGGCCTGATCCGGCCTGCACCCTGCGCCGTACCGCACGGCACCTGCCTGAAACGAAAGAGCCCGCGGCGCTGGCCGCGGGCTCCGGTCTTCAATGCTGCAGAGGGACTTACTCGTCGCCCTGCTTGTCGCGCTGCTTCAGGGCCGCGCCGAGGATGTCGCCGAGCGAGGCGCCGGAATCGGTCGAGCCGTACTGGGCGACCGCCTCCTTCTCCTCGGCGATCTCCAGCGCCTTGATGGAGAGCGTGATCTTCCGGTTCTTCTTGTCGACGTTGGTGACGCGGGCGTCGACCTTCTCGCCGGCGGCGAACCGCTCCGGCCGCTGCTCCGAACGCTCGCGCGAGAGCTCGGCACGGCGGATGAAGGCGGAGAGGTCGCTGTCGGCGATCTTCACCTCGAGACCGGAATCCTTCACCTCGAGGACCTCGCAGGTGACGATCGAGCCCTTGCGGACGCCGGCCACGGCGTCGGCGAAGCGATCGCCGCCGACCTGCTTCACGCCGAGCGAGATGCGCTCCTTCTCGACGTCGACGTCGAGCACCACGGCCTCGACCATGTCGCCCTTGCGGTAGTCCTCCATCGCCTCCTCGCCGGCGCGATCCCAGTCGAGGTCGGAGAGATGGACCATGCCGTCGACATCGCCCTCCAGGCCGAGGAACAGGCCGAACTCGGTCTTGTTCTTGACCTCGCCCTCGACGGTGGAGCCGACCGGATGCTTCTCGGCGAACTCCTCCCACGGATTGCGCATGGTCTGCTTGAGGCCGAGCGAGATCCGGCGCTTCTGCGCATCGACGTCGAGCACGACGACCTCGACCTCCTGGGAGGTGGAGACGATCTTGCCCGGATGGACGTTCTTCTTCGTCCAGCTCATCTCGGAGACGTGGATGAGGCCCTCGATGCCCGGCTCCAGCTCCACGAACGCACCGTAATCGGTGATGTTCGTGACGCGGCCGGTGAACTTCGCCCCGAGCGGATAGCGCTGGTCGATGCCGTCCCAGGGATCGGCCTCGAGCTGCTTCATGCCGAGGGAGATGCGGTAGGTCTCCGGGTTGATCCGGATGATCTGCACGCGCACCGTCTCGCCGATGTTCAGGATCTCGGAAGGATGGTTCACGCGTCTCCACGCCATGTCGGTGACGTGCAGCAGGCCGTCGATGCCGCCGAGATCCACGAAGGCGCCGTATTCGGTGATGTTCTTCACCACGCCGTCGACGATCTGGCCCTCGTTCAGGCGCTGGACGAGCTCGGAGCGCTGCTCGGCGAGCGTGTCCTCGAGCACGGAGCGCCGCGACACGACGATGTTGCCGCGCCGCTTGTCCATCTTCAGGATGCGGAACGGCTGCGGCGTCTGCATCAGCGGGCCGACGTCGCGGACCGGGCGGACGTCGACCTGGCTGCGCGGCAGGAACGCCACGGCGCCGTCGAGGTCGACGGTGAAGCCGCCCTTGACCTGGTTGAAGATGTGGCCGGTGACCGTGTCGTTCTTCTCGAAGCTCTCCTCGAGCCGGACCCAGCTCTCCTCGCGCCGCGCCTTCTCGCGCGACAGCATGGCCTCGCCGAGCGCGTTCTCGACCCGCTCCAGATAAACCTCGACCTCGTCGCCCGGCTTCAGGGCGCCGTCCTTGCCCCTGACGCCGAATTCCTTCAGCGGGACGCGGCCCTCGACCTTCAGGCCCACATCGATGACGGCCAGGTCCTTCTCGATCGCCACCACGCGGCCCTTGACCACGGTGCCTTCGGCGATGTCGTTGGCGAGAAGCGATTCCTGCAGCAGGGCTGCGAAATCTTCCCGGCTCGGCTGTTGTAACTGCATTCAGACTCCTGATCGCCCGGACCGCGTCCGGGCACACACCGGCTGCTCGTGTTGCATCAGCCGCCCAGGCCTTCCCGCTTGAAACGAAGCGGGCCGGTGCTTCTCGAGGGCCTTGGGCGGCGCTCTCTCGCTCGGCGGAAGATGGGGACGGGCGCTTCAAGCACCAATGGGGGCACACCCGAAAAGGTGCGCCCTAGCGGCGGCTCTTCCGAACCCGCTCCACATGTTCCACAGCCGCGCGAAACGCGGTTTCTATATCCAAGTCGGTGGTGTCGAGCAAGTAGGCGTCCGGGGCCGGCCGCAGCGGCGAATCGGCCCGCGACATGTCGCGGGCGTCGCGGCGGCGGAGATCGTCGAGCACCTCCGCCTCGTCCGCACCCGGATCGAACTGCCTGAGCTCCAGCGTGCGGCGGCGCGCGCGCGCCTCGGGCTCGGCCGTGACGAAGATCTTGGCGTCGGCGTCCGGGCAGACCACGGTGCCGATGTCGCGGCCGTCGAGCACCGCCCCCGGCTCCGCTTCGGCGAAGGCGCGCTGCATGGAGACGAGGACGGCCCGAAGGCGCGGCATGACGGCCACGCGCGACGCCGCCTCGCCGATGCCCGGCCGCGTGAGGCGGCCCTTGTCGAGCCGGTCGAAGCCGAGGGTCCGCGCCACCCCGACCGCCTGGTCCTCGTCGTCGAGGCCGGCCCCTGCGGCGAGGAGCGCGTCGGCGACGGCTCGGTAGGTGAGGCCGGTGTCGAGGTGCCTCAGCCCGAAATGCGTCGCCAGGCGCCGCGCCAGCGTGCCCTTGCCGCTCGCCGCCGGGCCGTCGATGGCGATGACGAGGCGGCCGCTCATGCCGTCCCTGCCGCGGCGCGCTTCGCCCCCTCCGCGTCCTCCCGGAACGCCGCCCCGAGCCCGGTCATCAGGCTCAGGAAGTCCGGGAAGCTGGTGGCGATCATGGCGGTATCGTCGACGGCGACCGGCTCGCGGGCGGCGAGCCCCATGACGAGGAAGCTCATGGCGATGCGGTGGTCGAGATGGGTCGGAACGGTGCCGCCGCCGCGCACGACGCCGCCGTCCACCTCGAGGCTCGCCGGCCCCTCCTCGCAGACGACGCCGTTGGCGGCGAGGCCGCGGGCGACGGCGGCGAGGCGGTCGGACTCCTTCACCCGCAGCTCCTCCAGCCCGCGCATCACCGTCCGCCCTTCCGCGAAGGCGGCCGCGACCGCGAGGACGGGGTACTCGTCGATCATGGAGGGCGCGCGCTCCGGCGGAACCTCGATGCCGCGCAGCCGCGAGGCGCGTGCCCGGACGTCGCCGACGGCCTCGCCGCCCGACATCCGCTCGTTCCCGACGACCAGGTCGGCGCCCATCTCGCGCAGCGTGGTGAGCAGGCCGGTACGGGCCGGATTGAGGAGGACGTTGCGAACGGTCACGTCGGAGCCCCCGACGAGGAGCGCGGCGACCAGCAGGAACGCTGCCGAGCTCGGATCGCCCGGCACCGTTATGCGCTGCGCCCTGAGGTCCGGCAGGCCCTTCAGCCTGATGACCCGCTCGCCGCCGGCGCCCGCCTCGATCTCGATCTCGGCGCCGAAGCCGGCCAGCATCTTCTCGGTGTGGTCGCGCGTCGGCACCGGCTCGATCACCGTGGTGATCCCCTCGATGTTCGCGCCGGCGAGCAGCACCGCGGACTTCACCTGCGCGGACGGCACCGGCACGCGATAGGCGATCGGCGCCATCGCCTCGGCCCCGCGCAGCGTGAGCGGCAGCCGGTCGCCGGATCGGGCGATGACGTCGGCTCCCATGTCGCGGAGCGGCTGGAGCACGCGCCCCATCGGCCGGCGCGACAGCGAGGCGTCGCCGACGAAGGTGGTGGCGAAGGGATGCGCCGCGGCGATGCCCATCGCGAGGCGCGCGCCGGTCCCGGCATTGCCGAAATCGAGCGCGCCCTCCGGCTCGAGCAGCCCGCCCGCGCCGAGCCCGGCGACGCGCCAGAAGCCGTCGGCGCCGCGCTCCACGGTCGCGCCGAAGGCCCGCATGGCGGCGCCGGTCGCGAGCACGTCGTCGGATTCGAGCAGGCCCGCGATCTCGGTCGTGCCGATTGCGAGCGCGCCCAGCATCAGCGCCCTGTGCGAGATCGACTTGTCGCCCGGAACGGACACTTCGCCGCGCAGCGGCCCGCCCGGCAGCGCCGCCAGCGGTTTGGACGGCGGGTGGTTCATGCGCCCTCAATCATGGCCGTGCCGATCGCACCTCGGTCATTTTCGGAAGGGCGGTTCCGTATCATAGGGCAGTCCGGAGGTCACGACGGCCGCGCGGAAAAGAGGTTTGACACCTGCACCGGCCGTGGTTAGGGGAACCCCCGATTTTCCACACCCATCGAGGCTTGCGAGTGGCCAAACCGGAACTCGGAACGAAGCGGGCCTGCCCCGGCTGCGGCTCCAGATATTACGACCTCAACCGCGACCCGATCGTGTGCCCGACCTGCGGCACGGTCTACGAGCTGACCGCGCGCGAGAAGGCCTCGCCGGCCAAGGCTGCGGACGAGGACGCGGAGAGCGAAACCGAAGAGGACGAGGACGCCGAGAGCGACGTCGAGATCGTGCCGCTCGAGGAGGCCGAGGACGATACGGACGACGATGCCGGAGCGGAGGATGACGGCGTGCCGCCCCTCCCCGACGCCGACATCGACATCGACGAGGACATCGAGGAAGGCGAGGACGCGGCGTTCCTCGAGGACGACGAGGAAGGCGGCGACGACGACGTTTCCGGCCTTCTCGAGGTCGACGGGGACGACGACGAGGAGAGGTGATCGAGGCGGCGCGACGGGACTTGCAATTCCCGCCCGCCACACATAGGTTCCGCGCGCTTCGCCGGAAGGCGGCGCAGGAAGCTGGGGCCATAGCTCAGTTGGGAGAGCGCGTGAATGGCATTCACGAGGTCGGCGGTTCGATCCCGCCTGGCTCCACCACTTCCCGCAACGGCGCCCTAGGCGCCGTTTGTCTTTGACCGGCCGCGCCGCGCGGCGCTCCCCGCTGCGCCGGCGATCCACCTCCCCAAGTTCGGCACGAACCGGCTCCGCCGGGGATGCCCGGCCGCCTCAGGCCGTTTTCTCGGTGCTCGCCTCCACCGTCGCGTGAAGGTGCCCGACCAGGGCGTCGTCGAGCTTGAGGCGGGCGGCGAGCATGGCGAGGTAGCCGCGCTCGGCCGCGTTGTCGACGTCGATCGCGAGGAGCGACGCGGTGTAGATCTCCGCGGCTTCCTCTGGCGTCGCGGCGCCGCCCGCCACGGCGTCGACGTCGAGGGGCGCGCGCAGCTCGTCCATCACGAAGGCCTTGTCGTCGGCGTCGAGGTCGAGCGCGTCCATCTTCGCGAAGATGCCGGCCTGCTCGGTGGCGTCGATATGCCCGTCGGCCTTCGCGGCCGCGATCATGGCCCGCAGCAGCCGGCGCCCGAGCTTCTGCTGGTCGGCTTCGGCGGCCGGGTTGAACGGCGTGCCGCTTGGCGGGGGCGGCAGCGCCTCGACGCCGCCGGTGGCCGAGGTGCCGGGCCGCTGGCCGGCCTGCCAGTCCTGGTAGGCGCGGTAGGCGAGCGCCCCGATGAGCGCCATGCCGCCGACCCGGAGCGCCGACCCGCCGAGCTTCCGGCCCCGCTTCGATCCGAGCAGGATGCCCGCGAGGCCGCCGGCCAATGCGCCGCCGCCGAGGCCGCCGCCCGATCCGCCGAGGCCGCCGCCGCCCAAGCCGCCGCCGAGCGTGCGCCGGGCGAGGTCGCCGAGCTGGCCGAGATCGAACTCCCCGCTCCGGCCCCCGCCCTGCGGCAGAGCCGATCCGCCGCCGAGGAACTGGTCCAGCAATCGCTTGGTGTCGAGCATTCAGGTCTCCATCGTGGTCCGGCTGGACGTAGGCAGGGAAATCGCGGGAACAAGCGTTCCGTTCCGGCCGCGGACGCCGGAGGAAGGGGACGCGGACCAAGGTCGTGCCCGGTGAGGCTCGCCCGGATTCGGCAGGCCCGGCGCCGGCGCGGAGGGTGCGGGAAGAAATTCCTGTGCGCATCGCCGCAGGCGGGGAACCGCAGCGGGCGAAGAAGGTTGTGCACGCATGTCCGGATTAAGAGGCTTGAAGATCCTCGCCACCGAGGACGAGGTTCTCGTCGCCATGTCGCTCGCCGACACGCTCGAGGAGTTCGGCTGCACCGTGCTCGGTCCGTTCGGCACGCTCGCCGATGCGGAGGACTTCGCGGAGGACGCGCTCGACGGGGCCGTGCTCGACATCAACCTGCGCGGCACGATGGTCTACCCGCTCGCCGAGCGCCTGCTCGACCGCGGCGTGCCCGTCCTGTTCTGCAGCGGTTACATCAATGCCGGCCCGCTGCCGGAGCCGTTCGCCGATTGCGTCTGCATCACCAAGCCCTATACGACGGAGATGCTGCGCCGGGCGATGGAGCGGAGCTTCGGCGGCTTCGCCGGCGCGGGCTCGGGCACGGAATCCGACGAGCACGCCGCGGCGTGAGCCGCGCTCTCCCGCCGCCCCAAGCCGGAGGCGACATGACCCTCGAGTTCCGCCTCCTCGCCGACACGCGCTGCCGGCTGGCCGAAAGCCCGGTCTACGACGCGCGCACCGACACGCTGTTCTTCGTCGACATCCTGGGCTGCCGGCTGCACGCGTTCGGGCTCGCCGACGGCCGCGCCGGGCAGTGGAGCTTCGACCGGGAGGTCGGCTGCGTCGGCCTCACCCGAAGCCGGCGGCTGGTGCTGGGCCTGCGCGACCGGGTCGTGCTGTTCGACGCGGAAACCGGGGAGCAGGAGCTCGTCGCCGAGGTCGGCCTCGACCCGGCCGCCGCGCGCCTCAACGACGGCAAGGTCGGCCCCGACGGCGCGCTCTGGGCGGCGGCGATGGACGACCGCGCCGACAAGGGGCCGACGGCCTCGCTCTACCGCATCGAGCCGGACGGCACGTGCCGCGCCGTGCTGGGCGGGCTGACCATCGGCAACGGCATCGCCTGGTCGGCCGACGGCCGGACCATGTACCTTGCGGATTCGCGCGGGCCCTGGATCGACGCCTTCGACTTCGACGCTGCCGGCGGCGCGCTCTCCGGCCGCCGCCGGTTCGCCACCCTCGACGATGCGGCAGGGCGCCCCGACGGCGGCGCGACGGACGTGGAGGGCTGCTACTGGAGCGCCGGCGTCTCGGCCGGGGTGCTCAACCGGTTCGCGCCGGACGGCCGGCTGATCGAGCGCCACGAACTGCCGATCCCGGCGCCGACCATGCCGTGCTTCGGCGGCCCCGACCATCGGACGATCTTCGTCACCAGCCTGCGCGAGGGCCGGCCGGCGGAGGCGCTCGCCCGCGCCCCGGCCTCGGGCGGCGTGCTGGCCGCGGAGGCGGGCGTCGCCGGCGTGCCGCCCTGGCGCTTCGGGCGCGGCTGACTCAGTTCTTCAGCACGACGCAGCTGCCGCCGGCGGCCCGGAGACGGTCGCAGACGGCCTCCGCCCGCTCCCGGCTCGGCGCGCCGATCCGGACCTGGTAGAGCGGCCGCGCCCCGCGGCTGCGGTTGCGCGACGAGATCACCAGCGGCGCGGCGTCGCCGAGCACCGCCGGGAAACGCTTCTTGACGGAAGCGAATTGCGACAGCGCCTGCGCCCGCGAGAAATGGCCGGCGACCTGCACGCCCCAGGGCGCCCAGGGCGCCTGCGCGACGGCAGGCGGAATCCGCCCCACGGCGAGACTGGCGGCGAGCGTGACGCATTCGGCCGGGTCATCCTTCCTGTCCTGCGCCGCCTCGGCTTCGGTGCCGGCCTCGCCGTCGGGCAGCCATTGCTCGGGCGCCTGCCCGGTGATCGCGGCGACGTAGTCGCGCGTCTCCCAGGGCAGGCCGCCAATGCCGGCGATCCAGTCCTCGACGCGCCGCGACCCCGCATTGTAGGCCGCGGCGGCAAGGCCGAGATTGCCGAACCGGGTGCTCAGGTCGCGCAGGAAGGCGGCGGAGGCCGGGATCGCCTGCGCCGGGTCGAAGGGGTCCTCCAGCCCGCGCTCGAGCGCCGTGCCGGGCATGAACTGCGCGATCCCCTGGGCGCCCTTGGGGCTGACGGCGTCGCTGCGGAACGCGCTTTCCTTCCAGATCAGCCGCGTGAAGAACCCGATCGGAAGGCCGGCCGCGGCCGCCGCCGTCTCGATCAGCCGGCAGACGGTTTCGACGGCGCTTTCCGCCTCCCGCTCCGCACTTTCGGCAGCATCGGCCGCCGGGGGCGAGGCGGGCGGAGCGGCCGGCACGGGCGCGGCCACGGCAGCGGAGAGGAGGGTCGCCGCCGCCAGGACCGAAAGGATGAGACGCATACGCATCATGTCGTGCACTATGGAACAGCCCGGCGCGCAACAACACGCGCCATGACGCCCTTGCGGCGCCCCGACGGAAGCCGCTAGTACGGCTCCGGTTCCCTCGCAGCGGAGAGCACCGTGCCGATACTCATCATCCTGCTGCTCGCGATCCTGATCGCGCAGATCGGCTTCTGGAACACGCTCACCGCGATTCTCGGCGGCATTGCGATGGTCATCCTGCTGATCGGGGTGGCGATCGCGCTGGTGCTTGCCGTCGGCTACCTGCTCAAGCGGCGCCTTTTCGGCGAAAGGCCGTTCCGGGACTGAGCGGACGGCAAGGCGGCAAGGCCGCGCTGCAGTCTCGATCAGGGATTCTTAATCTGCCGCAGGGGAAATGGTGCCGGGCATCTCGCCCGTCGCGAGCAGCTGCGCATGCAGGCCGAGGCCGATCACGAAGGGGAGGAGAGCGCGGGCATGCGGTCCTGGCCGCGTGCCGCGGAGCGCACTGCTGCGCTCTGGGCGGCCTGCATCGCGGCCGCCGGCCTCCTGGTGTTCATAACCGTCGGCACCTCGTCCGGGCTGGCCGGGGTCGCGGCCGGGGTCGCCCTCGGGGTGGCCATCTGCGGGACAGCCCTGGCTTGCTTCGACGGCGGACGGGGGAACCTGGCGCTCGCCGCGACCACGGAGCGGGCGCGGCGGATCGCGAAGGGCGAGGTCGAGCCGACGCATCTGCGCGGGCGCGCGCCGGCGCCGCTTGCGGAACTCGACGACGCACTCGACGGGATCGAGGATGCGATGCGCGAGCGCGAGCTCACCATGGCGCTCATATCGCGTGCCACCGGCGATGCGGTCTGGGACTGGAACCGCAACACGCAGCGGATCGCCTGGCGCGGCGCCTCCGACGCGCTCGGCACCGAGCAGGACGAATTCGAAACCGCGGCGTCCTGGTGGATGGACCGCATCCACCCCGACGAGCGCGAGGCGGTTCTGGCGAGCGTCGAGGACGCGATCGCGCGCGGCGCGGAACGCTGGTCGCGCGCGTACCGGCTACGGCACGAGGACGGCTCCTACCGCCCGTTCTGGGACCGGGGCTTCATCGTGCGAAACGGCAAGGGCGAAGCCGTCCGCATGATCGGCTGCGCGACCGACATGTCGGCGCAGCGCGCCGCCGAGCAGCGGCTCGTCGCAAGCGAGCGCCGGTACCGCTCGCTCGTCTCCGCGACGACCAGCATCGTCTGGACGGCGGACAGGAACGGGAAGGCGGTCGACCCCGTGCCGTCCTGGGAAGCCTATACCGGCCAGAGCTTCGAGGAGACGCAACAGGACGGGTGGATCCAGGCGATCCATCCGGACGACCGGGCGGCCATGTCGGCGGCCTGGAAAACGGCGCTTGCCGGCTCCGACGCCTTCCAGGTCGACTGCCGGGTGCGCAGCCGCGACCGAACCTATCGCTGGTTCTCGGTCCGCGGCGCGCCCGTTCCCGCCGAGGACGGCTCGATCGCGGAGTGGATCGGCACCTACACGGACATCCAGGAGCGCCTGAATGCCCAGCAGGAGATCGCCGCGCGATCGCGCGATCTCGCGGAGCGCGTGAAGGAACTGCGCTGCCTTCATGCCATCGCGGTCGCCTGCAACCGCGAGGACGTGAACCTGGAGGAGATCCTCGGCTGGATCGCACTGGTCCTGCCATCCGCCATGTGGCGCCCCGAAGACGCCGTCTGCCGGATCGCGCAGGACGGGGCGGACTATACCAGCCCGTCCTACGCGAGCCCGCGCGCCTGCATCTCGGCGGACATCGAGGTTGCCGGCGAAGCGGTCGGCCGGATCGAGGTCGGGTACCTCGCCGACGGGGACGGCGAGGCCGTTTTCCTCAATGAAGAGCGGGACCTGCTCCACACGGTGGCGAGCCTGATCGGTCAGACGATCGCGCGCCGGCGCGACCGCGAGACGCTCCGCCAACAGAGCCGCGAGCTGGCGCGGCGGCAGACGCTCTTCGAGCAGATGGAGCAACTCGCCAATGTCGGCGGCTGGGAGATCGACCTTTCGACCGGCGAGCTGATCTGGACCGACCAGACCTACAAGATCACCGAGTTGCCGCGCCACCAGAAGCCGACGATTGCCTGGCAGTCGAGCCGGTATGAAGGCGACGCCGCGGCGTTCCACCGGCGCAAGCTGCAGGAGATCATCGACACGAACGGCTCCTACGACCTCGAGCTGCCCTACGTCACCGTCACCGGAAAGCGGCGCTGGCTGCGCACGATCGGGCAGGTGGAGACCGTGGAGGGCGGAGCGCGCCGGGTGTTCGGGGCGGTCACCGACGTCACCGAAGCCAAGGCGGCCCAGGGGCGGATGTGGGATCTCGCCAACCGCGACTCGCTGACCGGCCTGCCGAACCGCCGGCTCTTCCACGAGAGCCTCGAATCGGCGGTGTCAGACTGCGGAATGCATGGCCGGGTCGGGCTGCTCCTGATCGACCTGGACGATTTCAAGGACGTCAACGACACGCTCGGCCACGACGCGGGCGACGCGCTCCTGCGCGCGGTCGCGGCGCGGCTGCAGGGTCTGGTCGGCGCATCCGGCACCGTCGCGCGGCTCGGCGGCGACGAATTCGCGGTCGTCCTGCCGCGCCTCGATGAGGAATCCGCGGCGCTTTCGCTCGCCGAACGGCTGATCGACGCCATCCGCCGGCCGATCGACTATCGCGGCGAGGCGATCGCAAGCCGCGCGACGGCCGGCGTCTCGCTCTTTCCGGAGCAAGCCGCATCGGCGGCCGAACTCCTCAAGAATGCCGACGTCGCGCTCTATTCGGGCAAGCGCGGGCGGCGCTCCGGCGCCGTCCTGTTCCGGCCCGAGATGCGGCACGCCATGGAGGAGAAGGTCGCCGTCTGCGCGAGCGTCCGCCGGAGCCTCGAGACCGGGAACATCATCCCCTATTACCAGCCGAAGATCTGCCTCCGGACCAACCGGGTGACGGGCCTGGAGGCGCTCCTCCGGCGCCGGCATCCGGAGCTCGGCATCCAGGCGCCCGGCGCCATCGCGCCCGCGTTCGAGAATGCGGAGATCGCCGCGCAGCTCGGGGAGCGGATGCTCGAGGCGAGCCTGCGCGACATGGTCGCGTGGCGCGAGCAGGGCATCGAGTTCGGCCATGTCGCGCTCAACCTGGCGGAGGCGGAATTCCGGCGGCCGGATCTGGTGGAGCGGCTGCTCGGGCGGATCGAGGCGGCCGGGCTCGCCCCGTCGCTCCTCGGCATCGAAGTTACCGAGACCGTGCTCCTCGGCCGCGAGGGCGACACCGTCGACGCCAAGCTCCAGCTCCTCCACGAGGCGGGCCTCAAGATCGCGCTCGACGATTTCGGGACCGGCTATGCCTCGCTCACCCACCTGAAGCAGTTCCCCGTCGACGTCCTGAAGATCGACCGCTCGTTCATCGAGAGCATCGAGGAGGACGAGGCGAGCCGGGCCATCGCGCTCGCCGTCATCGCGCTCGGACACAGCCTCGGCATGGAGGTGGTGGCGGAGGGCGTGGAGACCTCGGGCCAGGCCGGAATCCTGTCGGCGGCCGGCTGCGACGTCGGGCAGGGCTATCATTACGCGCGCCCGATGCCGGCGCCGCAGGTCGCGCGCTTCGTGCGGGCCTTCGGCGAGCGGGCGGCAGGCGAGGAAGGGCGGCGCCGCGCCCGCGCGTGACGCTCAGATCACGCCCCGTTCCTTCAGGGCGGCGATCTCGGCCGCCCCCAGCCCGAATTCGCCCAGCACCGCCTCCGTGTCGGCGCCGAGCTCCGGCGCGGGCCGGTTCACGCGGCACGGGGTCTGCGACAGCTTCAGGGGGAAGCCGGTCATGCGGACGGTGCCGCGGCCCGGATGCGGGACGTCGATCACCATCTCCTGCGCGACGACCTGCGGGTCCTCGAAGACCTCGGCCAGGCTCTGGACGCGTCCGCTCGGCACCCCGGCGGCGTTGAGGCGCGCGACCCAGTTCTGCTGCGTGTCGCCCCGCATGCGCTCGTCGATGAGAGCGTTGAGGGCCGCCCTGTTCCGGATGCGCTCCGCATTGCTGCAGAAGCGCGGATCGTCGAGCAGGTGCTCGAGGCCGAGCGCCGCGAGGAAGCGCTTCAGGATCGGCGGCGTGCTCGGCGCCACCGCGACGTCGCCGTCGCTCGCATGGAACAGCCCGTAGGGCGAGGCGACGGGGTGATCGTTGCCGGTCGGCGGCGGCGTCGCGCCCGTCGCGAGCTGCGTCGAGGCCAGGTAGGCCATCATGCTGATCATGCCGTTCATCATGGAGGCCTCGACCGTCTGGCCGATGCCGTCGCGGTCGCGGACCCTGAGCGCCGCGACCACGCCGAGCGCGGCATAGAGCCCGGCGATCAGGTCGGTGAGCGGCGGCGCGGCCCGGAGCGGCCCGCTCTCCGGCGTCCCGTTGACCGACATGAAGCCCGACATCGCCTGGGTGATGAAATCGAAGGCGGGCCGGTCGACATAGGGGCCCTCCGAGCCGTAGCCGTTCACGCTCGCCACCACCAGGCGCGGATTGAGCGCCGCCAGGCGGTCCGCGCCGAAGCCCATCTCGGCCAGCACGCCGGGCCGGAAGTTCTCCGCCAGCACGTCGGCGCCGGCGATGAGGCGGGCGAGCACCGCCTTGCCCTCGTCGCTCTTCAGGTCGATGACGACCGAGCGCTTGTTGCGGTTGAAGGCGGCGAAGTACCAGCTGAAGCCGTCGACGATGGAGCCCAGCTGCCGGACGTGGTCGCCGCGGCCGGGCGGCTCGACCTTGATCACCTCGGCGCCGAGATCGCCGAGGATCATCGTGCAGAACGGTCCGGACAGGATCCGCGTCAGGTCGACCACGCGGATGCCGGCGAGGGGTTGCTCCGCCATGGTCAGCCGGCCGCTGTCGCCACTTCGCCCATGCCGTGGCGCTGGAGCCGCGGGCCGGCCTTCATGACCTGGCCGGGCAGCGTCCGCCCGATCACCCGCTCGACGTAGCGCGCGACCTCGCACAGGCGGTCGAGGTCGATGCCGGTGTCGTAGCCGCTCTCGTGGAGGAGGTAGACGAGGTCCTCCGTGCAGATGTTGCCGGTCGCGCCGGCCGCGAACGGGCAGCCGCCGAGGCCGGCGATGGAGGCGTCGTAGCGGCGGACGCCTTCGGCGAGGCCGACGAGGACGTTGGCGAGCCCGACCCCGCGCGTGTTGTGGAAGTGCAGGCCGACGTCGAGCTCCGGCGTCTCCGCGCGGAGCGCCCTCACCGCCGCCTGCACGGTCGGCGGCGTCGCCATGCCGGTCGTGTCGCCGAGGCCGATCCGGCGGATGCCGAGATCGCGGTAGGCGGTCGCGATGCGCACCAAGGCGGCCGGCGGCACCTCGCCCTCGAACGGGCAGCCGAACGCGGTGGCGATGCCGCCGATGACCTCGATGCCGGCCTCCTCCGCCAGCTTCGCAACGTCGCGGAAGCCGGCGAGCGACTGCGCGACCGTGCGGTTCACGTTCTTGGAATTGTGGCTCTCGGAGGCGGAGCAGAACACCACCATCGCGTCGACGCCGGCCGCGGCGGCGCGCTCGGCGCCCCTGAGGTTCGGAACCAGAGCGGTCAGGAACGCGCCCCGGCTCCGGTCGACGCCCGCCATCACCTCGGCTGCATCGGCGAGCTGGGGCACCGCGCGCGGCGACACGAAGGAGGTCACCTCGAGATGCCGCACGCCGGCATCGATCATCGCGTTGACGATCGCGATCTTCTCCTCGGTCGGGATGAAGGCCTTCTCGATCTGGAAGCCGTCGCGCGGGCCGACCTCCACGATCTCGATGAAGCGGGGACCTGGGTGATCCGCGCCGCTGCCCTGTCCGTTCATCGGGGATCCTCCTGACTGGGACGGTGCTCGCTGCCGGTCCGGCTGCTGCTGCTGCTTGACCATGTCCGGTCCAGATGGTCAACTTTGCGGCGCAAACAGGATGCGGACACGATCCGCACGATAATCCTCGGAGGAAATCGCATGTTCCGACGCCTCGCCAGCGTCGCGGCCGTCGCCGCGTTGGCCCTGCCGCTCGCCGCCTTCACGCCGCAGAACGTGGAGTGCATCGCACCGGCCAATCCCGGCGGCGGGTGGGACTTCACCTGCCGCACCGTCGGCAAGCTCCTCACCGACACGGGCCTCCTCGGCGGGCAGGTGCAGGTCACGAACATGACCGGCGCGGTCGGCGCGGTCGCCTATGCGAACGTCGCCTCCAAGCGCTCCGGCGACCCGAACCTGATCGTCGCCACCTCCACCGTCGGCATCACGCAGATCGCCCAGGGCAAGTACCCGGCCGGCGTCGATGCCATGCGTTGGCTCGCCATGCTCGGCGCCGACGTCGGCGTCGTCCTCGTCCAGAAGGACGCCCCCTTCAATTCGCTGGAAGAGCTCCTGACGGCGATGAAGAACGATCCGGGCTCGATCGTCGCCGCCGGCTCCTCCGGCGTCGGCGGGTGGGACCATCTCCGCCTGCTCATGATGCTGGAGGAGGCCGGCATGGCCACCGACCAGCTGAAGAGCGTGAAATGGGTCGAGTTCTCCGGCGGCGGCGACGCCGTCACGCAGCTGATGGGCGGCCATGTCGGCGTGGTCTCCACCGACATCGGCGAGATCGGCGGCTTCATCCAGTCCGGCGACGTGAAGGTGCTCGCGGTCATGTCCGGCGAGCGGCTCGAGGCCTATCCCGACGCGCCGACGGCCAAGGAGCAGGGCGTCGACTACGAGGGCTACAACTGGCGCGGCTTCTACATGGGCGGCAAGGTCGACGACGCGTCCTATGACGGCTGGGTCGAGATCATGCAGAAGCTCTACGAATCCCCGGAATGGCAGGAGACGGCGAAGGCCAAGGGCCTGACGCCGGTCTGGCGCGGCGGCGAGGAGTTCGAGGCCTTCGTCCGCGAATCCGAAGAGAACATGAAGAACGTGTCGAGGGCGATCGGGGTCATTCAGTGACCCGAGGCCTGAGCGACCGGATCGCGGGCGTCATTCTCCTGGCGCTCGCGATCGGGTTCTGGATGGGCGCCTCGCACTATCAGGTGAGCTTCGGCGATCCGGTCGGCCCGGCCGCGTTCCCGAAGCTCGTCGCCATCCCGCTCGGGCTCTTCTCCCTCTACCTCGTGGTGCGGCCGGATCCCGATCCGCAATGGATCCACTGGCCCGGCATCGTCCGCCAGGGGGTGACGCTCGCGGTCCTGCTGCTCTACCCGCTGCTCCTCGAGCCGCTCGGTTTCCCAGCCTCGACCGCGCTCGGCAGCATGATCCTCGCCCGCATCCTCGGCGGCAGCTGGCTGCAGTCGGTCCTGCTCGGCCTCGTCGTGGGCGGCGGGCTCTTCGTCGTCTTCGACATGGTGCTCGGGCTGCCTCTCCCGTTCGCCCCCGAACTGTCGTTCTGAACCCTGTTCCGGCGGAGGCGCCATGGAAACGCTCGGCTTCCTCGCGCAGGGCTTCGCGGTCGCGTTCACGCCGACCAACATAGGCCTCGCGCTCGTCGGCTGCTTCATCGGCACGATCATCGGCGCGCTGCCGGGGCTCGGCCCGGTGAACGGCGTCGCAATCCTGATCCCGGTCGCGTTCTCGCTGCAGCTCCCCCCCGCCTCGGCGCTGATCCTCCTCGCCTGCGTCTATTACGGCTGCATGTATGGCGGCCGGATCTCGTCGATCATGCTCAACATCCCCGGCGACGAGCCGGCCATGATGACCTGCCTCGACGGCTACCCCATGGCGCAGAAGGGGAAGGCGCCTGAGGCGCTCGCCATCTCGGCGGTGGCCTCCTTCGTCGGCGCGATCCTCGCCACGATCGGCCTGCTCCTCTTCGCGCCGCTGCTGGTCCGTTTCGCCATCCATTTCGGCCCGGCCGAGTATTTCGCGCTCTATGTGCTCGCCTTCGCGACGATCGGCGGGATCACCGGCGCGAACCCGGCCAAGACGCTGCTGGCGGCGGGCCTCGGGCTCGCCCTCGGCACCGTCGGCATCGATCCCCAGAGCGGGGTTCCGCGCTTCACCTTCGGCGTCTTCGAGCTCTTCGACGGCTTCGACGCGATCGTGGCGATCGTCGGCCTGTTCGCGATCTCCGAGGTGTTCGTCCTGCTCGAGCACGGCCATGCGGCGATCTCGGCGCGGACGGTGGCGGTGAGCCGGGCCTTCGCAAGGGGGAAGGACATCGCCGCCTCCGCCGGGGCCATGCTGCGCGGCTCGGTGATCGGCTTCGTGTCGGGCGTGCTGCCCGGCGCGGGCGCCTCGCTCGGCTCCTTCCTCGCCTATACGATCGAGAAGCGCTATTCCGACCGCGACGGCACCTTCGGCAAGGGCGATCCGCGCGGCGTGGCCGCGCCGGAGGCGGGCAACAACGCCGCCGCCGGCGGCGCGCTCGTGCCGATGCTGAGCCTCGGCGTGCCGGGATCGGGCACCACGGCCGTCCTCCTTGCCCTCCTCATCTCGCTGAACATCACGCCGGGCCCGCTCCTCTTCCAGAAGGAGCCGGACGTCGTCTGGGGGCTGATCGCGGCGCTGTTCTTCGCGAACTTCGTGCTTCTCCTGATGAACCTGCCGCTCGTCGGCATCTTCACGCGCCTGCTCGCGATCCCGATGTGGGCGCTGATGCCGTTCGTGGTCATGATCAGCTTCGTCGGCATCTACTCGATCAGCCATTCGCCCTTCGACGTGTTCATGATGGTGCTGTTCGGGGTGCTCGGCTACATCCTGCGCAAGCTCGCCATCCCCGTCGTCCCGGTGGTGCTCGGCCTTCTCCTCGGGGCCGACATGGAGAGCAACTTCCGGCGCGCGCTGTCGATCTCCGGCGGCGAATACGGCATCCTCTTCCAGAGCGGCATCTCGCTCACGCTCTATGCGCTGACCGCAATCTTCCTCGCCATCGCCGTCTATTTCGGCATGCGGCAGAAGCGGGCGGCCCATCCGGAGGCCGAGCCGGAGCACGACTGACCGCGCCCGGGCCGGCGGCGGATCGAATCCGCCGCAGGCCCGTTATGCCGGGCCATGGAGAACGTCGACGCGCTGCGCTGGGGGCCGCTCGGAGAGGGCACGGTCCACCTCTGCATCGACATGCAGAACCTCTTCGCCGAGGCGACGCCGTGGCACACGCCGTGGATGGAGCGCGTCCTGCCGGTCGTCGCCTCGATCGCCGAGCGGCATGCGGAGCGCACCATCTTCACCCGCTTCATCCCGCCGGAGCGGGCGGAGGACATGCCCGGCATGTGGCGGGCCTATTACGAGGCCTGGCCGGAGATCACGCGCGAGCGCCTCGCGCCCGGCCTGATCGACCTCGTCCCGGCGCTCGCCCGCCTCGTCCCGCCGGCGCGCGTGCTCGACAAGTTCCATTATTCGCCCTTCTTCGGGACCGACCTCGCCGCCTTCCTGGTCGGCCGCAAGGTCGACACGCTCGTCGTCAGCGGCGCTGAGACGGACGTCTGCGTGCTGGCCGGCGTGCTCGACGCCGTCGACCACGGCTTCCGCGTCGTGCTCGCCCGCGACGCGCTCTGCAGCGGTTCCGACACCACCCACGACGCGCTCATGACGCTCTACGGCAGACGCTTCTCGCAGCAGATCGAGCTCGCCGACGCCGCCACCATCCTCGAGCACTGGCGCTGATCCGGCGGCGGAACGGCGCTCGGCCGCCGGCCGGCGGGCGTGGCGGGAACGACACGGATCGCCGGATTCTCCTGGCGCCGCGCCGGCGGTCTTGACCGGATGCGGGGCTTGCAGCTTCGCTCTTCAGCAACTCGGCCGAACCCGGCCATGGGACCCACGACCTTGATCGACAGACGTTTATTCCTTTCCGGTGCCGGCGCGCTGCTGGCCTCGGCATGCACCCAGAGCGCACCCCCGCCGAAGCCGGTTGCGGCCGCGCCGCTGCCGCGCCTGATGCTGGTGCCGGAGACGCCGGAGCCGTTCCCGGTCGCCGCCGTCGACCTCTCCAAGGTGCCCCCGCAGTTCCACCGCCAGATGGTGGCCGACCCGACCGGGGAGCCGCCGGGCACGGTCGTGATCGATACGGGCGCGCGCTACCTCTACCTCGTCATGGAGGGCGGGATGGCGATGCGCTACGGCGTCGGCATCGGCCGCGACGGTTTCGAGTGGAACGGCGACGCCGTCGTCGGCGACCGGCAGGAATGGCCGAAGTGGTTCCCGCCGAAGGAGATGATCGAGCGGCAGCCGGAACTCGCCGAATATGCGAACGGCATGGACGGCGGACCCGCCAACCCGCTCGGCGCCCGCGCCCTCTATCTCTACCAGGGCAGGAAGGACACGCTCTACCGCATCCACGGCACCGCCGAGGTGGCCTCGATCGGGCGGGCGGTGTCGTCGGGCTGCGTTCGGCTCCTCAATGCCGACGTGATCGACCTCTACAACCGCGTGCCGCTCGGCGCCCGCGTGGTCGTCCTGCCGCCGGCGCAGACCCTCGCCGCCTGAGGACAGGAGGTCGCTTTGATTTCCCCGGCTGCCTCGGGCATGGTGCGGCCGAGGAGTATGCGTGGCCCCGTCGACGACCAGACCCGATGAAGGCAGCCGCCCGGGCGGCCCCGACATGCCCCTTTCAGTCGGCGCCGGCATCGCCACCGATGCCGGCCCGACCGCCTGGCATGCGCTCGGCGCCGAGGAGGCGCTGGCGCGCACCGAAAGCTCGGCGCGCGGCCTGACGAGCGCCGAGGCGGCGGCGCGGCTCGCGCGGTTCGGCCCGAACAAGCTGCCGGAGGCGAAGCGCAAGGGCGCGGCTGCCCGCTTCCTCGCGCAGTTCCACAACGTCCTCATCTACGTGCTCCTCGTCGCGGCCGTCGTCACCGGCGTCATGGCCGAGTACGTGGACATGACGATGATCCTCCTCGTCGTCGTCGCGAATGCCGTGATCGGCTTCATCCAGGAGGGCCGGGCCGAGCGCTCGCTCGAGGCGATCCGGGACATGATCAGCCCGCACGCCTCGGTGCTGCGCGACGGAAGCCGCGTGTCGGTTCCGTCCGCCGACCTGGTGCCGGGCGACATCGTGCTTCTTGAAGCCGGCGACCGGGTTCCGGCCGACCTCAGGCTCATTCGAGCCCGCAGGCTGCGCATCGAGGAGGCCGCTCTCACGGGCGAGTCCGAGCCGGTCGAGAAGGGCGAAGCGCCCGTCGGGGCGGAGGTGGCGCTCGGCGACCGGAGCTCGATGGCCTTCTTCGGCACGCTCGCCGTGGCCGGACAGGGCATCGGGCTGGTGGTGGCGACCGGCAGCGCGACCGAGCTCGGCCGCATCAGCACCATGCTCGGCGAAGTCCAGCAGCTGACGACGCCGCTCGTCCGGCAGATGGGCCAGTTCGGGCGCCAGCTGACGGTGGCGATCCTCGTCGTTTCGGTGCTCGCCTGGGCCTACGCCATCTACGTCGACGGCCTGCCGGTCGGCGAAGCGTTCATGATCGTCGTCGGGCTCGCGGTCGCGGCGATCCCCGAAGGCCTGCCGGCGATCATGACCATCACGCTCGCGATCGGGGTCCGGCGGATGGCCCAGCGCAACGCGATCGTGCGCGTGCTGCCAGCGATCGAGACGCTCGGCTCGGTCTCCGTGATCTGCTCCGACAAGACCGGCACCTTCACCCGCAACGAGATGATGGTCAGCGGCGCGGTCACGTCCGAGGGCCGGTTCGAAGTCGCGGGCACCGGCTACGCGCCGGAGGGCTCCGTCTCGCGCGACGGGCTCGCGCTCGCCGTGGACGAGCACCGGACGCTGCGCCGCCTCGGCCGCGCCGCGCTCCTGTGCAACGACGCCGACATCCGCTTCGACGACAGCGGCTGGTCGGTCGAGGGCGACCCGATGGAGGGCGCGCTCGTCGCCTTCGCGGAGCGGGCCGGGCACGACCGGGAGGCGTCGCGGGCGGAGTATGTGCGCCGCGACGAGATCCCGTTCGACCCTGCCGTCCGCTACATGGCGACGCTGCACCCGGCGCGGTCCGGCGGCGCGATCGCCTATCTGAAGGGCGCGCCGGAGCACATGATCGGCATGGCGACGGGGCAGCTCGCGCCGAACGGGCCGACGGCGCCGCTCGACGCGGCGTTCTGGGCGGCGGAGACGGAGCGCATGGCGAACGAGGGCAAGCGCGTGCTCGCCCTCGCCTTCCGCCGCTTCCCCGAGGACCGGCACGCGCTCCAGCAGGATGCCTTCCGGGAGGACGTCGTCCTGATCGGCCTGATCGGGCTGGTCGACCCGCCGCGCGAGGAGGTCATCCAGGCGGTCGCCGACTGCCAGGCGGCCGGCATCGCGGTGAAGATGATCACCGGCGACCACGCCCGCACCGCCGCGGCCATCGCCGGCCAGATCGGGCTCGCCGATCCCGGCGCGGTCACGACCGGCGCCGACCTCGACGAGATCGACGATGTGGCGCTGCGCCGGGTCGCCGCGGAGACCACCGTCTTCGCGCGCACCAGCCCCGAGCACAAGCTGCGCATCGTCCAGGCGCTGCAGGCCGACGGCCGGGTGATCGCCATGACCGGCGACGGCGTCAACGACGCGCCGGCGCTGAAGCGCGCCGACGTCGGCGTGGCGATGGGCCGGAAGGGCACAGAAGCCGCCAAGGAAGCGGCCGACATGGTGCTCGCCGACGACAATTTCGCCTCGATCGCGGCGGCCGTCCGGGAGGGGCGCACCGTCTACGACAATCTCCGCAAGGTGGTCGGCTGGACGCTGCCGACCAATGGCGGGGAGTCCTTCGTCATCATCGCGGCCATCCTGTTCGGGCTGACGCTCCCGGTCACGCCGGTGCAGATCCTGTGGATCAACATGATCACTGCGGTCGCCCTCGGGCTGACCCTCGCCTTCGAGCCGACCGAGCCCGACACGATGCGCCGCCCGCCGCGCAGCCCGAAGGAGCCGCTGCTCTCGGGGCTTCTGCTCTGGCGCATCGGCTTCGTCTCCACGCTCTTCGTGCTGTTTGCGTTCGGCATGTTCTTCTCCGCGCTGGAGCGCGGCCTGCCGCTGGAGGAGGCGCGCACCATCGTCGTCAACACGATCGTGGTGATGGAGATCTTCTCGCTCTTCAGCATGCGCTACCTGCACGCCCCGTCGCTCTCCTGGTACGGCATCCGGGGCACGCGCGCGGTGCTCATCGGCGTCGGGCTCGTCGTCGCCGCGCAGCTCCTGCTGACCTACCTGCCGCAGCTCAACGCCGTGATGGGAACGCGCCCGGTGGCACTCGCCGACGGTGCCGCGATCATCGGGGTCGGCATCGTGCTCTTCGCGCTGCTGGAGATCGAGAAGGCCGTCCGCCGCCGCTATCACCTCGCAGGCGCCTGACTGCCCTTCCGTTTGCGCCCCGACAAAGACCGATCCGCCGGCGGGAGCCATGCTCCGGCCGACGATCGGAGCCGGCCCGCCTGCCGGCGAGAGGCGGAGAACGCGCCATGTTCATCACGCTCGACAGGCTCGTCGACGAGGTGATGCGGGCCTGGCCCGCGACCATCAAGGTCTTCCTCGGCCGCAAGATGCACTGCGTCGGCTGCCCCGTCGGGCGCATCCACACGATCGACGACGCCTGCCTCGCCCACGACATCGACCCGGATGCCTTCATGCAGGAACTGGAGGCGGTGCGCAGGCGGGCGGAGGACCCGGCGCGCGAGGACGACGCGGCGCTCGCCAGGACCGCCTGAGGCCGCCCGGCCGGCCGGCGATCGCGCGGCGTCAGGGCTCCAGCATCTCGCGCATCTTCCGGGCGAGCTCGCCGGCGGTATAGGGCTTCCGCAGCCAGTCCGCGCCGTCGATGGCGGCGTTGCGCAGGCTCTCGGGCTCGGCATAGCCCGTCGTGAGCAGGATCGGCACGTCGGGGATGATCCGGCGCGCCTCCCGCGCCACGTCCGTGCCGGACAGCCCGCCCGGCATGACCATGTCGGTGAACACGATGTCGATCTTCGGGTCCTGCTCCATCAGCCTGACGGCGGCCGGGCCGTTCTCCGCCTCGATCACGGCGTAGCCGAGCTCGTTCAGGCGGGCGACCGTGACGCGCCGGAGCCGGACCTCGTCCTCCACGACCAGCACCGTCTCGCCCCGGCCGGGATAGGCCGAAGCCACGGGCCGCGGCTGGGCCTCCAGGACCTGGTCACCCTCGCTCGCCGGCGGCAGGTAGATCCGGACCGATGTGCCATGCCCGGCCTCGCTGTAGAGCTGCACGTGCCCGCCCGACTGCTTGACGAAGCCGTAGACCATGCTGAGGCCGAGGCCGGTGCCGGAGCCGACCGGCTTGGTCGTGAAGAACGGCTCGAAGGCGCGCTCCTGCACCTCGCGCGACATGCCCGCGCCGGTGTCCGTGATGGTGACGGCGACGTAGCGCCCCGGCCGGACCTCCGAATGGGAGCGGGCGTAATCGAGGTCGAGCTCGGCCGGCGCCACCTCGAACGTCAGGGTCCCGCCCGTCGGCATGGCGTCGCGGGCGTTGATGGCGAGGTTGAGCAGCGCGTTCTGCAGCTGCGAGGGGTCGACCTGGGTCCTCGGCAGATGGTCGGCGATGCGGGTCTGGATCTGGATCGTCTCGCCGAGCGTGCGCCGGAACAGCCCCGACAGGTCGCGAATCATCTGACCGACGTCGACCACGCGCGGCACCAGCGGCTGGCGCCGCCCGAAGGCGAGCAGGCGCTCGGTGAGCTGGGCGCCGAGCTGCGCCGTCTCCATCGCCTCGGCGAGGAGCGCGCGCTGCGCTTCGGTGCCTTCGAGCCGCGCCTCCAGCATCTCGAGGTTGCCGATGATGACGGTGAGGAGGTTGTTGAAATCGTGCGCGATGCCGCCGGTGAGCTGGCCGACGGCCTCCATCTTCTGCGCCTGGCGGAGTTCCTGCTCCATCTTCTGCTTCGAGGTGAGGTCGCGCACGAAGCCGGTGAAGAGGCGGCGGCCGGAGGCGTTCGCCTCGCCGACGGCGAGCTCCATCGGGAAGGTCGTGCCGCCCTTGCGCTGGCCGGTGACGATCCGGCCGATGCCGATGATCCGGCGCTCGCCGGTTCGGCGGTAGCGCTCCATGTAGCCGTCGTGCTCCTCCCGGTAGGGCGCCGGCATCAGCATCATGACGTTCTTTCCGATGACCTCCTCGGCCTGGTAGCCGAAGAGCGCCTCCGAAGACTTGCTGAAATCCTCGATGATCCCGAACTCGTCGATGGTGATGAGCGCCTCGGGCACGGTGTCGAGGATCGAGCGCAGGCGCGCTTCGCGCTCAGCCAGCGCGGATTCGGTCCGCCGGCGCTCGGTGACGTCGAGCACGGTGCCGACGAGGCGCTGCCGGACGCCGCCCTCCGCGCTCGAGCGGATGGCGCAGACGACGTCCCTCACCTCCCCGTCCGGGCAGACCACCCGGAAATCGGCCTCGACGGGTTCCTCGGTGCCGCCGCTTTCCATCAGGTGGCGCGCAAAGCGGTCGCGGTCGTCGGGATGGATGCTGGCGAGGAGCTCGCGCTCCGGCACTGTCCGCGCCTCGGCGCCGAGCCCGAAGATGCGCAGGCACTCGGCCGAGCAGGCGATGCCCGGGCTGCCCACGCGACGCTCGAAATGGCCGAGATGGGTCAGGCTCTGCGCTTCCCTGAGCGTCGCCTCGCTCCGCCGCAGCGCCCGGATGGAGGCGCGGTGCCGGTCGGCGATGAAGGCGGTGAGCACGATGGCGACCGCGGCGACCGAACGGTTGGTGATCGTCTCCACGGCGCCCCAGGCCGCGCTATCCGGGGAGATGACGTACCCGATGCCGACGAACGCCACGGCGAGCGCGGCGAGCGCCACGATCGCGTAGCGCCACGGCAGCCAGAAGCTCAGCATCATGATGCCGAGATAGAGGAGCCCGGTCGCGTATTCGGGCGGCAGAAGCGAATCGATCCCGAGCGCGGCGACGAGGAGGGCGATGGTGATGAGCAGCAAGGCCGTCCCGTCCCTCAGCATCCGGATGGCGCGAGGCGGAACCGGCGCGGCGGCCGCACCCGTGGCGGTCACCGTCGGCATCCCGTTCTGCGACTGCTCCACGCTACCTCCCACCGCACGCCCCGCCTTTGACGAGGATCAAAACCGAGACGGAGAGGAGGGCAAGCGCAAAGTGCTGCCCGTCGGCTCCGCACGGCGTGCGCGGGACGGGTCCGGGCGGTACGACGAAGCGAGGGAATGCCGCAGAGCGCCCCTCGGGGCGAGCGGGAACGACGGAGAGCGTGGCGGCGAGGGGCGTGGCATGTCCGCCACGCCCGCATCGCGATCAGGTGGCGGGCATCCACATGGCCGGGACGAGATCGTAGCCGTCGCCGTCCTTCACGATGTAGCCGTTCGCCGGGAACGGGAAATGGTAGCCGGCGACCCGCAGCCTTTCGGTCGCCGCCATGTCGAGGATCCGGCGGCGGGTCTGGCGGGCCTGCTCGGCGTCCATGTCGAAGACCGGCGACCAGTCGGGGTTGCGCACGAAGAGCGCCGGGTGGTTCGTCACGTCGACGATCATGATCATGCGGTCGTCGCCGGAGGCGATCACGAAGGCGGTGTGTCCGGGCGTGTGCCCGCGGGCGTCGATCGCGGTCACGCCCGGGGCGACCTCCTGGTCCCACCGGTACTGCGTGACGTCGGAGGCGTTGTCGCCAAAGGCGCGGCGCACCGCCTGGAAGTTGCCCTTCAGGCCCTCCGGAGCGGAATCCATCTTCGCATCGTCCATCCAGAACGCCCATTCCGGCTCGGGGACCATGATCTCCGCATTCGGATAGACGAGCTCGCCCGCCTTGCTGCGCACGCCGTTGATGTGGTCGCCGTGGAAATGGCTGATCACCACCTTGGTGACGTCCTCAGGCCGGATCCCGGCCGCCTCCATGTTGGCGCGAAGCTGCCCGGTCGTCGGCGGGCCGTTGTCGGCGAAGCCGGTGTCGATGAGGATCACTTCGGAGCCGGTCTGGACGACGAGCGGCGTGAAGGGGATCGGCAGCGTGTCGGTCGGGATGAAGGCGGTCTCGAGCGCCTTCTGCACGTCGCCGAACTCGGCGTTCGGAATGAACGTCTCGTCGAGCGGACGCGCCGCGAAGCCGTCGGCGCAGGCCGTGACCGTGATGTCGCCGATCCGGTAGCGATAGGCGCTCGCCGGCTGGGGCTGCGGGCCCCCGCCCGGTGCGGCCGGCGGCTGCTGGGCCGAGGCCGGTCGCGGCATCGCGGGCACGGCGAGCATGGCGGCGCCCGCCGCCGCTGTCGTCATCAATTGCCGTCTGTCGAGCTTCATCTTCTGCTCCTCCCGGAATCGAGCTTCTCATCACGCCACGGCCATGCCGGCCGGACAACCGCCGGCCGGTCACGTTGCATTGAACGCCGCGGCGGGTATCTGGAGCGGAGGCAGCCCGATTCCAGCCGGGACAGGCGCGAGGCCCCGCCATGATCAGGATCACCGGCACGCTCGCCATCGACGAAAGCGAGATCGCCGAGCAGTTCGTCCGCGCGTCCGGGCCGGGCGGCCAGAACGTCAACAAGGTCTCGACCGCGGTCGAGCTCCGCTTCGACGCGCGCCGGTCGCCGAACCTGCCGGAGCCGGTGCGGCTGCGGCTCGAGCGGCTGGCCGGATCGCGCCTCACCAAAGACGGCGTGATCGTGCTCTTCGCCGACCGCTTCCGCAGCCAGGAGCGGAACCGCGCCGACGCGCTGGAGCGGCTCGTCGCGCTGATCCGCAAGGCGGCCGAGCAGCCGAAGAAGCGCAAGCCGACGCGGCCGACCGCCGCTGCACGGCGCAAGCGACTCACGGCCAAGAAGGAGCGCGGCGAGATCAAGCGACTGCGCAGCACGCGCCCGCCTTCTGACTGAGCGCTGCCTCGCCGTCGAACAGCCGATGGCCTTTCCCGCGGCCCGAGAGTAGAAGCCGCGCCATGCCGGACACGATGGCGAAGAGCATGGGCGCGCGGAGCGCGTGGGCCCGGGAGGTGCGCGCGACCCTTTCGCTCGCCTGGCCGATCATCCTCACCAACCTCGCCCAGACCGGCATGACGGCGACCGACGTCGTGCTGATGGGCTGGCTCGGGCCGCGCTACCTCGCCGCCGGCGCGCTCGCCTCCAACCTCTATTTCGCCTTCCTGATCTTCGGGATCGGGCTCCTCGGCGCCACCTCGGCGATGGTCGCGCGCGAGATCGGGCGGCGCTTCAATTCGGTCCGCGACGTGCGGCGCACGGTGCGGCAGGGGCTGTGGAGCGCGATCGCCATCACGCTGCCGGTCTGGGTCGTGCTGTGGAACGCCGAGACGATCCTCGTCGACGTGCTCGGGCAGGACCCGGCGCTCGCCCAGCAATCGGCCGCCTACATGCGCGCGCTGCAATGGTCGATGCTGCCCTTCCTCGGCTACATCGTGCTGCGCAGCTTCGTGGCGGCGCTGGAGCGGCCGGTCTGGGCGCTCCTCGTCGGCGCGGTCACCATCGTCGTCAACGCGCTCGCCGACTGGGTGCTGATGTTCGGGGCGCTCGGCTTCCCGCGGCTGGAGCTGGTCGGCGCGGGGCTCGCCACGACGCTCTGCAGCACGCTGATGTTCCTCGGGCTCGCGCTCATCGTCTCGGTCGACCGCCGGTTCCGGCGCTACCACGTCTTCGGCCGCTTCTGGCGGCCGGACTGGCCGCGCTTCCGCGCCTTCTGGCGGCTCGGCCTGCCGATCGGGGCGACCATCCTGTTCGAGGTCTCGATCTTCAACGCGGCGGTGTTCCTGATGGGCCTGATCGGGCCGGCGAGCCTCGCCGCGCATTCGATCGCGATCCAGCTCGCCTCGCTCGCCTTCATGGTGCCGATGGGCTTCGGGCAGGCGGCGACGGTGCGGGTCGGCCGGGCGTTCGGCGCCGGCGACCGGCAGGCGATCGCGCGCTCCGGCTGGACCGCCTACGCGCTCGGCGTCGGCTTCATGACCATGACGGCGATCGTCATGGTCGGCGCGCCGGAGCTGCTGATCTCGGCCTTCCTCGACATCGGCGACCCGGGCAATGCGGAGGTCGTCGCGCTGGCGGCGACGTTCCTCGCCTATGCCGCGCTGTTCCAGGTCGCCGACGGGGCGCAGGCGGTCGGCTCGGGCATGCTGCGCGGCCTGCACGACACGCGCGTGCCGATGCTCTTCGCGCTGTTCGGCTATTGGGGCGTCGGCCTGCCGTTCGGGGCGCTGCTCGGCTTCCGCTTCGGGCTCGAGGGCGTCGGCATCTGGATCGGGCTCGCGAGCGCCTTGATCCTGGTCGCGATCCTGATGACCGGGCGGTGGATCGCGCGCGAGCGGCTGGGGCTTGTCGGCGCGTCCGCGGCGGAGGCGCGGCGCGAAGCCCGGGCGTGAGGCTCAGCGGTAGGGCTCGAGCTCGGGATGGACGGCCGCGTCGAGGAGCCGGTCCGGCCGGTCGGCGGCGACCACCCGCCCGTCGGCGACGAAGGCCATCAGCTCGGCGATCGGGACGACGTCCTCCGGCGTGTGGATCGACATCACCACCGTCAGGCCGCGCTCGCGGCGGACCGCGTCCACGAGCGCGATCATGTCGGCGCGAAGGGCGGGATCGAGCGCGGCGAAGGGCTCGTCGAGGAGCATCAGGGGTCGGTCGCGGACGAGCGCGCGGGCGAGCGCCACGCGCTGGCGCTGGCCGCCGGAGAGCTCGCCGGGGCGCCTCCGCTGCATGCCGGCGAGGCCGACCCGCTCGAGCGCCCCGGCGATGCGGGCGCGGTCCTCCGCCTTCAGCCGCAGGTCGGGCCTGATGCCGAGGCCGACATTCTCCTCCGCCGTGAGGTGCGGGAAGAGGTTGTGATCCTGGAAGAGGATGGAGAGCGGGCGCTCGGCCGGGGCAAGCCCGATCAGGTAGCGCCCGCCGAAGCGCAGCGTGCCGGTCGGCCGCTCGCCGAAGCCGGCGACGGCGTGGAGGAGCGTGGTCTTGCCGCCGCCCGAGGGGCCGATCAGCGCGCAGAGCGCGCCGGCCGGGACCAGGAGGTCGTAGCGGGCGCTGAACTCCGGATAGTCGAGCCTCAGATCAGCGATTTCAAGCAAGCGCGTCCCCGGACCAGCGTTGCGCGGCAAGAAAGATCGCGAGCACGAGCGAGGCAAGGAGGAGCGACACGGAGGCCGCCGCCTCCATGCGGTAGGCGCCCATCAGCTGGTGGAGGAGGAGCGGCAGCGTCAGGAGATTGCCCGAGCCGAAGAAGGCGGCGACGCCGAGATCGCCGAGCGAGAGCGCGCTCGATATGCCGAGCGCGACGAGGAACGGCCGGCGCAGCAGCGGCCAGTCGACGATCCTGATGCGCGCGGCGCCGGCGATGCCGAGGCTGTCGGCGAGGCGGCCGTAGCGCTCGGCCGAGAGCGCGAGCGGCGGCTCGACCTGGCGGAGCGCGAAGGGCAGCGCCATCAGGGCGTTCACGAGGACGATGAGCGGCAGCGCGAAGGCGAACGGGTTCACGACCGGCCGGAGCGCCACGAACAGCCCGGCCGAGAGGGCGACCGGCGGGATGGCGAGCGCGGCGAGGCCGACGAGGCCGATCGCGTCGGCGGCCCGGTCGCCGCGCGCACCGCCGCGCAGCCTGCGGGCAAGATCGGCGAGCGCGACGGCGAAGAGCGTCGCGAGCAGCCCGGCCGGCACGGCGATCGCGACGCTGGTGACGAGCGCGAGCGCCGTCTCCCCCGGCGCGAGGCTCGAGAGACCTGCGACTCCCGAGACGAGGATCGCGGCGAGCGGCGGCAGGACGAGCGCCGCCCCGAGCGCGAGCACGAGCCCGTCCAGGGCCTTGAGCGCCGGGATGCCGGTATCCGGCCGCTCGGCGGGGAGCGCCGCGCCCGGCATTTCCGGCGGCCGGCGCGCCGCCGCGAGCACCGGCACCGCGATGGCGAGGCAGATCGCGATCTGGATCGCGGCGAGCAGCCCGGCGCGCCCGAGATCGGCCTCGAAGCGCACCGCCTCGTAGATCGCCACCTCCAGCGTGGAGGCGCGCGGGCCGCCGCCGAGCGCCAGGACGATGGCGAAGCTCGTGAAGCAGAGCAGGAAGATCAGGAGCCCGAGCGCCGGCGCCTCCCGGAAGAGGACCGGCCGGTCGACGATCCTGAACACGGCCCCGGCCGGCATGCCGAGCTGGGCGGCGAGTCGCCAGTGCTCGGCGGGCACCGCCGAGAGGCTGCCGAGGAAGATGCGGGCCGCGAGCGGGGCGTTGAAGAAGACGTGCGCGACGAGGATGCCGGGCAAGCCGTAGAGCCACGACCCGTACTCGAAGCCGAGGAAGCGCGCGGCCGTGCCTGCCCAGCCGGAGCGGCCGAGCACCGCCACGATGCCGAAGACGGCGACGATCGCCGGCAGCACGGTGGCGAGGTTGAGCGCCGCCACGAAGAGGTCGCGGCCCGGGAAGCGGGCCCGGCGCGCGAGCGCCAGCGCGAGCGCCGCGCCGAGAAGCAGCGACAGCACTGTCGAGAGCGCCGCCTGGCCGACGCTGAAGGCGAGGACGCGGCCGACATAGCGCCAGGGCAGGTCCGCGCTCTCCGGGCCCGCGGCCGCGGCGAGCCCGCCGAGCGCCGCCGCGACGATCCCGAAGACGAGGACGAGGACGACGACGCCCGGCAGCCGGCCCATGGCGCGCCTAGCGGCTCATCGCGTCGAGCCATTCGTCGACGAAGGGGCGGCGATGCTCGCGGACCTCTTCCGGCGTCATCAGCAGGGATTTCTCCGGCGCGGGGAGGTCGGCGAAGGAGGCCGGCAGCCCGCCCTCCGGCTCGACCGCCGGATACATCCAGTTGCCCTCGGGGATCGCCGACTGGAACGGGTTGGAGAGCATGAAGCGGAGGAAGCCGCGGGCGAGATCCGGGTTCTTCGACGCGGCGGTCGCGGCGGCGACCTCGACCTGCATGTAGTGCCCTTCGGGGAAGATCGCCGCCCGGTACTTCGTCTCGTTCTCCGCGCCGATGTGGTAGGCGGGCGAGGTCGAATAGCTCAGCACCATGTCAGCCTCCCCCTTCAGGAACAGGCCGTAGGCCTCCGACCAGCCCTTGGTCACGGTGACGATCCGCGGCGCGAGCTTCCGCCAGACGCCGGCGGCCTCCTCGCCGTAGAGCGAGCGGACCCACAGGAGCAGGCCGAGCCCCGGCGCGGAAGTGCGCGGGTCCTGGACGACGAGCGTCGGGCCGTCCTCGGCCTCCACGAGGTCGCGGAAGCTCGCGGGCGGGGCGGCGAGCCTGGTGGAATCGTAGACGAAGGCGTGCCAGCCCCAGTCGAACGGCACGAAGGTGTCGTCGCTCCACGGAACCGGCAGGTCGAGCGCGGCGAGGTCGACCTCGTGGGGCGCGAAGAGGCCGGTCGCGCGCGCTTCCGCGACGAGGTTCTGGTCGAGCCCGAGCACGACGTCTGCGCGGGTGCCGGACCCTTCGAGCTTCAGCCGGGACAGGAGCGTGCCGGCGTCGTCGCTCGCCACCCAGTCCAGCGTGCAGCCGCACTCCGCCTCGAAGCGCTCCTTGATCGTGGCGCCCGGCCCGTATTTCCCGGCGAACGAGGTGTAGGTGTAGACGGTCAGGCGCGGCTTCGCCTGCGCCGCAGCCTGGCCTGCGCCGAGCGCGAGTGCGGCCATCGCCGCGCTGGCCAGCCGCAGCCAGCCGATTCCCCGGAAAACCTTCATGACGCTGCTCCTCGCCTGCGCGTGGTCCCGGGTCGGGCGCGGCAGGGTGCGGGGCGGGAGCCGTCGGCTCTCGGCATCTCATCCCTCCGCCGGCATGACCCGGATCAGGTTCGACGGGTTGGCTCATGCCTCTCAGCCCGGACGGGCACCCCGCGAGACGGCGCGCACGCTAGTGCGGGCGGGGCGAAGGCGCAAGCGCTCGTCCGGCCGGGCGATTGTCGCCGACGCGCCGCCGTCGTAGGCAATGGGGAGGTGGAGCGGGGGGAGCAGATCGTGGCGGTGTCACTCCTGATCGGGGGCGCGCTCGTGGTCGCGACGATCGTGATCCATTACGAGGTGCTGCGGCTCATATCCGTGGCGCTTCCCCAAATGAGGCTCCCGCTCCGCCTGCGCATCCTCGTCGTGGTGCTCGGCTGCTTCGCGGCGCATACCATCGAGGTCTGGGCCTACGCCGCCGGCTACCTCCTGCTCGACCGCGTCGGCCTCGGATCGCTCCACGGCAACCTGGAGCTCCATTTCGCCGACTACCTCTATTTCTCGGTGACGTCCTATTCGACCCTCGGCTTCGGCGACATCTACCCGGCCGGCGCGCTCCGCCTCATCTCGGGCATCGAGGCGCTGAACGGCCTGTTCCTCATCGGCTGGTCGACCTCCTTCACCTATCTCGCCATGGAGCGCCTGTGGCCGCTCCACACCCGGGCGCGGAGCCACACAGACCGGCGCGAGTAGAACCCTCCGCCGGGAGCGGCGGCGGCAGCTCTCGATCCCGTTTGACCATCGCGCCGCGGGCTGCCATTCGACGGCGGTCAGACGGATCGTGGATGGCCGACGTAATCTTTCACGAAATGGCGTGGCTGCTGCTCGGCGCCGCAGCCATCGGGATGCTCGGGGCGGCGCTCCGCCAGCCGGTGATCGTCAGCTTCATCGCCGTCGGGCTGCTGGCGGCCGCGCTCTTCGACAACAGCGCCGAGACCGCAGGCCAGATCCGCTTCCTCGCCGAGCTCGGCGTGGCGCTCCTGCTCTTCCTGGTCGGCCTGAAGCTCGACTTCCGCCTGGTCAGGACGCTCGGCCCGGTGTCGCTCGCGACCGGGCTCGGGCAGGTCCTCTTCACCTCGGTGATCGGGTTCGGCATCGGGCTCGCGCTCGGCCTCGACGCCGTCACCAGCCTCTACGTCGCGGTCGCGCTCACCTTCTCCTCCACGATCATCATCGTGAAGCTGCTCAGCGACAAGCGCGAGCTCGAGACGCTGCACGGCCGCATCGCGCTCGGCTTCCTGATCGTGCAGGACATCGTAGTCGTGATCACGATGGTGGTCCTCTCCACTCTCGGGATCGGCGAGGGCGAACATGGCGGCGCCGGCTCGCTCTGGCAGGTCCTCGCCGCGCTCGTCGCCGCGATCGTCGTCCTGATCCTGTTCGTGCGCTACGCGGCGGACGGTTTGATGGGCCGGCTCGCACGCACGCCGGAACTGCTCGTCATCTTCGCGATCGGCTGGGCGGCCGCCGCGGCCGCGCTCGGCGACACGGTCGGGCTCGGCAAGGAGATCGGCGGGCTCATTGCGGGCGTGTCGCTCGGCTCGACGCCCTATCGCGACATGATCTCCGCCCGGCTCGCCGGGCTCCGGGAATTCCTGCTCCTCTTCTTCTTCGTCTCGATCGGCGCGTCCTTCGACCTCTCCGGCCTCGGGCAGGATCTCGGGCGGGCGATCGTCTTCTCGCTGTTCGTGCTGATCGGGAACCCGCTGATCGTCATGGTGATCATGTCGGCGATGGGGTACCGGCTCCGCACCGGGTTCCTGGCCGGTCTGACGGTCGCGCAGATTTCCGAGTTCTCGCTCATCTTCATGGCGATGGGTCTCAGCCTCGGCCATGTCGAGCCGTCCGCCGTCGGCCTCGTCACCCTGGTCGGCCTGGTGACGATCGCGATCTCCGTCTACATGATCACCTATTCGCACCAGCTCTACGAACTCGCCGAACCGCTGCTGCGGCCGTTCGACTTCCGGCGCACGCGGCACGGCGCCGCCGACGAGCCCGAGCAGCCCGAGATCGACGTCATCCTGTTCGGGCTCGGCCGGTTCGGCGGGCAGCTCCTGAAGCGCCTGACCGACGCCGGGCTCAGGGTGCTCGCGGTCGATCTCGACCCGCAGGCCGTGCGGGCCTGGTCGGCGCACGGGTACCAGGTCCGCTACGGCGACGTCACGGAGCCGGAGTTCTGGAACGACCTCCCGCTGTCGAAGGCGCGATGGATCGTGCTGGCGATCCCCTACGGCACGATCCTCCTGACGGAGACGGATGCCCGCAGCGGCCTGCTCAGCGCGATCCGGAGCCACCGCTTCTCCGGCCGCGTGGCGATCACCGCTCGCGACGATGCCGAGGCGAGCCGGCTCGACGAAGGCGGCGTGGACCTCGTGCTGCATCCCTTCGACGACGCGGCCGCCTCAGCCGCCAAGCAGATCCTCGACATCGACGAAGCCGCAATTCCGCCCGCAGCGAAGAAACCGGAGGTTCTCGCGTCATGAAGACGATCGTGGTGGCCACGGATTTCTCGCAGCGCGGCGAACTCGCCGTGGCCCGCGCGCGCGTGCTGGCCGAGACGACCGGCGCCGACCTTCTCCTCGTGCACGCGATCGACGACGACCTGCCGACCGACATCCTCCACAACAGGAAGGCCGAGGCCGAGCGCCACCTCGCGGCGGAATGCGCCAGGATCGGAGACGGCACGGCCGTCGCCAGGCGGGTCGTGACGGGCGACGTCTACTGGGCGATCGATTCCGCGGCCAAGGCGGCCGGCGCCGACCTCGTCGTCGCCGGCGACCACCGCAGGAACTTCTGGCGAGACACCTTTCGCGACACGACGGTGGAGCGGTTCGTGCGGTTCAGCGAGGTGCCGGTCCTGATCGCCCGGCAGCCGGCGAGCGAGCCGTACCGCCACGCCCTCCTCGGCGTGGAAAGCTTCGAGCCGGCCGACCTCGCCCCTCTCTTCGCCGCCGTCGCGGCGATCGCACCGCGCCGGCTCACCGCGCTGCACGCCTTCACCACGATCGCGGCCGGAATGATGGTCTATGCCGGCGTCGACCGGCAGGAGATCGACGCCCACCGGAGAGAGGCGGCCGCGACTGCGCGATCCCGTCTCCAGGCTGCGCTCCGGCGGACCGACGCCGCCGCCGGCGCGCTGCCCCGCGTGCTGGAAGGCGAGCCGGCGGAGGCGCTGCAGAAGGTCGCCTCGGAGGAGGGCTGCGACCTCGTCGCCGTCGCCACCCATGCGCGCCGGGGCCTGGTCCGCGGCCTGCTCGGCAGCGTCAGCTCCGAGCTGATCCGGCACGGCACGACCGACCTCCTGGTGCTGCCCCGCATCGCGACCGACACGCCCGACACGCCCGCCACGACGTAGCAGGCGCCGGGGCCGGCCCTCCGCCCAAAGTCGAATCCAGCCACATCTTCCGCGGTGCTAGGATCGCGGCGCTCGAATTGCGCCCTGCGCGATTCGCGAGAAGGGGCACAAGCCCGAGTCTGGTGGAGGCAACGCCGCTCTTTCGGCGGCATTGGGGAGGGCATCGAACGATGTCTCATGATGGCGCCTATTGGGCCAAGACGAAGAGCCTGATGATCACCACGCTGGTGATCTGGTTCTTCTTCAGCTTTGTAATTCACTTCTTCGTACGGTCGCTGAACGAGATCGTGATCCTCGGGTTCCCGCTCGGCTTCTACATGGCCGCGCAGGGCTCCCTCATCGTCTTCGTGATCCTGATCTTCTGGTTCGCGCGGCGGCAGGACTCCATCGACCGCGAATTCGGCGTGGCCGAGGAATAGGGGGGCACGATGTCTGCACGCACAAGCGGCGGTGATTTCACCAGCAATCTCGGCAAGATCTACGCCGTCTACACCGGCGGGTTCTTCGGCTTCGTAGTCCTGCTCGCGATCCTCGAGCAGGTCGGGGTGCCGAACCGCATCATCGGCTACCTGTTCGTCTTCTTCACGCTCGCGGTCTATGCCGGCATCGGCGTGCTCTCCCGCACGATGCAGGTGTCCGAGTACTACGTCGCCGGGCGCAAGGTGCCGGCGATCTACAACGGCATGGCGACCGGTGCGGACTGGATGTCCGCGGCCTCCTTCATCGGCATGGCCGGCACGCTCTACGCCCTCGGCTATGACGGCCTCGCCTACGTGCTCGGCTGGACCGGCGGCTACGTGCTCGTCGCCGTGCTCGTCGCGCCCTACCTGCGCAAGTTCGGCGCCTACACGGTCCCCGACTTCCTGGCGGCGCGCTACGGCGGCAACGTGGCGCGCTTCATCGGCATCATCGTGCTCCTGTTCTGCTCCTTCACCTACGTGGTGGCGCAGATCTACGGCACCGGCATCATCGCCTCGCGCTTCCTCGGCATCAGCTTCGAGGTCGCCGTCTATGTCGGCCTGCTCGGCATCCTGCTGTGCTCGATGCTCGGCGGCATGCGGGCGGTGACCTGGACGCAGGTGGCGCAGTACATCGTGCTGATCGTGGCCTACCTCATCCCGGTGGTGCTGCTCTCGGCGCAGAAGTACGGCCTGCCGATCCCGCAGCTCACCTACGGCCAGGCGCTGCAGGAGATCACCGCGCTCGAGCAGCAGATGGTCCAGAACGGGCTCGCCCAGTCCGTGAAGCCGCACATCGCGCCCTTCACGAACATGGATCCGTTCAACTACTTCGCGCTGATCCTCTGCCTGATGGTCGGCACGGCCTCGCTGCCGCACGTCCTGATGCGCTACTTCACCACCCCCTCGGTGCGTGAAGCGCGGAAGTCGGTCGGCTGGTCGCTGCTCTTCATCTTCCTGCTCTACTTCACGGCCCCGGCCTATGCGGCCTTCGCCAAGCTGGAAGTCTACCAGAACGTCATCGGCGCCTCGATGGACGCGCTGCCGGCGTGGATCTACACCTACGGCAATCTCGGCCTGGTGCAGGTCTGCGGCGTCGACGCGACCACGCTCGAGGCGATCCGTGCGGCCTGCCTGTCGGTCGGCAGCGCGGACAACATCCTCGGCCTCGCCGACCTCAAGATCAACAACGACGTGATCGTCATCTCCACCCCGGAGATCGCCGGCCTGCCGTATGTGATCGCGGGTCTCGTGGCGGCGGGCGGCCTCGCCGCGGCGCTGTCGACGGCCGACGGGCTGCTTCTGGCCATCGCCAACGCGCTCAGCCACGACGTCTACTACAAGATGGTCGATCCCGAGGCGCCGACCCGGCGGCGGCTGATCGTCGCCCGCGTCCTGCTGGCGGTCGTGGCCGTGATTGCCGCCTGGGTGGCATCGACGAAGCCGGCCGACATCCTGTCGATGGTGGCGTGGGCGTTCTCGCTGGCTGCGGCGGGCAACTTCCCGGCGCTCGTCCTCGGCATCTGGTGGAAGCGCACCACGACGGCCGGCGCGATCGCGGGCATGCTCGTGGGCTTCGGATCGACGCTCTTCTACCTCGTGATGACGAAGTACGGCGGCATGGCGCTCTGGCCGATCCCGGGCGTCACCGGCGGCATCCAGAACATCTCCGCCGCCATCATCGGCCTGCCGCTCGGCGTCCTCACGATGATCGTGGTCTCGCTGATGACCCCTGCCCCCTCCAAGGAGATGCAGGACTTCATCGACGAGATCCGGCGGCCGCGCGGCAAGGTCCTGATGACCGAAAAGGCCGCCTGAGCCGAAACCGACAAACCTCCAGGGCGGGGCTTCGGCCCCGCCTTTTTCTTTGGGCGGAAGGCCGCTATGCCGGACCGGCGGGAGAACGGGGCGATGGGAGAGGGCGCTTGAGCGACGCGGTCCAGTTCGGCGAGTTCTGGGTCTACCACCTGACGAACTACGTGCTCGCGGCGCTGATGTACTCGCTGCTCGCTCGGTTCGTGCTCTCGTTCGTGTTCGAGCCGGGCTCCACGAACTACATCTTCCGCTTCTTCGTGCGCATCACGAACCCGATCGCGCGCGCCGTCGCCTTCTTCACGCCGCGCGCGGTGCCGCCGCTGCTGGTGATCCTCCTCGCCGCGGTCTGGATGCTGATGCTGCGCTTCACCCTCTATGTCGGCCTCGCCGGCGCCGGCCTCGCGCCGGGCCTGACCGGGTGAGGCCGATGAGCGGCAATCCCTTCCTCACCCTCATCGTCGCGCTCGCGATCCTGAACGGGCTGTTCTCGCCGTTCTTCACGCTGACGGCGCGCATCGTCATCACCGTACTCGCTCCGGCGCTCCTGATCGCCGGCCCGACGCTCGTCGCCTTTTTCACCTCGCTCCTCGCCGCAACCATGACGCTCATCCTGTCCGGCGTCCCGGCAGCGCTCTTCGAGCGCGCGACCGGCCGGAAGGAGACGGACGCCACGTCCTACGCGGTCTGGCTCGTCACGGCGCTGGTGCTCGCCTTCCCAACCTTCGCGCGCATCGCGGCCATGATCCTTCAATGACCATCGCGCCGGACGGCCGCGCGTCGCACCGCCCGCCCGGAACGGAACCCGCCCCGCGTCATTAGCCCGCCGAACGCTGTGCTGACGACGTGAGACCATCATGGAAGAATTGCGAAGCCTGGCCTACCTGTCGATCGGCCGCGCCGTGTCGCTCTGCTTCTTCGGGCTCGGCCTCGTGATCCTGAGCCTCAGCTACGACCCGGTGTGGGCGCTGAAGATCGGCGGGACGGGATCCATCCTGCTCTGCCTGTTCCTGCTGCAGCGCGCCGACCGCGCCGGCCGGATCGACCCGCGCACGACGGAAGTCTGGACGATGCTCGCGGCCGAGCGCCGCCCGCACCACGAGGACGGCTACCGCATGCTGACGGAGATCCTGCTCGAGACCTATCTCCGCTTCGCGCGCTGGTCGGCCGGCGTCGCGGCGCTCTTCTTCGGGACGGCGCTCGCGCTCTCGATCGTGCTCTGAGGGCCTCGTCGCCCGATGCGCGCCGCGCAGGCCTTGCGGAGGGGGCCTTGCGGAGCGGAGCACGCTGACCGTACTCTTTCCGCCTCGGGCGGAGACGACCCGTGGAGCGGCTGCGGAACCTAGCGTTTCAGAGCATCGGGCGTGCGGTCGGCTTCGCAGGCCTCGCCATCTTCGTGATGATGGCCGGGCTCTCCTACGACCCGCTGCTGGCGCTCCGCTCCGGCGGCATCCTGGTCCTGATCCTCCTCATCATCCTGCTCCTGCGCGCCCGCGCCAGCGCGGCCGGCGATCACACGCGCACCGAGCTCTGGCTCTATCTCGACAAGAGCGAACGGCCGGCCGAGCCCTACGCGCGCTGGGTGATCTCCACCGTGCTGCGCGAGGCCTATCTGCGCTTCGCCCGCTGGACGGCGGCGGTGGCCGCCGTGCTCTGGTCGTCCGCGCTGCTCCTCTCGCTCCTCCGGCTCGGCCCGGCCAGCTGAGGCGTCATCGCCCGACGAAGACGAAGTCGACGCGCCGCCGGTGCGGCCGGTCGCGGTGCTCGACGAGGTAGAGGCCCTGCCAGTTGCCGAGGCCGAGCCGACCGCCGCGGACGGGCACGGCGAGCGAGGCGCCGGTCAGCATGGCGCGGACATGGGCCGGCATGTCGTCCGGCCCCTCCGCGCGGTGGCGCCAGGGATGGTCGCGCGGAGCGAGCCGGTCGAGCGCCGTCGCGAGGTCGCCGAGCACGTCCGGATCGGCATTCTCCTGGATCGCGAGCGACGCCGAGGTGTGCCGCACGAAGACGGTGAGAAGCCCCTCGGAGGCCCCGGCCGCCCGGAGGAAACCGGAGGCCGCGCCGGTGATGTCGAGGAAGCCCGGCCCGCGGGTCTCCACGCTGACGGACGAGCGGACCATGCGCTCGATCGCGAATTCATCGATCGGTTCCGTGAACCCGCCCATCTGGACCGCGCCCCCGCCATCTGCTTTCTGGCTCGGCCAAGGGAGTAGCACGTGATCCGCCCGTTTCTCGACCCGTCGATCTTCTCCGACGACGCCATCGACCCCGACACGCTGGCCGCGAACGCCGCGCTCGTCGCCGCCGCCCGCGCCGGCCCGGACCGCTGGACGTTCACGGCCGACGAACTGCACGCGGCGCGGCGCGCCGGCCTCAGCCCCTTCAGGCTGCAGAGGCCGAGCGCGCGCGCCGTGACGACGGCTGCCCCGGGGCTCCACGGTCCCGAGGTCCCGATCCGGGTGATCGCGCCGGCCGCCGGTGCGCCGCGCGGCCTCTACCTCCACATCCACGGCGGCGGCTGGATGCTCGGCGCGGCCGACATGCAGGACGAGACGCTGGAGGCGACGGCGGAGCGCACCGGGCTCGTCTGCTGCTCCGTCGAGTACCGGCTCGCGCCGGAGCACCCCTACCCGGCCGGCCCCGACGATTGCGAGGCGGCCGCGCTCTGGGCCGCACGCGAGGCGGCCGCGCGCTTCGGCGTGGACCGGCTCTTCATCGGCGGCGAATCGGCCGGCGCCCACCTTTCCGTTGTCACGCTCGTCCGGCTGCGGGACCGCCACGGGCTGACGCATTTCCACGGCGCCAACCTCCTCTGCGGCGCCTTCGACCTCGCCCTCACGCCCTCCATGCGCGCTCAGGAGGAGCCGCTCATCCTCGCCCGGCGCGACACCGAGGCCTTCGTCGCGCGCTTCCTGCAGAACGGCGAGGACCGCCGCGATCCCGACGTGTCGCCGCTCTACGCGGACCTTCGCGGCATGCCGCCGGCGCTCTTCACCTGCGGCACGCGCGACGGGCTCATCGACGATACGCTGTTCATGGCGGCGCGCTGGGCCGCGGCCGGCAGCGCGGCCGAACTCTCGCTCTGGCCGGGCGGCGCGCATTTCTTCCAGGGCATCGACATGAAGCTCGCGCAACGCAGCAACCGGGAGATCGACGCATGGCTGAAGCGGATGGCGGACGGATGATCGAAAAGCTCAGGCAGGCGCCGGTCACGCTCCGCTCCTTCGTCAACACCTGGGAGTGCGACGAGAACGGGCACATGAACGTGCAGTTCTACGCCGAGCGCTTCGACCATGCCGCGATCCACGCGGCGCTCCGGGGGGCGCCGTCCGGGCTGCCGACGGTGCGCCACATCCGCTACCACCGCGAGCTCCATGCCGGCGAGGGCGTGTCGGTGCACTCCGCGATCGCGGCGGGCGGCCCGCATCCGATCACGGTCGTCCACGGGCTCTACTCGATCGACCGCGACGTCCTCTCCGCCACCGTGATCGACGGCTTTCCGGCGACGGCCGCGGGCGCGGCCGGGCCGGCGATCCGGTGGGCGGACGTGCCGGAGGCGAAGCCGCGCGGCATCGCCCCCGAGCCGGCAGGGACCGCGATCGCACTGGACGACGTGCTCTCGGCAGGGGCGCAGGAGACCTTCCGCGGCATCGTTCCGGCGCGGTTCTGCGATGCAGGCGGCAGGGCCGCGACCCGCGCCGTGGTCCATTGCATGACCGACGGCGCCGGCCACGCCTGGAGCGCCATCGGCATCCGGCGCGACTTCTTCGCGACGAACAATCTCGGGCGCGCCGTCGTCGAGGCGAAGCTGACGCTCGCCGACCCGCTGCGGGCCGACATGCCGGTGGTCATGCTAACGACCTATGGCGAGCCGCTCGGCAAGGTCTTCCGCTACCGGCACCACCTCTTCGACGCCCGCACCGGGCGGCTCGCGGCGATCGGGGACATCGGCACCGTCATCTTCGACATGGCGGCCCGCAAGGCCGTCGACCTTCCGCGCGCGATCCTCGACCGCGCCGCCGCGGCCGAGCCGGCTCAGAGCTGATCGCCGGCGCCGTAATCGCGCTTCAGCCGCTCGACCATGTCGAGGAAGCCGCGGAACGCGCGCTCGGTGAATTCGAGCGCCTTGTCGAGCTCGTCCTGGGTCGGCATGTCGGGCTCCGGCGTCCTCGGCATGGCCGGCGGCGCCGGCGCGGGCTCGGGGGCGACGAGGCCGCGCTCGGCCTCCAGATCGCCCAGCCGCGCCTCCAGCCGGTCGATGCGGCCGTTGAGGCGGTCGATCTCCTCGGCGACCGCGACGCGCTCGTCGGGCAGCAGCCGGCACGCCGTCTGCGCGCCCGCGCCGGCGCAGTGCGAGACGGCCCCGGTGGAGCGGTCGATGCGCCAGGCGCCGTCCGGCGCCGGCACGATCGTGTAGCGGCCGTCCTCGCCCGCCTCCTGCGCGAGCGCCGCTCCGGCCGAAAGCGTGACGGCGAGCAGGACCGCGGTGCGTCCGATCATGAGACTGTCCTCCAGCGCCCCGTCTCTCGAGGATAGGCCAGCAGCGGCCGTTGAGAAACCCGCCCCGCACGATCGCCGGGGGTGCGGAGCAGGTCTCTGCATGGCCTTCCCGGTGTCGTCCTCGCCGGACTTGGTCCGGCGATCCACGGGGCGCGTGCCGTGTGGCGGGGGGCTGCGCTGGATGCCCGGGTCAAGCCCGGGCATGACGAGAGAGAGAGAGGGGATCGGGCGGCGGAGCGGCTTTCGGCATGGCCTCCCCACTGTCGTCCTCGCCGGGCGGCGGAGCGGGTCTCGGCGTGGCCTCCCCCACTGTCGTCATCGCCGGACTTGATCCGGCGATCCACGGGGCGCGTGTCGTGGGGCGGGGGCTGTGCTGGATGCCCGGGTCAAGCCCGGGCATGACGACAGTGAATGTCGCGGGGGACGGATCGGCTCTCTGCGTCGCCTCACCCACTGTCGTCCTCGCCGGACTTGATCCGGCGATCCATGGGGCGCGTGCCGTGCCGCGGGGGCTGTGCTGGATGCCCGGGTCGAGCCCGGGCATGACGACAGCGAGGAGGAAAGGCCCGGGATTGACGACAGAGAGTGAGGTGAGGACCGGGCAGGACGACGGCGAGCGCATCGAGCAGCGGTGGCGGATGGCCGACGCGGCGGCTATGGTCCCGCGCGCATGAGGAAGCACGTCTACAAGATCTGCCCGGAACCCCTCTGGCGCGAGGCGGAGGCCAACGGCGCGTTCCACGGCGCGCCGGTCGACCGCGCCGACGGGTTCATCCACTTCTCCGCCGCCCACCAGGCGCAGGAGACGGCGGCGAAGCACTTCGCGGGCGAGGAGAACCTCCTGCTCGTGGCGGTGCGCACGGACGCGCTCGGCGAGGCGCTGAAATGGGAGCCGTCGCGCGGCGGGGACCTCTTCCCGCATCTCTACGGCCCGCTCGTCCTCGACGCGGTCGCCTGGGTGAAGCCGCTGCCGTTCGGGGCGAACGGCCGCCATGCCTTCCCGCCGCTCGAGGACGGCGAATGAGCCTCGTCGACCGCGCGACGCGGCTCCTCCATCTGCTCGACCCGGAGACCGGGCACGACGTCGCGATCCGCGCCATGCGGGTCTGGCACCCGGCCGGCCGCGCGGAGGCCGCCGACCCGCGCCTCGCGATCCGCACGCTCGGCCTGACCTTCCCCAACCCGGTCGGGCTCGCCGCCGGCTTCGACAAGAACGGCGAGACGACCGACGCCATGCTGGCGCTCGGCTTCGGCTTCGTGGAGGTCGGCACGGTGACGCCGCTGCCGCAGCCGGGCAATCCGAAGCCGCGCCTCTTCCGCCTGCCGGCCGACCACGCCGTCATCAACCGTATGGGCTTCAACGGCGCGGGGCACGAGGCGCTCGCGCGGAACCTCGCCCGCCGGCGCAACCGCGCCGGGCTCGTCGGCGTCAATATCGGTGCCAACAAGGAGAGCCCGGACCGGATCGGCGACTACGTCGCCGGCGTGCAGCGCTTCGCGGCCGACGCGGCCTGGCTCACCGTCAACATATCCTCGCCGAACACGCCGGGGCTCCGCGACCTGCAGGCGGAGGCGACGCTCCGCGACCTGCTCGGCCGGGTGAGCGAGGCGCGCGCGGCGGCGGCCGAGAGGTCGGGCCGGCGGACGCCGCTCCTCGTGAAGATCGCGCCGGACATGGACGACCTCCAGCTCCAGGCGATCGTCGGCGCGGTGATGGAGGCCGGCTGCGAGGGCCTCGTCATCGCCAACACCACCGTCGAGCGGAAGGGGCTGCGGGCGGGAACCGTCGCCGAAGAGGCCGGCGGACTGTCCGGCCGCCCGCTCTTCAGCCTCTCCACCGCGCTCTTGGCGCGGGCGCGCCAGATCGCCGGGGCGGAGCTCGTGCTGGTCGGGGCCGGAGGCGTCGAGGATGCCGACACGGCGTGGGCCAAGATCGCCGCGGGCGCCGACCTCGTGCAGCTCTACACCGCCCTCCTCTACCAGGGCCCGACGCTGCCCCGGAGGATCGCCGAGGGGCTGAAGCAGCGCCTCGGCGAAACCGGGCTGCCGCAGATCGGCGCGGCACGGGGCCTCGAGACGGAGCGGTGGGCGGAGGCCTGGAAGGCGCGCTGACGGCCGGCCGCGAAGGGGTCAGGCCGGGAAGGTGCGCGGCAGCAGCCGGCGCATCCGCCAGCGGAAGGTGAGCGAGCGCGCCCCGAGGAAGACGAGGAGCGCCGCCCACAGGCCGTGATTGCCCCAGACCGGCACCAGGGCCGCCCAGGCGACGAGATAGATCACCACCGAGAGCAGCATCATGTTGCGCATGTCGCGCGACCAGGTGGCACCGATGAAGATGCCGTCCATCTGGAAGGCGACCACCGCGGCGGGCGGCGTCAGCGCAGCCCAGGGCAGGAAGGCGCGCGCCGCCTCGCGGACCTCCGGCGCCGTCGTCATCAGGTCGATGATCGCGCCGCCGGCGAGCACGTAGAGCGCCGCGACGAGGGTGGAGACGGCGAGGCCCCAGCCGATGGTGAGCCGCACCGTGCGCTCGAAGGCGGGCCGGTAGCGCGCACCGACCGCACGGCCGGCGAGGTGCTCGGCGGCGGCGGCGAGCCCGTCGAGAAAATAGGAGCCGGTCATGAAGAAGTGCATGAGGATGGCGTTCGCGGCGAGGATTTCCGGGCCGAACTGCGCGCTCTGCCGGGTGAAGAAGGCGAAGGCGAAGAGCAGCGAGAAGGAGCGCACCATCATGTCGGTGTTGAGCGCCGCGGTGCGCTTCAGCTTCGCAAGGTCGAAGACGCGGGCGGCGGACGGGCGATGCGCCGGGGAAAGGCTCCGCCAGGCGAGGCCGAGGCCGACGAGCGCCGTCGCCACCTCCGCCGCCACCGTCGCCCAGGCGACGCCCGCCACGCCCCAGCCGAGGCCGAGCACGAAGAGGAGGTTGAGCCCGATATTGGTGCCGTTCAGCAGGGTCTGGAGCGCGAGCCCCGTCCCGGAGCGGCCGCGGCCGAGCATCCAGCCGAGGATGACGTAATTGGCGAGCGCGAAGGGCGAGGAGAGCACCCGGACGTCGAAATAGAGGCGCCCGGCCGCCAGCACCTCGCCGTCGACGCCCATCGCGCCGAAGCCGAGGGCGGCGAAGGGCGCGCGCAGGAGCACCATCAGCGTGCCGGCGACGATGGCGACGAGGAGGGCGCGGAAGAGCACGGCCTGCTCCTCCGCCCGGTCCTCAGCCCCGAGCGCCTGCGCCGTCAGCCCGGTCGTGCCGCCGCGCAGGAAGTTGAAGGTCGTGAAGAAGAGGTCGAAGATGATCGCCGCGACGGCGATGCCGCCGATCAGGGCGGCCTGGCCGAGCTGGCCGATCACGGCGGTATCGACGACGCCGACGAGCGGGGTCGAGATGTAGGCGAGCGTCATCGGCAGCGCGAGCTTCAGCACGCCCGCATGGGTGACCGTGAAGGGCCGGACCGGGCCCGCCGCACGTCTCCCCAGGTCTTCCGCCATCCGCAGGCTCCCGCGTCCGCCCGGCCGCCTCATTAGCGCGGCGCGGCGGCCTTGCGCTATATGCCTGCCGATGCCGCTCGCGATCGTCCATCACCCCGCCTACGACGCGCCGATCCCCCAGGGGCACCGCTTCCCGATGGGAAAGTTCCGGCGGCTGGCGGAGCGGATCGCGGCGGACGGGCTGCCGGGCTGGCGCGGGTTCGAGGAGCCGGTGCCGATCGGCGCCGAGGCGCTCCGGCGCGTGCACGACGAGGCTTATGTCGCGGCGGTCCTCGCCTCCAGCGTGCCGCCCGCGACCGAGCGCGAGATCGGGCTTCCGGTGAGCGAGGCGGTCGCGCGCCGGGCGGAAGCCGCCACCGGGGGCACGCTGCGCGCGGCCGAGCTCGCGCTCCGCGACGGCCTCGCCTGCAACAGCGCCGGCGGCAGCCACCATGCCCGGCAGGCCGGCGGGGCTGGCTTCTGCGTCTTCAACGACGTCGCCGTGGCGGTCCGCGCGCTGAGGGCGCAGGACGCAATCGGGCGGGCGCTGATCGTCGATCTCGACGTCCATCAGGGCGACGGCACGGCGGCGATCTTCGCGCGCGACAGGAACGTGTTCACGCTCTCCGTCCATGCCGAGAGGAACTATCCCGTCCGCAAGGTGCCGTCGGACCTCGACGTCGCGCTTCCCGACGGCACGCGCGACGAGGCCTATGTCGAGGTCGTGCGGCGGGTCGTGCCGGAGGCGGTCGAGGCGTTCCGGCCGAACATCGTGTTCTACAATGCCGGCGTCGACCCGCACCGGGACGACCGGCTCGGGCGGCTCGCGCTCTCCGACGAAGGGCTCCGCGAGCGGGACCTCTTCGTCATCGACGCCGTGCGGGAGGCCGGGGTGCCGCTCGCCTGCGTCATCGGCGGCGGCTATGCCGCCGACCTCGAGGCGCTCGTCGGGCGCCACATGACGCTCTTCCGGGCGGCGGCACGCTTCGCATGAACGATCCGGCCGCGCCTATTCGGCCCGCCGCGAGCCGATCCTGAAGAGCCGCATCAGCAGGAAGATCGGGATCACGACGATCGCGCCGGCGATCAGGTAGCCGAGCACGTCGTCGAGGAAGGCGAAGCCCATGTCCCAGATCCGCAGGACGATCCGCTCGGCCCAGTAATAGAGCTGGACGGGCCGGATGTTCAGCGTCGCGAGCACCAGCCCGACCACGAAGGAGAGCACGAGCAGGCGGAAGAACACCCGGATCGGGCTGTCCCCCAGGAATCGGCTGATCCGGTCCATGTGCCTCTCCGCGTTGCGCGGCCTAGTTAGGGGCGGGAACGCGGCGGCACAAGCCGGTCAGCCTCCGCCGGGAGGAGCTTGCGGAGCGCCTCGATCCGGTCGGCCTCCGCCGGCGGCTTGTCCCAGCGCAGCCGGCTGATGCGCGGGAAACGCATCGCCACGCCCGAGCGATGGCGCGTCGAGCGGTTGAGCCCCTCGAAGGCCACCTCGAGGACCAGGCCGTGGCCGGGCTCGGCGCGGACCGCGCGAACCGGCCCGAAGCGCTCGGTCGTGTTGTTGCGGACGTAGCGGTCGAGCTCGCGAAGCTCCTCGTCGGTGAAGCCGAAATAAGCCTTGCCGACGGGCACGAGCTCCGGCGCCTCCTCCGGCCCGGCCCAGACGCCGAACGTGTAATCCGAATAGAAGGACGAGCGCCGGCCGTGGCCGCGCTGCGCGTACATCAGCACGGCATCGACGGTGAACGGGTCGCGCTTCCACTTGAACCACGGCCCCTTCGGCCGCCCCGGCACGTAGGGCGCGTCCCAGCGCTTCAGCATCAGGCCCTCGGCGACCTCGTCGAGCCGGTCGTCCTTGGGCGGGTCGGCGCGCAGCCCGGCGAGCATCTGCCAGTCCTCGAAGGCGACGAGCGGGGAGAGGTCGATCCGGCGCGAGCCGGCGGCGGCGACGAAGGCCTCGAGCCGCCTGCGCCGCTCGACGAAGGGGAGCGGGCGGAGGTCCTCCCCGCCGTCCTGCAGGAGGTCGTAGGCGCGGATGAAGGCGGGGTGGCTCTTCATCAGCTTCGGCGTGACGGCCTTGCGGTTGAGCCGCTGCTGCAAATCGCCGAACGGCGCCACCGCGATCGCGCCGTCCGCCTCGCGCCCGACCAGCAGCTCGCCGTCGATGGCGCCCTCGAAGGCGAGCTCCTCGAGCATGTCCGGAAAGGCGCCCGAAATGTCGTCGCCGGTGCGGGAATAGAGCTTGCGCACGCCCCGATCCGCCACCGCCTGGACGCGGATGCCGTCCCACTTCCATTCCGCCGCATAGGCGGACGGGTCGAGCGCGGGCAGCTCCGCCTCGTCGAGCGCCTGGGCGAGCATGACGGGCCGGAACGGCGCGAGCGCCTCGCTGACCGGCCGGGGGCCCTCTCCCGCCAGCCAGGCGAAGAGCGTCTCGTAGGGCGGCGCGAGCCCGTGCCAGATCTCCTCGATCTCGATCACGTCCTTGCCGCCCATCTGCGCGAGCGCCTGCTTGGCGAGCCGCGCCGTGACGCCGACGCGGAGCTCACCGGTGACGAGCTTCAGGAGCGCGTAGCGGCCGGAGGCGTCGAGCGCGTCGAGCAGCCGCTCCACGATGCGCGGGCCTTCAAGCCGCGAGGCGGCGTGGAGCGCCTCGACGACCGCCGCCAGGCTGGGGCTCGCATTGGCGCCCGGCCGCTCCGGCCAGACCAGCGCGATCGTCTCGGCGAGATCGCCGACGTAATCGTAGGAATAGCCGAACAGCACCTCGTCCATCCGCTCGGTGACGAGCGCGCGCAGCATGGCGGGCTTGACGCTCGCGATGGCGAGGTCGCCGGTGAGCGCGGCGAGCGCCCAGCCGCGGTCGGGATCGGGCGTGGTTCGGAAATGGTCGACCAGGAGGCGGATCTTGCCGTTCCGCTGCGGCGTCAGCACGAGGCGGTCGAGAAGGGCGGCGAAGCGTTCCATCGGCGGCAATATAGGTGCGGCCAGCGGCGGCGGCACGAGGCGCGCCTTCGCTCGCCGCTCGGTCGCAAGCCGGCTATGGAACAGAACCCGGCGGACGCGAGTTGCCCGGGCGCAGGAAACGGAGTGAGGTCGACATGCTGAGATGGGCCATCATCTTCCTGGTGATCTCGCTGATCGCGGGCGCGCTGGGCTTCTCCGGCGTAGCGCGCGGCGCGGCCTCGATCGCCAAGGTCCTGTTCTTCCTGTTCCTGGTGCTCTTCGTCCTCGCGATCATCCTGATCATCGCGACGGGCCAGGCGCTCTTCTAGAGCGAAGCGGCGGAGCGGGTCTCTGCGTCGCCTCCCCCACTGTCGTCATCGCCGGACTTGATCCGGCGATCCAGCAGCAGCGCGTGTCGTGATGCGGGGGCTGTACTGGATGCCCGGGTCGAGCCCGGGCATGACGACAGAGAGAGGGGGTGGGGCCCGGGCAGGACGACGGAGAGGGAAGACCGGGCGGCCGAGTGGCTTTCGGCGTGGCCTCCTCCCACTGTCGTCATCGCCGGACTTGATCCGGCGATCCAGGGCCATGCGGCGAGGGTCGTACTGGATGCCCGGGTCAAGCCCGGCATGACGACAGAGAGGGGGTGGGGCCGGGGCGGCTTTCGGCGTGGCCGCCCCCACGGTCGTCATCGCCGGACGTGATCCGGCGATCCAGGGACGCGTGCCGTGCGGCGGGGCTGTACTGGATGCCCGGGTCGAGCCCGGGCATGACGACAGAGAAGGGAGAGCGGCGCGTGCCGTGCGGCGAGGGTCGTACTGGATGCCCGGGTCAAGCCCGGGCATGACGACAGTGAGTGTGGCGGGGGTGTGAGGCTGACAGGCGCGCGCCCCGGGGGTGCGGTCGCGGCGCCGGTTTTCGGCGGCGGGGAGGGCAGCGGACGGCGTTGCCGGGAAGCCACGGGAGGGATGACGCGCGATTCGTGCGCAACCATCGAAGTACTTGCGCATTTACAGAGCCGGGATAGCCGTCGTCATTGGGAGACAACAAAATGGTTCGTTACTTCCTGACCAGGACAGTCGCCTTTCTGGTCCTGACCACCGCATCGACCGTCGTCATGGCGCTTCCGCACATGATGTGAGCGGAGGCGCGGAATAACCGCAGATTGCGCTCTGAACTCAGCTTGAATTCACTCGATTTCGACTTTTTCGATCGTCCGGACGATCTTGATTTCCACGGTGATTGCCGCCGCCGGGCCTGCCTCGAAAGCCAGAAGCTTCCTGCACGAGCCTGAAAAAGGCGCCTGCCGCGACGATGCGCGAAGCGCCTCCGGTCCGGCTGGGCGTCACGAACCCGATCACCCTTCCCGAACGCCACGGGCGCCGTGAACGCGGTGCGGAGCGCGGCGACGATCCCTCTGATGAGACCCGAGCCTCTGCCGCCACTGTCATTGTTTCGGCGAAGCATAGAAATGCCCGCACTCAACTCTGATTGCAGCGGATGAAGCGTAAGGTTGCGAGCGGAGCGGAGGTGAGGGGGCGAGAATCCTTCGCTCCGCTCGCAGGGTATCCGTTCCTTCGAACAGACCGGCCGATGAACTTGCGGCGGGCCCGTCGGTTCCGCGGCAAATCCGGCCTCAGGGCGAGAATCGGGGCCGCACTACTGATCGGGGAGCGCCGTTGTATTTCGGCCACAGCGTTTCGGGCGTTCTCCGGCCACGCTACCGGCCGGCGAAAGCGGATACCCGCCGCGGCGCGGCCCTCACCCCTCCATTTTCAGGGCGGCGATGAAGGCTTCCTGCGGGATCTCGACCTTGCCGAACTGGCGCATGCGCTTCTTGCCCTCCTTCTGCTTGTCGAGGAGCTTGCGCTTGCGGGTGATGTCGCCGCCGTAGCACTTCGCCGTCACGTCCTTGCGCAGCGCCCGCACCGTCTCGCGCGCGATGATGCGCCCGCCGATCGCCGCCTGGATCGGGATCTGGAAGAGGTGCTGCGGGATGAGCTCCTTCAGCTTCTCGCACATGGCGCGGCCGCGACGCTCGGCCTGGCTGCGGTGGACGAGGACGGAGAGCGCGTCGACCGGCTCGGCGTTGACCAGGATCTGCATCTTCACGAGGTCGCCCTCGCGGTAGCCGGTGATGTGGTAGTCGAACGAGGCGTAGCCCTTCGAGATCGATTTCAGCCGGTCGTAGAAGTCGAACACGACCTCGTTGAGCGGCAGGTCGTACTGCAGCATGGCGCGGCTGCCGACATAGGAGAGGTCGACCTGGATGCCGCGCCGCTCCTGGCAGAGCTTCAGGATGCCGCCGAGATAGTCGTCCGGCGTCATGATGGTGGCGCGGATCCACGGCTCGCTGATCTCGGCGATCTTCACCGGGTCGGGCATGTCGGCGGGGTTGTGGAGCTCGATCTCGGTGCCGTCGGTGAGGCGGATCTGGTAGACGACCGAGGGCGCGGTGGCGATGAGGTCGAGGTTGAACTCGCGCTCCAGCCGCTCCTGGACGATCTCCAGATGCAGGAGGCCGAGGAAGCCGCAGCGGAAGCCGAAGCCGAGCGCGGCCGAGGTCTCCATCTCGAAGCTGAAGGAGGCGTCGTTGAGGCGAAGCTTGCCCATCGCGGAGCGGAGATCCTCGAAATCCGCCGCATCGACGGGGAAGAGGCCGCAGAAGACGACCGGCTGGGCGGGGCGGAAGCCCGGCAGCGGCGTCGCGGTCGGCCGGCGGTCGTCGGTGATGGTGTCGCCGACGGCGGTGTCGGCCACCTCCTTGATGGAGGCGGTGAAGACGCCGATCTCGCCGGCGCCGAGCTCGTCGGTGACGAGCAGGCCCGGGGTCATCACCCCGACGCGGTCGATGTCGTAGACGGCGCCGGTCCGCATCATCCGGATGCGCTGGCCCTTCCGGAGGCTGCCGTCGATGATGCGCACCAGCACCATGACGCCGAGATAGGCGTCGTACCAGCTGTCCACGAGCATCGCCTTGAGCGGCCCGTTCGGGTCGCCCTTCGGCGGCGGCAGGCGGTGCACGATCGCCTCCAGCACCTCGTCGACGCCGAGCCCGGTCTTGGCCGAGATCATCACCGCATCGGAGGCGTCGAGGCCGATCACGTCCTCGATCTGCTGCTTGATGCGCTCCGGCTCGGCGGCCGGCAGGTCGATCTTGTTGAGGACCGGGACGATCTCGTGGTTGTTGTCGATCGCCTGATAGACGTTGGCGAGCGTCTGCGCCTCCACCCCCTGCGATGCGTCGACGACGAGCAACGAGCCCTCGCAGGCGGCGAGCGAGCGCGACACCTCGTAGGCGAAGTCGACATGGCCCGGCGTGTCGATGAGGTTGAGCCGGTACTCCTCGCCGTTCTTGGCGGTGTAGATGAGGCGCACCGTCTGCGCCTTGATGGTGATGCCGCGCTCGCGCTCGATGTCCATGGAATCGAGCACCTGCTCCTTCATCTCGCGGGCGGCGAGCGTGCCGGTCATCTGGATCAGACGGTCGGCGAGCGTCGACTTGCCGTGGTCGATATGGGCGACGATCGAGAAATTGCGGATGTGGTCGAGGGGCGTGCTCATGGCGCGGCATGTAGCATCCGCGCAAGGCCGGTCAAAGCGCGAACGGGCAAGCGGGCTGCGGCTTTGCGGCCGGGGCGTTCCTGATATGGTCGCCGGCGGGTGCGCCCGGCGCGGCATGGCCGCTGGCGGCGGCCGGGACGAGGAGCATCGGAATGGAGCAGGCCGCCGGGCGGGGGTTCGAGGTGAGGCCGGCCGCGGAGGCGGACCTTGCCGGCGTGCTCGCCATCTACAACCATGCGGTCGAGCACACGACCGCGATCTGGAACGACGTGCTGGTCGACCTCGACAACCGGCGGGCCTGGTGGCGCGGCCGGGCGGAGGCGGGCCTGCCCGTGCTGGTGGCGGCCGCCGGCACGGACGTCCTCGGCTACGGCAGCTACGGCCCGTTCCGGGCCTTCGACGGCTACCGGCAGACCGTCGAGCACTCGGTCTACGTCGCGGAGGCCGCGCGCCGCCGGGGCGTGGCGCGCGCGCTGATGCAGGCGCTCGAGGCGGAAGCCCGGCAAGCGGGGATGCACGTGATGGTCGGCGCCATCGCGGCGGACAACGCGCCCTCGCTCGGCCTCCACGAGCGCCTCGGCTTCGCCGAGACGGGCCGGATGCCGGAGGTCGGCCGCAAGTTCGGCCGCTGGCTCGACCTCGTGCTCGTGCAGAAGGTCCTGCGCTGAACCTCCCGCTACGGGCGGGGGCGCGGCACTGGCCCGGCTTCCGACGCCGGCAGGACGGTTCCGGCAGCGGGCGCGAAGGCCATGGTCGTGCCGCGGAGCGAGCCCGTCGTCAGCGGCTGCGGCGCGCCGTTGTCGACGGCTGCGAAGAGGGTCGCGCCCGTCGGGGCCGGGGCGGGGGCTGGGCTGGGGGCAGCGGCGGAGCTAGGGGCAGCGGCGGGGTTGGGCGCGGCGGCGGGCGCCGGCGCGGCATCGGCGAAGACGGCGCGCACCTGCCGGGTGGCCGTCTCGCGCGCTGCCGGCGCGCCTGCCGGCGTGGGAGCGGCGGCCACGGCGACTTCCCCGCCCGGCCGCGGGCTCGGCACCGGCGCCGCCGCCACGGCGACCTCCGCGCCCGTGCCGATCACGCCCTGGCGGGCCATGATGCGCTTCAGGTCCTCGCAATAGCGGCGCGACGCCGCCGTCATGCGGGTGGCGCGGTGGCCGCCCTGGTAGCGCAGCGCGGTCCCGCAGACGTCGCCGCCGCCGAGCTCGTGCGCCTTGCCGAGATATTTCATGCCCCAGGCGAGGTTCGTCTCCGGCTGGTAGAGCTCCTCCGTCGTGCCCTTGAAGCCGATGCCGCGCGCGGTTGCCGGCTTGATCTGCATGAGCCCCACGGTGCCGCGTCCCGTCGCCTTGGCATTGTAGCCGCTCTCCTTCCGCACCACCGCATGGGCGAGCGGGAGCGGAACCCGGTTCTCGGCCGCGTAGCGGGCGATGAGGTGGTCGTAGGCGCTGCCGGTGCCGGCGACCGCGGGTGGCGGCGGCTTCTGTTCTGCCCTGGAGGCGGGCCGCTCGCCGGCGGAGACGCAGGCGGTCAGCGATAGCGCCAGGCACAGCGCCCAGGAGGCTCGCGTCGCAACGGCGCGTCGGGTCATCGGCAGGTCCCTCGTCTTCCCTCGAGCGGCGGGCCGCTACAGACCGGCTATGGCGAGATTGTGCTGATTCTGGGGCGGGTTGGCCATCATCCCGCTGGCGCTTCTGCGCGAGATCGGCCACCATCCCGCCCCGGCTGCCCGCGCGGGGGCGATCGCACGGCCGCCGCGTCGGGGAGGAATTGCCGTCGCGGGGCGGCGGCTCGAGGTCGGGGAGAGACATCGAACCGCAACAAAAGGGCGTTATCGACCGCGCGGCAGAGGGCTTCTACCGGCCCGTCTCGAGGGGAGAGTGTCATGAGAAAATGGGTGTCAATGACCACGGCTTCGGCCCTGGCGATCTCGGCCTTCACCGGGGCCGCGCAGGCGCAGTCCAACGAACTGATCGAAGCCGCCAAGAAGGAAGGCCAGCTCACCACGATCGCGCTGCCGCACGACTGGTGCAATTACGGCGAGATGATCCAGACCTTCAAGGACAAGTACGGCCTGCAGGTGAACGAGCTCAATCCCGACGCGGGTTCGGGCGACGAGATCGAGGCCATCAAGGCCAACAAGGGCAATACCGGGCCCCAGGCCCCTGACGTGATCGACGTCGGCCTCTCCTTCGGCCCGTCGGCGAAGGCCGAGGGCCTGCTGCAGCCCTACAAGGTCGAGACCTGGGACTCGATCCCGGACACGGCAAAGGACGCCGAGGGCTACTGGTACGGCGACTATTACGGCGTGCTCGCCTTCCAGGTGAACAAGGACATCATCCAGGAGGCGCCGCAGGACTGGGAAGACCTGCTGAAGGCCGACTACAAGAACGCCGTCGCGCTCGCCGGCGACCCGCGCGCCTCCAACCAGGCGATCCAGGGCGTCTACGCGGCCGGGCTGTCGCGGGCGGGCGGCGATGCCGCCAAGGCGGCGGAGGCCGGGCTCGAATTCTTCTCCGAGCTCAACAAGGCCGGCAATTTCGTGCCGGTGATCGGCAAGGCGGCCTCGGTCGCGCAGGGCTCGACGCCGCTCCTCGTGCGCTGGGACTACAACGCGCTCGCCGACCGCGACACGCTCGCCGGCAACCCGCCGATCGAGGTGGTGGTGCCGAAGACCGGCGTGGTCGCCGGCGTCTACGTGCAGGCGATCAGCGCCTACGCGCCGCACCCGAACGCCGCCAAGCTCTGGATGGAGCACCTCTATTCCGACGAGGGGCAGCTCATCTGGCTGAAGGGCTATTGCCACCCGATCCGCTTCAACGACCTGGTGAAGAACGGCAAGGTGCCGCAGGAGATGCTCGACAAGCTGCCGCCGGCGGAGGCTTACGAGGCCGCCGTCTTCCCGACTCTGGAGGAGCAGAACGCGGGCAAGGAAGTGATCACCAAGCAGTGGGACAGCGTGGTCGGCGCGAACGTCCAGTAATGCGCCGGGGGGCGGCCGCGCCGATGCGTGCGGCCGCCTCCCTCATGACCGGCTTCGGGGGCGAGCCGCGCCAAGGGGGCAGATGACCGCACTGAGCGACAGCGCAGCAGCGAGCGGGGGCGCCGTGCGGGCGCGCGCCCGGCCCATGTCCTGGGCCTGGGTCGGCGTCGTGCCGTTCTTCGTCTTCGCGCTGATGTTCCTGATCCTGCCCACGCTCTATCTCGTGGTCGGCGCCTTCCAGGACGCGCAGGGCAATTTCACGCTCGCCAATATCGGCAAGCTGCTCCACCCCTCCATCCTCAGCGCCTACTGGATCTCCATCAAGGTGAGCACCGCCTCGGCGGTGCTCGGCGCGGCGGTCGGCTTCTTCATCGCCTATGCCGTCGTGCTCGGCCACGTGCCGCGCTGGATGCGCCCGGCCGTCATGACCTTCTCCGGGGTGGCGTCGAACTTCGCCGGCATCCCGCTCGCCTTCGCGTTCCTCGCCACGCTCGGCCGCACGGGCCTCGTCACCGTGCTCCTCGTCAAGTATTTCGGCTTCAACCTCTATGCGACCGGGTTCAACCTCCTGAGCTTCTGGGGCCTCACCCTCACCTATCTCTATTTCCAGATCCCGCTGATGGTGCTGATCCTCGCGCCGGCGCTCGACGGGCTGAAGCGCGAATGGCGCGAGGCCTCGTCCATCCTCGGCGCCACCGGCTGGCAGTACTGGCGCCACGTCGCCTTCCCGATCCTGTGGCCGAGCATCCTCGGCACGACGCTGCTCCTCTTCGCCAACGCCTTCGGCGCGGTCGCGACCGCCTATGCGCTCACCGGCTCCTCGCTCAACATCGTCACCATCCTGCTTTATGCGCAGATCCGCGGCGACGTGCTGCACGACCAGAATCTCGGCTATGCGCTCGCGCTCGGCATGATCCTCATCACGGGGCTCTCGAACGGCGCCTACATCTGGCTGCGGGCGCGCTCCGAGCGGTGGCTGCGATGAAGGGCGCGCGCATCGGCCCCTGGATCGCGATCGCGATCGGCGCGCTCTATTTCGTCGTCCCGCTGATCGCGACGCTGGAATTCTCCATGCGCATCCGGCGCGGCGAGTACACGTTCGACGCCTACCGCATCGTCTTCGCCGACCCGCGCTTCCAGGCGAGCTTCCTCTATTCCACCTTCCTCGCCTTCGCGACGATCGCGATCGGCATCCTGCTCGTCGTGCCGACCGCCTACTGGATCCGGCTGAAGCTGCCGAAGCTGCGCCCGCTCGTCGAGTTCATCACCCTGCTGCCGCTGGTCATCCCGGCGATCGTCATCGTCTTCGGCTATCTCCGGCTCTACAATTCCTCGTCCTGGCTGCCCTTCACCGCGAGCGCGCGGGCGACCGACCTGCTCCTCACCTTCAGCTACGTCACGCTGGCGCTGCCCTACATGTACCGCGCCGTCGACACCGGCCTGCGCGCAATAGACGTGCGCACGCTCACGGAGGCGGCGGAGAGCCTCGGCGCCGGCTGGGGCACGATCCTGTTCCGGATCATCCTGCCGAACGTCCGCTCGGCCGTGCTCTCCGGCGCGTTCCTGACCTTCGCCATCGTGATCGGCGAGTTCACGATGGCGAGCCTCCTCAACCGGCCTGCCTTCGGGCCCTATCTCCAGCTCATCGGCGCGAACCGCGCCTACGAGCCGGCTGCGCTCGCGATCATCGCCTTCGTCGTCACCTGGGCCTGCATGGGCCTCATCCAGATCTTCGGACGGTCGCGCCACATGGCGGCGCCCGGCAAGCGTTAGGGAGCCGGGATGGCCTTTCTGGAGCTGCAGCACCTGCAGAAGGCGTTCGGCACGCAGATCGTCGTGCAGAGCATGGACCTCGCCATCGAGCGCGGCGAGTTCATCTCCTTCCTCGGCCCGTCCGGCTGCGGCAAGACGACGACGCTCAGGATGGTGGCGGGCTTCGAGCAGCCCACCGCCGGCACCGTCCGCATCGAGGGCCGCGACGTCACCGACCTCAGGCCGAACCAGCGCAAGATCGGCATGGTGTTCCAGTCCTACGCGCTGTTCCCCAACATGACGGTCGCCGAGAACGTCGGCTTCGGCATGAAGATCGCCAGGCGCCCGGCCGCGGAGATCAGGCCGCGGGTGGCCGAGATGCTCGAGCTCGTGAAGCTGCCCCAACTCGCCGACCGCTACCCGTACCAGCTCTCGGGCGGCCAGCAGCAGCGCGTCGCGCTCGCCCGGGCGCTCGCCGTCAAGCCGAAGCTCCTCCTCCTCGACGAGCCGCTCTCCGCGCTCGACGCCAAGATCCGCGTCTCGCTGCGCGAGGAAATCCGGGCGCTCCAGCGCGAGCTCGGCATCACCACGATCTACGTCACGCACGACCAGGAGGAGGCGCTCTCCATGTCGGACCGGATCGTGGTGATGAGCGAGGGGCGGATCGAGCAGATCGGCACGCCCTTCGAGATCTACAATTATCCGCGCACCCGCTTCGTCGCCTCGTTCGTCGGCACCCTCAACCTCCTCGAGGGGCGGATCGTCGATCCCGCGGCGGGGCGGATTGCCGTCGACGGCCAGGAGATCGCCGCTGCGGCCGGCCTGAACGGCGCAAGCGCCGGCGACACCCGGCTCGTCGCGCTGCGGCCCGAGGCGCTCTCGCTGCGCGACGGGGACCCGGACGCGAACCGGCTGCAGGGCACGATCGAGGAGGTAAGCTTCCTAGGCTCGGTCGTGCGGGTGCGGGTCGGCTTCGGCGCGAGCTCGATCTCGCTCGACATGTTCAACAATCCCGGCGCGCCGCCGCCGGAGCGCGGGACGCCGGTCACGGTCAGTTTCGCGCGGCAGGACCTCGTCGTCCTGGAGGCGCAGTAGGGCGGCCGCCGGGCGCGCCACGAACCGCACCGCCAGCAAGCCTACCGGCCGAGGCTCCAGCCGAGCAGGACGAGGAGCAGGAAACCGATCCCGACCAGCCCGCCGATGAACACGACGCGCTGCCATTTCCGGCGCAGGACGATCTCGCCCTGGCTCGCCTCCTCGGCCGAATAGGAGCGTGCAGTGCCGCCGGGCGGGTCGGCCTTCCCGGTTGCGGGTTCGCGCTGGTCCGGCATCGGGCTTCTCCTTTCCTGCGGTGAGCCAGGGCCGGGGGCCTCCTGCGCCGCCGCCGCGGACGGGCCCCCGCCTAGTTCCCGCCCGCTTCCCTGACCGCGCGGATCGTGGCCGGCAGGTTGTGCCAGTTCGGCCTGTTGGCGAAGCGCGACCGCGCGAACCCGGCCAGCGCCGCGATCTCCCGGTCGGTGAGGGATTGCGCGAAGCCCGGCATGGCGCGCTCCGCCTGGGCGGCCGGCGGCACGATGCCGTGGAGCACGATGTGGAGGAAGTTGCGAGCGTCCGGCCCGGTGATGCTCGAGCTGAAGGCGAGCGGCGCGGGCCGGGGGCCGGGCGAGGCGTCGCCCTGGTGGTGGCAGCTCACGCAGGATTCGATGAAGATGCGCTCGCCCTCCTGGGTCTCGGTCGGGCGGTCGGCGCTGATCGCCGGTCCCGTGCCGGCCTGCGCATCGGGCCCGAATTCGCGCGCCGCCGCGAAGGCCGCCGCCCGCTCCATCGTGGTCTGCCGCGCCAGCCGTTCGCCCGCCAGCGAGGCGACATAGGTCGCGATCGCGGCGACGTCCTCGTCGGGAGCGGAAGCGAGGCCGTCGACGACGCGCGCCATCGGCCCCGCCGCGATGCCGTGGTGCTGGTCCCAGCCCCGCAGGACGTTGAAGGCCGCCTCGGTCGTCCACGGCATGAGCGCGGGCGAGGTGGAATCGAGGGCGGGGCCGTACCAGCCCTCGGCCTCGCCGCCCGCATAGCCCTGGCTGCGGCGCACCGCGCCGAAGGCGTTCGCCGGCGCATGGCAGGACGCGCAGCGGCCGAGCCCTTCGGCGAGATAGGCGCCTCGGTTCCATGCGGCGCTCCGGCTGGGGTTCGGCCGGAATGCGGCATCGTCATGGAAGGCGAGGTTCCAGAACGCCATGACGGCACGGCGGCCGAACGGGAAGTCGAGCTCGTTCTCCGGCGCCTCTGCGCGCACGGCGGGCCTCGTCATCAGGTAGGCGTAGAGCGCGCGGAGATCCTCGTCGCTGGCGCGCGCGTAATGCGGATAGGGAAAGGCCGGGTAGAGATGCGTGCCGTCGCGCGCCACGCCCTCGCGCATGGCCCGGCGGAACGCCGCCTCCGACCAGCGGCCGATGCCGGTCTCCGGATCCGGCGTGATGTTGGTGGAATGCACGGCGCCGTAGGTCGTCGGCACGGCCACGCCGCCGGCATAGGCTTCGCCGCCTTCGGCCGTGTGGCACATCGCGCAGCCGCCGATGCCGGCGAGCTGCTGCCCGCGCTCGATCAGGGCCGGGTCGAACGAGGCGGGGTCGGGCGGATCGACGGGATCATAGGCTGAGCGCCAGGTCAGTGCGAACAGGCCGGCTCCCGCGAGCACGACCAGGACCGTGACGACGATCGTGACCCATTTCACCCGCACCGGACCCCCTTCCGCTCCGCGGCTTCGCCAGGCGGGCCGAGCGCCGCCCCCCGCTTCCAGGAAATGAGGAGTAGCGCGTTCGAGGCAAGGTGTCTTGGCAAAGCGTTCGTCGCGGCGGCGACGCCGCGGCGGAACCCGCGCGCTTCATCCGGAGGCCCGCAGGCTGCCCTCCCCGAACGGAACGGCGCGTCCGGCTACGGCCGTCGGCCACGCCCTCAGCCGGGCGGAACGAGATGCCCCTTCTCGGCGAGGTGCTGCTTCAGGAGGCGGACGTTCTTGGTGTTCGCCTTGTGGAAGAAGTCGCCAACCCAGCCGACCACGGGGATGAGGCCGAGCACGTAGTCCACGGCCACGTTGCCGATCATCCTGGCCTTCACCGCATTGGACGCGCCCGCTTTGTGCGCCTCGTAGACGATGTAGGCCGACATCGCGGCCGCCGCGGTGTCGCCGACGACCGGCACGAGGCCCATCAGGCCGTCCATGCCGACCGGCATGCGGATGCCGGGCACGTAGAACTGCCGGTCGAGCCATTTCTCGAGATTGTCGAGGCGGCGCATGCGCCGGGACATCGAATCGTCGGCGGACATGCGGCCGGCGAAGCCGGTGCGGGGCGCCGTCCCCGGATAGCGCGGCGTGTCGATGGTGCTCATGGACTGGAAATGGGGGCGGGCGAGCTCCGGTTCCAGCGCCGTCAGTCGCCCAGCCGGCCGAATCGGATCGCGAGCGTCACCAAAGCCCGCCGCAGCCACGTCGTCGTCGGCAGCGGCGGGATGCGGAGATCGGCGTAAAGGTCCAGTTCCCGGCCGCGGCCGAGCACGCGCTCGGCGAGGAGCCTGCCGAGATAGGGCGCGAGCCCGACGCCCTGGCCGGAGAAACCGGCGGCCGCCCAGACCTGGGGCGCGATCTCGCGGACGAAAGGCAGGCGCGGCTTGGTGACGGAGACCACACCGCCCCAGGCATGGGCGATGCCCACGCCCTTCAGCTGCGGATAGACGTCGAGGAGGTGCGGCAGGACGAAGGAGGGGATGTCGTCCGGGATCGCGCCGGCATTGCTCTCGCCGCCGCCGAAGGTGAGCCGCCCGTCCGCCGTCTTGCGCCAGTACCTGATGACGTAGCGGCTGTCGGATGCGCCTTCTCCGCCGGGCAGGACGGTGCGGCCTGCCGCGCCGAGCGGCTCCGTCGCCACCATGTAGCTGTTGATGCCGATCGTCCGCCGCCGCGTCGCCTGCTCGAAACCGCGCGAGCGCCCGTCGGTGGCGACGATCACGTGCGACGCCTTGACGTCGCCATGCGCGGTGCGGACCACCGGCGTGCCCGAGCGGCGCGTCAGCGACAGCGCGGGCGTCTGCTCGTGCAGCGCGGCGCCGAGCCCCTCGGCGGCATGCGCCAGCCCGTGGAGGAAGCGGAGCGGATCGAGATGGCCGCCGCCGGTGTCGCGGACGGCGGCGCAATAGGCGGTCGAGCCGAGCGCGGCTGCCGCCTGGTCGCGGTCGAGATAGTCGACGCGGTAGCCGTAGCGCGTGCGCAGCGCCTCCACCTCGGCATGGACCTCTGGAACGAGGCGGCGGCGGTGGACCGCGTGCAGCAGGCCCGGCCGGAAGTCGCATTCGATCTGGAATCGGCCGATCAGGTCGTGGACATGGGCCTTGGCGGCCTCGCCGACCTGCCAGAGCGCCCTCGCCCGCTCGCGGCCGAGATGCGCCTCGAGCCAGAGCACATCGCGGCGCTGGCCCGAATGGAGCTGGCCGCCGTTCCGGCCCGATCCGCCGGCGCCCATCCGTTCGGCTTCCACGAGCACTACGGAAAGTCCCGCCTCGGCCGCCCTGAGCGCGGCGCAGAGGCCGGTATAGCCGCCTCCGACGATGCAGAGGTCGGCCTCGCGCGAGCCGGCGAGCGGCGGAAAGGCGGGCGGGTCCGCGGCGGCGAGCGCGTAGAACGGAGCCGGCATCGCCGCCGCCATGCGCTAGACGCTCAGGAGCAGATATTCGCGCTCCCAGGCGCTGATGACGCCCATGAAGGTCTCGAACTCCGTCTCCTTGATGGCGCGATAGGTACGCACGAAGGTCTCGCCGAAGATGTCGACGAGCTCCGGCGTGTTCTCCAAGAGCCGCACGGCGTCGAGGATCGAGCGCGGCAGCGTGAAGACGGGGTCCTTGTTGGGTCCCTCCTGCGGCTTGTCGGGCTCCAGCCCCCCGGCCAGACCGAGATAGCCGCAGGCGAGCGAGGCGGCGATGGCGAGGTAGGGGTTCGCGTCCGAGGACGGCACCCGGTTCTCGACCCGCCGGTCCTCCGGATCGGACAGCGGCACGCGCAGCCCGACGGTGCGGTTGTCGTAGCCCCAGCGCACGTTGATCGGGGCCGAGGTGTTGCGGGACAGGCGGCGGTACGAGTTCACGAACGGCGCCATCATGCACATGACCCTGGGGATGTAGGTCTGCATGCCGGCGATATAGGAGAGGAAGGCGGGCGTGTGGCTGCCGTCGGCGGCCGAGAAGACGTTCTGCCCGGTCTCGATGTCCACCACGGAATGGTGGATGTGCATGGCCGAGCCCGGCTCGTCGGCGATCGGCTTGGCCATGAAGGTCGCGTACATGTTGTGGCGGAGCGCCGCCTCGCGGATCGTGCGCTTGAAGAGGAAGACCTGGTCGGCGAGCTCGACCGGGTCGCCGTGGCGCAGGTTGATCTCCATCTGCGCCGTGCCGTCCTCGTGGGCGAGCGTGTCGATCTCCAGACCCTGCGCCTCAGAGAATTCGTAGACGTCGTCGAAGAGCGCCTCGAACTCGTTCACGGCCGTGATGGAATAGGCTTGGCGGGCGCGCTCGGGCCGGCCGGAGCGGCCGACCGGCGGCTCCAGCGGATAGTCGGGATCGACGTTCGGCTTGACGAGGTAGAACTCCATCTCCGGCGCGACGACCGGCTTGAGGCCGCGCTTCGCGTAGAGCTCGATGACGCGCCGGAGCACCTGGCGCGGCGCGATCTCGAACGGCGTGCCGTCCTTGTGGAAGGCATCGTGGATCACCTGCGCGGTCGGATCGCTCGCCCAGGGCACGATCGCCAGCGTCGAGAAGTCCGGCCGGAACAGCAGATCGCCGTCGGTCAGGCCCTCGGTGAAGGCCTCCTCCTCTTCCGGATAGTCGCCGGTGATGGTCTGCGTGAAGATCGACGCCGGCAGCGTCATCGGGTGGCCGCCGAAGAACTTCTCGGTCGGCATCAGCTTGCCGCGCGCGACACCCGCCTGGTCGGGGATGATGCACTCGACGTCTTCGATCCGCCTGGCGCGGCACCACTGGCGTGCGGCGTCGACGCCGGTCACGCCGCGGACACCGCTGTTCTCCGGCAGCACGAGCTGCTTCTCTGTGAGGGTCATCATGGCCTCGCTCCCCGTACATACCCGGTCGCGCGGGGAAAAGGGAAGCCGGTGCGGCGTCGCAGCCGCGCACGAGCCTTGATCGAGCGCAAGGCGGAGGCGGATCGGCGGGCGTAGAGACACGATCCTGCCCCTGACCGGGGGCGCTGCCGCGAGATCGGTTGCGAAAAGCCTCCCCGGCCCGTTAAGCTCGCGGAAAATGCCGCAAAGACGGCTCGGAGGGGTGCGGAGGACGCCTCGTGACGGACACGTTGACATTCATCGTGGCGGACGACCATCCGCTGTTCCGCGGCGCGCTGCGGCAGACGATCGAGTGCGCTTTTCCGGGCGCCGCGATCGTCGAGGCTGGCACGCTCGACGACGTCGCTGCCGCCATCGAGAGCGCCGGCGACCCGGATCTCGTCCTCTTCGACCTGGCGATGCCGGGCACGCGCGGCTTTTCCGGCCTGGTGTTCCTGCGCGCGCAATATCCGGCGGTCCCGGTCTGCGTGGTTTCCGGCAGCGAGGATCCGGCCACCGTACGGCGGGCGATGGCGCTCGGGGCGTCCGGCTTCATCCCGAAATCGGAGCCGACCGGCTCGATCGCGGAGGCGATCACGACCGTGCTCGCGGGAGGGCTGTGGACGCCGGGCGGCATCGTCATGGAGCAGGACAGCGGCGACGCCGAGATCGCGGCGCGGCTGCGCAGTCTCACGCCGCAACAGGTCCGCGTCCTGATGATGATGTCGGAGGGGCTCCTGAACAAGCAGATCGCCTACGAGCTCGGGGTCTCGGAGGCGACCGTGAAGGCGCACGTCTCCGCCGTCCTCCAGAAGCTCGGCGTGGAGAACAGGACGAAGGCGGTGCTGACCGCCGGCCGCTTCGAGGCCGGGCAGTGGCACCTCAACGCGGCCGAATAGTCACTCCGCGGCCGGCCGCGCCACCGCCCACTGCGCCATCAGGGCGCGCAGCGCCGCCGGCTTCAGCGGCTTGTTCAGGACCCTGATCCCCGCCTTCATGGCGGCTTCCCGCAACTCGCCGGAGCGGTCCGCGGTGATCAGGATCGCGGGAATGTCGACGCCGGTCTTCGCGCGCAGTTCCGCGATCGCCGAGAGGCCGTTGCCGTCGTCGAGGTGGTAATCGACGAGCATCAGGTCGGGCAGGCGCGGCGCTGCCCGGACGACCCGGAGCGCCGCTCGCGCGCTCGGCGCCGCGATCGGGGCGCAGCCCCAGCCCGACAGCAGCGCCTCCATGCCGGTCAGGATCTTGGCGTCGTTGTCGATGCAGAGCACGACCATGCCCGAGGAGAGCTCCGCCGCGCGCTGGACCGCCGGCTGCGCCTCGGTCGGCAGCATCGTCGCAGCGGCGAGCGGCAGCGACAGGCGGAAGTGCGTGCCGCGGCCGAGGCTCGACGTGAAGGTCAGCTGGGCCTTCAGCACCCGGGCGATGCGCTCCACGATGGACAGGCCGAGGCCGAGCCCGGGCGCGGCGCGGGCGCCGGCGTCGAGGCGCCGGAACTCCTGGAACACCAGCTTCTGGTCGGCGGCCGAGATGCCGATGCCGGTGTCGACCACCTCGAGGGAGAGCCGGCCCCGCTTGCGCCGGCAGCCGACCACGATGCGGCCGCCGGCCGGCGTGTACTTGACGGCATTGGAGACGAGGTTTTGCAGCAGGCGCGCGAGAAGCTGCGGGTCGGTGCGCACGACGAGCGCGCTCGGGACGATGCAGAACCGGATGCGCTTGGCCCGCGCCTCCGGCCCGAACTCGACGCGGACGCGCTCCAGGAGGTCGCCGATCCGCACCGCCTTGACGTCCGGCTTCAGGTGCCCGGTGTCGAGGCGGGACAGCTCGAGCACGGCACGGAAGATCTCCTCGACGCCGTCGAGCGCGGTCTCGATGTTCCGCGCCAGCTCGGAATGCGGCGTGCCGGCGACGCGCTCGGAAAGCGCGGTGGCATAGAGGCGGGCGGCATTGAGCGGCTGCAGGATGTCGTGCCCGGCCGCGGCGATGAACCGGGTCTTGCCGATGTTCGCCTCCTCGGCGGCGGCATTCGCCTTTTCCAGCGCGGCGTTGAGGCGCGTGAGCTCCTCGGTGCGTTCGGCGACGCGCTTCTCGAGCGTCGCCCTGGCCCGCTCCAGCTCGGCCTCGCTCTCCGCGCGCTCGGTGATGTCGGTGACGGTGAAGGCGATGCCGCTGTCGCCGATCGGGCGCGGCTCGACCGTGAGCAGCCGGCCGGTGGCCGGGTGGCGCTCGCGCAGGCCCTCGCGAGCGCCGAGGATGCGCTCGATGGTGCGGTCCGCCAGCGCATCGGGGTCGCCCGGGCCGAACAGGCCCGCTTCCGCAAGGTGGCGGACGATGACGCGGAAGGAGACGCCGACGGTGCCATGCTCCGGGGGCAGGTCGAGGAGCTGGCGGAAGGCCCGGTTCCAGCAGACGAGGCGGAGGTCGGGGTCGAACACGCCGATGCCCTGGTCGATCCGGTCCAGGACGTTCTGCAGGAGATCGCGATTGTAGTGGAGGGCGGCTTCCGCGTCGTCGAGGAGGCGCTGGGCGGAGACCGGCGAGGGATCGTCGCGGTTGATGAGGAGCGCCAGCACGAGGCGCGCGGAGGCCGCGCCGATCGCGCTCGCCAGGAGGTGCTCGGTGAAGCGGAGCAGATTGAGGTCGGCGGGCGCACGCGGATCGAGCTCGCGGCCGCTGTCGTGCGCGAAGCGCAGGAACGAGCGCTCCGACCGCTCCTGCCCGAGATAGCGCGCGGCGGTCTCCTGCAGCTCGCCGACCCGGACATTCGTCCGCAGCGGCCTGAGCTTCGGCGAGGGGACCCGGTCCTGCGGCACGAACACGTTCGCCTGCAGCCGCTCGGCCGGCTGAGGCTGGCGCATCAGCGAGACGCCGACATAGGCGGCGGCATTGGCGAGGAGGCTCCAGAACACGCTGTGCGTGAGCGGATCGAAGGAGATGTGGAAGAGCGCCTGCGGCCTCAGCACGGAGATCCCGAACGGCCCGTCCGCGAGCAGCGCCGCCGGGAAGAAGCCGACCCTGACGAGGTCCGGCAGGAGCAGCGTGTAGGCCCAGACCGCGATGCCCGCCGTCATGCCGGCAATCGCGCCCCCGGCGGTCGCGCGCCGCCAGATCAGCCCGCCGAAGAAGGCCGGCGCCAGCTGCGCCACGGCCGCGAAGGAAAGCAGGCCGATCGAGGCGAGCGCCGCGGTCCCGGCGACCCGGTAGTAGAAGTAGCCGAGCAGCACGACGAGGACGATGGAGCTGCGCCGGATGTTGAGGATGAAGCGCCCCATGTCGGTCGGCAGCAGGAGCCGGCTGCGGCCGCGCAGCATGAGCGGCACGAGGAGCTCGTTGGAGATCATGATGGCGAGCGCGACGCTCGCCACGATGACCATGGCGGTGGCTGCCGACAGCCCGCCGAGAAAGGCGATCAGCGTGACCACGTCCGCGCCGGCCGCGAACGGCAGCTCCAGCACGAAGAGGTCGCCGTCCGCCTCCTTGCCGAAGGTGAAGATGCCGGCGAGCGCGACCGGCACGACGAAGAGGTTGATGGTGACGAGATAGGCCGGGAACAGCCAGACCGCCCGCCGCAGCTCGCTCGGGCTGTAGTTCTCGACCACGCCGACATGGAACTGCCGTGGCAGCAGGAGGCAGGCGAAGAAGGAAAGGAGCGTCATCGTCAGCCAGCTGCCGCCGGCTAGCTCCCGGGTGAACTTGCCGATGATCTCCGGGTCGGCTGCGGCGAGGCTGTAGAGCTCGCCCGGCCCGTCGAAGAGGAAGAACGTGACGTAGACGCCGACCACCAGGAAGGCGAGGAGCTTGACCACCGCCTCCGCCGCCACCGCCAGCATCATGCCGTCCTGGTGCTCGGTGGCGTCGGCGTGGCGGGTGCCGAACAGGATGGAGAAGAGCGCCAGCGAGCAGGCGATCAGGAGGGCGATGTCGCCGATGATCGGGAAGTCCACGGTCTCCGCGACGCCCGGCACCATGGTCGCGACGGAGGCCGAGATCGCCTTCAACTGCAGCGCGATGTACGGGATCACGCCGAGCGCGACGATCATCGTGGTGACGACGGCGACCGACTGCCGCTTGCCGTAGCGGGCGCCGAGGAAGTCGGCGATCGAGGTGATGCGCTCGGCCTTGGAGAGCTGCACGACCCGCCGCAGGATCGGGTAGCCCGCCGTGAACATCAGGATCGGCCCGATATAGATCGGCAGGAACTCCCAGCCGGAGCGGGAGGCGACGCCGACGGAGCCGAAGAACGTCCAGGACGTGCAGTAGACGGAGAGCGCGAGCGCGTAGAGCAGCGGCCGCGCCTGCGGGCGGGAGCGCGCCGCCGCGCGGTCGCCGTAGGAGGCGATCGCGAACAGCACCGCGATGTAGCCCACCGCGGCGAGAACGGCGACCCAGCCGAGCACGAGGATCCCTCATCCCTCCCGATGCGCTATCATAGCGATGCGCGCGGGCGCGGCACAGTCGCCCCTTGCGCGGATGGCGGCACCGGCTAACCTCGCCCCCGCCGCAGATGGTGGAGCGCGTCCATGCGCATAGCAGACCTGTTCCGGAAGACGCCGCCATTTGCGAGCCTTCCCGCGCTCGAGGATTTCTTCGACAGCCGCACGGCCTTCATGGTGCAGAAGTGCGTGTTCGAGTATGCGCGCGCACGGTCCGGGCTGCTCTCCAGCAAGCTCTTCAAGGAGGCGGCCTTCATGTCCGCGCTCAACGCGGCGCGCTGGCGGAACTACCCGCTCTGCCTGGAATGCGTCGCCGTCATGTCGGAACATGCGCTGAGGCCCCATGCCGGCGAGGACGGGCCGGCGCTCCGGTCCGGCATTGCCGCCGCGGCCGCCAACGTGACGAACCGCTATCCGATCCCCCCGGGCCTGCCCGCCGAGTTCTGGGCGCAGGCGCGCGAGCGGATCGCCCACCGCATCGACATGGCGGGGCTGGCGGCACCCCATCCCGTGAAGGACCTGCCGAATGCGATCGCCAAGGAGTTCTTCGCGAACCTGCCGATCCACGAATCGCTGCGCGGCCACGATTTCGTGCTGGTGACCAACAATCTGCGGGTCAATCTGTGCCGGGCCTACGAGGATCTCCTCGCCCAGGCCGACCTGCCGCGCCTCGCCGAGGCGGTGATGGCCGGCCCGCCCGCGGTGGCGCTTCCGGGCCAGCGGCGGCGCTCGGGCTGACCCCGATGGCGCGGCCGCTGCCCGCCACGCCGCTCATCGCGCTCGACGCCGTGGTTCTCGACCTCGAGACTACCGGGCTCGACGTGCGCAGCGCCCGCATCGTCCAGGTCGGGGCGGTGCGCCTATCCGAAGGGCACGCTGCCGAGGATGGCGCGCTGTCGCTGCTGGTCGATCCGGGCGAGCCGATCCCGCCCGCATCCACCGCCATCCACGGCGTCGGCAACGACGCGGTGGCAGGCGCGCCCGGCCCGTCGGAGGCGCTCGCGCAGATCGCCGCCTTCGCCGGCGAGCGCATCGTCATCGGGCATACGATCGGCTTCGACCTCGCCGTGCTGAAGGCCGAATCGGCCCGCGCCGGCGCGCCGTGGAAGCGGCCGCGGAGCCTCGACACCCGGGTGCTCGCCCAGGTCGCCAACCCGGACCTCCCCGGCTTCGGGATGGAAGTCATCGCCGGATGGCTGGGCGTGCGCCTGCGCGACCGCCACAGCGCCATCGGCGACGCGCTCACCACGGCCGACCTCTTCCTGGCGCTGATCCCGCATCTGCGCGACCGCGGCATCCGCACGCTCGCCGAGGCCGAGGCCGCCTGCAAGCGGCTCGCCGATGCGGCCGCCGCGCAGCCCGGCGGATGGGAGGAGCCGGTGGTCGCCCCGCGGGCGGAGCGCGAGCGCGGCCTCGCGCGCATCGATTCCTATCCCTACCGGCACCGCATCGCGGACGTCATGACGAGCCCGGTGCTGTTCGGCGAGGCGGCCATGCCGCTGGTGCAGGCAGCGCGGCAGATGGCCGACCAGCGCATCAGCTCCCTCATCCTTCCCGACGAGGGCGAGGGCTACGGCATCGTGACCGAGCGCGACGTGCTGCGGGCGATCGCGCGCGACGGCGCGGCCGCGCTGGACCGGCCGGTCGGCGCGATCGCGACGCGGCCGCTGCGGACCGTGCCGGCGGAGGCCTTCATCTACCGCGCGGTCGGGCGGATGAACCGCCTCAAGGTGCGCCATCTCGGGGTGCGCGACGAAGCGGGCGCGCTGGTCGGGGCGATCTCGGCGCGCGACCTGCTGCGGCTGCGGGCGACGGAGGCGATCAGCCTCGGCGACGCCATCGACGACGCGCGGAACGTGGCCGCGCTCGCGGCCGCCTGGGCGCGCCTGCCGGCCGTTGCGGAAAGCCTCGTCGCGGAGGACGTCGACGCGCGGGCGATCGCCGGCGTGATCAGCCGCGAGCTCGGCGCCGCCACCCGGCAGGCGGCCGTGCTCGCCGAGGCGAAGCTGAGGCAGGAGGGCCTGGGCGACCCGCCGGTGCCCTACGCTCTGCTCGTCCTCGGCTCCGCGGGGCGCGGCGAGAGCCTTCTCGCGCTCGACCAGGACAATGCGATCGTGTTCGCCGAGGGCGAGCCGGACGGGCCGGAGGACCGCTACTTCGCCCGCCTCGGCGCGGAGATCGCCGATGCGCTCCACGCCATTGCCGTGCCCTATTGCAAGGGCGGCGTCATGGCCAGGAACCCCGCCTGGCGCGGCAGCCTGGCGACGTGGCACGGCCGGGTCGCGAGCTGGCTCGAACGCTCCCGCCCGGAGGACCTGCTGTCCGTCGACATCTTCTTCGACCTGCGCGCGGTCCACGGCGAATCCGGTCTCGCGCACCGGCTCCTCGCGGACGCGCAGGAAGGTGCGCGCGGCTCGCTCGCCTTCCTGAAGCTGCTGGCCGAAGCCGGCGGCAAGATCCACTCGCCCTTCGGCCTCTTCGGGGCGCTCCGCACCGAGGACGGCCGGCTGGACCTGAAGATGAGCGGCCTCTTTCCGGTCGTGACCGCAGCGCGGATCCTGGCGATCCGCCACGGCATCGCCGAGCGGAGCACGCCCCGCCGGCTCGAGGGCCTGCGCAAGCGGCAGGTCGGCGCGGGCGCGGATCTCGAGCGCCTCGTGGCCGCCCATGCGGTCCTTCTGAAGCGCGTACTGGCGCAGCAGATCGAGGACATCCACGACGGCGTTCCACCGTCGAACAAGGTGAAGGTGAAGGCGCTCGGCCGCGCCGAGCAAAGCGAGCTCAAGGACGCCCTCGCGGCGATCGGGCAGGTGCCGCACATCGTGCGCGACCTGATGTTCTGATCGGCCGCGAGGGCGGTTGCGGACCCGCGGACCGAGGATCATCCTTCACCGGCAAATCACTCGGGAGGGGGCAATGCTCCAGGAGTTCAAGGAATTCGCGCTGAAGGGCAACGTCGTCGACCTCGCCGTCGGCATCATCATCGGCGCGGCGTTCGGCGCCATCGTCTCCTCGCTGGTCGACGACATCATCATGCCGCCGATCGGGCTGCTCCTCGGCGGGATCGACTTCTCCGAGCTCTTCGTGGTGCTGAAGGGCGACGGCGCCTACAACACTGTGGCGCAGGCCAGGGAGGCCGGCGCCGTCACCTGGAACGTCGGGCTCTTCGTCAATGCCGTGGTGAAGTTCGTCATCGTCGCCTTCGCGGTGTTCCTGCTGGTCAAGGGCATGAACAGGCTCACCCGCAAGCAGGTGGAGAAGCCGGCCGAGGTGCCTCCGCCGCCGGCCGACGTGCAGCTCCTCACCGAAATCCGCGACCTGCTGAAGGCCCGCAGCCCGTGATCCCGGAGTGGCGGCGGAGTGACGCTTTCGCCGCTTCCGCCGCTCCCGCACTTGGGGTAGGGCTGCGGCCATGAACGAGACCCTCCTTGGTGCGCTTCGCCGGGAAGCCCGCGAAGCGCCGGCATCCGGCATCGTCGAAGTGATGAACTACGGCCGCGACCGGCCGGGCATGATTCCGCTCTGGGCCGGGGAAGGCGACCTGCCGACGCCCGCCTTCATCGCCGAGGCGGCCGCGCGGTCGCTCGCCGCCGGGGAGACCTTCTACACCTGGCAGCGCGGCATCCCGGAGCTGCGCCAGGCGCTGGCGCGCTATCACGAGCGGCAGTTCGGACGCGTGTTCCCGCACGAGCGCTTCTACGTCACCGGTTCCGGCATGCAGGCGATCCAGATCGCGATCGCCGCGATCGCCGGGCCGGCGGACGAGGTCATCGTGCCCTCGCCGGCCTGGCCGAACTTCGCCGCCGCGCTCGGGCTGGCGGGCGCGCGGCCCCGCTTCGTCCCGATCGGGCTCGGCGAGACGCGCTGGGCGCTCGACATGGACGCCGTCGCCGCGGCGGTCGGCCCGAACACGCGCGCGATCTTCGTCAATTCGCCATCGAACCCGACCGGATGGACGGCGACCGCCGACGAGCTGCGGTTCATCCTCGACCTCGCCCGCAGGCACGGGCTCTGGATCATCGCCGACGAGGTCTACAACCGGTTCGTCTACGATGCGGAGCGCGCGCCCTCCTTCTACGATTTCATGGAGGACGGCGACCGGCTGGTCTTCGTCAACACCTTCTCCAAGAACTGGGCCATGACCGGCTGGCGGATCGGCTGGATCGCCGCGCCGGAGGCGCTCGGGCCGGTGATCGAGAACCTCATCCAGTATTCGACCTCGGGCGTCGCGGCCTTCATGCAGCGCGCCGCGGTGACGGCGCTCGAGGAGGGCGAGCCCTTCGTGCGCGCGCAGATCGCCCGCGCGGCGGAAGGGCGGGCGATCGTCTGCGGCGCGCTCGCCGGCTCCAACCGCGTCCGGTTCGTCTGGCCGGAAGGCGCCTTCTACCTGTTCTTCGCCGTCGAGGGCGAGGCGGACACATCGAGGCTCGGGCTGAAGCTCGTCGACGAGGCTAATATCGGGCTGGCCCCGGGCACCGCCTTCGGCCCCGGCGGCGAGGGCTTCATGCGGATCTGCTTCGCGCGGAGCCCCGACGACATGCGCGAGGCGGCGCGGCGGCTCTCCGGCTGGCTGGCGCGCTGAACTCATGCCGGCCCCGTTCCGCGCCCTCTCCCAGCATGTCCTCTTCCGCACCGCCGTAACCCTCCTGATCGGCACGGTCGGCGGCGCGATCGCCACCTTCGCCGGCCTGCCCGCCGGCTGGCTCTCCGGCAGCCTGCTCGCCGTCGCGATCGCGTCGCTGTCCGGCTACCACACCGAGGTGCCGGCCCCGATCCGGGCGCCGATCTACCTCTTCCTCGGCATCTATGCTGGGACCGGCGTCGGGCCGGAAACCATCGAGCAGATGCGGACCTGGCCCGTGAGCTTCGCGATCCTGCTCGCCTCGATGATCCTTCTCATCGCGGTCACCTACCGCTGGCTCAACCGCTGGTGCGGCTGGGACCCGCACACGGCGCTGCTGTCGGCCATGCCGGGGGCGCTCGCGATGGTGATGGCGGCGGCCGAAGCGATCCAGGCCGACCTGAAGAAGGTCGCCGTCACCCAGACCATGCGCCTCCTGATCCTGATCGAGCTCATCCCGATCGGGGTGCTGGTGTTCGGCGTCTCGCCGGGCGCGATGCTCCTGGAGGAGCCCGCGATCGCCGACCTCGCGTCGGTCAGCCTGATCGCGTTCGCCGGCACCCTCGGCGGGATTCTGATGCACCTCACGCGCCTTCCCGGCGGCCTCATGCTCGGCGGCATGGTGGCCACCTCGATCCTCTATTTCACGGGCGCCGTGGACGGGCAGCTGCCGCCGAACCTCGTCATACCCGGCACGATCGTGCTCGGGTCGGTTGCCGGCAGCCGCCTGCGCCCGGGCGACTGGCAGCTTCTGCCCCGCCTGGCCGGGCCTGCCCTCATCGCCTTCGGGATCGGGATCGGCATCACCGGCGCGGCCTCGGCGCTGGTGACGCTCCTGCTCGGGGTGGATTTCATCCAAGCCTTCATGGCCTTCGCGCCCGGCGCCATCGAGGCGCTCGTGATCGTCGCCTTCGCGATCGGCGTCGACCCGGCCTATGTCGCCGCGCACCACGTCGTCCGCTTCTTCGCGCTGGCGCTCGCGACGCCGCTCATCGCGCAGTGGATCAGCCGCCGCCGCTGACGCGGCGACGATGGGGATCAGCCGCCGCCGCTGACGCGGCGGCAAAGCGGGATCAGCCGGAGCCGATGCTGCGGGCGATCGGGGCTGCGGCGGCGAGAAGGCGGTCAGCCGCCGGAGGCGGCGAAGATCTCGGCGCGGCGCGAGACGAGCTCGACGGTGGTCGGGCCGGTCAGCGGCAGTCCGACATGCTCCCAGGTCTCCACCATCGCGTCGACGAGCTGATCGATGAGCTGGTCGCTGTGGAACGGGGTCGGCGTGACCCGCAGCCGCTCCGTGCCGCGCGGCACGGTCGGGTAGTTGATCGGCTGGATGTAGATGCCGTGGCGATCGAGCAGGTGGTCGCTCGCCGCCTTGCAGGATTCCGGGTCACCGACGAGGACGGGCACGATGTGCGTCTCCGACGGCATGACCGGCAGGCCGGCGTCGATCATGCGCTCCTTGGTCCGCTGCGCCTGGCGCTGCTGGGCGGCGCGTTCGACACCGGAGCGCTTCAGGTGGCGGATCGAGGCGCAGGCCGCGGCGGCCAGGCCGGGCGGCAGCGCGGTCGTGAAGATGAAGCCCGGCGCGTAGGAGCGCACCGCGTCGACCACCGCATTGGTGCCGGTGATGTAGCCGCCGAGGACGCCGAACGCCTTGGCGAGCGTGCCCTCGATGACGTCGATACGGTCCATCAGGCCGTCGCGCTCGGCGATGCCGGCGCCGCGGGGGCCGTACATGCCGACGGCATGGACCTCGTCGATATAGGTCATGGCGCCATAGCGCTCGGCGAGATCGACGATCTGCTCGATCGGCGCGACGTCGCCGTCCATCGAGTAGACCGATTCGAACACGATCAGCTTGGCGCGCTCGCGGCCGGCGGCCTTCAGGAGGTCCTCGAGGTGCTCGACGTCGTTGTGCCGCCAGATCTGCTTCTGGCTGCCGGAGCGGCGCACGCCCTCGATCATCGAGGCGTGGTTCAGCTGGTCGGACAGGATCAGGCAGTCCGGCAGGAGCCGCGAGATGGTCGAGATCGACGCTTCGTTCGACACGAAGCCGGAGGTGAAGACGAGCGCGCCCTGCTTGCGGTGAAGGTCGGCGAGTTCGCGCTCGAGCTGGACGAGCGGATGGTTGGTGCCCGAGATGTTGCGCGTGCCGCCGGCACCGGCGCCCATGCGGCCGGCTGCCTCCTGCATCGCCGCCACCACCTTCGGGTGCTGGCCCATGCCGAGATAATCGTTGGAGCACCAGATGACGATGTCGCGCTCGGCGCCCTCGCTGCGGTGCACGGCCCGCGGGAACGACCCGACGCGCCGCTCGAGGTCCGCGAAGACCCGGTAACGCCGTTCGGCCCGCAGCGCGTCGACCGCGCTCTGGAAGTGGCTCTGATAATCGAACATCCGATCGCTCCAGCCCGTCGGACACATAACTAAACCGGAATTCGTCCCGAACGCCAGCGGCACCTTGCCGCTGCACCTGAATGGCCGTCGCTTCACCCCTCGGCGCGCCGGCGTCGAACCGCGATGCCGACGTTAATCCTAACGCTTCACGACGTTTTCTCAAAGGACGTGCCGGGCCGCGCCCGATGAGCCATCTCTGCATTCATCCAATTTTAATCGAATGCGACGGCGCAAAGCCGTCCGCAGCGACGGAGGTGGTCATGGGCAACCTGCTCGCATCGGCGCGGCGGCCCGGTTTCCTGCGGAGCGAGACCGGCAATGTCGGCATCCTGTTCGCGGCCGCCGCGGTGCCGATGATCGCGCTTCTCGGCGGCGCCGTCGACGTCGCCCGCTACACCCGCCACAAGGCCGAACTGGCCAACGCGCTCGACGCCGCCGCCATCGCGCTCGCGCGCCAGCCGGAAATGACCGACGCCGCCGCGAGCGCCTTCGTCACGCGCTACGTCGAAGGGCTGCTCGGCGAACCGCGCCGGATGCTCGACCTCGCCGGCTTCGAGGCGCGCCGGACCGATTCCGGCTATGTCGTCGAGGCGCGCGGCGCCATGCGCGCCGCCTTCCTGCCGGTGATCGGGATCGACGGGATGCCGCTCGACCTAGCGACAGAGGTCGCCGCTTCGGCCGGCAAATACGAGATCGCGCTCGCGCTCGACAACACCGGGTCGATGGCGCAGAACGGCAAGATCGCGGCGCTGCGCCAGGCCGCGTCGGATCTCGTCGACACGCTCTATTCCGAGCCCGGCGCCGACGAGCGCGTGAAGGTCGCGCTCGTGCCCTTCGTCACCGCCGTGAACGTCAAGGGCAAGGCGTTCGACTGGTCCTGGATCGAGCGCGCCGGCGACAGCGCCACCTACGGCTTCAACTTCAAGGACGGCAAGGCGGTCGACCGGGTCGAGCTCTTCGCCAGGATGGGCGCCGCCTGGCGCGGCTGCGTCGAGGCGCGGGCGGGCGGCCTCGACGAGACGGACGATCCCCCGACGAGCGCGGCGACGCGCTGGGTGCCCTATCTCTGGCCGGACGAGCCGGACCAGAACCGGTACGGCAACAATTACCTTGCGGACGGAACGTCGGGCGACGACTGGACGCGGCTGCGCAACGTCGCGAAATATGCCGACAAGGCGCGGATCGACGATCCGCTCGCCGGCGGCCCGAACAAGGCCTGCCCGCGCCCGATCGTGGAGCTCACCGACGACGTCGGCCGGATGAAGAGCGAGATCGCCAGGATGCAGCCGCATCCTGCATCCGGAACCAACATCGCGCAGGGGCTCGTCTGGGGCTGGCGGGTGCTCTCGCCCGAAGCGCCGTTCACCGAGGGCGCGCCCTATTCGGACAAGGAGACGACGAAGGTGCTCGTGCTGCTCAGCGACGGGCGCAACGAGATCGTCGACCATCATGCCGCGACGGTGAAGTCGGACTACACGTCCTACGGCTATCTCGCCCAGAAGCGGCTCGGCGCCGATACGCGTTCCGGCGCGGAGATCGCCACCGACCGGAAGGTCGCCCGCATCTGCGCGAGCGTGAAGGGCCGGAACGTCCGCGTCTACACGATCCTCTTCCAGGTCAACGCCGCCAACATCCAGGACGTCTTCCGCGACTGCGCCTCCAGGGGCGAGGACGGGCAGCCGCTCTATTACTACGCCCCCGACGCGGCGACGCTGCAGACGGCGTTCCGGGACATCGGCGAAGACCTGACGAGCCTCCGGATCGCGCGGTAGGGAACCGACGGCCTAAACGCCGGCGGATCGCCCGGGCAGTAGAACAGCCGCGGCCGCGGCGAGCCAGCCGAGGATCATCAGCGTCCCGCCCCACGGCGCCGGGCTCGGCGAGAAGCGCACGTCGAGGAGCCCGCCGAGCGCCAGCGTGCCGGCGAAGACGACGACGCCGACGATCAGCATGGCCTGCGCGAGGCGGATCGCACCCGCGCGCCCGGGCAGGGCGCCGAGCGCGAGGACCGCAGCGGCGTGGACGAGCAGGAATTCGGAAGCGATCGCCAGATTGCCGCCGCCGGTCAGGTGCGAGGCGGCTGCGCCGAAGGCGACGCCGGTGCCGCCGCAGAGCGCAGCGGCGGCGAGGAGGATGCGGTCGGCGAGGCTGCGCGGCTTCGGCATCTGAGGCTCCGTCGGCCTGACCCGGCCGGAAGCCTTGCTCTCGCCCGAAGGCGGGGCGGCCGCAAGCGCGCGCTTCGCCGCGGTGGCGGGCGACCGGCCCCGCGTTACGGCCTGCCGACCTCCGGCGCCGCCGCGATGGTCTGCGCGTTCTCCCACGGCCAGGTGGCGACGCGGACCTCGGGGCCCGGCTCGTCGCCGCGCGGGACGATGAACACGAAGAGGAGGAGGGCGATGCAGGCCGTGGCGGCCAGCATCCCCGCGAACGAATTCTCAGCCATGAACGGCTCCGACCTGTGACGTTGATAATCTTGTTGCCGGTCCAAACGCGATCGAATGACAGCCGTTCCAAGTACTTACGGAGTGAAAGACTTTTTGCTGCCGGCGCGGCAGATCGGCTGCGCCGCGGGGCGGCTGCGAACCGGCGCCTGCATGATCGACCCCTCGGTCACCGTTTCGTCTGCAGCCGAGTTGGTCCATGCTGCGGCGGCACGGACGAAGACGAGCACGAGCGAAGCGGCGATGCGGATTCAAGCGCAATCATCGGAACGGGCCGGCCGGACCCGGTCGAAGCCGAGCGGCCGGGGTTTTCGGTGAGCAACGTCCCGACCGACATCGCGACGCGGGTGTGGAACCATACCTTCAAGCTCGACCCGATCGTCCGCAGCCTGCTCGACACCGACTTCTACAAGCTCCTGATGCTGCAGATGGTGTGGGGGCTCTACCCGGACACTCAGGTCACCTTCTCGCTCATCAACCGGACGACGCGCGTGCGCCTCGCCGACGAGATCGACGAGGCCGAGCTGCGCGCCCAGCTCGATCACGCGCGCAGCGTCCGTTTCGGCAAGCAGGAGATGATCTGGCTCGCCGGCAACACCTTCTACGGGCGCAAGCAGATCTTCGGCCCCGAATTCCTCGAATGGCTCAAGGACTTCCAGCTGCCGGACTACGAGCTGCGGCGGGTCGACGGCCAGTTCGAGCTGCACTTCCGCGGCCCCTGGACGCACACCATGATGTGGGAAATCCCGGCGCTCTCCATCATCAACGAGCTGCGCTCGCGCTCCGCCATGAACGGGCTCGGCCGGTTCGAGCTCGACGTGCTCTATGCGCGCGCCAAGGCGAAGCTCTGGAACAAGGTCGAGCGGCTCTGCCAGCTCCCGGACCTCGTCATCTCCGACTTCGGCACGCGGCGCCGCCACGGCTTCCTGTGGCAGCGCTGGTGCGTGGAGGCGCTGAAGGAGGGGCTCGGCGCATCCTTCATCGGCTCCAGCAACGTGCTCATCGCCATGCAGGGCGACCTCGAGGCGATCGGCACCAATGCGCACGAGCTGCCGATGGTGGTCGCCGCGCTCGCCGAGGGCGACGAGGCGCTCCGGCTCGCGCCCTACCGCGTGCTGGAGCAGTGGCAGAGCTATTACGGCGGCAACCTGCTGGTCGTGCTGCCGGACACGTTCGGCACCGCCTCGTTCCTGCGCGACGCGCCGGACTGGGTTGCCGACTGGACCGGCTTCCGCCCGGATTCCGCGCCGCCGGTCGAGGGCGGCGAGGCGATCATCCAATGGTGGGCGGCGCACGGCATCGACCCGCGCGACAAGCTCCTCGTCTTCTCCGACGCGATGGACGTCGACACGATCGAGGCGACCTACCGCCACTTCCAGGGCCGGGTGCGGATGAGCTTCGGCTGGGGCACGAACCTCACCAACGACTTCCGCGGCGTGTCGCCGAAGCGGCTCACCGGGCTCGAGGCGATCTCGCTCGTCTGCAAGGTGACGGAGGCGGAGGGACGGCCGGCGGTCAAGCTCTCGGACAACCCGAACAAGGCGACCGGCGAGCCCGGGGAGATCGAGCGCTATCGCCGCGTGTTCGGCCAGCTGGCCTTCCCCGCGCGCGAGGTCGTCGTCTGACAGCGCACGGGAACGAAGCCGGCGCTCTTCCTGTTCCCGCCCCGCAATGCCCGACGACCTCGCCGAACTCGTTGACGCGGTGCGCGAAAGGCGCGCCATCCTGTTCGCGGGCGCCGGCGTCTCGATGAGCGTCGGGCTGCCGTCCTGGCAGACGCTGATCGAGCACCTCGCCGCCGAGCTCGATATGGACCCGGCCGAGGCGATCGCCACCGCCGGCTCGCACCAGGCGCTTGCCGAGTACTACCGGCTGCGCCAGGGCAGCATCGGCCCGCTCAGGAGCTGGATGGACCGGGAATGGAAGGTGTCGGAGGCGCGCGTCCGGGCCTCGCGCCTCCACCAGCTCCTGGTAGAGCTCGACTTCCCCATCATCTACACGACGAACTACGACCGGAACCTCGAGACGGCGTACGAGCTCGCGGGCAGGCCGTACGTGAAGGTGGCGAACGCCCGCGACGTCGCCAAGGCGACCTGGGACGTCACGCAGATCGTGAAGTTCCACGGCGATTTCGAGGACGATTCCAGCCTCGTCCTCGCCGAGACGGACTATTTCTCGCGCCTGTCCTTCGATTCGCCGCTCGACGTGAAGTTCCGCGCCGACGCCATGGGGCATCCGGTGCTCTTCATCGGCTATTCGATGCAGGACCTGAACATCCGGCTGCTCCTCCACCGGCTGTGGGAGACCTGGGCGCGCTCCGGCTACGAGCGCGACCGGCCGAAGAGCTTCGTGTTCATGCCGCGCGCCAACCCGGTCCAGCAGGCGGTCCTCGGGCGCTGGGGCATCACCGTCGTGACCGGCGAGTCAGACGACCCGGAGGAGGCGCTCTGCGTGTTCCTCCAGGAGCTCGATCTTCGCGCGAAGGAGCGACCGAGCCGCCCGGAGCCGCGTGCGGCCCTGCCCGTCACCTGAGCGGCACGTTGCGCGTCTCCACTCCGATCGCCGCGACCGCGCCGGCTGCGATCACGAGCAGCCCGGCGAAGACGGCGAGCGCGAAGCCGAAGCCGGAGGCGATGACCGGCGCCATCGCGGAGGGCGCGAGCAGGCCGCCGAGACGCGCCATCGTGCCGGCCGCGCCCATGCCGGTCGCCCTGAGCGTGGTCGGGTAGAGCTCCGGGGTGAAGGCATAGAGCGACCCCCACGTGCCGAGCAGCGCGAAGCTCATGACCATCATGGAGGTCGCGACGAGGGCGGCGGAGGTCGTGAGGCCGTAGAGGAAGCAGCCGGCGGCGCTGAGAAGCAGGAACCCGATCAGCGTCGGCCGCCGCCCCCAGCGCTCCACGCCGTAGGCGGCAAGCGCGTAACCGGGGATCTGGGCGAGCGCGAGGACCACCAGGAAGAGATGGCCGCGCACGAAGCCGAAGCCCTCGCCGGCGAGCCGCGACGGCAGCCACACGAAGATGCCGTAATAGGAGACGGAGACGAGGAACCAGGTCGCTAGGATCAGGAGCGTGGTGCGCAGCAGGCCCGGCGAGAAGAGCGCCCTCAGGCCGGCCTTGCCGCCGGCAGTTTCGGCCAGGTCCGCGGAAGGCGAGGGCCGGCCGTTGGTGCGCGCGATGCGGTCGAGCACGGCGCGGGCCTTCGCCGCCTGCCCGGTGCGCAGCAGATAGAGCGGCGATTCCGGCACCCAGAAGCGCAGCCCGATGCCGACGAGGGCGGGCAGCGCGGTGAAGAAGAAGATGGTCCGCCAGGGCGCCTCGACGCCCGAGGCCTGCGCCGCCCAGGCGATCAGCGCGACCGCGACCGTGCCGACCGCCCAGAAGCCCTCAAGGATGACGAGCCAGCGGCCGCGGCGGTCGGGCGTGAGGAATTCCGCCATCATGGCGTAGTCGACCGGCAGCGTCCCGCCGACCCCGAGCCCGGTCAGGAAGCGCAGGACGAGGAGCCAGGCGAAGTCCGGCGCGAAGGCGGAGAGGATGCCGAAGACGGCGTCGATCAGGACCGTCACGATCAGCACCCGCCGCCGGCCGAAGCGGTCCGCGAGCCGGCCGAAGAGGCTCGCCCCGATCAGCATGCCGAGGAAGAAGGCCGTCCCGGTCTGCAGCGCCTGGGGCACCGTCAGCCCGAAGGTCGCGGCGATCGACGGCGCGGTGAAGCCGATCGCCAGCACCTGCATGGCGTCGGCCGCCCAGACCAGCCCGAATATGCCGAGGAGCCGGCGCTGGAAGGTGCCGACGCCGGCGGTCGCGAGCGCCGTCTCGAAGGGAACCGCCACCATGTCCGCGCTCTCCCGCTGTCCTCGACCCTCCTACGCGAGGGTGCAGCAAACGTTCCCCGCGACCTCAGCCGAGGCCGAGGACGCGCCGTGCATTGCCGCCGGCGAGCGCGGCGACCATGGTCTCGTCGAAGCCGTCGACGGAGCGGATATGCCCGATCGGGTCGGCCTCGGCCATGTCGAAGGGGTAGTCGGTGCCCATCAGGATCCGGTCGGCGCCGAACACCTCCACAAGGTTCCTCAGCTGGTGCGGCGTGAAGACGACCGTGTCGAAATAGACCTTGCGGAGATAGCTGGTCGGCGGGTTCGGCAGCTCGCCGCGCGTGTCGGAGCGCGCGCCCCAGGCATGGTCGATGCGGCCGGAATAGGCGGGAAGATAGCCGCCGCCGTGCACGGCAAGGATCTTCAGGTCCGGGTGCCGCTCGAGCACGCCGTCGAAGATGAGGTAGTGCAGCGCGACCGTGGTGTCGAACGGGTTCCCGACGACGTTGTTGAAGTAGTAGCGCGTCAGCCGCTCGGCATGGGTGAAGCCGTTCGGGTGGATGACGACGAGCACGCCGAGCGCCTCGGCCTTCGCCCAGAACGGCGCGAACTCCGGATCGGACAGCTCCTTGCCGGCGACGTTGGTGAGCACCTGCACGCCGCGGAAACCGTGCTGCCGCACGATGCGGTCGAGCTCCTTCGCGGCCTCGCCGCCGTCCTGGAGCGGGACGGTCCCGAAGCCGACGAAGCGGTCCGGCCGGCCGGCGACGTACTCGGCGACGCCGTCGTTGACGATCTGCGACGCCCGCACCGCGATGTCGAGCGGCACGGTGTAGTAGCATTGCGGCGGCGGCGGCTTCACGACCTGCACGTCGACGCCCATCGCGTCGAGATCGGCGAGGCGCACGTCGTATTCCAGGAAGCGCGAGGTGCGGTCGGCGTCCTGCTTCTGGTTCAGCGCCTTCGTCTCCGGCGTCGCGAAATGGGCGAGCGGGACGGTCGACCAGTCGAGATGGGGCTTCACCAGCTCGGCCGCCTCGGGCACGGCGATGTGCGAATGCACGTCGACGGTGGTGCTCTTCGGCCGCGTTTCCCGGCCGGGACGGCCGTGCGTTCGGGCCGCTGTCGGGCCGTAATGGTTCCAGATGTCCGCCATCGGCCTTCCCCCGTTTCCCTTCGAGTCCTTGTCGTCCGCCCTACCGAGCCGGGATCACCGGCAGCAGCAGATAGGGCTGCTCGGCGGCCGAGAAATGGAGCGTCGTGCGCCCGCCGAACACCGCCGCCGGGCGGTCGGCCGGGTCATCGTGCAGGAACGGCCCGCAGCCGGTCAGCTCGTTCTTGAAATTGGAGAGCCGGCCGCCGCTGCCACCCGGATAGACGTAGTCGCGGCCGCGCACGGAGAGGCCGATCCGGTGGCCGGCCGGCACGACGATCGAGGTCGGCCAGATCTCCACGTCGAGCTCGACCGGCGCGCCCGGCGTGAGCTTCTGCTCCTCGTCGTGCGTGTGGTACGGCCGCCAGGGCAGCGTGAGCTCCGGATCGAGCTTGCGGTGCGAGGCGCGCAGCCAGCCCTGTGCGATCGGGGTGTGCGGGTCGATGGCGCCCTGGAACGTGACCTCCTTCAGGTCGGGCGCGAAGATCCGCAGCACCAGGAAGAGGTCGGCATCCTCGGTCGACGACGAGACGAAGAGCTTCGCCGCCACCGGCCCGGTGATCTCCGTCTCCGCGGCGAGCGGGGGCGTGAGGAAGGTGAGGCCGTCGCCAAGCGCGTCGAACGTCAATGTCGCCGCGGCGCTCGGCGCCTCGTCGCGCAGCGCGCCGTCCTGCGGATCGAGAAAGAGCTTCGTCCAGCGCGTGTCCGGCAGCGGCCAGTCCGCCTCCGCCCGCTCCACGAAGCGCTCGCCGGGATGCCGGACCTGGAGCAGCACCCGCGGCTGGGCGTCCCAGCCGTTCGCCTCGCCCTTCAGGAAATGATCGAAGAAGCGGAGCTGCAGGGTGCGGCCGTAATCCGTGTAAAAGTGCGTCCAGTGCTCGATGCCGTGCACCTCGAGCCACTTGTCCTTCGAGGCGGCGCGCGTGAACGCCTCGAAATTGCCGCGCGGATGGAGACCCTGCCCGCCCCAGTTCGCCGCCGACAGGATCGGCACGGTGATCTTTGACCAGTCGGGCGAGCGCGCCTTGTGGTAGTCGTCGTCGAGCGGATGGGCGCGGATCTCGCCGCCGAAATCGCAGCGGTTCGCGGCGAGCGCGTCCTCCGACAGGACTTCCGGCCCGCAGACGAGCTCGCCGTGGGCGCGGCTCCGCTTGCCGCGCTCGCCGGCGCCGTACTGCACCGTCTTCACCTGCATGTCATACCAGTTGGCCCAGAAGGTCGAGAGGATGCCGCCGTGATGGGTCATGTCGCGGTACCAGTCGGCCGCGCCTTCCCAGACGCACATCGCGGAAAGGTGCGGCGGCTGCAGCGAGGCGACCTGCCACTGGTTGGTGCCGAAATAGGAGATGCCGTTGAGGCCGACCTTGCCGCTCGACCAGGGCTGCACGCCCGCCCATTCGATGCAGTCGTAGAAGTCCTTCCGCTCGCGCGGCGAGAACGGGTCGACGTAGCCCGGCGAGCAGCCGGCGCCGCGGGAATCGACGCGGACGCACGCATAGCCTTCCGGCACCCACTTCTCCGGGTCGACGACCTCCCAGGCCTGGTAGAGGTTGCTGGACCCGGCGGCGACGTCCGGGTGCTCGCGCACCATCCGCTCCCAGGCGCTCGGATAGCCGTCCTGGAAGGCGAGGCCCTTGGCGTAGGGCCCGCAGGTGAGGAGCACGGGGTGGCGGCCCTCGCCGAGCGGGCGGAACACGTCGGCCCTCAGCACTAGGCCGTCGTCCATCGTGATCGGCACGTTCCAGTCGATGCGCATGCCGTCGCGCTCTTCGGAGCGCATCTCGCCCTCGCGCCGGGGTTGCCCGCCTGACACGTGCATCGATCCTCCCCCGCTCTTCTTGTTCGCGGCGGCGCGAGACTAGGTTCGGCGCGCATCGGCCGCAAACCATAATCCGTGTTGCCGCCGATCAGCTTTCCTGATGCCTCGGGCGGGCGCGGTGCCGGCCGTTTCGGCCGCTTCGCGGAGCGGTACGACGGTGCTACTGATCCCGCCAACGCAGGCGAATCCGGGAGGAGGCACGAATGAAGATCGGTATCGCAGGGCTCGGACGGATGGGCGCGGCAATCGCGGAGCGGCTGCAGGAAGTCGGCCACGACATCGTGGTCTGGAACCGTTCGCCGGAGAAGGCGAAGCCGCTCGCCGACAAGGGCGCCGCGGTCGCGGCGAGCCCGGCCGAGCTCGCGTCGCAGGTCGACGCGATCGTCACCATCCTCACCGACGCAGATGCGATCGACCGCGTCTATCGCGGCGAGGGCGGCATCCTCGCGGGCGACCTTTCCGGCAAGCTCGTCATCGACATGAGCACGGTGCGGCCGCATACGGAGGCGAGGCTCGCCGAGGACGTGCGGGCGCGCGGCGCGACCTTCGTCGAATGCCCCGTCGGCGGCACCACCGGCCCGGCGCGCACCGGCAAGCTGATCGGGTTCATGGGCGGCGAGGCGGCGGACGTCGCGCGCGCGCGGCCGATCCTGGAGCAGCTCTGCCGCCGGCTCGACCATGTCGGCCCCGTCGGCGCGGGCGCCAGCGTCAAGCTCGCCATCAACCTGCCGCTCCTCGTCTATTACCAGGCGCTCGGCGAGGCCTACGCGCTGTGCCGGAACATCGGCTACGACCCGGTGGCGCTCATGGACATCTTCGCGGATTCCTCCGGCGGGCCGAACATCCTGAAGATGCGGGGCGCGGCGATCGGCAAGGTGCTCGGCGGGGAGGAGCCCGGGCCGGCGACCTTCGACGTCGATTCCATCCGCAAGGACCTGCGGACGATGATCGAGGAGGCGAAATCCCGCGGCTTCGACCTTCCCGTCGTGGCGAGTGCGCTCGCCGTCTACGACGAGGCGAGTTCGGCCGGGCTCGGCAGCAAGGACAGCTCGGCGCTCGCCGCCTATTGGCCGACGCGCACCGGGGCATAGCCGGCCATGATCTCGGCCGCCGGTCGGGCGGAGCCATGCCCTGCCCGGTTGCACGCCCGGCGCAACTCGCCCGCCTCGACTCTTTCCGCAAATTGAGCGAGAAATTTAGCCGCGCTCTGTTGTCTGGGTTGCGGGAGGGCGGATGCCGGGCGGCGCGTGGTGCATGGACCGTGCTGCTCGCCGGGCCGCTATTGCCCTCGCGGCACTCGCGCTCGGCGTTCCAGACGCGTTCGCCGGCGCGTGGACGCTCGACCGCTCGGCCGGCCAGGTCATCTTCTCCCTGACCGCCAAGGACGCGGTTCGCGCCTTCGACGCGTCCGGCGCAAGCGTCTCGCGCCCCGCGCATCGCAAGCGGGAGCTCTCCGCCTACGTCGAGTACGGCGCGACCGACTGGCTGACGCTGGTCTTCAGCCCGACGCTGGAGCGCACCACGATCGCGGCGCCCTCCAGCGCGCGCTACCAGGGCCTCGGCTACACCGAGTTCGGCGCGCGGGCGCGCTTCTGGCAGGCCGGAGCGTGGGTCGGCTCGGTACAGGTGCTCGGGCGGGCAGCAGGCGCCGCCGACCGGAGCGACCCCGCCCAGGCCGGGAAGACCGCGCACCAGGTCGACGCGCGCCTGCTCGTCGGCCGCTCCTTCTCGGTCCGGGGCCGGCCCGCCTTCGTCGACGTCCAGGCGGGCCGCCGCATGGCATCGGGGAAGGGGGCGGGCGAGTACCGGCTCGAGGCGAGCGCGGGCATCCACATCCGGCCGCGGCTCCTGCTCCTCGCCCAGTCCTTCAACGCGCTCTCCAACCGCGGCGGCGGGCTCGGCACCCGGCCGCGCCGGCACGAAGTCCAGTTCAGCGCCGTCTGGGCGCTTTCGCGGGCATGGTCGCTGCAGCTCGGCGCCGTCGCCACGGTCGCCGGGCGCGAGGCGCTGCGCGAGCGCGGGCTGGTGGCCGCCCTCTGGCGGAGGTTCTGACCCACCGGCGCGCGAGTACGCCCCTGCACCGGAACAAAGCGCGTCCCGCGCAACTTCCTGCCGAGCACCGGAAGGGGGAAGACGTGAAAGCGGACTACGACGTCATCATCGTCGGCGGCGGGCCGGCCGGTCTCAGCGCCGCGCTCATCCTCGGGCGGACGCTCAGGCGCGTCCTCGTCTGCGACGAGGGCCGGGGGCGAAACTGGGCCTCGCACGAGCTGCACGGCTACCTCACGCGCGACTGCTGCCACCCGACCGACATCAGGGCGATCGGGCGCGAGCAGCTGACGCGCTACGACACCGTGGCGGTGCGCCACGTCCGGGTCGAGGACGCGCGCCGCATCGACGGCGGCTTCGAGATCGGGCTCGCCGGCGGCGAGACGCTCAGCGCGCGCAAGCTGCTCCTCGCCACCGGCGTCGCCGACGAGCTGCCGCCGCTGGCGGGGGCGGAGGCCTATTACGGCAAGGGCGTCTTCCACTGCCCCTATTGCGACGGCTGGGAGAACCGCGGCGCGCCGCTCGCCGTCTACGGCCCGCAGGAGAATGGCGCGCGGCTCGCGATGGAGCTCCTCGGCTGGAGCGCCGACATCGTGATCCTCGCACACGGACCTTCTGAGATTGGCGAGGAGATGCGGGAAAGGCTCGACCGGCACGGCATCAAGGTGGAGGAGACGCGCGTCGCCGCGCTCGAGGGCGGGGAACGGCTGGAGCGGGTCAGGCTCGAGGACGGCCGCGTGCTCGACCGGCAGGCGCTCTTCTTCGCGATGCCCGAGCGCCAGGCCTCCGACCTCGCCGACCGGCTCGGCTGCACCTTCACGCGCAAGGGCGCGGTCGATACCGGCGATTACGAGAACACCAACGTTCCCGGCCTCTACGTCGCCGGCGACGCCTCGCGGCACGTGAACCTCGCCATCGTTGCGGCGAGCGAGGGGGCGATGGCGGCCTTCGCCATCAATTCGGAGCTCCTCGGCGAGGACTTTCCCTGAGCGGAGCGATCCGGACCCTGAGCCGCGCGAGCCGGGCGATGCCCCGGCTCAGCGGCCGGCGGCGTGGTACTCCGCGTTCGGCCGCATGTCGGTCGCCGAGGCGATCCGGTTCGACATGCTGAAGAAGGACGCCACCGCCGCGATGTCCCAGATGTCGCGGTCGCTGAAGCCGACCTCGCGGAGCCGCGCCCGGTCGGGCTCCTCGACCCTGTGCGGCGCCTCGGCGAGGAGCCAGGCGAAGTCGAGCATCGCCCTGTGCCGCGGCGACAGGCGCGCCGCGCGGTAGTTCATGGCGAGCGCCTCCCCGAGCGCCGGGTCGCCCGACAGCGTCCGCACCGCCGCGCCGTGGGCCACCAGGCAGTAGAAGCAGCGGTTCACGCAGGAGACGACGACGGCGATCATCTCGCGCTCGAGCTTGGAAAGGCCCGACGGGCCGAGCATCAGGTCGTTGTAGAAGGTCGAGAAGGCCGTGAGCTTCGCCTCGTCGAAGGCATAGGCCGTGAGCACGTTCGGCACGAGGCCGAGCTTCTCGCGGCACTTGGCGAAATAGGCCTCCGTCTCCGGCGAGAGCGGATCGGCCGGCGGCAGGTCGAGGGCGATGACGGGCTCGTCGCTGCTGGCATCCATGGCGGCCTCCGGGTTTCCTTGCCCCATCCACTGCCCCATGTGATCCTCCCGCGAGCCTCGCGACAAGCCATCCGAACAGGACCCGGAGGGAAAGCGTGCCCGAACGATTCGAGGCCGAGAAGAGAAGGCGCCTGACGGAGGCCAGGAAACTCCTGGAGAACGAGGAAGCCGGCCGGGTCGCCGCTTTCGCCGAGGCGATCTTCCGGAACGCGGCGGCCGAGGATCTCGCCGCCTCGCCGCCGCAGGCGCTCGCGGAGATCGCGCGCGCCGCCTACCGCTTCTTCGCGACGCGCCGGAAGCCGACGGCGATCCGGCTCGCCGATCTCCCGCCCGGGCCGGACCAGCCGGCGCAGCGCACCGCCGTCGAGATCCTGACCGGCAACCGGCCCTTCATCCTCGATTCCGTGCTCGGCGAGATCCAGGCCGGCGGCCACGCCGCGGAGCTGGTCCTGCACCCGATCCTCGAGGTCGCCCGCGCCCCGGACGGCGGGCTGGAAAGCTATCGCCTCAGCCGCCGCGGCCTGGTGACCGATCTGCCGCGCGAGAGCTTCATCCATGTCGAGGTTCCCCTGATCCGGTCCGAGGCGGAACGCGCCCGCCTCGCCGGGAGCCTCGAATCGCTCCTGAGCGAGGTGCATCTCGTCACCAACGACTGGCGCGCCATGCGGTCGCGGCTGCGCATGGCGATCATGGACTTCCGCACCGACCCGCCGGCCCTGCCCGAGGCTGAGGTCGAGGAGGCGGCCGCCTTCCTGGAATGGCTGGTGGAGGACAACTTCACCTTCCTGGGCGTGCGCGACTATTCCTACGGCGGGCTCGAGGCGGGCGTGCTCGAGGCGGAGACCGGCGAGGGGCTCGGCCTGCTGCGCGATCCCGGCGTGAAGGTGCTGCGGCGCGGCGGCGAACTCGTCACGATGACGCCGGAGATCCGCGATTTCCTGACGCGGCCCGAGCCGCTCATCATCACCAAGGCGAACGTGAAGTCCCGCGTCCACCGGCGCGACTACATGGATCTCGTCGGCGTGAAGCTCTTCGCGAACCGCGAGCGCGTCGTCGGAGAGCTCCGGATCGTCGGCCTCTTCACCTCCACCGCCTTCACCAGTTCGGTCCAGCGCATCCCGATCGTGCGCCGCAAGACGGACGCCATCCTGAAGCGCGCCGGCTTCGACCCGGTCAGCCATTCCGGCAAGGCGCTCCTCAACGTGCTGGAGAGCTACCCGCGCACCGAGCTGTTCCAGGCCGACACCGACACGCTCTACGAATCGGCGCTGACGGTCCTGCAGCTGCACGAGCGGCCGCGTGTCCGCGCGATCGTCCGCCGCGACCGCTTCGACCGTTTCGTCTCCGTCCTCGTCTACGTGCCGCGGGACAGGTATTCCTCCGACGTCCGGGCGCGCATCGGCACGGCGCTCGCCGAAATGTACGGCGGCCACGTCTCCGCGGTCTTCCCCGCCTTCCCGGACCCGAACCTCGCCCGGGTGCAGTTCATCGTCGGGCGCGAGCGCCACGGCGACCGGATGCCGAACAGGCTCGCGGTGGAGGCGCGGATTGCGGCGATCGTCAGGACCTTCGAGGACGATCTCGGCGCCGCCCTCGCCGAGGCCTATCCGCCGGAGGAGGCCGAACGCCTGCTCGAAACCTATTGCGAGGCGTTCGGCTCCGGCTATCGCGCGGCCTTCCCGGCGGCGCGCGCGGTCGAGGACATCGCCGTCATCGGCGCGCTCGGCGGCCACGGCGCGATCGCGATCGAGTTCCGGCAGGATGCCGGCATGGCGCCGGGGCGGATCATGCTCCGGCTCCACCACAGGGAGGAGCCGGTCCCGCTGTCCCGGCGCGTGCCGCTGCTCGAGAATTTCGGCTTTTCCGTCGTCGACGAGCGCACCTACCGCGTCGAGCCGGCCGGCGGCGCGGTCATCTACATCCACGACATGACGCTCGCCGCACCCGACGGCGTCGCGATCGACCCCGATGCGGTCGCCGGACGCTTGCGCGAGGCGGCGCTTGCGGTCTGGGGCGGACAGGCGGAGAGCGACGGCTTCAACCGCCTGGTGCTCGCCGCCGGCCTCTCCTGGCGCGAGGCGGCGCTCTTCCGCGCCATCGGCCGCTACATGCGCCAGACGGACATGCCCTATTCGATCGACTACCTCTGGGACACGCTCGCCGCACGGCCCGAGATCACCCGGCTCCTGCTCGCGCGCTTCCAGGCCCGCTTCGATCCCGCCGTCGGGGACAGGGAGGCCGCGGAGACCGGGGCGGAGACCGCGCTCGAGGCGGCCTGCGAGGACATTGCGAGCCTCGACGAGGACACGATCCTGCGCGGCTTCTGGCAGGTCGTCCGCGCCACCCAGCGCACCGATTTCCACGTCCGCGGCGCCGATGGCGAGCCGCCCGCGGCGATCACGCTCAAGATCGACCCGCACGCGCTCGCCTTCGTGCCGCGCCCGCGGCCGTTCCGCGAGATCTTCGTCCACGCGCCGGCGGTCGAGGGCATCCACATGCGCTTCGGCCCGATCGCCCGCGGCGGCATCCGCTGGTCCGACCGGCCGCAGGACTTCCGCACAGAGGTGCTGGGGCTCGTGAAGGCGCAGCAGGTCAAGAACGCCGTCATCGTCCCGGTCGGCGCGAAGGGCGGCTTCGTGCCGCTGAAGCCGCCGGCGGGAGCCGGGCGGGAGGCGCTGTTCGAGGCCGGGCGCGCGGCCTACGTCGCCTTCATCGACCGGCTGCTCGCCGTCACCGACGATCTCGACGGCGACCGGGTCGTCCCGCCGGAGGGCGTGGTCCGCCATGACGGCGACGATCCCTATCTCGTCGTCGCCGCCGACAAGGGCACGGCAACCTTCTCCGACACGGCCAACGGGATCGCGGACCGCCACGGCTTCTGGCTCGCCGACGCCTTCGCGTCGGGCGGTTCGGCCGGCTACGACCACAAGGCGATGGGGATCACCGCGCGCGGCGCCTGGGAAGCGGTGAAGCGGCACTTCCGCGAGATGGACGTCGACATCCAGTCCGAGCCGTTCACGGTGGCGGGCGTCGGCGACATGTCCGGCGACGTCTTCGGCAACGGCATGCTGCTCTCGCGCACGCTCCGGCTGGTGGCCGCCTTCGACCACCGCGACATCTTCATCGATCCCGACCCCGATGCCGCGGCGTCCTTCGCCGAGCGCATGCGGCTCTTCCGCCTCCCCCGCTCGAGCTGGCAGGATTACGACCGCAGCGCGCTGTCGCGGGGCGGCGGCGTCTATTCACGCCAGGCGAAGGAGATCGCCCTCTCGCCCGAGGCCGCGGCCCTGCTCGGCCTGTCGGGCCGGGAGCAGCGGCCGCAGGCGGTGATGCGCGCGATCCTCAGGGCCCAGGTCGACCTGCTGTGGTTCGGGGGGATCGGGACCTATGTCCGCGCCGCGGACGAACCGGATTCCGAGGTCGGCGACAAGGCGAACGACGCGATCCGCGTCACCGCCGAGGAGCTCGGCGCAAAGATCGTGGGCGAGGGCGCCAATCTCGGCATGACCCAGCGCGCGCGCATCGCCTACGGGCTCAAGGGCGGACGCTGCAATTCCGACGCGATCGACAATTCCGGCGGGGTGAACTCCTCCGACCTCGAGGTGAACATCAAGATCGCGCTCGCGCCGGCGGTCCGCTCCGGCCGGCTCGGGATCGAGGCACGCAACGCGCTCCTCGCCTCGATGACGGAGGAGGTCGCAGCGCTCGTCCTGCGCAACAATTATCAGCAGACGCTCGCGATCTCGCTGGAGGAGGTGCGCGGCCTCGAAAGCCTGCCGCACCAGGCGAGGCTGATGTCGGCGCTCGAGGCGCGCGGCATCCTCGACCGTGCGGTGGAGACGCTGCCCGATGCCCTCGCCCTCGAGGAGAGGAGCGCCGCCGGGGAGCCGCTCACCCGGGCGGAGATCGGCGTCCTCCTCGCCTATTCGAAGATCGAGCTCTTCAACGAGCTGGTCGGCTCGGAGGTGCCGGACGATCCGCACCTCGCCCGCGAGCTCGTCCGCTATTTCCCGGAGGCGATGCGCGCGGACTTCGCCGACGAGATCGCCGGCCATCGCCTCAGGCGCGAGATCATCGCCACCCAGCTCGCCAATTCGCTGGCCAACCGCTGCGGGCCGACGCTCGCCGTGCGGCTGCGCGACCGCATCGGCGCGACGGCGGCGGACCTCGCCCGCGGCTTCGCGGCGGTGCGGGATTCCTTCGGCCTGCAGGCGCTCCACGCCGAGATCGACGCGCTCGACGCGCAGATACCGGGCGCTCTGCAGCTGGAGCTCTACCGCGCCGTCCAGGACGTCACCATCGAGCGGATCGTCTGGTTCGTGCGCCATGTCGACCTGAAGGCGGGGCTCGTCCCCGTGGTGGAGCGCTACCAGGCGGCTTTGGCCGAGCTCGGGCCGCTGGTGGCGGAGCTGATGCCGGCGGCAGCCGCCACCGCACTGCGGGCAACGACGGACCGGCTTGCCGCGGGCGGGGTCCCCGCCGGCCTCGCCGAGCGGATCGCGATGCTCCCCGCGCTCGCCGGCGCGACCGACCTCGTCCTCGTCGCCGAGCAAGCGGGCCGCGACCTCGCGGAAACGGCGCGCGCCTGGTTCGCGGTCGCGGAGCGCTTCGCGCTCGGCGATATCGACCAGATGCTCCGCCGCATCGAGCCGCGCGACTATTACGAAGGCCTTGCCGTCGACCAGGCGGCGGACACGCTCGCCGCCGCCCACCGGGCGCTTGCGGCCGAGCGGCTGCTGGCTGCGGAGGCCGACCCCGCCGCCCGGGATGCGCAGGAGGGGCGGCGGTCGGCCGAGGCGCTCCGCCACCTGAAGGGGATGATGGCGGAGGGCCGCCCGAGCGCGGCCAAGGCGACGGTCATCGCAAGCCTGGTCGCCGAGCTGGCGGCGGGCGCCGCCCGCTGACAGCCGCCAGCCGCGGCGCATGCGGCCCTCATCGAAGCGCGCGGGCCGACCGTGTTGACTTCGATCAATGCGGCCGGACCGGCGCCCGGAGAAACATGCCCGCGGAGAGGATACACCGCATGGGCGTCACTGAGCTTTTCCGGAAGAGCGTCGAAGAGGTCCGCCGCGAGGGCCGCTACCGCGTCTTCGCCGACCTGGAGCGGATGACCGGCCGCTTCCCCGTCGCGCGCAATCACGGCGCGGGACCCGCCGAGGTCGTGGTCTGGTGCTCGAACGACTATCTCGGCCAGAGCCAGAATCCCGCCGTGATCGCCGGCGGACGAACGGCGCTGGAAAGCATGGGCGCAGGATCGGGCGGCACCCGGAACATCTCCGGGACCAACCACCTCCACGTTCTCCTGGAGCAGGAGCTCGCCGATCTCCACGGCAAGGAGGCTGCGCTCCTCTTCACCTCCGGCTACGTCTCGAACGCGGCGACGCTCGCGACGATCGGGCGGATCGTCCCGGACCTCGTGATCTTCTCCGACGCCTGCAACCACGCCTCCATGATCGAGGGCATCCGCCATTCGGGCTGCGAGAAGCAGATTTTCCGGCACAACGACCTCGCAGACCTGGAGCGGCGGCTCGCAGCCTGCGATCCGGACCGTCCGAAGCTGATCGCCTTCGAATCCGTCTACTCGATGGACGGCGACATCGCCCCGATCGCGGCGATCTGCGACCTCGCCGACCGCTACGGCGCGATGACCTATCTCGACGAGGTCCACGCCGCCGGGCTCTACGGGCCGCGCGGCGGCGGCATCTCCGAGCGCGACCGCGTCGCCCACCGCCTCACCATCATCGAAGGCACGCTCGCCAAGGGCTTCGGCTGCATGGGCGGGTACATCGCGGCCGATGCCGACGTCGTCGACGCGATCCGCAGCCATGCCTCGGGCTTCATCTTCACGACCTCGCTGCCGCCGGTCCTGCTCGGCTCGGCGCTTGCGAGCGTCCGCTACGTCAAGCAGCATCCGGAACTGCGGGCGAGGCACCAGGAGCGCGCGGCGAGGCTCAAGCGGCTCCTCGCCTCCGCCGGGCTGCCGGTCATGCCGAGCACCAGCCACATCGTGCCGGTCCTGGTCGGCTGCCCGGTCAAGGCCAAGCTGGTCACGGACCGCCTTCTCCTCGAGCACGGCATCTACGTGCAGCCGATCAACTACCCCACGGTCGCGCGCGGCAGCGAGCGGCTGCGGCTGACGCCGACGCCCTTCCACACCGACGCGCTGATGGAGGGCCTCGTCGCCGCGCTCGTCGAAGTCTGGCAGACGGTCGGGCTCTACGAGCCGCTCGCCGCTGAGTGATCCGGCCCCTCGGCCGCCCGCCGCGCGCCCTCCGAAACGACCGCCGCCATGTCGGGCGGGAGCGCGCCCGCCAGCCCCGCCGCCGCGGCGCGGCCCTCGGCCGACATCTTGCGCCAGGTCTTCGCGACGATGCCGGCGACATGGTCCGGGTCGCGGCCTGCGGCGAAGCCGGCCATGTAGTGCTCGACGAAGACCAGGCAGGCGACGTCCTCGAGCGCCTGCGCGTCCGCGTCGCGCTTGAGGTTCCGCTTCTCGACCAGGTCCTGCACCCGGGCGCAGTCCTCATCCGCGTAGCCGGCCGACCGCATCAGCTCCGCAACGCGCGCGGCGTGGCGTCGCTTCTGCTCGTTTCTCCAGCGCAGGTAGCCCGCGCGGTCCATCGGATAGGCCGAGCGCGGCAGGCGCCAGCGCTCCAGGTGCTGGGCGCGGGCGGCGATGCGCAGGAGCTCCGAGGCGTCCGGCCGGAACGCCGCGAGCCGCTCCGCCATGCGCCGGCCATAGGCGAGCTCGGCGGGGCAGAGCGCGCCGTCGACAACGATCGTGTTCGGATCCGCCGCGTTCGACGCGTCGATCAGCGCGACGACATGGTCGAGGCGGTCCACCGCCGGGCCGCCCCGGCTTTCCTCAGGCCGGCTCGCGCTGCAGGCCCGGCATGTCGAAGCCGGCGCGCGCGAGCTCGTCCACCAGCGCCCGCGTCCGCTCCTCCGGGAACTCGTCGAGCGGCGGCCGCACGATGCGCCAGCACGGGTCGCCCAGGTAATGCGCGATGGTCGCCTTCATCGCGGCGATCATCATCGGATAGCGGGCGAAGGTGGTGCGGATGCGGTCGACTTCGGCCTGCAGGCCGGCGGCTTCCGGCGCCTGCCAGGTCGACCACAGCCGGTGCATGGCCCCCGGGTTCACGTTCGCGGTGGCGCTGATGCAGCCGGCCGCGCCGAGCGGCAGGCTCCTGGCGAACAGGCTCTCGCTCGCAGGGAAGATGCGGAAGCCGGGGAACGCCTTCAGCATGGCCTCGGTGTTGTCCCAGTTGCCCGAGCTGTCCTTGATGCCGACGACCGTGTCCGGGTAGGCCGCGATGAGCCGCTCGATGAGCGGCAGGCTGATCGGCACGCCGGAGACCTGCGGGATGTGGTAGAGGCAGATCCGCAGCCGCGCGTCGCCGACCTGCTGGATCACCTCCGAATAGTGCCGGTAGAGGCCGTCATCGCTGACGCCCTTGTAGTAGAAGGGCGGCAGCATCAGCACGCCCGGCGCGCCGAGATCGACCGCATGGCAGGTGAGGTCGACCGTCTCCGGGATCGAGCAGCAGCCGGTGCCCGGCATCATGCGCGCCGCCGGCACGCCGTTCTCGACCAGCCCCTCCAGCAGCGCCTTGCGCTCGCCGACGGAGAGCGAGTTCGCCTCGCTGTTGGTGCCGAAGACGGCAAGGCCGGAATTCTGCTCCACGAGCCACCGGCAATGCGCGATGAAGCGCTCCGGATCGGGCGTCAGGTCGGCCCGGAAGGGTGTCACGACCGGGGCGTAGACGCCCTCCAAACGCACGCTCATGAACCGCTCCTCCGCTCTTTCCTGCCGCGCCTATGATTGCCCGTTCGATGGCGGATCGCGGGCGCGCTGGCAAGACTTCTCTCGCCGGAGGCCCGCTTTGCACCCTTCCGGCGTGGACGCGTAGCGGCCGCCGCCTTAAGAAGCCCCTGGCCCTGAAACGCAAGGAGGAGCGCCGGCATGGCTTCGATACCGCAGGAAATGACGGTGGTCGAGATGAGCGGTTCGGGCGGGCCGGAAGTGCTCGTCCCGGGCAAGCGGAGCGTGCCCGCGCCGCGCCCGGGCGAAGTCCTGGTCCGTGTGGTGGCCGCCGGCGTCAACGGCCCCGACCTCATGCAGCGGAAGGGCCTCTACCCGCCGCCGAAGGGCGCCTCCGACCTGCTCGGCCTCGAGATCTCGGGCGAGATCGTCGCGGTCGGCGCCGAGGCGAAGGGCTGGCAGGTCGGCGACACGGTCTGCGCGCTCACCAATGGCGGCGGCTACGCCGAATACTGCGCCGTCGAAGCCGAGCACTGCCTGCCGATCCCCGACGGCGTCTCGATCGTCGATGCGGCCGGGCTGCCGGAGACCTACTTCACGGTCTGGAGCAACGTCTTCATGGGCGCGAAGCTTTCGGCCGGCGAGCTCTTCCTGGTGCATGGCGCCGCCGGCGGGATCGGCACGACCGCCATCCAGCTCGGCAAGGCGTTCGGCGCGCGCGTCTTCGCGACCGACAGCCCGGCCGAACGCTGCCGGATGGCGGCCGAGCTCGGCGCGGAGCGGGTGATCGACTACCGGGAGGAGGATTTCGTCGAGATCGTGCGCGCCGCCGGCGGCGCCGACGTGATCCTCGACATCGTCGGCGGGCCCTATGTCGAGCGCAACATCAAGGCGGCGAACCATGACGGCCGCATCATCCAGCTCGCCTTCGCGGCCGGCTCGAAGGTCGAGATCAACCTGATGCCGATCATGCTGAAGCGGCTGCATTATACCGGTTCGACGCTGCGCTCCCGCCCCGACGGCTTCAAGAGCGAGGTCGCGCGCGGGCTCAGGGAGCACGTCTGGCCGCTCTTCGCGCAGGGCAGGCTTCGGGTGGTCACCGGAGAGACGCTGCCGCTCGCCGAGGCCTCGAAGGCCCATGCCGCCATGGAGGGCGCCCGCCACACCGGCAAGATCCTGCTCCTCGCCGGCACGGCGTGAGTGCGGCCCGCGGAGCGGAAGCACGCGGCACCGGAGGATGACCATGACGGGCGAAGAGATCGACCTCCAGGCCTGGACCGACCGGTCGGAAACGGCCGAGGACACCCTGACGCCGCATCTCCTGCAGGCGTACCGGGCGACGGTTCTGGACGAGGCGGAGCCGGATGCGGCACGCCCGGCGCCGCCGGGGATCCATTGGTGCCTCGCGACGGCAATCGCGCCGATGAGCGCCGTCGGGCCGGACGGCCATCCCGCCCGCGGCGGCTTCCTGCCGCCGGTGCCGCTGCCGCGGCGCATGTGGGCCGGCAGCCGCATCCGCTTTCACGACGAGTTCCGCGCCGGGGATCGCGTCGAGCGGGTCTCGACCGTGACCGCGATCGCCGAGAAGGAAGGCCGGACCGGCCGGCTCTGCTTCGTCACCGTCACGCATCGTTTCTCGACGGCCCGCGGCCCCGCGGTCGAGGAGGAGCAGGACATCGTCTACCGCGCCCTCGCTCCCGGCGCGCCGGACCCCCGTCCGGTCGAACCGGCGCCCGCTAGCGACAGCCCCGCGGATGCGGGGCGGACGGTCGACGGCTCCGCCGTGCTCCTCTTCAGGTACTCGGCGCTCACCTTCAACAGCCACCGCATCCACTACGACCGCACCTACGCGGTGAACGAGGAGGGCTACGCGGGCCTGGTGGTCCACGGCCCGCTGCAGGCCTCGCTCCTGATGGCGCTCGCCGCAAGCATGCGCCCCGCCGAGCCGCTGAAGCGGTTCGACTTCCGTGCGGAGCGGCCGCTCTTCGACGGCGGCGCCATCGTCCTGAAAGGGGCGTGGCAGAGCGAGCGGGCCGCCGAACTCTGGGTCGGTCCGGACCGCGCGCATCCGCACATGCGAGCGACGGCCGCCTGGTGAGGGCGGCCGGTTTGCGCGCCCAGGCCGCCTCCGCCTCCAAAACAGCGCATTCCGCCGCGTGGACACCCGGGCGGCAACCCGCTATGCCTGTCCCGGGGCGCTCTGGGTGCATACGGGCAAGATGACGGCGGAAGGGTTTCCGGACAGGCCGGGCGTGATGATCGTCGACGACGAGGCGCTCGTGGCGCTGTTCGTTGCCGATGTCGTCGAGGATCTCGGCTTCCAGGTCATCGGGCCGGTTCGCGACATGGACGAGGCGATCGCCGCCGGCGCGAAGCGCCGGCCGCAGGCCGCGATCGTGGACATGGGGCTCGGCACGCGGGGCATGAGCGGGCTCGACGTCGCGCGCGAGCTGGCGGAGCGCTACGGCACGGCGGTGATCTTCCTCTCGGGCTATGGCGATCTCGACAAGAACCCGGACGTGCAGGCGCTCAAGCCCGCGGCCGTACTACAGAAGCCGTGCTTGCCCGAGCATATCGAAGCCGCCCTGAAGGTGGCCCTCGGCTGATCTTCGGCTCGATTGCCCGGGTAGGCGGCAATATGTCGCCGCCCAACCGCTGCACACAATCGATTGCACTGCTGAGCCGGCTTCTAGTCCGGTCAACCTCCGCGCGTTACCTCCCGCGCGAGCCGCGCCCGGCATTGACGCCGGCGTGAAACTGCTTCACGTTGTGGCATACCACATACCGAATACAAGCGGCGTGTGGCTCATGCTATTCGGGGAGGAAGAGCATGAAGATCTGCATCTACGGCGCCGGCGCGATCGGCGGCTATCTCGGCGTCCAGCTCGCGCAGGCGGGCGCCGACGTCAGCCTAGTGGCGCGGGGCGCCCATCTCGCCGCGATGAAGGAGAACGGCGTCAAGCTCCTGATCGACGGCGAGGAGCGCGTGGCGAAGGTCCGCTGCACCGACGATCCGTCCGAGCTCGGGCCGCAGGATTACGTCATCATTGCCCTCAAGGCGCATTCGGTGCCCGGCGTGGTGGACGCGATGGTGCCGCTCCTCGGCAACAGCACGAGCGTCGTCACCGCCGTCAACGGCGTGCCCTACTGGTACTTCCACCGCCACGGCGGCGCACTGGAGGGCCGCACGCTGGAAAGCATCGACCCGGGCGGCCGGCAATGGCAGGTGCTCCGGCCCGAGCGCGCGCTCGGCTGCATCGTCTATCCGGCGACGGAGGTCGTCGAGCCGGGCGTCATCCAGCACATCTACGGCGACAAGTTCCCGCTCGGCGAGCCTTCGGGCGAACGCACGGCGCGCGTCGAGCGCCTCAGCGAGATCATGAACGCTGCCGGCCTGCGCGCCCCCGTCCTCGAGAACATCCGCGACGAGCTGTGGCTGAAGCTCTGGGGCAATCTCTGCTTCAACCCGATCAGCGCGCTGACCCACGCCACGCTCGACGTGATCGCCTCGGACCCCGGCACGCGCGCCGTCGCCCGCGCGATGATGCTGGAAGCGCAGGAGATCGCAGAAAAGCAGGGCATCCACTTCCGGGTGGGCGTCGAACGGCGTATTGACGGCGCGGGCGCCGTCGGCGCGCACAAGACGTCCATGCTGCAGGATCTCGAACGCGGCAGGCCGATGGAGATCGATCCGCTGGTCACCGTGGTCCAGGAGATGGGGCGTCTGGCCGACGTGCCGACGCCTACGATCGACGTCGTGCTGGCCCTCATCAAGCAGCGGGCACAGGCCGCAATGCTGCACTGAGGCCGCCCGGCAGAGGAAGAAACGTCACAGCGAGGGCATCCGGTTCATGAACATACACGAATACCAGGCCAAGGCCGTGCTGAAGGAATTCGGCGCGCCCGTTTCGAAGGGCGTGCCGATCTTCACCCCGGACGAGGCCGAGAAGGCGGCGAACGAGCTCGGCGGGCCGGTCTGGGTCGTGAAGTCTCAAATCCACGCCGGCGGGCGCGGCAAGGGCAAGTTCAAGGAGCCTGCCGCGGGCGACAAGGGCGGCGTCCGGCTCGCAAGGTCGGTCGACGAGGTGAAGGCCCATGCCCGCGAGATGCTCGGCAACACGCTCGTCACCCTGCAGACCGGGCCGGCCGGCAAGCAGGTGAACCGCCTCTACATCGAGGAAGGCGCGGAGATCGAGAAGGAGTTCTACCTCTCCATCCTGGTCGATCGCGCCACCTCCCGCGTCGCCTTCGTGGTCTCCACGGAAGGGGGCATGGACATCGAGGAGGTCGCCCATTCGACGCCGGAGAAGATCAAGACCTTCTCGATCGATCCGGCGACCGGTGTGATGCCGCATCACGGCCTCACCGTCGCCAAGGCGCTCGGGCTTTCCGGCGCCGCCGCCAAGCAGGCCGCCCAGCTCGTGACCAATCTCTACGAGGCCTTCGTCGCCAAGGACATGGCGATGCTCGAGATCAACCCGCTGATCGCCACGAAGCAGGGCGAGCTGCGCGTCCTCGACGCCAAGGTCTCGTTCGATTCCAATGCGCTCTACCGCCATCCCGAGATCATGGCGCTTCGGGACGAGACGGAGGAGGACCCGAAGGAGATCGAGGCCTCCAAGCACGACCTCGCCTACATCGCGCTGGACGGCACGATCGGCTGCATGGTGAACGGCGCCGGCCTCGCCATGGCCTCGCTCGACATCATCCAGCTCTACGGCGAGAGCCCGGCCAACTTCCTCGACGTCGGCGGCAGCGCCTCGGAGGAGAAGGTCGCGGCGGCGTTCAAGATCATCACCGCCGACCCGAAGGTGAAGGGCATCCTGGTCAACATCTTCGGCGGCATCATGAAGTGCGACGTCATCGCCCGCGGCGTGATCGCCGCCGTGAAGACCGTCGGGCTCGAGGTCCCGCTCGTGGTCCGGCTGGAAGGCACCAATGTCGAGGAAGGCAAGAAGATCATCCGCGAGAGCGGGCTCAACGTCATTCCCGCCGACGATCTCGACGACGCCGCGCAGAAGATCGTAAAGGCCGTGAGGGAGGTTCGCTGATGTCCATTCTGATCGACAGCAACACCCGGGTCATCACCCAGGGCTTCACGGGCAAGAACGGCACGTTCCATTCGGAGCAGGCGATCGCCTACGGCACCAAGGTCGTCGGCGGCACCTCGCCGGGCAAGGGCGGCTCGACCCATCTCGGCCTGCCGGTGTTCGACACGGTGGCCGAGGCGCGCGAGGCGACCGGCGCCGACGCTTCCGTCATCTACGTGCCGCCCCCGGGCGCGGCCGACGCCATCTGCGAGGCGATCGACGCCGAGATCCCCCTCATCGTCTGCATCACCGAGGGCATCCCGGTGATGGACATGGTGAAGGTGAAGCGCGCGCTCTCCGGCTCGAAGTCGCGGCTGATCGGGCCGAACTGCCCGGGCCTCGTGACCGCCGGCGAGGCGAAGATCGGGATCATGCCCGCCAACATCTTCAAGAAGGGCAATGTCGGCATCGTCTCCCGCTCCGGCACGCTCACCTACGAGGCCGTGTTCCAGACCAGCCAGGAGGGCCTCGGCCAGACCAGCGCGGTCGGCATCGGCGGCGATCCGGTGAAGGGCACCGAGTTCATCGACGTGCTGGAGATGTTCCTCGCCGATCCGCAGACCGAGTCGATCGTCATGATCGGCGAGATCGGCGGCTCGGCCGAAGAGGAGGCGGCGCAGTTCCTGAAGGACGAGGCCAGGCGCGGCCGCAAGAAGCCGATGGTCGGCTTCATCGCGGGCCGCACCGCTCCTCCGGGACGCCGCATGGGCCATGCCGGCGCGATCATCTCGGGCGGCAAGGGCGGCGCCGAGGACAAGATCGCCGCGATGGAGGAGGCCGGAATCCGCGTCTCGCCGTCGCCGGCCCGCCTCGGCACGACGCTCGCCGACCTGCTCCGGGGCAAGGCCGCGGCCTGACCGGCAGGCTTCCTGAACCAGGGAACGGGCGCCACTCGGCGCCCGTTCGCATTCGAGGGCCGGAGCAGCGGACGGACCGGATGGCGGCGCAGGTTTCCGGCGGAGCGGACGGCATCGCGATCTATGTCGATGCCGACGCCTGCCCGGTGAAGGCGGAGACCTACAAGGTCGCGGAGCGTCATGACCTCCGCGTGTTCGTCGTCGCCAACAGCTACCTCGCGGTGCCGCGGGAGAGCTTCGTCGAGCGGGTGGTCGTCGGCGCGGGGCCAGACGCCGCGGACGACTGGATCGCCGAGCGGGCCGGCGCCGGCGCGATCGTCGTCACCGCCGACATCCCGCTCGCCAGCCGCTGCCTCAAGGCGGGCGCCCAGGTCATCGCGCCGACCGGCAAGCCGTTCACCGACGCCTCGATCGGCATGGCGCTCGCCACCCGCAACCTCCTCGACCAGATGCGCAGCGCCGGGGCGGTCACGGGCGGCCCGCCGCCCTTCGCCCCGCGCGACCGCTCCGCCTTCCTGTCGGCGCTCAACCAGGCGATCGTCCGCCTGAAGCGCCGGTAGGTCGAGCGCGTCTACTCCGCCGGCTTCGGCGGCCCTCGCACGAATCCGCCTGACCGGCCGGTCCCGGATAGGCTAGAAGGCGCGGAACCGGCTCACCGGGTTCCGGTTTCGGAGACGGTCGACCAAGGCACGAACGCAGGACGGTAAAGTGGCATTCCTCCCGGCGAGCCCAGCGCTCGCCCGCGCGCTCGCGGAGCGCAACTACACCGAGGCGACGCCGGTCCAGGACGCGGTGCTGGCGGAGGAGGCGGCCGGGCGCGACCTTCTCGTGTCCGCGCGGACCGGCTCCGGCAAGACGGTCGCCTACGGGCTCGCGATCGGGGCGACGCTGCTCGGCGACGCCGAGACGCTGCCTGCCGCCGGCGCGCCGCTCGCGCTCGTGGTGGCGCCGACGCGCGAGCTCGCGCTGCAGGTGCAGAACGAGCTCGCCTGGCTCTATGCCTTCGCCGGTGCGCGCGTGATCTCCTGCGTCGGCGGCATGGATCCGCGCCGCGAGGCGCGCCGCCTCGCCGACGGCGCCCACATCGTCGTCGGCACGCCGGGGCGGCTGCGCGATCATCTCGAGCGCGGCGCGCTCGACATTTCCGGCATCCGGGCCGTGGTCCTCGACGAGGCCGACGAGATGCTCGACCTCGGCTTCCGGGAGGACCTCGAGTTCATCCTGGAGGCGACGCCGCCGGAGCGGCGCACCCTCCTCTTCTCCGCCACCCTGCCCAAGGCGATCACGACCCTCGCCAGGCGCTACCAGCGCGACACGCTGCGCATGGAAGTGTCGGGCGGCGAGCGCGGCCACGCCGACATCGAGTACCGCGCCGTCCGGGTCGCGCCGAACGAGATCGAGCACGCGGTGGTGAACCTGCTGCGCTTCTTCGAGGCGCCGAGCGCGCTCGTCTTCTGCAACACGCGCGATTCGGTCCGGCGGCTCCAGGCGGCGCTGTCGGAGCGCGGCTTCGCCGTCGTGGCGCTGTCGGGCGAGCTCAGCCAGTCGGAGCGCAACCATGCCCTGCAGGCGATGCGCGACGGCCGCGCCCGCGTCTGCGTCGCCACCGACGTCGCCGCCCGCGGCATCGACCTGCCCGAACTCGACCTCGTGGTCCATGCCGACCTGCCGCACGATGCCGAGACGCTGCAGCACCGGAGCGGGCGGACAGGGCGCGCCGGCCGCAAGGGCGTCAGCGTGCTCCTCGTCCCCCTGAAGACCCGGAACCGGGCCGAACGGCTCCTCGGCGGGGCCGGCGCGCAGGCAATCTGGAGCGGCCCGCCGACAGCCGACGAGGTCCGCCGCCTCGACCAGGAGCGGCTCCTGCAGGATTCGCAGCTCCTCGAGGAGGCGAGCGAGGAGGAGCTGGCGACCGCGCGCCTGCTCATCGAAGGGCGCTCCGCGGAGGAGATCGCGACCGCGCTGGTCCGCCTCTACCGCTCCCGCCTGCCCGCCGCCGAGGAGGTCTACGATCCGGGTCCGCAGCGTCCGGCGCGCACCCGCGGCGAAGACGGGCCGCAGCCCGGCGCGCCGCGCGAGAGGCGCGAGCGGACCGCCGGCGCGGGGGCGAGCGTCTGGTTCCGGCTGGACATCGGCCGGCGCAACAATGCCGACCCGCGCTGGCTCGTCCCGCTGATCTGCCGGCGCGGCAAGATCACCAAGGCGGAGATCGGGGCGATCCGCATCTTCGAGCGCGAGACGAAGTTCGAGATCGCGGAGGAGGTCGCCGGTCGCTTCGCCGAGGCGCTCGCGCACGGCCCCGACGACAACGTCCGGATCGAGCCGGTCGCCGGCGCGGCGCGCCAGGGGCCGCGCCGGCCGTCCGGAGCGAAGGCCGGACCTCGGAAGGACACTGCCCGGCCCGGCAAGCCTCGCCGGCAGGGCTGAGCGGACTCCGCCGCCGCGGATCGCACGCGAAACCGCGGGGAAGCAGCCGGGAAACCAAGTCGCCCGGCGATGAAAAGCGCCCGAAACGGCGGGCCTCTATCAGGCGTCATCGCTTCCCCGGAGGACACTTGCGATGAACGCCCCCGTCAGCGTGTGGCCGCAGAAGACGCGCGAGCTGCACAACCACCACTTCGATTCGACCGTCTGGAACGACTTCGCCTTCCGCGACGACGACATCGTCATCGGCACCTATGCGAAGTCCGGGACGACCTGGACGCAGCAGATCGTCGCCCAGCTCCTCTTCCAGGGCGCCGAGGATCTCGACGTCGCGGACATGTCGCCCTGGATCGACCTGCGCGTGCCGCCGAAGGCGATGAAGCTCGCCGCGGTCGAGCAGCAGCGGCACCGGCGGTTCCTCAAGACGCATCTGCCGGTCGATGCGCTCGTCTTCTCGCCGAAGGCCCGGTACATCTATGTCGGCCGCGACGGCCGGGACGTGGTGTGGAGCATGTACAACCACCACGCCAACGCCAATGCCGCGTGGTACGCAGCGCTGAACGAGACGCCCGGCCGCGTCGGCCCGCCGATCGAGCCGCCGCCGGCCTCCATCAGGCAGTACTTCCACGACTGGCTGGAGCGCGACGGCCATCCGTTCTGGCCGTTCTGGGAGAACGTGCGCTCCTGGTGGGAGGTGCGCGACCTGCCCAACGTCCTGCTCGTGCATTTCGCCGAGATGAAGGCCGACATGCCGGGCCAGATCCGCAGGATCGCCGACTTCCTGGGAATCGCGATCGACGAGGCGCGCTGGCCCGCGATCATCGAGCACTGCAGCTTCGAGTACATGCAGGCGCATGCGGAGCGGAGCGCGCCCCTCAACGGCACGTTCTGGCAGGGCGGCGCGCGGACCTTCATCAACAAGGGGACGAACGGCCGCTGGCGCGACGTGCTAACGCCGGCCGAGAGCGCCGTCTACGAGGCGATCGCGCGCGACCGGCTCGGCCCCGCCTGCGCCCGCTGGCTGGCGACCGGCGCGACGCCGCGCTGACGCGGCAGGCCTTCCCGAGCCGGCGTCGTCCCGGACGCCGGCCCGCCTACGCTAGTGCTTCTGGCTGTACTTCTGCGTGATCGCCTGCACTTCCGGGTCGTTCTTCATCGTCTCCGCGATTGCGGGGGCGATGGTGCGCGAGGCCCAGACCGAGGTCGAAAGCGTCAGCGGCGTGTTGACCCGCGTGAGCTTGCTGGCGATCCCCGCGCCGATCTCCGTCTTGTAGAAATCGTGCATGGCGTTCACCTCGGCCTCGGAGAAGTAGCCGGCGTAGAACTCGGCCAGGAACTCCTCGAGATCCGGGATGTGCGCATGCACCACCTCGTTCAGCGTCGCGAGGATGCGCTCGGCGTCGTCGTCGCTGATGCCCGGATAGCTCATCTTGATGCGGGCCAGGATGCCCGGCCCCATCGAATCGAGCACGCCCTTCATCGATGTCGACGCGCCCGACGCCTCCACGACGAAGCGCGCCTTTTCGACCGCCGAGGCGGCGAAGGCTGCCGAAGGCGCAGCCGCAAGCAAGAGGGCGATCGCGCCCATTCTGAAAAGCATAACCCACCTCCTTCTCCTCATCCCGAGGGAAGGGGACTATGCGCATCGTGAGTCGTCAAGACACAGAACGGTCACACAGGAAGACGAACTGCGACAACTTTAGGAAAGTGCCCGCATCGCGCGGAACTGCGGCGGGAACTTTGTTGCGGATGCGGCAATTGAGCCGGTGAAGCACGACGTCCCCGGGCAGTCGGGCCGGCCGCCGGTTCCACCGCCGGAAGCCGTCCGGGCCAAGGCGCTCGTGCTCGGCGTTCGCGAGGGAAGGATAGCCGGATGGCCGCGTGGCGGAACAAGGAGCCTGCTGCGACGGGCGCCGCGCGCATGATCGCCGCCCCGCGGCTCGGTCCGCGCCAGGGCGCCGCCCCTCTCCTCGCAATGGCGGCGGCGGTCGCCGTGCTCTATTTCGCGCGCGACGTCTTCCTTCCGCTCGCCATCGCCGTGCTGCTCACTTTCGCGCTCGCGCCGGTGGTCTCCATGATCCGGCGGACCGGCCTGCCGCGCGTGCCGGCGGTGATCATCGCGGTCGCGGCCGCCTTCCTCGTCATATCGGCGTTCAGCTTCCTGGTCGCGACGCAGGTCGCCGAACTCGCCCGGAACGTGCCGACCTACCAGTCGAACATCCTCGCCAAGGTGCAGGCGCTGAAGGAGTCCGGCGGCGAGGACGGCGTGATCAGGCGCATCACGGAGGCCGTCGAGCGCGTCGGGCAGGAGATCAAGGAGGCCGACGAGGGCGCCGAACCGGCGGCAGGTGCAGCCGAGCCGCGGCCGGACCCGCTCCTCGTCGAGATCTACGCGCCCGAGGAGCCAATCCAGGTGCTCACCAGCATGATCGTCCCGCTGCTCGGCCCGCTCGCCACGGCGGGGCTGGTCGTGGTGGTGGTCATCTTCATGCTGCTGGAGCGCGAGGATCTCCGGGACCGCTTCATCCGCCTTGCCGGGTCGGGCGACCTCCACCGCACCACCGAGGCGCTCCAGGACGCGGGCAAGCGGGTCGGCCAGTACCTGCTGATGCAGCTCGTCGTGAACGTCACCTACGGCGTGCCGATCGGGATCGGCCTCTGGCTGATCGGCATCCCGAACGCCATGCTGTGGGGCCTGCTCGCCATCGTGCTGCGCTTCGTGCCCTATATCGGCCCGGTCATCGCGATGGTGCTCCCGCTCTTCCTGGCGGTGGCGGTCGCGCCCGGCTGGTCGCTGGTGCTGTGGGCGGCGGGCCTCTTCCTCGTCATGGAGCTTATCAGCAACAATTTCGTGGAGCCGTGGCTCTACGGCTCCCGGACCGGGCTCTCGCCGCTCGCCATCATCGTGGCCGCGATCTTCTGGACCTGGCTCTGGGGGCCCGTCGGGCTCGTGCTCTCGACGCCGCTCACGGTGTGCCTCGTTGTGCTCGGCAAGCACGTGCCGCAGTTCGAGTTCTTCGAGGTGCTGTTCGGCAGCGAACCCGTGCTCGACCCGAAGGCCCGGCTCTACCAGCGCCTGCTCGCCGGCGACCCGGAGGAGGCGACGGACCAGGCCGAGGAGCTGCTCGAGGAGGACTACCTCATCGACTATTACCGCAAGGTCGCGATCCCCGCGATGATCCTGGCGGAGCGCGACCGCGCGCGCGGCGTGATGGGCGAGGAGCAGAAGCACCAGGTCTCCGCGAGCGCGTTGGCGCTGGTCTCGAACCTGCAGGAGATCGCCGACGAAGAGCTCGATGACGGGGACGAGGTCGTGACGGAGCCGGACGAGGAAGGCGAGGACGGCCGGGAGGCGCTCTGGGACGGTGTCTTGATACCGGACGGAACCGGCAAGTCGCTGCTCTGCATCGGCGGGCGGGGCGCGCTCGACGACGTCACCGCCGCGATGCTCGCCCAGGTGCTGCGCGCCCAGGGCGCGGCCGCGACCGAGGCGAGCTACGCCGACCTCGAGCCGTCCCGGCTCCGCCTCATCGAGCTCCACGGCCTCGACGCCGCGGTGCTCTGCTTCCTCAATCGCGACTCGCTCGGCCACGGGCGCTTCCTGGTCCGCCGCCTCAAGCGGATCCGCCCCGACCTGCGGGTCGGCGTCGTCCTCTGGTCGGAACCGGAGGGCGAGGACCCGAGGGCGGGCGATGCGGCGGCCGGCGAGCTCGCCGCCGAGCTCGGCGCGGATTTCGTCGCCTTCGACATGGCCGGCGCGGCCGTCGGCGCACTCTCGGAGACGGAGCCGGTCGCCTACGAGCCTTACCCGCGCCGCCGGCCGCGCCGCGCGGCGAAGCTACCCGACGCGCCGACGGCCGCGGCCGAGCCCTGAGGCAGCGCCCTTCCCGCCGCGCCGCCGCCCGCTCCCTGTCGTCCTGGCCGGACTTGATCCGGCGATCCACGGGGCGGGTGCCGTGCGGCGGGGGGTGCACTGGATGCCCGGGTCGAGCCCCGGCATGACGACAGAGAATGGGGCGGGCGGCAGGGGCGGCGGAGCGGCTCTCTGCTTCGCCTCCCCACTGTCGTCATCGCCGGACTTGATCCGGCGATCCACGGGGGCGCCTACCGTGCGGCGGGGGCTGTGCTGGATGCCCGGGTCGAGCCCGGGCATGACGACACGGACAGGGGCGGGTCCTGCGGTGACCGATGCGGTCGAAGACCGGCAGGGCGGCAAGGGGGTGAGTGGCTGGAGTGATCGGCCGGCACGTCGGGCGGCCGGGTCGCGGCGGCTGCGCGGAAGCGGGTGCTGCAGGAGACGCGGAGCGGGAGAATGGTGCTGCGAGAGAGGATTGAACTCTCGACCTCTCCCTTACCAAGGGAGTGCTCTACCACTGAGCTACCGCAGCCTGCCGGGGCGCGGCGTCCATGCCACGGACGGCGCGAACGCGCAACCACGAGGGCCGCGCGCAGGCTCATATGGCCGATGACGCCGCACTTGTCACCCCCCGCCCGGCCCGTTATATGTCGCGCGCCGGATCGCCCGGCTGACGGTCTGCCGTCAAGGGCATGCCGTGGCGATCCAGAATGCTCAGAGATGAGCCGGATGCGAGGCTCCGCCGCTGCGGAGCTTTTCGCGTTGCATAGGAGAGCAGAATGCCCAAGCAGAAGACGAAATCGGGCGCCAAGAAGCGCTTCAGGTTCACCGCCACAGGCAAGGTGAAGGTCGGTCAGGCCGGCAAGCGACACGGCATGATCAAGCGGACGACGAAGTTCGTGCGGAACGCCCGCGGCACGATGGTGCTGTCGGAGCCGGATGCCGGCATCGTCAAGAAGTACATGCCGTACAACCGCTGACGCCGAAGGAACCGCATCATGGCACGTGTCAAGAGAGGCGTGACGTCTCACGCCAAGCACAAGAAGGTCCTGAAGCAGGCCAAGGGCTTCTACGGGCGCCGTTCGAACACCATCCGCATCGCCAAGCAGGCGGTCGAGCGGGCGAACCAGTACGCCTACCGCGACCGGCGCCGGCGCAAGCGCAATTTCCGCGCGCTCTGGATCCAGCGCATCAACGCGGCGGCGCGCGAGCAGGGCCTGACCTACGGCCGGCTGATCGACGGCCTCCTCAAGGCCGGCGTCGAGGTCGACCGGAAGGTCCTGTCGGACCTCGCCATCCACGAGCCCGAGGCGTTCGCCGCCATCGTCGCCCAGGCCAAGGCCGCCCTCGCCTATCTCAAGGACGCCACCCCGAACGAGTTCGAGGCGGCCGTCCGGGCCTGAGCCCGGGCTGAAACGACCGGGGGGCCGCCGGCCCTCCGCTCCCCCTTCCGGGTGGGCTCCTCGCGGGCGCACCCGCTTCCCGAGCGGCTCCGATGTACGGGCTCAAGGCAGACATCCTGCGCGGCTGCTGGTACGTCGCGCTCGCCAGCCGCGACCTCAAGGCCGGCGCGCTGGCGGGTCGGACCATCGCCGGCGAGCCGGTGGTGATCGGCCGCAGCGCCGACGGCGCGGTCTTCGCGCTCCGCGACACCTGCCCCCATCGCGGCATCCCGCTCCGCTACGGCCGGATGATCGCCGCCGACACGATCGAATGCTGCTACCACGGCTGGCAGTTCGGCACCGACGGCGTCTGCCGCGCGATCCCGAGCCTGCGCCAGGGCCAGCAGATCGAGCTCGGCAAGATCCGCTGCATCACCTATCCCGCCGTCGAGCGCTACGGCGCCGTCTGGGTCTATCTCGCCTTGAAGGACGAAGCGCCGGCGGAGGGCTTCGCGCCCGAGCCCCCCGTGCTGCCGGAACTCGCCTTCGCGGACCGCCCGCAGGCGACTGTCTCCATGGAATTCCCGAACTCGGTCGACCAGGCCGTCTTCGGCACCATGGATCCCTCCCACGTCGCCTTCGTCCACACCTCGCGCTGGTACCGCAAGGAGGCGCGGGTGATGCGCGACAAGGAGAAGTCGTTCGAGCCGGACGCCTACGGCTTCCGCATGACGCGGCACACGCTGCCGAACCAGAACGTGCTCTACCAGCGCCTCCTCGGCGACGGCGTGACGAGCGAGATCGACTACCAGCTGCCCGGCTACCGGGTGGAGCACATCAAGGGCGGCCGGAACTGGATCGTCGGCCTCACCGCGCTCACCCCGGTCAGCGAGGACACGACCGTCCTCCACCAGATGTTCTACACCTCGCTCGGCTGGGTCGCGCCGCTCGGCCGCGTCTTCGAGCATTTCACGAAGGTCTTCCTGCGCCAGGATTGGGACGTGGCGGCCAAGCAGCGCGAGGGGCTGGTCAGCGATCCCCGCGTCATGCTCATCAACGATTCCGACACGCAGGCGCGCTGGTGGATGCGCCTCAAGCACGAATGGACGACGGCGCAGGCGGAAGGCCGCCTGTTCGCCAATCCGCTGCGCCCGCAGACCCTGCGCTTCAGGAGCTGAACCGGCTCAGCGCTCGCGGAACCAGTCGGGCAGGTCCTCGACCTCGGCCGCCGGACCTGATCCGGCATCGCCCCACCCGTTGTCGCCTTCGCCGGATCTGATCCGGCGATCCGGGAGCGGCGGCCCGCCCCAAGAAGCAAGCCCCGTGCACCCGCCTCTGGCACTGCCGGTCGGCCTTCTGTAGAACGGCGCCGGACGAAACCAGCCCTTCCGAAGCGTGCGAATGACCGAAGACCTCGACAGCCTCGAACACGAGATCCACGCCGCGCTCGCCGGCGCGTCCGACGAGCGCACGCTGGAGGCGGTGCGGGTCGCCGCCCTCGGAAAGAAGGGTTCGGTCTCCGAGAAGCTGAAGGCCCTCGGCACGATGAGCCCCGAGGAGCGCAAGGTCGCCGGCCCGGCGCTGAACGACCTCAAGAACCGCGTCGCCGAGACGATCGAGCGCCGGCGGGCCGAGCTGAAGGAAGCCGCGCTTGCCGAGCGGCTGCGCACCGAGACGCTCGACGTCACGCTGCCCGCCCGCTTCGAGCCGGCCGGCACCATCCATCCCGTGACCCAGGTGATGGAGGAGGTGATCGCGATCTTCGCCGACATGGGCTTCGCCGTCGCCGAAGGGCCGCACATCGAGACGGACTGGTACAATTTCGGCGCGCTCAACATCCCGCCGGAGCACCCGGCGCGGCAGGAGCACGACACGTTCTACTTCCACCCCAAGCCGCATTCGAACGAGCGGATGGTGCTCAGGACGCACACCTCGCCGGTCCAGATCCGCACGATGGAGGAGACCGAGCCGCCGATCAGGATCATCGCGCCGGGGCGGACCTTCCGCTCCGATTCGGACCAGACCCACACCCCGATGTTCCACCAGGTGGAGGGCCTCGTCATCGACGAGACCACCCATCTCGGCCACCTGAAGGGGACGCTCGAAGCCTTCTGCAAGGCGTTCTTCGAGCTCGACGCGGTGAAGATGCGCTTCCGCCCGTCGCACTTCCCCTTCACGGAGCCCTCCATGGAGGTCGACATCGGCTGCTCGTGGGACAAGGGCGAACTGAAGATCGGCGTCGGCGACAGCTGGCTGGAGATCCTCGGCTCCGGCATGGTCCACCCGAACGTGATCCGCGCCGGCGGGCTCGATCCGGAGCGCTACCAGGGCTTCGCCTTCGGCATGGGCATCGACCGCATCGCCATGCTGAAATACGGCATCCCGGATCTGCGCGCCTTCTTCGAGGCCGACCTGCGCTGGCTCCGCCATTACGGCTTTTCGGCCCTCGCCATGCCGAGCCTCGCCGAGGGCCTCAGCGTCTGAAGGCATTCCGCGGGAGCGCCCGGGCGCCCCCGCGTTCCCGGCCAGGCCTCGCCCCGTCGCGGCCGCTGCGGCGCATCCCTTTGCGCCCTGTCAAACTCCCGACCCATCTCGCCTGCTAGGGTGCGCCGAACGCAACGAAGCGAAGGACGGCAGTGGAATGAACCGGGTCGAAGGCAAGGTCGCGATCATCACCGGCGGGGCGATGGGGATCGGCGAGGCCGCCGCGCGGATGCTGGCGCGCGAAGGCGCGAGCGTCGTAATCACCGACATCAAGGACGCCGAGGGCGAGCGCGCGGCGCGCGCGATCGCCGACGAGGGCGGCGCCGCGATCTATCTCAGCCACGACGTCGCCGACGAGGCGGCCTGGGAGCGCGTGGTCGCCACCACGCTCGACCGCTTCGGCAAGCTCGACACTCTCGTCAACAATGCCGGCGTCGGCTGGGGCGGGGCGCCGCAGGAGGAGACGCTCGAGCGCTGGCGCAAGCTCATGAGCATCAATCTCGACGGCGTCTTCCTCGGCACCAAGCACGCCATCCTCGCCATGAAGCGGAAGGCGGAGCCCGGCGGCTCCATCATCAACATCTCCTCCATCGAGGGCCTCGTCGGCGACCCCAATCTCGGTTCGTACAACGCGTCGAAGGGCGGCGTGCGGCTCTACACGAAATCGGTGGCGCTCTATTGCGCCAAGGCCGGCCTCAAGATCCGCGTGAACTCCGTCCATCCCGGCTACATCTGGACGCCGATGGTGGAGAACTATCTCCGCGAGAGCGGCGACCTGGAAGAGGGCCGCGCGGCGCTCAACGCGATGCATCCGGTCGGCCATGTCGGCGAGCCGGACGACATCGCCTACGGCATCCTCTACCTCGCCTCGGACGAATCGAAGTTCGTGACCGGCACCGAGCTCGTCATCGACGGCGGTTACACGGCGCAATAGGCGAAGAGCCTTCGCACGCGGACCGGCGGTTCCCCGCCGGCCGCACGCGGGCCCGTTCCGCTCAGATGATGGGAAGCTGCGCCTCGACGCCGCGCCGGATCGACTCGGCCAGAAGCTGGTTGGTCAGGTCGCGGCGCCGGGCGTGGAACGCGTCCTCGCCCACGACGTCGCGCAGGCGTTTCAGCGCTTCGCCGATATCGAGCTGACTGTCGCAGGCCTGCGCCTCCGACACGATGCGCCGGACTTCGGATCTGAATGCCGTGCGGACCATGGCGCTCCTTTCGGCTCGGTCTTCGTCCGGTTCGCTTTCGCGACCCGATCAAGGTCCCATTCTGAAACACGGTCCCTGAACCGGACCTGAACGGGCGGATTCGCGGCGAGGTCGGCCGACGGTCGCCATCGCTCCTTGTTCTCGGCCGGCCCGGCGGGCAGCATCCGGGCCTTGGAAGAACGGGAGGAAGACCGGATGGGCGGGTTGTCCGAGGAACAGGTGCTGATGCGGCAGAGCTGCCGCGCTTTCGTCGACGGCGTCGTGCTGCCGTTCATACGGTCCGACTGGCGGCGCGAATGGGACATGAACCCGGACGGCCGCCTGCCGCCCGAGATCCTCGAGGGCTGCGAGGAGATCGGCATCCGCACGCTGGGGGTGCCGGCCGAGTTCGGCGGCGTCGAGCTCGACCCCGGCACGGAAGCGCAGACCTTCGCCATCATCTCCGAGGAGATCGCCCGCGGCGATTCGGGGCTCGCGGACAAGCTCGTCCAGAACTGGAAGCTCGCCGTCCTGCTCCGGAACGTCGCGCCGCGCCACCTGCAGGAGAAATGGTTCCCGCGGCTCCTCGCCGACCCGCAGTTCCTGCTCGCCCATTGCTCGACCGAGCCGCGCGGCGCCTCCGACCGCTGGCTGCCCTACAACGTCCCGGAGGCCGCCATGCACACCCGCGCCGTCAGAAGGGACGGCGGATGGGCGATCAACGGGCGCAAGCAGTTCATCTCGAACGGCTACGATGCGAGCCTCTACGTCGTGAACGCCAACACCGACCCGACCGTCGGCATGCTGCAGGGAACGTCGAGCTTCCTCGTGCCGCGCGACACGCCGGGGCTCACCATCGTGCGCTGCAACGAGACCCTCGGCTGCCGCTTCATGAACAATGGCGAGCTCGTGTTCGAGGACATGTGGCTGCCCGAGGACCACCTCCTCGTGGAGAACCAGGCGATCGGCCGGCTCGGCGTCTACCATCGCCCGGGCAAGATCATCCAGGCGGCGAAGAATCTCGGCGTCGGCGTGCGCTGCCTCGAGGTCGCCTCGGATTACGTCCAGAACTACGTGCAGGGCGGCCGGATCCTCATCAAGCACCAGGCGGTGGCGCTGCGCATGGCCGACATGGCTACGCGGATCGAGGCGGTGCGCGGCATGGTCGAGCGCGCCGCCCGGGCCGTCGACGAGGGCGCCGGCAATGCCGACGTCCTCTGCAACATGGCCAAGGTGTTCGCCTCGGAGGAGATCATGAAGGTCGCGCAGCACTGCGTCGAGCTGCACGGCGGCAACGGCATGATGCTCGATTTCGGCGTGGAGAAGCTCTTCCGGGACGCCGCGATCTTCCTCCACATGGACGCGACCGCGGACATCTCGAAGTTCAAGATCGTGAAGTCGCTCTTCCCGGAGACGGCCGGCCGCTATGCCGGACCGGAGTGACGGGCGGGGCCGATGGCGGAGGGCGGGCAGGGAGTCCGCGCCCGCCGGCGCTCACCGCCACGGATCGTAGGTGCCGAACGACCAGACCTGCCCCTCGGGGTCGCGGCAGGTGTAGTCGCGGCCGCCATAATCCTGGTCGGTGAGCGGGATCTCTATGGTGGCGCCCGCCGCCTTGGCGCGGTCGTGGTGCGCGTCGACGTCGTTGACCACGACATAGAGCCCCATCGTGGCGCGGCCGCCGGCCTCGATTGGGCCGACGAGGCGGCCGTAGGGCGTGTCCGCCGGCGAACCGATCATGATCATGGCGCCACCGAGCGTCAGCTCCGCGTGCGCCACGGTCCCGTCCGGGCCGTCGTGGACCGCCTTCCGCTCGAACCCGAAGGCGCGGCAGAGGAAGTCGATCATGGCGCGGGCGTCGCGGTAGTGCAGCGCGGGGATGATCGGGCATTGCGGCATCGTCTGCGTCCTCCTTCCAACCTTGAATCCGGCCATCCTGTATCGGGCCATTCCGGCGAAACGGCGCGGCGCCACCCGGTCGGGCCGCGCGGGGCCTCATTCGACATCGGCGGCCTGCCTTGCTAGACGGCCCGGGTGTCCAGTCTGGCCCGCCTCCTTCCCGAAACCAAGCACCCGGTCCGCTCGCCGCGATGACGGCGGAACTCGGGATCGTCCTCGCCCTTCTCGCGGCCGCCGTCGCCATGTTCGCAATCGGCCGCCCGCGCATGGACGCGGTCGCTCTCATCATGATGGCGGCGCTTCCGCTGACCGGCATCATCACCGTCGAGGAGGCGGTGGCCGGCTTCAGCGACCCCAACATCCTCCTGATCGCGGCGCTCTTCGTCATCGGGGAAGGCCTGGTGCGGACCGGAGTGGCACAGCGCCTCGGCGACTGGCTCGTCGCACGCGCCGGGCGGAGCGAGGCCCGGCTGATCGCGCTCCTGATGCTGATCGTCGCCGGCATCGGCTCTTTCATGAGCTCGACCGGCGTCGTCGCCATCTTCATCCCGATCGTGCTCAGGGTCGCCCGAAACGCGGAGATCGCACCCGGCCGGCTCATGATGCCGCTCAGCATGGCCGCGCTCATCAGCGGGATGATGACGCTGGTGGCGACCGCCCCCAACCTCGTCGTCAACGCCGAGCTCGTCCGGCGCGGCTTCGACGGCTTCAACTTCTTCAGCTTCACGCCGTTCGGGATCCCGATCCTCGCGCTCGCGATCCTCTACATGCTGTTCGCCCGCCGCTGGCTCGCCGGCGAGCACGCGGCGCACGGGGCCGGGCGGCCGCGGCCGCGGCTCGCGGACTGGATCGCGGAGTACGCGCTCGCCGAGCGCGAGCACCGTCTCCGCGTACCCGAGCGTTCGCCGCTGGTCGGGCGGACGCTTTCCGACCTCGACCTCCGCGCGACGTCAGGCGTCAACATCATCGCCATCGAGCGCTCGACCCCCTTCGCCAGCCGCTTCGTCCGACCGATGGCGGCTACCGTCCTCCAGGCGGGCGACGTGCTCTTCATCGACCTGGTGGAGCGCACCGTCGACATCGAGGCGGTCGTCCGCCGCTTCGGGCTGGAGCGCCTGCCGATGTCCGGGACCTATTTCTCGGACCGCTCCCAGGATATCGGCATGGCGCAGCTCATGGTGCCGGCCGCGTCGAGGCTGATCGGCAGGACGGTGGTGGAGGCCCGCTTCCGCACCGAGTACGATCTCGCCGTGGTCGGGCTGAAGCGCGGGGCCGCGGCGCAGGCCGGACCGTTGCGGGACGAGAAGCTCGGCGTCGGCGACACGCTCCTGGTGGTCGGCCCGTGGAAGGCGGTCCGGCGGCTGCAGTCCGACTGGAAGGACCTCGTCGTCCTCGACCTGCCCGCCGAACTGGAGGAGGTCGTTCCGGAGCCTTCCCGCGCGCCCCAGGCGGTCCTCTCCCTCGTCGTCGCCGTCGGGCTGATGGCGACCGGCGCGGTGCCGAACTTCCAGGCGGCCCTGATCGGCTGCCTGCTCATGGGCCTGCTCGGCTGCATCGACCTCACCAGCGCCTATCGCTCGATCCACTGGCAGACGATCGTTCTCATCGTCGGCATGCTGCCCTTCTCGATCGCGCTGCAGAAGACGGGCGGGGTCGATCTCGCGGCCGGCGCGCTGCTCGCCTTCGGCGGGGGCGCGAGTCCGCATCTGGTGCTCGCGGCGGTATTCGCGGCGACCGCCGGCCTCAGCCTGTTCATCTCGAACACGGCGACGGCGGTCCTGATGGCGCCCGTTGCGATGGCCACGGCCGGGGCGCTCGGCGCATCGCCCTATCCGTTCGCGATGATCGTCGCGCTCGCGGCGTCGGCCGCCTTCATGACGCCGGTCTCCTCACCCGTGAACGCGCTCGTGGTCGGCCCGGGCAACTACCGGTTCCAGGACTTCGTGCGGATCGGCGTGCCGTTCGCGGCCGTCGCGATGGCCGCGAGCATCCTGCTGGTGCCCGTCCTGCTCCCGTTCTGAGGCTCGGCGCCGTCCGCCTGGCCATCGCCGGGCAGCACCATTGTGCGATTTGCACCGCCCCTCCGCCGACCTAAATAGGGCGTGCACGCGACAGGGGCGCCGCCGGGGCCGACCGGACCGGCGACGGCCCGCTGAAGGAGTTTCCCTTGCCCGAACAATCCCCCTACGCCCCCTGGCACGGGACGACGATCGTCACCGTGCGGAAGGGCGGCAAGGTCGTGGTCGCCGGCGACGGCCAGGTCAGCCTCGGACAGACCGTGATCAAGCACAATGCGCGGAAGGTGCGCAGGCTCGGGAGCGGCGAGGTGATCGCCGGCTTCGCGGGTGCCACGGCGGATGCGTTCACGCTGCTGGAGCGGCTGGAGACGAAGCTCGAGCAGTATCGCGGCCAGCTCATGCGGGCCTGCGTCGAGCTCGCCAAGGACTGGCGCACCGACCGCTATCTCCGCCGTCTCGAGGCGATGATGATCGTCGCCGACCGCTCGACCACGCTGGTGCTGACCGGCACCGGCGACGTGCTGGAGCCGGAGAACGGCATCGCCGCGATCGGCTCGGGCGGGAACTACGCGCTTGCCGCCGCCCGGGCGCTCGCCGACGTGGACGGCATGGATGCGGAGGCGGTCGCGCGCCGCGCCATGCAGATCGCCGGCGAGATCTGCGTCTACACGAATGCCAGCGTCACGATCGAGGCGCTGGACGAAGCCGCATAGACGGGCCGGGGAGGGGACCGCCTTGCCTTCCGACCGGCCCGGAGCGGCCCGCGCCTACCGGTTCCGCGACGTGAACGCCGCGGACCTGGCCCTGCTCGGCCGCTGGCTCTGCGAACCGCACGTGGCCGAATGGTGGGGCGACCCGGCGGCCGGGCTCGCCGAAATCCGGGACGCCATGGCCGCGCCGTCGACGCGGCCGATGGTCGTCGAGCTCGACGGCGTTCCGATCGCTTACCTCCAGCACTACGATCCCCATATGGAGGACGACCATCCCTACCGGGACCAGCCTGCCGGAACGCTCGGCCTCGACCTCTCGATCGGGCAGCCGGACCTTGTCGGGATCGGGCACGGATCGGCCATCCTGCGGCAGATCGCGGACGAACTCGTCGCCGGCGGGGCGCCGCGACTCGTGATCGACCCGGACCCGCAGAACGCGCGCGCCGTCCGCGCCTACGAGAAAGCCGGCTTCGCCGCCTTCGAGCGGCGGACGACCATCTACGGACCTGCGCTGATGATGGCGCGGGACGCTTGAAAGAGAGACAGATGACCCAGACCATCGCCGCCAAAGCCGAGCCCGAGGGGCGCGAGGAGCGCAAGGCGACCTTTTCGCCGCGCGAGACGGTGTCCGAGCTCGACCGCTACATCATCGGCCAGAAGGATGCGAAACGCGCCGTCGCGATCGCGCTCCGGAACCGCTGGCGGCGCCAGCAGCTCGAAGGCGCGATGCGCGAGGAGGTGCTGCCGAAGAACATCCTGATGATCGGCCCGACCGGGGTCGGCAAGACGGAGATCGCGCGCCGGCTGGCGAAGCTCGCCAACGCCCCCTTCATCAAGGTCGAGGCGACGAAGTTCACCGAGGTCGGCTATGTCGGCCGCGACGTCGAGCAGATCGTCCGCGACCTCGTGGAGGCCGGCATTGCGCTGGTGCGCGACCAGAAGCGCAAGGACGTCCAGGCGCGCGCACACCTCCAGGCGGAGGAGCGCGTGCTCGACGCGCTCGTCGGCGAGCATGCGAGCCCGATGACGCGCGAGAGCTTCCGCAAGAAGCTGCGCGCCGGCGAGCTCGACGACAAGGAGATCGAGATCCAGATCCGCGACACCTCGAACCCGATGGGCGGCTTCGAGGTGCCCGGCGTGCCCGGCGCCTCGATCGGCGTCATGAACATCGGCGACATGCTCGGCAAGGCGCTCGGCGGCCAGCGCACCAAGACGCGCAAGGTCTCGGTGAAGGAATCCTACGACATCCTCATCACCGAGGAATCCGACAAGCTCCTCGACGACGAGCAGATCGTGCAGGAGGCGATCCGGGCGGTCGAGAACGACGGCATCGTCTTCCTCGACGAGATCGACAAGATCTGCGCCCGCGACGGCCGGATCGGCGGCGACGTCAGCCGCGAAGGCGTGCAGCGCGACCTGCTGCCGCTCGTGGAAGGCACGACGGTCGCCACCAAGCACGGCCCGGTGAAGACGGATCACGTCCTCTTCGTCGCGTCGGGCGCGTTCCACGTCGCCAAGCCGTCGGACCTCCTGCCCGAGCTGCAGGGCCGGCTGCCGATCCGCGTCGAGCTCCGCCCGCTGACGGAGGAGGACTTCCGCCGCATCCTGACGGAGACGGAGGCGAGCCTCATCAAGCAGTACAAGGCGCTGATGGCGACCGAGGGGCTGACGCTGGAGTTCACCGACGACGGCGTCGATTCGATCGCCCGCTTCGCGGTGGAGATCAACTCCACGGTGGAGAACATCGGCGCGCGCCGGCTGCAGACCGTGATGGAGCGCATCCTCGACGAGATCTCCTTCACCGCACCCGACCGCGACGGCGAGACGGTCACGATCGACGCCGCCTATATCGAGGAGCACATCGGCGACCTCGCGCGGAACGCGGATCTGAGCCGCTTCATCCTCTAGCGGCGCCGCCGCCGGGCGCAGCGTCCGGCGGTGCTCCCGCGCAACCTCTTCACAACGTCCGCGAAATGGCGCTGAAACATGCGCTGCCGTAGACTCGCCCGGTCGAAGCACGGGAGACGCCGATGAACCCCGCCCGCATGCTGCTCGCCCCGGTGTGGGTCGCCCAGCTCGCCACCGGCGCGAAGTCCTTTCGCGACAACCCGCTGATCGGCTCGCCGGAGCTGAACCGCCGGGGCCTGCACGAGAAGCGGGTGCGGCTCGCGCACGACATGGCCTGGCGGCGGCGGGAAAAGCTGGCGAAGCTCGTCTCCGCCGAGGACCGCGCCGCATTCGACCGCGACGGCTACATCATGCGGGAGAATTTCCTCCCGCCGGACGAGTTCAGGCGGCTCAGGGACGAGGTCTTCGCCTATGAGGGCCCGGCGCGCGAGATGATCCAGGGCGACACGATCACGCGCCGCATGGCCGTCGGGCCGGAGGCGCTGCGCGCCTCGCCCGCGCTCCGCCGCTTCGTGGTGAACCCGGAATGGCGCGGGATCAACCGCTATGTCGGCTCCTTCGACCAGGAGCCGCTCACCTACATCCAGACGATCCTCTCCCACATCCGGGACGCTGCGCCCGATCCGCAGACGGACCTTCACGCCGACACGTTCCACCCGACGGTGAAGGCCTGGCTGTTCCTGACCGACGTCGCCGAGGACGAGGGGCCGTTCACCTACGTTCCCGGCTCGCACCGTTTGACGCCCGGGCGCCTCGCCTGGGAGCGCGAGACCAGCATCAGGGCGTCTCAGAGCGAGAACCGCCTGCTCGCGCGCGGCTCATTCCGCGCCAGCCCGGACGAGATCGCGGCGATGGGCTACGGCCCGCCCAAGGCCTTCGCCGTGCCGGCCAACACGCTGGTCGCCGGCGACACGGTCGGCTTCCATGCCCGCGGCTTCAGCGCGCGGCCGACGGTCCGCGTCGAGATCTGGACCTATGGCCGGCGCAACCCGTTCCTGCCCTGGGCCGGCTTCGATCCCGGCAGCGTGCCCGGTATCGCCGAGCGCCGCATCGACTGGATGTGGCGGGCGCGCGATCTCATGCAGCGGACCGGCCTCGGCGGCCAGCCCTGGCACGATGTCGGCCGGCTCAGGCCGGCAGACCCCCCTGCTCTGCGACTTGCCTGAGCGACGTTTCGGGCCGCGCGCCGACATGGGAGATAATCTCGGCGGCGGCCAGCGAGCCGAGCACCCCGCATTCACGGTGCGCAAGGCCTCTGGCGAGGCCGTAGAGGAAGCCGGACGCGTAGAGGTCGCCGGCACCGGTCAGGTCGACCACGCGCTCGACCGGCGCGGCAGGAACCCGCGTCTCCTCGTCGCCGGCCAGCACCAGCGAGCCTTCCGCGCCAAGGGTGACGACCGCGAGCGGCACGTCCTTGCGCAGGATCCCCGCCGCCGTGGCGAAGTCGCTCGTCTGGTAGAGCGCCAGCGCCTCGTGGATGTTGGCGAAGACGATGTCGACCGCGCGCTCGCGCATGAGCTGCAGGAACTCGTCGCGGAAGCGGTCGACGCAGAAGGAATCCGACAGCGTGATGGCGACCTTCCGGCCGGCGCCGTGGGCGATCCGCGACGCTTCGCGGAACGCCTCCTTGGCCTTCGGCGGATCCCAGAGATAGCCCTCCAGATAGGTGATCGCCGCGCCCTCCACGGTGGCGCGGTCGATGTCGGCCGGCGTCAGCTCCTGGCAGGCGCCGAGATAGGTGTTCATCGTGCGCTCGCCGTCGGGGGTGATGAGGATCATCGAGCGCGCAGTCGGCGCGCCGCCGGCGAGATCAGCAGTCGGGAAATGGATGCCGAGCGCCGTCATGTCGTGGCGGTAGAAGCGGCCGAGCTCGTCGTCCGCCACCTTGCCGATGAAGGCGGTGCGGCCGCCGAAGGAGGCGACGCCCGAGGCCGTGTTGCCGGCGCAGCCGCCGGACACCATGTGCGCCGGCCCCATCTGGCCGTAGAGGCGCTCCGCCTCCGCCGTCTCGATCAGCCGCATGGAGCCCTTCACCAGCCCCTCGCGGACGAGGACGTCCTCTTCCGTGCGGGCGAGCACGTCGACGATCGCGTTGCCGATGGTGAGGACGTCGAATTCTGCCTGAGCCATGAGGGATCCCGCTTCTGCCTTTGCGCTCGCTAGAGCCTGGGCGGGGCAAAGGCAATATCGCGGGTTGAGCCGAGCCGCGTCGGCGCCTATCTGCCGCCGGTCTGGAGGGCCGACATGATTGCCGCGGCGACGCTCGCCTTCGGGGAGATCTTCTCCCCGCCGTTCCGCTCGGTGCTTTGGAAGGCGCTTTCGCTGACCATCGCGCTCCTGGTCGTGCTCTGGATCACGCTCCAGGGCCTGCTGCTCCACTTCCTGGTGCTGCCGTTCCCGTGGCTGGAGACCGCCTTCTCCATCGTGTCCGGGATCGGCCTGGTGGTGGGCCTCGCCTTCGTCATCGCGCCGGTCACCTCGCTCTTCGCGGGGCTCTTCCTCGACGAGGTCGCCGAGCTCGTCGAGCGCAGCCACTATCCGGCCGACCCGCCCGGCCGCGCCATGCCGCTCGCACGCTCGCTCGTCACCACGGTGAAGTTCACCGGTGTGGTCGTGCTGGTGAACCTCGTCGCGCTGCCGCTCGTCTTCCTGCTCGGCTTCGGCGTCGTGATCTTCTTCGTCGCCAACGGCTACCTGCTCGGCCGCGAGTACTTCGAGCTCGCGGCGCTGCGCTTCCATCCGCCGGAAACCGTGCGCGCGCTGAGGCTGCGGAACAGCGGGCGCGTGTTCCTGGCCGGGCTGCTGGTCGCCGCCTTCCTGGCCGTGCCGCTCCTCAACCTCTTCACGCCGCTCTTCGCCACCGCCTTCCTCGTCCACGTCCACAAGCGGATCGCGGCCCGCGAGGCCCCTCCGGGCGGCATGCTCGCGCCGGCCTGACCGCGCGATTCCGGGTTCCCGCGCAACCCCGCCTTAACCGCCGCCATTGACCTCCATCAATGTCGCCCTTTTTCGTCGCCTTTACGCGGGGGCGACAGCAACGGAGGTATGACGATGGCAGCGACGATGAAGGCAGCCGTGGTGCGCGCGTTCGGGGCGCCGCTCCGCATCGAGGAGGTGGCGGTGCCGGAGCCGGGCTACGGCGAGGTGCTGGTGAAGGTCGTCGCGAGCGGCGTCTGCCACACCGACCTGCACGCCGCCGACGGCGACTGGCCGGTGAAGCCGAAACTGCCCTTCATACCGGGCCACGAGGGCGTCGGGATCGTCGCCGCGCTCGGCCCGGGCGTGAAGGGCCTCAAGGAGGGCGACCCTGTGGGCGTGCCGTGGCTGCACGACGCCTGCGGCGCCTGCGAGCACTGCACGACCGGCTGGGAGACGCTCTGCGAGAGCCAGCACAACACCGGCTACGGCGTCGATGGCGGCTATGCCGAGTACGTGCTGGCCAATGCCGCCTATGTCGGCCGGCTTCCCGACAATCCCGATTTCGTGGCGATGGCGCCGATCCTCTGCGCCGGCGTCACCACCTACAAGGGCCTGAAGGAGACCGAGGCGAAGCCGGGCGAATGGGTGGCGATCTCCGGCATCGGCGGCCTCGGCCACGTCGCGGTCCAGTACGCCAAGGCGATGGGCCTGCACGTCGCCGCCATCGACGTCTCCGACGACAAGCTGGCGCTCGCGAAGGAACTCGGCGCCGACTTCACGGTGAACTGCACGGCCGAGGACCCGGTCGAGGCGGTGCGTAAGGCGACCGGCGGCGGCGCCCACGGCGTGCTCGTGACGGCCGTCTCCGTCCCCGCCTTCGCGCAGGCGCTCGGCATGACGCGCCGCCGCGGCACGGTCAGCCTCGTCGGCCTGCCTCCGGGCGATTTTCCGACCCCGATCTTCGACGTCGTCCTGAAGCGGATCACGGTCCGCGGCTCCATCGTCGGCACGCGGCGCGACCTCGCGGAATCGATCGCCTTCGCTGCCGAGGGCAAGGTCCGCTCGCATGTGAGCACCGCCCCGCTCGAAGCGATCAACGACGTGTTCGGCCGGCTGAAGAACGGAACGGTCGACGGCCGCGTTGTCCTGACGATCTAGACGAGAGACGGACCATGATCCCCAACGCCGATCTGAACGACCGCGCCACGGTCGAGCGCCTCTATCCCTTCGAGGCGTTCGAGGCGGATGCGGGCGCCAATTCCATGGGCAAGGCGGCCGTCCGCCACGGCCTGCGCATCGAGACGGCGCCCGACGCCGCGGGCACCTTCCGGATCGCCCGCGCAACCCATTCGCCGGCCGATTTCGAGACGCTCAAGGCGCACGGCTTCCTGTGCCCCTACATGGGGCGCGCCTACGGCTTCTTCCGGCTCGCCGGCGGCATGCGCGGCGCCGTGACCGAGGAGCGCGACATCTTCGACCCGCTCCGCGACGAGTATGAGGCCTTCATCGACACCGTCCTGCAGGCCGCGCGCGAAGCCGGCCAGGAGGGGCCGGCCCAGAAGGACTGACGCCCCCCCGCGAGGACATCCGCCGCCGCCCGGCCTGTGGCAGAAATGCCGCATCGCCGCGCGGGCACGCGGGCGGTCGCGGGTCGGCCGGAACGGACCGCAGTTCCGCCGAATTTGCTCCGGAGGCGGTAAACGCCATTCGGAGTAGGACCTTGATCGCGAGACGCGCTTTTCTGCTGGCCGGCGCCGCCGGCCTCATCTCCGCCTGCACCCCGATCGGCCGCGCCGCGCGCCAGCCGGTCGCGCGCAACCAGCTGCTGGTGCCGGCCACCAATGAGCCTCACCGCGTCGCGCCCGTCGACCTCAGCCAGATCCCGCCGCAGTTCCACCGCCAGATCGTCGCCAACGCGACCGGCGAGCCGCCGGGCACGCTGGTCGTCGATCCTGGTGCGCGCTTCCTCTACCTCGTGATGCCGAACGGCGAAGCGATGCGCTACGGCGTCGGCGTCGGCCGCGAGGGCTTCGCCTGGTCGGGCGTCGCCCGGGTCGGCCGCAAGGCGAAGTGGCCGCGCTGGACGCCGCCCGCCGCGATGCAGAGGCGCGATCCCTTCGCGGCGAAGTGGGCCGGCGGGATGCCGGGCGGCCCGCAGAACCCGCTCGGCGCCCGCGCGCTCTATCTCTACCGGAACGGCCGCGACACGCTCTACCGCATCCACGGCACGCCGGAGCCGCACTCGATCGGCCGCGCCGTCTCGTCCGGCTGCATCCGGCTGCTCAACGCCGACATCATCGACCTCTACGACCGCGTGCCGATCGGCGCCCGGGTGGTCGTGCGGCGCGCCGAGGGCGGCTTCGACGGCCTCGTGGCGCGCCTCAAGGAGACCGTGGGGATCTGACGGCCGGGGCCGCGCCGACGCCGCGCCGGCGGGCCGAACGGAAAGGCAGGAAAGCCGAGGAGAAGGAAGACGGCGGGCATCGGGCCGATCGCTGCAAGACGTTGGCGGACTTGGGATTCCGACGACGAAGGTTGCTCGGCCGGCGCATGGGTGTAGACTGCAGCTCGCTCCAACCGGGCAATCGGCGCCATGCCAGTTCAGCACGTGAGATTCTGCGCGAGTTTCGACGGCGCGAAGCTGGCCTACACCGTCGCGGGCAAGGGACCGCGCCTGATCCTGCTGCCGAGCTGGCTGACGCATCTCGACTATCAGTGGCACAGCGTCGCCTGGCGTCCGTGGCTCGAAGCCCTGTCGTCGCGCTACACCCTTGTCCGCTACGATCCCCGCGGCTGCGGGCTCTCGGACTGGAACGTCGACGACCTCTCCTTCGAGACCTGGGTCCGCGATCTCGAGGCGCTCGTCGAATGGCTGGAATTCGACCGCTTCTCCCTCGTCGGCGCCTGCCAGGGCGGGGCGGTCGCAATCGCCTATGCCGCGAACGCCCCGTCTCGGGTCAGCCATCTGGTGCTCTACGGCACCTATGCGCGCGGAAGGAACCGGCGCTCCACCCCGCCTCTGGAGCCTGAAAAGGCCAAGGTGATGCTGCAGATGCTGGAACTCGGCTGGGGGCATGAAGACCATGCCTTCATGCGGTCCTTCGCGACCCAGTTCCAGCCGGAGGGCACACTGGAGCATCTGCGGTCCTGGTGCGAACTGCAGAAGCGAGCCACGTCCGCTGCCAACGCCGTGAAGCTTACGCGCATCATGTTCGACGTGGACGTGCAGGGCGAAGCCGCCCGCATATCCTGCCCGACGCTGGTCGCCCATGTGAACCGCGACGCCGTCGCCCCGATCGAGGAAGGCCGGCTGCTGGCCCGGCTCATTCCCGATGCCCGCTTCCTCGAACTCGACAGCCCGAACCACTTCATGCTGCCCGCCGAGGGGGCCTGGTCGAACTTCGTCGACGCGCTGCACGCCTTCCTGCCCAGGCGCTCGCCCGAGCAATCCCCGTTCGCGGAGCTCACGGCCCGCGAGCAGGAGGTCGTGCACCGGCTCGCCCAGGGCCTCGACAACGGCCAGATCGCCGCCGAACTCTCCATCAGCGAGAAGACCGTGCGCAATCACGTCTCGTCCATCTTCGCCAGGCTGGGCGTCGGGACCAGAGCGCGTGCGATCGTGGCGGCGCGGAACGCCGGCTACGGGAACCCGCCCGTCGCGTCGTGATGCGGGACACGGGTCCCGGGTCCGGGTCGAGAATTCACCGCGGAACGCGGTCGCCCGGGACATCCGGCTCATGTACCGGCGACGCGCGCCTGCGAGACTTCCCGGATCAGGCCAGCCTGTCGCTGGTTCAGTCCGGGAGGCCGAGGTGCAGATGAACGGTTTCAGACCTTGCGCGCGGCGAGCGGCATTCGCCCTCGCCACGCTTGCCGCAGCCATCGGCGCCGTGCCTTCGGCGAGCGCGGCGGAACGCTCCGTGGGCGACCTGAAGTGCGCCTATCTCGCCTGCGAAGCCGGCGCGGCCGAAGCCCGCGGGGGCCGCGGCGATGCGATGCAGTGCTCGATCGTCTACGAGGCGCTGAAGCAGCACGGCTTCGGCGGCGACTTCCGGGCGCTCATGACCTGGTTCCGATCCGCGCGGGCGGGTGCGTCCGGGCCGGGCGGGCGGATCGCGCTCGCGGAGCCGGCCTGCCGGGACACCGTCCGGAGCGGACCCGACCTGCTCTGACCGCCGCCAAGCCGCCGCCTGGGGGCGGGGCGCTCAGTGCGCCTCGTCCCAGTTCGACGCGGCGCGGGCATCGACCTTGAGGGGCACGGCGAGCTTCACGGCCGGCTCGGGCGCGTGCTCCATGACCCGCGTGACGACCGGCAGCGTGGCCTCGACCTCCTCGTCGGGGACCTCGAAGATCAGCTCGTCGTGGACCTGCAGCAGCATGCGCGCGCGCAGCCCCGCGGCCTCGAGCGCGTCGTCCATACGGATCATCGCGCGCCGGATGATGTCGGCGGCCGTCCCCTGGATCGGCGCGTTGATCGCCGCGCGCTCCTGGAAAGCGCGCAGCGAGGGCTGCGAGGCGCGGATGTCGGGATAGTGCGCGCGCCGGCCGAACAGGGTCTCGACGTAGAGGTTCTCCCGGCAGGCGCGCTTCGTCTCCTCCATGTAGTCGCGGATGCCGGGGAAGCGCTCGAAATAGCGCTTGATGTAGTCGCCCGCCTCGCCACGCCCGATGCCGAGCTGCTGGGCGAGGCCGAAGGCCGAGATGCCGTAGATGATGCCGAAATTGATCGCCTTGGCGCGGCGTCTCACCATCGGGTCCATGCCCGCGATCGGCACGCCGAACATCTCCGACGCGGTCATGGCGTGGATGTCGAGCCCGTCGGCGAAGGCGCGGCGGAGCTGCGGGATGTCGGCGATGTGGGCGAGCACGCGCAGCTCGATCTGGCTGTAGTCGGCCGAGACGAGCTTCCAGCCCTCCTCGGCGATGAAGGCGGTGCGGATGGCGCGGCCTTCCTCCGTGCGGATCGGGATGTTCTGCAGGTTCGGCTCCGACGAGGAGAGCCGGCCGGTCGTGGTCGAGGCGAGCGAGAAGCTCGTGTGGATGCGGCCCTGCGCGTCCATGTGCTGCGGCAGCGTGTCGGTGTAGGTCGACTTCAGCTTGGTGAGCTGCCGCCATTCCACGATCCTGCGCGCGATCGGGATGCCTTCGGCGGCGAGGTCGTCGAGCACCTTCACGTCGGTCGACCAGGCGCCGGTCTTCGTCTTGCGGCCGCCGGGCAGGCCCATCTTGCCGAACAGGATGTCGGAGAGCTGCTTGGTGGAGCCGATGTTGAAGGTCTCGCCGGCCAGCTCGTGGATCTCGGCCTCCACCGCCGCAGCCTTCTGCGCGAAGGTGCCGGAGAGGCGCGACAGGATCTGCCGGTCGACCTTGATGCCGCGCCGCTCCATGCGGGCGAGCACCGGCACCATCGGCCGCTCCAGCCGCTCGTAGACGCGGGTCATGCCCTCCGCGACGAGGCGCGGCTTCAGCACGCGCCAGAGGCGCAGCGTGACGTCGGCGTCCTCGGCGGCGTAGCAGGTGGCGCGGTCGATCGCGACGCGGTCGAAGGTGACGCCCGCCTTGCCGGTTCCCGCCACCGACTTGTAGGTGATCGGGTCGTGCTCCAGCAGCTCCTTGCAGAGCCCGTCCATGCCGTGGCCCGGCCGGCGCCCCGAATCGAGCGCGTAGGAGATCAGCATCGTGTCGTCGAACGGCGCGACCTCGATGCCGCGCTCGCGGAAGACCAGCCAGTCGAACTTCATGTTCTGGCCGATCTTGAGGACCGCCGGGTCCTCCAGGAGCGGCTTGAGGAGCGCGAGCGCCTCCGCCTCCGGGATCTGCGTGTAGTCCGGCGGCTCGGCCGCGACCGTCTCCGCGCCGGCCCCGCCGGTAGCCGGCTCCTCCGCGCCGTCGCCCTTGCCCCTGGCGGCGGCTTTCCGAGCCTTCGCCGGCGGATCGCCGAAAAGGTCGGCGGAGGAGCTTGCGTCCTCCGCCTGCCGGTGCCCGAGCGGGATGTAGCAGGCGAGGCCCGGCTCGAGCGCGAGGCTCACGCCGCACAGTTCGCAATCGAGCGGGTCGAGGCTGGTCGTCTCGGTGTCGATCGCGACGATCCCGTGCTCGCGCGCCGCCGCCACCCATTTCTCCAGCGCCTCGATCGTGCGCACGCAATGGTAAGACTGCACGTCGATCTTCGGCTCGCAGGCGCTCGCCTTCCGCGCCTCGACGAGGTCCCACGGCGTGCCGATCGGCTCCAGATGGCTCGGCAGGGCCGGCTTCGTCCGCGCCGCGGCCTCGGCCGCGCCATCCGCGGCGGCCGGTTCCGCCATGTCCGGCCCGTGCGCCGGGGCCGAGGCGCCGCCCGGCGGCCAGCCCTGGACGGCGAGCGCCATCGGCTCGATTGCGTCCGCCGCGGTGCCGGTCTTCTCGGCGACCCGCCGCGTCAGCGCGTTGAACTCCATCGCCTTGCAGAAGGCGACGGCGCGCGCGCCGTCGACCGGCTCGACCGCGAGGTCGTCGATCGGAACCTCGAGCGGCACCGCATTGCAGAGTTCCACGAGCTTTCGCGAGACGCGCGCCTGCTCGGCGAAGGCGATCAGGTTCTCGCGCCGCTTCGGCTGCCTGATCTCGGCGGCGCGGGCGAGCAGGGTCTCCAGGTCGCCGTACTCGTCGAGGAGCTGCGCCGCCGTCTTGGCGCCGATGCCGGGTACGCCCGGGACGTTGTCGGTGGAATCGCCGCAGAGCGCCTGCAGGTCGATCATCTTGTCCGGGAAGACCCCGAACTTCTCCTTCACGAAGGCCGGGTCGATGACCTGGTCGCGCATCGTATCGACCATCGTCACGCTCGGCCCGAGGAGCTGCATCAGGTCCTTGTCGGAGGAGACGATGGTTGTGCGCGCGCCTCGCTCGCAGGCGAGGCGGGCATAGGTCGCGATGATGTCGTCGGCCTCCCAGCCCTTCTGCTCGATGCAGGCGAGGCTGAAGGCGCGCGTCGCCTCCCGGATGAGCCCGAACTGCGGGATGAGGTCCGGCGGCGGCTCGGGCCGGTGCGCCTTGTAGTCGGAATAGATCTCGTTGCGGAAGGTCTTCGCCGAATAGTCGAAGATCACGGCGAAATGGGTCGGCTCGTCGCCCTTCTCCGGGGTCGGCCCCTCCTGCAGCATCTTCCAGATCATGTTGCAGAAGCCGGCGACCGCGCCGGACGGCAGCCCGTCCGACTTGCGCGTGAGCGGCGGCAGCGCGTGGAAGGCGCGGAAGATGAAGGCCGAGCCGTCGACCAGGATGAGGTGGTCGCCCGCCTTCATCGGGGCGGCCGCGCGGGGCTGCGGGGAGACTTTCGGCATCGCAGACATTTCGCGCGCGCGGGGCGCGAATGCAAGCGACGGCCGGCTGCCATGCGCGGGCCGACGCCGCGCGCCTCAGCCCGAAGCGGGCGAAAGCTCGCCGGCGAGCGCGCGGGCGATGAGCGCCCGCGTCTCGGGCACGCCGTAGACCGCCACGAACGAGCCGAAGCGGGGCCCGCGCTCCTGGCCGAGCAGGATCTCGTAGAGCGTGGAGAACCAGGTGAGCGCCACGCCCGGCCGCCCGTCGGGACCCGGCTTCTCCGGATTGTGATAGCGCTCGAAGCTGCGGCCGACATCGTAGACCGCCGCCTGGATCGCCTCGGCGTCGGCATCCTCGGGCAGCGCTGCGAGCGCCGAGTCGAGCGCCTCGAGCGCCTCGCGCTCGACCGCGTCCGGCACCCGGAAGCGCTTGTTCGGCTTCACGAAGTCGTGGAAGTAGCGCACCGCATAGCCGATCAGCCGGTCGAGCGCCGGATAGCGCTCCCGCGTGACCTCCGGCAGGTGGCGGGTGACGTAGCCCCACAGGATCTCGGGCTCCTCCGTGTTGCCCGCGCTCGCGATGTTGAGGAGCATCGAGAACGGCACCGGCAGGCGCTCGTCCGGCGGACCGCCCTCGTGAATGTGCCAGACCGGGTTCGACAGCCGGTTGCCCCAGTCCTGCCGGCGGTAGCCGTCGAGGAACTGGTAGTATTCGTCGGCCGCGCGCGGGATGACGTCGAAATAGAGCCGCTTCGCCGCCTTCGGCTTCTGGAACATGAAGAGCGACAGGCTTTCCGGCGAGGCGTAGCGCAGCCATTCCTCGATGGTGAGGCCGTTGCCCTTCGACTTGGAGATCTTCTGCCCCTCTTCGTCGAGGAAGAGCTCGTAGTTGAAGCCCTCCGGCGGCGTCCCGCCGAGCGCCTTCGAGATCCGCGAGGAGAGCAGCACGGAATCGATCAGGTCCTTGCCGGCCATCTCGTAATCGACGCCGAGCGCGGTCCAGCGCAGCGCCCAGTCCGCCTTCCACTGGCACTTCACGCGCCCGCCGGTGACCGGCGTCGTGACCTCGTCGACGGTGTCGGGGTCGCGGTAGGTCACGGTGCCGGCGGCGGGATCGCGAGCGATCATCGGCACCTGCAGCACGGTGCCGGTGCGCTCCGAGATCGGCAGGAACGGCGCGTAGGTCTCGCGACGCTCCGGGCCGAGGGTCGGCAGGATGATCGCCATCACCTCATCATAGGCGGCGAGCATGCGCAGCAGCGTCTCGTCGAAGCGGCCGGACCGGTAGTACCCGGTCGCGCTTGCGAACTCGTAGTCGAAGCCGAAGCGGTCGAGGAAGATGCGCAGCCGCGCATTGTTGCCGGCGCCGAAGCTCTCGTATTCGCCGAACGGATCGGGCACCGCGGTGAGCGGCTTGCCGAGATGGGCCGCGAGCGCCTCCCTGTTCGGCACGTTGTCCGGCACCTTGCGCAGGCCGTCCATGTCGTCGGAGAAGCACAGGAGGCGCGTCGGAACGCTGTCGGCGGTCAGCACGCGGAAGGCGTGGCGAACCATCGTGGTGCGGGCGACCTCGCCGAACGTGCCGATATGGGGAAGGCCGGAGGGGCCGTAGCCGGTCTCGAACAGGACCTCGCCGTCGAAGCCGGCACGCTCCACCCGCGCCACGAGCTTGCGCGCCTCCTCGAAGGGCCACGCTTTCGAGACCCGCGCCGCGGCAAGGAGCTCGGGCGGGAACGGCGCGCTATCGGTCATGATCGGAAATCCAGCAGGTCGCGCCGGCACTTGGCCCGGCCGGCGGAGGCGGGCGGACCCTACTGGGACGCCGGCGAAGCGTCAACGCGCGGAACTGCGGGGAACAAGCGTCCTGCGGGCGCCGTTCCGCAACCTGCGCGGGCTGACGAGAACCGCGACTGACCAGGCGGAGGCATCGTGCGGGTACTGCTGACGGGCGCGAACGGCTTCATCGGCTCCGCGCTCCTCGCAGCGCTCCACCGGGCCGGGCACGAGGTCGTCGCCGTCACGCGCTCGCGCGCCCTCCTTTCGCACCGGCCGGGGGTGGCGGGGCATGTCCGCCTCGACATCGCCGAGGCGCGCTCCGCCGGGGACTGGCTGCCGCACCTGGCCGGCATCGACGCGGTCGTGAACACGGCCGGGGTCCTCCAGGACAGCCCGAAAGATTCCACCGCCGGCGTGCACGCGACGGGGATCGGCGCCCTGTTCGAGGCGTGCGAGCAGGCCGGGATCCGCCGCGTCATCCACTTCTCCGCGATCGGGGTCGACCGCGAGACGCCGACCGATTTCTCCCGCACCAAGCTCGCGGGCGACCGCGCCCTGATGGCGCGCGACCTAGACTGGGTGATCCTCAGGCCCTCGGTCGTGGTCGGGCGGAGCGCCTTCGGCGGCAGCGCGCTCTTCCGCGGGCTGGCGGCGCTGCCGCTCCTGCCGCTCGCGCCGGACACCGGCGCACTGCAGGTCGTGCAGCTTGCGGACGTGACCGAGACGGTCCTCTTCTTCCTGCGGCCGGACGCCCCCGCCCGGCTCGCGCTCGACCTCGCAGGGCCGGAGCCGCTTCCGATGCGCGAGGTCGTGGCCACCTACCGCGCCTGGCTCGGCTGGCGCCCGGCGCGCGAATTCGTGCTCCCCTCCTGGCTCGCGGGACTGCCCTACAGGCTCGGCGATTTCGTCGCCCTCCTCGGCTGGCGGCCGCCGATGCGCACCACCGCCATGCGCGAGATCGTGCGCGGCGCCGTCGGCGATTCGCGCCCGTGGAGCGCGACGACCGGCATCCGCCCCGCGCCGCTCGCCGCCGCGCTCGCCGCGGAGCCCGCCTCCGTCCAGGAGCGCTGGTTCGCGCGCCTCTATTTCGTGAAGCCGTTCGTCTTCGCGGTCCTGGCGCTGTTCTGGATCGGCACCGGCGTGATCTCGCTGGGGCCGGGCTTCGCGATCGGCCGCGAGATCATGCAGGCGGGCGGGGCCGGGATCTTCGAGATCCCGGGCATCGTCGCCGGCGCGCTCGCCGACATCGCGATCGGCGTCGGGATCGCCTGGCGGCGCACGACCCGGATCGCCCTCTATGCCGGGATCGCGCTCTCGCTCGCCTACATGGTCATCGGCACGCTGATGCTGCCCGTCCTCTGGATCGAGCCGCTCGGGCCGATGCTGAAGATCTGGCCGATCATGGCGCTGCATCTCGCCGCGCTCGCCATCCGCGAGGACCGATGACGACCTATCTCGTCCTCAAGTACCTCCACGTGATCGGCGCGACCGTCCTCCTCGGCACCGGCGCCGGCATCGCCTTCTTCATGGTGGTCGCCCATTTCACCAGAAACCCGGAGGTGGTCGCCGGCGTCGCCCGCATCGTCGTCATCGCGGATTTCGTCTTCACCACGACCGCCGTCGTCGCACAGCCCGTCACCGGCGTGCTGCTCGCCTGGAACGTCGGCTACGCGCTGACCGAGGGCTGGATCGTGCTGTCCATCGTCCTCTACCTCGTCACCGGCGCGTTCTGGCTCCCGGTCGTCTGGATGCAGATGCGCATGCGCGACCTCGCCGCCGCGGCGGTCCACGACGTGCGGCCGCTGCCGCGCGCCTATCACCGCCTGTTCTGGACCTGGTTCGCCTTCGGCTTCCCGGCCTTCGCGGCCGTGCTCGGCATCTTCTGGCTGATGATCGCGCGGCCGCAATTCGCCGTTCCGGGGCTCGGCTGACCGGGCGGTCGGGTCCGGCGCAGCGCTTGCCGTGCGGCACCTGGGCGAGTCTTGGGAAACGGCGAGGCTTTGGAGCGGGCGATCGGGATCGAACCGACGACATTCAGCTTGGGAAGCTGACGTTCTACCACTGAACTACGCCCGCCTTGCGCCAAGAGGTAGCCGATCGGCGCGGCCTTTTCCAGAGGGTCGAGAAGGCGACCGGGCGTGCGGGCCAAGCGGCGCCCGACCTCAGCCCGCAGGCGCCCGGAAGTGCTTGGAGAGCTTCAGGCCCTGCGCCTGGTAATGCGAGCCGAGGCCGGCGCCGTAGAGGCGCGACGGCGGGGCGGCGAGGCGCTCGTAGACGAGGCGGGCGATCGTCTGCCCGTGCTCCAGGATGAACGGCACCTCGTGGCTCCGGACCTCGAGCACGGCCCGGCTGCCGCGCCCCCCGGCCGGATCGTGGCCGAAGCCGGGGTCGAAGAAGCCGGCATAATGGACGCGGAACTCGCCCATCAGCGGGTCGAACGGCACCATCTCCGCGGCATGGCCCGGCGGCACGTGGACGGCCTCGGCGGAGACGAGGATGTAGAACTGGTCGGGGTCGAGCACGAGCTCGGCCGGGCCGCGGCGCCGCAGCGGCTCCCAGAATTCCTCGGCGTCGTAGCCGCCGGTGCGGTCGAGGTCGATGACGCCGGTGTGGCGCTTGGCGCGGTAGCCGACGAGGCCCGTCGCGTCGCCCTGGAGGTCGATCGAGACGGCGAGCCCGTTCGAGAAGCCGGGCGTGCCGGAGGCGAGCGTCGCCTCGGCGTGGAGCGCCAGCAGCGCCGCGTCGTCGAGCACGGCGGCGCCGCGCCTGAACCGGATCTGCGAGAGCCGCGTGCCGGGCCGGACGAGGACCGGGAAGGTGCGCGGGCTGATCTCCAGGTAGAGCGGGCCGGAATAGCCGGCCGGCACCTGGTCGAAGGCGCGGGCGCGGTCGACGATGAGCCTGGTGAAGACGTCGAGCCGCCCGGTCGAGCTCTTCGGGTTGGCCGACGCCGTGAGGTCCGCCGGCAGCGCCAGCGCCTCCATCAGCGGCACGATGTAGACGCAGCCCGTTTCGAGCACCGCCCCTTCGCGGAGGTCGAAGCGATGCAGCGCCAGCCGCTCGAGCTTCTCCGCGACGTCGTGGTCCGGGCCCGGCAGGAAGCTCGCGCGCACCCGGTAGGCGACCCTGCCGAGGCGCAGGTCGAGGCTCGCGGGCTGCACCTGGCCGGGCGCCGCAGGCGCGTCGAGCCGGATCGCGCCCGTCGCGATCAGCCCCTCGATCTCGCTGTCCGGCAGGATTCCCGTCACGCCGCCCCCCTCGCCCGCGCCACCGTTAGCCGAGGTTCCGGTTGACGCCAAGGGCGGCAGGGTCTAAGCGCCGGTCCCGTGGTGATTTGTGCCGGCCGGCTTGCGACCACGTTAAACCATGACGCTAAAAGGGCCGGAGGTTGGAAGACCCCGGTCCCGCGCGCGCGGCGGCCGGGTTTTTTCGTTTCCGGAGAGAGTGCATGACCGCCCCGAAGAGACGCTTCCGCCCCGCCACCGAGCTTGTCCACGGTGGCACCATGCGCTCGCAGTTCGCCGAAACCTCGGAGGCTATGTTCCTGACCCAGGGCTTCGTCTATCCGGACGCGGAGGCGGCCGAGGCGCGCTTCAAGGGCGAGGATCCGGGCTTCGTCTATTCGCGCTACGCCAACCCCACCGTCGCCATGTTCGAGGAGCGGATGTGCCTGCTGGAGGGCGCCGAGGCCGCGCGCGGCCTGGCGAGCGGCATGGCGGCGGTGAACGCGGCGCTGATGAGCGACCTCAAGGCCGGCGACCATGTCGTCGCCTCGCGCGCCCTCTTCGGCTCCTGCCAGTACATCGTCGCGGACCTGCTGCCGCGCTTCGGCGTTGCCTCGACGCTCGTCGACGGCACCGATCTCGACGCATGGCGAAGCGCGGTGCGGCCGGAGACACGCGCCTTCTTCCTGGAGAGCCCGTCCAACCCGACGCTGGAGCTGATCAACATCGCCGCGGTGGCGGAGATCGCGCGCGCCGCCGGCGCCCGCCTCGTCGTCGACAACGTCTTCGCCACGCCGCTCTTCCAGAAGCCGCTCGAGCTCGGCGCGCACACCGTCGTCTATTCGGCGACCAAGCACATCGACGGCCAGGGCCGCTGCCTCGGCGGCGTCGTGCTCTCCGACGAGGACTGGATCGAGGGCAAGCTCGCGCCGTTCCTGAAGCACACCGGCCCGTCCATGAGCCCGTTCAACGCCTGGGTGCTCCTGAAGTCGTTGGAGACCCTTCAGGTCCGGGTCGAGCGCCAGGCCGCCTCGGCGGCGCGCATCGCCGATGCGATCGCCAGCCATCCCGCGGTCCTGCGGCTCTACTACCCCGGACGGGACGACCACCCGCAGGCCGAGCTCGCCCGCCGCCAGATGACCGGCGGCAGCACCATGCTCGCGGTCGAGGTCGCGGGCGGCAAGGCGGGCGCCTTCGCCGTCTCCGCGGCGCTGGAGGTCGTGCGCATCTCCAACAATCTCGGCGATGCCAAGAGCCTCGTCACACATCCCGCGACGACGACGCACCAGCGCCTCAGCGACGAGGAGCGCGCCGCGCTCGGCATCGGCGACGGGCTGCTGCGCCTGTCGGTCGGCCTCGAGGATCCCGAGGATCTCGTCGAGGATCTCGTCGCCGCGCTCGACCGGGCGCGGCCGGCGGAGATGCGCGCGGCGTCCTGAGCCTCAGCGGAACGTGCGGAGCGCGGCGACGAGGCGCGCGCCGGCGGTCACCAGCGTCATCGCCGCGAACACGAGCGCGATCGCCGGGAACCAGGCCGGGAACAGGCAGAAGAGCAGGAAGGCGGCGAGCGTCTCCGTCGCCTCGGCCAGCCCGGCGGTGAAATAGAGCGACTTCTGCCCCCGGATCGCGGTCGAGAGGCCCCGCTTCTCCGCCATCACCGCGTAGGCGAGGAAGCTTGAGCCGTTCACGTAGAAGCTGAACAGGAGGACGGCGCCGGCGACCCCGTTGGCCTGCGGGTCGGCAAGCACGAAGCCGAGCGGCACCAGGCCGTAGAAGGCGAAATCGAGCACGATGTCGAGGAAGCCGCCGCGGTCGGTCCTGGCGCTGTGCCGCGCGACCGCGCCGTCGAGGCCGTCGCAAAGCCGGCTGAGGAGGATGAGCCCGCCCGCGACCAGGAAGCCGTCGGCCCAGATCGCCGCGAAGGCCGCAAGCCCCAGCGCGAAGCCCACCCAGGTGACGCCGTCGGCGCAAACGCCGAGCGCCGCGAGCCTGGCGCCCGCCCGCTCCAGCGCCGGGGCGATCAGCGCGCGCGCCGGCCCGTCGAGCATGCCGCCTCGCGCTTCCGGCGCGCGCCTCTTGCCGCTATGACGAAACCGATGCCGCCCCGCGCCCGTTTGATGAGGCCGCCGGAGACCTGATGCGCCTTCCCTTCCCAGCCGCCCTCGTCGCGATCCTCGCCTTGCTCTGCGCGCCGGCCGTCGCGCAGGACACGCCCGTCCAGGATCCTGCCACGGCGGCGGCCGCGGAGGTGGTGGTGCCGAACTTCTGGGATCCCCGCGCGCGCCTGGAGCGCCCGGCCCCGGCGACGATCGGCCCGATCCGGTTCCTGACGACCGACGACTTCCCGCCCTTCAATTTCCGCGACCGGCGCGGCGTCCTGATCGGCTTCAACGTCGACCTGGTGCGCGCCATCTGCGAGGAGCTGAAGGTCGGCTGCGCGATCCAGTCGCGCCCGTTCGACACGCTCCATGCGGCGCTCCTCGACGGCACCGGCGACGCCGTCATCGCCGGCCTGAGGGTGGACGAGATCCCCGACGGCGACGACCTGCTGCCTACCAACCCGTACCTGAAGATTCCCGGCCGCTTCGTGGCGCGCAAGGACAGCCCCTTCGATCCGGCGGCGCGCAACCTCGATTCCTTCGTCGGCACCGTGTGCGGGACGGCGCACGAGGCCTTCGTGCAGCGCTTCTTTCCGAGCGCGAAGCCGGTCTGCTACCTCTCGCTCGCGACTGCGCTCGAGGAGGTAAAGGCGGGCAGCATCCCGGCCATCTTCGCCGACGCGCTCGGCCTTTCCTTCTGGCTCCACGGGGTGGAATCGGAGGATTGCTGCCGGTTCGCGGGCGGTCCCTACCTCGACGACCGCTATTTCGGCGAGGGCTTCACGATCGTGGTGCGGCCGGACGACCGCAAGCTCCGCGCCGCGCTCGACTACGCGCTCCGCGAGGTGCACCGGTCCGGACGCTACGAGGAGATCTACCTGCGCTACTTCCCGGTCGGGCTGTTCTGAGCGCGGATGCGGGGTCAAGTCTCGCTCGCGAACTCGCTCTTCCGGTAGAGCGCGTGGAGCGACAGCCCCGCCTGCACGAAGGCCTCGTCCGCGCCCTCCTCGCGGTCGACCAGCGTCAGCACGTCGTCGATCTCCGCCCCGGCGTGGCGCAGGCTCGAGACCGCCTTGAGGGCCGAGCCGCCGGTGGTCGTGACGTCCTCCACGACGAGCACCTTCCGCCCTTCGAGGGTCTCGCCCTCGGCGAGGCCCTCGATCAGGCTGCGCGTGCCGTGCGCCTTGACGTCCTTGCGCACGAACACGGCGCCGACAGGGCGGCCGGCGACCGCGCTCATCGCCGCCGCCGCGCAAACGATCGGGACCGCGCCCATTTCCAGCCCGCCGACATAATCGGCGCCGAGCGCCGCCGCGCGCTCGGCGACCGCCGCGCCGATCAGCCGCGCGCCGTCCGGATGCAGCATGGTCGGTTTCAGGTTGAAGTAGATCGTGCTCGTCCGCCCGGACACGAGCGTGAACGTGCCGCCCTTCCGGAACGAGCGGGATCGGATCAGGTCGTAGAGCTCTGCGCGCGCGTCCATGCCGCCTCCTTGGCCGCCTCCTGGCGTTGGCGCGGTGATGGCGGGAGGGGCGCCGCGGGTCAAGCGGGCGCGGAGGCCGCCGGCGTCATCCACCCGATCGCCGCGCCGTCCGGCTGCTCCAGGATCGCGATCCGGCCGACGCCCGGCACGTCGAACGGCCGGCGGTGGACGGTCGCCCCGTGCCGCTCCGCCTCCGCGAGCCGCGCGTCGACGTCGTCGACGGCGAGGTAGGCGAACCAGTTCGCCGGAACACCCGACCAGCGCAGGTCGGAAATGTCCATCATGCCGGCGACCGGCACGTCGCCCTGCCAGGCGACCCAGTACGGGCCACCCTCCGGCATCGGCATCGCCTCGAAGCGCCAGCCGATCACGGCCTCGTAGAAGGCCTTGGCGCGCTCGAAGTCGCGCGTCAGCAGCTCGTTCCAGTGGAAATGCCCGTGCGCGGCCATGACCGTCCCCTCGAGAGGGGGCCATCTTCGGGCCGGCACGGACGGGAGTAAAGAGCGCCTCGCCCGTGAAACTTCGGGCGCCCTCAGCGCCCTTCGGCGGTCTCGGTCTCGGTGGCCGGCGCGGTCGCCTTGGGGCCGCCCTTGGAAACGCCGACCATCGCCGCCCGCAGCACGCGGTCGCCGATCATGTAGCCCGGCTGCATGACCTGGACGACGGTGCCCGCCGGCACGCTCGCATCGGGGACCTCGAACACCGCCTGGTGCCTGTGCGGATCGAAACGCTCGCCCATGGCGGCGATCACCTCGACGCCGTGCCGGCCGAGCAGGCGCTCCATCTCGCGGGCGGTCATCTCGACGCCCTCGACCAGGCTCGCGACGGCGGGTTCGGCCTTGGCCTCCTCCGTCACGTTCTCGAGCGCGCGCGCCAGATTGTCGGCAACCGTCAGCATGTCGGCGGCGAACTTCGTCACCGCGTATTTGCGCGCGTCGCCGATCTCGCGCTCGGAGCGCTTGCGGAAGTTGTCGAGGTCTGCCGCCACGCGGACGAGGCGATCGGTGAGGTCGGCCTTCTCGCCTTCGAGCCTCGCCACCGTCTCGGCGGAAATCCCGGTTTCGGCCCCGCTCGCCTGCATTTCGGCATCCGCGCCGGTTTCGGATGCGGCAGCGGGGTTCCGAGACTCGGTCGTGGTCTGGTCCGTGTCGTTCATATCCGTCACCCTGTTCGTGAGTTGGGCCGGATATCGAGCCTCCAGCGCCCGAAATCAAGGCGGCGGCCGTTCAGCGGCCGAGGAGCTGGGTCATCAGCTGCGCGGTGTAGTTCACGGCCGGGACGACCCGCGCATAATTGAGCCGCGTCGGCCCGATCACGCCGAGCACGCCGACCACGCGGTCGCTCGTGTCGCGGAAGGGCGCCACCACCAGCGAGGAGCCGGACAGCGAGAACAGCTTGTTCTCCGAGCCGATGAAGATGCGCACGCCCTCGCCGTGTTCGGCCAGCCCGAGGAGCTGGATGATGTCGGTCTTGGTCTCGAGGTCGTTGAAGAGCAGCCGCAGCCGCTCGATGTCCTCGGCGGCGGTGATGTCCTCCAGAAGGTTCGACACGCCGCGGACGATCAGCGTCCCGGCGCGGTCGTCGCCGCCCGACCATGTGGCGAAGCCCGCCGCGATCACCTTGTCGGTCAGCGCGTCGATCTCGCGCCGCCGCTCGTCGCTCAGCCGCTCCAGCTCGACCCGCGCCTCTGCGAGCGTCCGGCCGACGATGTGCGCATTGAGATAGTTGCTCGCGGTCGTGAGCGCCGAGGTCGGAAGGTCGCGCGGCACTTCGATGACCCGGTTCTCCACCGTCCCGCTCTCCGAGACGAGCACCACAAGGGCGCGGGTCCGCTCGATGCGCAGGAACTCGATGTGCTTCAGCCGGCCCTCGGTCTTCGCCGCAAGCACGACGCCGGCGCCGCGCGACATCGCGGAGAGCATCTGGCTCGCCTCGGTGAGGAGGCCCTCCATGGAGCGGCTTTCCCCGGCCGCCTTCACCTCCGCGTCCATGCGGCGGCGCTCCTCCTCGGCGAGGTCGCTCACCTCCATCACCGAATCGATGAAGAAGCGGAGCCCCAGCTCGGTCGGCAGCCGGCCGGCGCTGGTGTGCGGGGCGTAGATCAGGCCGAGCTCCTCGAGGTCGGCCATCACGTTGCGCACCGAAGCGGGCGACAGGGCGGCCGCGAGGATCCGGCTGACGTTGCGCGAGCCGACCGGCGTGCCGGTCTCGAGATAGGTTTCGACGATCCGCCGGAAGATCTCCCGCGAGCGGTCGTCGAGAGCGTAGAGCGAATCGGAGAACGACATTCCTGCCGGTCAACCTCCGTGCGATCGGGACGTCAGATCTGGATCCACTCATATCGATCGCACTGCCGCCGCCAGCAAGTCCAGCGCTTTACCTCGGCGCGGGACCGTCCTAACACGTCGCCAGTTCCACGGAGTGACGATGAGACCTTCCAAGAGGGAGCCGGACGAGCTCCGGCCCGTATCGCTCGAGCGCGGCGTCTCCCGCCATGCGGAGGGCTCGTGCCTCGTCCGCTTCGGCGACACGCACGTGCTCTGCACGGCGACGGTGGCGGAGCAGATTCCGGGCTGGCTGCGCGGCGCCGGCCGCGGCTGGGTGACGGCCGAGTACGGCATGCTGCCGCGCTCCACCAACGAGCGGATGCGGCGCGAGGCGGCGCAGGGCAGGCAGGGCGGCCGCACGCTCGAGATTCAGCGCCTGATCGGCCGCTCGCTGAGGGCGGTGGTCGATCTCAAGGCCATGGGCGAGAAGCAGATCACGGTCGATTGCGACGTCATCCAGGCCGACGGCGGCACGCGCACCGCCTCGATCACCGGCGCCTGGGTCGCGCTCCACGACGCTCTCGCCTGGATGCGCATGCGCAACATGATCGGCGACGGCGTGCTCGTCGATCACGTCGCGGCCGTGTCCTGCGGGGTTCATGGCGGCGTGCCCGTGCTCGACCTCGACTATGCCGAGGATTCCGAGGCCGGCACGGACGCGAATTTCGTGATGACCGGCAAGGGTGGACTCGTCGAGGTGCAGGCGACCGCCGAGGGCGCGCCCTTCAGCGATGAGGACCTCCACCGCCTGATGGAGCTCGCCAAGCAGGGCATCCGGCGCCTGGTCGATCTCCAGAAGATGGCGGTCGGTTGATCGCCATGCGGCTAGAGCCCGGCCCGATCGTCGTTGCCAGCCACAATCCCGGCAAGGTGCGCGAGATCCGCGAGCTCCTCGCGCCGTTCGGCTTCGAGGTCCGCGCGGCCGGCGAACTCGACCTCGACGAACCGGAGGAAACCGGCACGACCTTCGAAGAGAACGCGATCCTGAAGGCGCGGGCGGCGGCGGAGGCGTCGGGACTGCCCGCGCTCGCCGACGATTCCGGCCTTGCCGTCGATGCGCTGGGCGGCGAGCCCGGCATCTATTCCGCGCGCTGGGCGGGCGAGGACAAGGATTTCGCGCGCGCCATGCGCAACGTCGAGGAGAAGCTGCAGGCGGCCGGCGCGACCGCGCCCGAGCGTCGCTCCGGCCAGTTCGTCTGCGTGCTCGCGCTCGCCTTTCCCGGCGGCGAGGTCCGCACCTTTCCCGGCATCGTGCCGGGCACGCTCGTCTGGCCGCCGCGGGGCCACCAGGGCTTCGGCTACGACCCGATGTTCCTTCCCGACGGCGAGAGCCGCACCTTCGGCGAGATGAGCGCCGAGGAGAAGCACGGCTGGAAGCCCGGCGAAACGCATGCGCTCTCGCACCGCGCCCGCGCCTTCATGCGCTTCGCCGGAGAATGCCTCGGTCCGCGATGACCGGGCCGGCGCGCCTGCCGGAGGCGGCGACCGCCTTCGGCGTCTACCTGCACTGGCCGTTCTGCGCGGCGAAGTGCCCCTATTGCGACTTCAACTCGCATGTCAGGCACGCGCCGCCGGACCAGATGCGCTTCACCGCGGCCTTCGCGCGCGAGATCCGCCACTTCGCTGCGCTCACGCCCGGCCGCACCGTGACCTCCGTCTTCCTCGGCGGCGGAACGCCCTCGCTGATGGAGCCGGCGACCGTCGCGGCGCTTCTCGATGCGGTGGCCGGCGCCTGGGTGGTCGCGCCCGACGCCGAGATCACGCTCGAGGCCAATCCGTCGAGCGTCGAGGCCGGGCGCTTCCGCTCCTATCGCGCCGCTGGCGTGAACCGCGTCTCGCTCGGCGTACAGTCGCTGCGGGATCCGGCGCTGAAGGCGCTCGGGCGGCTGCACGATGCCGCCGACGCGCGCCGTGCGATCGCGCTCGCGCGCGGCACCTTCCCGCGCCTCTCCTTCGACCTGATCTATGCCCGGCCTGGCCAGGAGCCGGCTGACTGGGCGGACGAGCTCGAGACGGCCATCGGCCTCGCCGCCGACCACCTCTCGCTCTACCAGCTCACCATCGAGCCCGGCACCGCCTTCGGCGCGCTCCACGCCGCCGGCCGGCTCTCCGTCCCCGATCCGGACGCTGCGGCCGATCTCTACACGCTCACCCAGGAGATCACCGCCCGCCACGGCCTGCCGGCCTACGAGATCTCGAACCACGCCGCGCCGGGGGCGGAGAGCCGGCACAATCTCACCTATTGGCGGTATCAGGACTATGTCGGGATCGGCCCCGGGGCGCACGGCCGCTTCACGCTCGAAGGCGCGAAGCGCGCCAGCGCCGCGGAGAGATTGCCGGAACGCTGGCTGGCGCTCGTCGAGGCGGCCGGCTGCGGCGCGGCGGTCTCCGATCCTCTGAGCGCGGAGGAGACGGCCGACGAGATGCTGCTGATGGGCCTTCGCCTCGCCGAGGGCATCGAGCCCGCCCGCTACGCGGCGCTGCGGGGGCGCGCGCTCTCGTCGAACCGGGTGGACGGCCTCGCCGCGCTCGGCCTCGTCGAGACGACCGCCGAGGGGCGGCTGCGCGCCACCCCGTCCGGGGCGCTCGTGCTCAACCGGCTGGTCGCAGAGCTCTCCGTTCCCGAGCGAGCTCAGGCACCGCCGGTGAAGCTCCGCGCCGCCGGCTCCGCGACGCGCGGCGCCGACCCGGTCACCTCGTAGACGGCGAGCCGCCGCTCCGTCGCGCCGTTCGCGGTGAAGCGGAACACGCCGTCGAGCCCGGCGAAGCCGTTCGGGTTGGTCAGCACCCCAGCCGTGAAGGGATCGTCCCCGAACTGGCGCACGAGCCCGGCCGCAAGCACCGTGGCGTCGTAGGCGAGGGTCGTGTTGCGCGGCGGCGCGGCGCCGTAGGCCGCCTGGTAGCGCTGCGAGAAGCCCTCGAAGCCCTGCCGCGTCGGCGCCGGGAAGACCGCGCCCGTCAAAGCCGGGCTGGCGAGGATCTGCGGCGAGTCCCACTGGCCGGAGCCGAGGAAGAGCTTGCTGGAGGGCGTGACGCCGCCGGCGGCGAGCATCGGCGCGAGCGCGAGCAGCGCGTCGCCGCTGTCCGGCACGAGCAGCGCATCGAACTGGCTCGCGGCCGCCGTCACCGCGCCCGCCTTGGCCTGCATGTCGGCCGTGTCGCGCTTGTAGCGTTCGACGAGCGCGACCCGGCCGCCGACCCGGCTCACCGTCTCGCGGAAGGTCGCCTCCACCACGGAGCCGTAGGCGTCGTCGGGCAGGAGCGCGGCGAAGGAGCGCCGGCCCTTCTGGGCGGCGTAGGTCACGATCCGGCGGACGTCGTCGGCCGGCGGGAAGCTCAGCAGGTAGACGCCCGGGCCTGCCAGCGAGCTGTCGGAGGAGAACGCCACCATCGGCACGCCGGCCTGTCGCGCGCCGGGCGAGACCGCCGCCACTTCCGTGGCGAAGACGGGGCCGAGCATGATCTCCGCGCCTTCGCCGAGCGCGCGCCCCGCCGCGGCCTGCGCCCCGGAGGGGGTGCCCTGCGTGTCGTAGATGACGAGCTCGATGCCGGTGTTCGGGAAGTCCCGCATGGCGAGCTCCGCCGCGTTGCGGAACGCCTGGCCGGTATTGCCGGCATTGCCCGTCGCGGTCGTCGGTAGCAGCATCGCAACCCGCACCTCGCCGGCGCCGATCACCTGACCCGAGGCGGCCGAGCCGGCATCGGCGACCGGCCCGCTCGGCGCGGCCGGCTGCGAGCCGCGGCCGGAGAAGGACATGCAGCCGGCGAGGAAGACGGTCGCGGCGATGGCGGCGAGGGTCGAGCCCTTGCGCAGCGCCTGCGGGAATGCGCGGGACACGGGCGCTCTCCTTTCGAAACTCTGGACAGTGGCGGCGACCCTAGGAAGAATTGCGCAGTGCGGCAAGAGAAGGGCGCGGGCGGCCGATGGCAGACGCCGATGGCGAGACGGACGGCGAAACGCCCGCAGGGGCGGGGCGCGGCTGGATGCTGCGCGGCGCGGCGGTCCGCATGCCGACGCTCGAGCCCGCCCTCTATCTGGTCGCGACCCCGATCGGGAATCTCAGCGACATCACGATCCGCGCACTCGACACGCTCGCCGCCGCCGCCCTGATCGCCTGCGAGGACACCCGCGTCACCCGCAAGCTCCTGACCCGCTACGGCATCGCCGCCGCGGTCACGGCCTATCACGAGCACAGCGGCCCGGAAGCCGGGCGCCGCATCCTCGCCGCGCTGGAGGAGGGCCGGGCCGTCGCCCTCGTCTCCGACGCCGGCACGCCGCTCGTCTCCGACCCGGGCTACCGCCTCGTGCGCGAGGTCGTCGAGGCCGGCCACCGCGTCGTGCCGATCCCCGGTCCGTCCTCCCTGCTCGCCGCACTCGCCGCCGCGGGGCTCCCGACCGACACCTTCCTCTTCGCCGGCTTCCTGCCGAACAAGGCCGGCGCCCGGCGCAGCCGGCTGGAGACGCTCGGGGCGATCCCCGCCACCCTCGTCCTGCTGGAATCGCCCAACCGCGTCGGCGCGCTCCTCGCCGACGCCGCCGAACTGCTGGGCGGCGCGCGCGAGGCGGTGGTCTGCCGCGAGATGACGAAGCTGCACGAGACCTTCGCCCGCGGCACGCTCGCTGCGCTCTCTGCCGAGTTCGGCGACGGCCCCGCGCGCGGCGAGATCGTCGTCGTGATCGCCCCGCCGACGGAGCCCGCGCCGCCTGCGGAGGCGGACATCGACGATCAGCTCCGCGCCGCGCTGACCCGCCTTGGCGTCCGCGACGCGGCCGATGCGGTCGCCGCCGCCACGGGGGCGAAGCGCCGCGACGTCTACCAGCGCGCGCTGGCGCTGAAATCCGGGCGATGAGGCCGGAGCGCCGCCGCGCCTACGATCGCGGCCATGCGGCCGAGTTCGCCGCGCTCCTGTTCCTCGCCGCCAAGGGCTACCGCACGCTCGCCCGCCGCTACCGAACGCCGCTCGGCGAGATCGACCTCGTGCTGAAGCGCGGCGGCACCATCGTCTTCGCCGAGGTGAAGGCACGACCGAGCCTGATGGAGGGGATGGAGGCGGTCGGGCCGGCGGCCGAGCACCGGATCGCCGGCGCGGCCGACGTCTGGCTGTCGCGCCACCCGCGCGCCGCCGGCATGACGCACCGCTTCGACCTCGTGCTCGTCCGGCCCTGGCGGCTGCCCCGGCACGTCCCGAACGCCTTCCAGCGCGGCTGGTGATTGAACCCGGGCCTTCGCAGGGCTATCGCAGGGGCAACGCGGAACAAGCGAAAGCGGCACGGATGACCCTCACCGTCGCGGTCCAGATGGACCACATCGCCGGCATCACGATCGCCGGCGACACCACCTTCGCGCTGATGCTCGAGGCGCAGCGCCGCGGGCACGCAATGCTGCACTACACGCCGGAGCGCCTGTCGCTGCGCGCCGGCCGCGTGACCGCCCCGATGGAGCCGGTCGAGGTCGCCGACGAGGCCGGGCGGCACGCGCGCCTCGGCGCGCTGCGCACGATCGACCTCGCCGAATGCGACGTCGTGCTGATGCGCCAGGACCCGCCCTTCGACATGGCCTACATCACCGCGACCCACGTCCTCGAGGCGGTCCACCCGCGGACTCTCGTGGTGAATGACCCGAAGGAGGTCCGCAACGCCCCGGAGAAGCTCTACGTCATGCGCTATCCGGACCTGATGCCGGATACGCTCATCACCCGCGACCCCGAGGCGGTGCGCGACTTCCGCAAGGAATTCGGCGACATCATCGTCAAGCCGCTCTACGGCAATGGCGGCGCCGCCGTGTTCAGGCTGCGCGAGGACGACGAGAACCTCTCGGCGCTGCTGGAGCTCTTCGTCGACCGCTTCCGCGAGCCGTTCGTGGTGCAGCGCTACCTGCCGGCGGTGCGCCAGGGCGACAAGCGCATCCTGCTCGTCGACGGCGAGCCCGCCGGCGCGATCAACCGGGTGCCGGCGCAGGGCGACGCGCGCTCCAACATGCATGTCGGCGGCAAGGCGATGCCGGCCGAGCTCACCGACCGCGACCGCGAGATCTGCGCGCGCATCGGCCCCGACCTCAAGGCGCGCGGGCTGATCCTCGTCGGCATCGACGTGATCGGCGACCACATGACCGAGATCAACGTCACCTCGCCGACCGGCGTGCGCGAGGTCAAGCGCTTCGGCGGCGCCGACATAGCGGCGCTGGTGTGGGACGCCATCGAGGCGCGGAGGGGAGGCTGAGGGCGCTCCTGCCGCTGCGATGTTCCAGCTTCGTTCTTGTCATCAGGAGGGTATTATGGAGTTGACAAACCCACCCTCTAGGTTGAGCCATGGGTAGATTTACAATTTATTAGGCGATTATGTAGCTTGCAAACACGGGGCGATTAGGCTAGGAATGAGGGCAAGGAGATTGATCCATGTCCGTGTTCAGCAAGCCCTATTTTCACGACGAGGAAGCGGCATTCGCGTTCCTTGAGGACGTGATCTGGAACGGCAAGCCGGTGTGTCCGCACTGCGGCGGAATGGACCGCATTACGAAGATCAAGGCGAACCCGGAGAAGCGCATCCGCATCGGCCTGCACCGTTGCGGCGACTGCAAGGGCCAGTTCACCGTCAAGGTCGGCACCGTGTTCGAGCACGCCCGCATCCCGCTCGCGAAGATGCTCCAGGCGGCATACCTGCTGACGTGCTCCAAGAAGGGCATTTCGGCTCACCAGCTGCACCGCATCCTTGAGGTTCAGTACAAGACGGCATGGTTCCTCGCGCACCGCATTCGCGAGGCCATGCGGACGGGCGAGTTCGTGCCGTTCGGTTCGGCTGGCGGCTTCGTCGAGGTTGACGAGACGTTCATCGGCAATGACCGGACCATCAAGCCGAAGGGCGAGAAGAAGGGCCGGGGCTACCATCACAAGCACAAGGTGATGACGCTGGTTGACCGCGAGCTCGGCCAAGCCCGGAGCATCGTGGTTGATGACCTAAAGGCCGCAACGTTGGCGCCGATCGTTCGTGAGAACCTTGCCCGCGAGGCTCGGCTGATGACCGACGAGGCGGCCTACTACACGATGGTCGGCCGGGAGTTCGCGGATCACAAGATCGTCGAGCACGGCAAGGGCGAGTACGGCCGCGGCGAGTTCCACACGAACACGGTCGAAGGCTACTACAGCATCTTCAAGCGCGGCATGAAGGGCGTGTACCAGCATTGCGCCAAGCGGCACCTGCACCGGTATCTGGCGGAGTTCGATTTCCGCTACAACAACCGGAGCGCCTTGGGCGTTGAGGATCAGGAACGTGCCAGCCGTGCCCTCGAAGGGATCAAAGGCAAGAGGCTGACGTATCGAAAAGCCTGCTGACGCGAAAGCCGGGAGGTAAGTAGCCTCCCGGCCTACGGCAGATGGTCCTCCGTCGAATGGACCGGGCTCTCGTAGAGTTCATCAAGAGCGTCTGCGGCAGCGTCGATATCTAGACTAGATGCAATCTCGCTTTGGACAATTCCTGGCGTCTTGGTTCGAAAACTCCGGTTCGGGTACCATTCCTTCAACCCCCATGTACCACGATCCACCTTTACAATATCGCCAATGTCGTGTGCGCGTCTCGTTAGCACCGATCCAACTGTATTAACCGGATCCTTCGAGTTCAGGACGAGCCCGCCGCGCTTGAATGCGGCCGCAATATCCGGGTTCCGGAGCGGCTGACGGCGGGCCGCGAGAAGCTTCTTAGCTGCGTCGGCAATTGACATCCCAAGAAACGCCCCCGGCGAGTCAAGGTCCGAAACTGGAGCGCTTGTGATTTCGTCTTGACGACGTTGAGACGGTGCTACGCCCCGCAGAGCCTCGATAGCTCTGATGGCTTGCTCTATCTGATCCTTCTTCGATCGAAGGTCCGCAAGCACGACCTCATACGGGTCAGAGCCCGTTGATTCGGCTGACATTTTGGTTGCTCCGAAAGCGCGGATGTGCTAGACGGAGGACAGTCGGTTCCGACCGCGAAGCGGCCGACATAACGGTCTTCCGGCGGGATATCAGGGGTCGTGGACCCCCTCTCGCTTTTTTGACCGTCATCTTCTTCGCGACCTCCTCTGCTCTTGCCGGGTTGAGGAACATGGGCTGCGTGGGGCCACGATCCCCACGCAGCCTTTATTGCACGAGTCGGTCTTCGGCACAAGCGCCGTGAGTGGGTCGGCGTTGTGAAATCCACACACCGATCCGACGGAGAATTTGATGGCACCGAAACCGGACAGTGAAAAGTTGCAAATTGAGCGCTTCCGCGATGCCGCCCGCGAGCTGGGCTGCGACGACAACGAGAATCGGTTCATGGACGCGCTGCGCCAGATCTCGAAGGCACCGCCCGTAAAGCAGGAGCCGCGCCCCAAATCGAAGAAGTCAGAGTAGCCGATCCTGACGTTCGGGTCCTTGCTCCCGAGCCGCTCGCTTGAACCCCTCCGAGTGTCCGAATGGCAGGCGGGGCCGCACGCCTTTCAGGATTTGCTCCGCAGTTAGGATTTGCAGCCGGGGCACCTTCATGCCGCCGGTCTCATAGAGGCCGGCTGATGCGGCTTCCTTGTCCATCTCGCGGGTTGGGTTCATCAGTGTGAGGAACAGCCCCAGCGCGGCTTTCTCGCGCTCCATTGTGCCTTTCAGGTCGCGGATGTCGCCGGACTTTATGCCGCCACCCTTTACGGAGATCACAGCGAACTGGGGCTTCTTGTCCGCATCGCGGAAATGAAGGTAGCCGTCTATGCCGCGATCCATACCCTTGCGGCCGCCTTTGTAGGGCTGCGCTCCGATGGTCGCGGTGATCCATTTCTGGAACTCGTGCTTATCACGCTCGGCTAGATCGCGAGCGCCTGGAAGGTCGGTCGGGACTCCTCGCACCTCGTATGAAATGCCGGGGAACGCCTCTTTCAGCCGGCGCTCCACAAGGGCAATTGCGAGGTGCGTTACATCAATCCCAATCCACGGGCGCCCGAGCTTCTGAGCGGCATGGATGGTCGTTCCACAACCGCAGAACGGGTCAAGTACGAGATCACCGGGGGCGGATGAAGCCGAGATGATGCGCTCTAGCAGGGCCACAGGCTTCTGTGTCGGGTATCCTAGGCGCTCCTGCGCCATCGAGTTGATCGGCCAAATATCCGTCCAGACATTCGAGACCGGCATTCCGGAGCGCTCATCAAGAAACCGACGTAGCTGGATGCGACCTCCTGGTTTGCGCGGAAATTCGAGCCTGCCTTGTGCATCAAGCTCCTCCATTCTCTCTCGGCTTACTGCCCAACCGTTCGGGTGTGGCTCATGGCCCTTGTAGGAATACATGAGGTTTGGCCGAGGGTTGGGACTTCTTAGATCCGAAAGTCGGTAAATCCGACCATCGTCAGTCTTGTGACGGTATTTTGATTCTAAATAGCTCTCATCGTATGCACCGAAGAGGCGGCGGAAGGGTGCATCAGCTGTCTTGCCGTAGAACAGAATGATATCAGATACATCAGCAAACCGGTTCTTTGCGTCGTTATGAGCGGTTGTCCGCTTCCAGACGATCTCGTTCCGGAAGTTCCTCGCGTCGAATACGGCGTCCAGCAGCACTTTAAGATAATGGCTCGCGGTCGGATCACAGTGCAGGTACAGCGAGCCCGTCGGCTTTAGGACGCGGTGCAACTCGATTAGCCGCACCGCCATCATGGCGAGGTACGCCATCATGTCGTTCTCGCCGAGCGCCGATCGCATGGCGCGAAGCATGATAGACGCGTCGGAATGGGGGCCGGTCACGACCTCGTCGAAGGCGCGTTCGGCCGACTCGTTCCAGTGCCAGGTGTCCTCAAAGGCTTCGATCTGTGCGGCTGATTGCTCTCCGGACGGCGCTTTGAAGAGGACGTTGTAGGACGCGTTCGAATTGAACGGCGGGTCCAGATAAATCAGGTCAACGCTTTCGTCCGCGATGCTCTCCCGGAGCACCGCGAGGTTGTCCCCATAGAACAGACGATTCGGCACTGCCCGCCTCCGACGATTGGTGGGCGAAGCCTAGCGCGCGATGGCCGCGTTTGCAAACTACACAATCGCCCATTTTAAGCACGTTGGCCCATTCCTTTTGGCCCAACACCAAAAGATGCTGGTCACAACGGCAGCGCTTGGCACAAAAAAGACCAGGGCGGCGTTCAAACAGGCAGTGAATAATACAATCCAGCAGGTAGCCAAACGCGATCGATGGGAGGCCTGCTTCCACGATTCAGCAAAGGACCCATACCTGTGGGTTTCCGATTACTGCGCCTGGGCCATCCAAAGGAAATGGGAGATGGATGACCCGCGCGCTTACAACCTGATCGCGGACAAGGTGCGAACGGAATACGATCTGTGGGCCGTTGGCACCCGACACTTCTACTAAAAAGCGTGACCCGCAATCTCAGCTACCCGTGAGGGGGTGCCCGAGGGCACATTCGCTAAGCAAGGGTCACGCTACGAATATATAGGACTCTAGACAGATTCCGTCAAGAGTCTCAGCTACTTACGTTGCCTGCGCTTGACGATTTCCCCCATACATCAAGCGCTTACCGACGATACCTCGTAACGCAGCCCCAGCCCGCCGCTGGTCGTCAATGCCAAGCGAAGCCCGGTTGCTGAACCGGAAATCGAACTCCGCCAGATAGCGGTGCAGATGGTGCTCGGCACAATGCTGGTACGTGCCGCGCATGCCACGCTTGAAGACCGAGAAATAGCCTTCGATGCGGTTCGTCGTGACGGCGCCGCGGGCGTACTCCTCCCGGCCGTGGTTCACGGCAGCATGGGCCGCGAACAACTCGCCAAGGCCACGATACTGACTGGCCTCGTCGGTGTGGACCTCCGCTTCCGCGCTGATGTTCGCCCGCACGATGGGGATCACGTCGGCGATGCTCGTGCTTTCGACGTGGAAAGTGCGGCACTCGCCCGTGGTGCGATCCACGAGGCCGAGCACCACGTTCTTGTGCGCCCAGCCGCGCTTCTGCTTCGGGACGCCGGCCTTCCGGCCGATGAACGTCTCGTCGACCTCGACGACCGAACCGGGGCCGCCCATCGGGCCGAGCGTGCCAGTCCGCATGGCCTCGCGGATGCGGTGCGCCATGAACCACGCCGTCTTGTAGGTGACCTCCAGAATGCGGTGAAGCTGATGCGAGGACACGCCCTTCTTGGAGGCGGTCATGAGGTACACAGCCTGGAGCCACTTGTGCAGCTCGACATGGCTGGACTCGAAGACCGTGCCGACGCGGACGGTGAACTGCTTCCGGCAATGGCCGCACTTTTTCAGGCCAGGACGGACGCGGCCCTTCTTATCCTTCACGCCCTTCAGGACGTAGATGCGCTCGGCGCCGCCGCAGTGCGGGCACTTGGGACCGTTCGGCCAGACGATGCTTTCGAGGTGGGCGAACGCCGCCTCTTCGTCATGAAAGTATGCTTTGGACAGAACGGACATCGCTAGGTGCTCCCTATGCGATGCAACCTACCCTTTTCCCGTTGGGTTTGTCAAGTGCATAATACCCCATCAGGATGTCTTAACGCTAAGGTAGTCCCGCACTCGCTTGGGGAGGACCGGGATGGTCGCGCGGGTTACGACGGTCGCCTTCCAGGGGATCGAGGCGATTCCCGTCGACGTGCAGGTGCTGATCGCGCCGGGCAAGGCCGGCTTCAACATCGTCGGCCTGCCGGACAAGGCGGTCGCGGAGAGCCGCGAGCGCGTGCATGCCGCGCTCCACGCATCCGGTCTGGCGCTGCCGCCGAAACGCATCACGGTCAACCTCGCGCCGGCCGACCTGCCCAAGGAAGGCAGCCATTACGACCTGCCGATCGCGCTCGGCGTGATGGCGGCGATGGGCGCCGTCTCCGGCGACGCCGTCGCGGGCCAGGTCGTGCTCGGCGAGCTCGCGCTCGACGGGCGCATCACGGCGGTGGCCGGCGTGCTGCCCGCCGCGATCGGCGCCAACGCGCTCGGCCGCGGCCTGATCTGCCCGGGCGCGAGCGGCGCCGAAGCCGCCTGGGCGGGGGAGGGGCTCGACGTCGTCGCCCCCGACAGCTTGATCGCGCTCGCCAACCATTTCCGCGGCACCCAGGTTCTGTCGCGGCCGGCGCCGGCACTGAAGGCCAATCCCGGCGCGCTGCCCGACCTCAAGGACATCAAGGGCCAGGAGAGCGCCAAGCGCGCGCTCGAGATCGCGGCGGCCGGCGGCCACAACATGCTGATGGTCGGCCCGCCCGGCGCCGGCAAGTCGATGCTGGCGAGCCGCCTGCCCTCCATCCTGCCGCCGCTCGCACCGCGCGAGCTCCTCGAGGTCTCGATGATCGCCTCGATCGCCGGCGAGCTCGCCGACGGCCGCCTCTCCGATCGGCGGCCGTTCCGCGCGCCGCATCATTCCGCCTCGATGGCGGCGATGGTCGGCGGCGGCACACGGGCGCGGCCGGGCGAGGTCTCGCTTGCCCATCAGGGCGTCCTCTTCCTCGACGAGCTGCCCGAGTTCCACCCCGCCGTGCTCGATTCGCTGCGCCAGCCGCTCGAGACGGGCGAGACCGTGATCGCCCGCGCCAACCACCGGGTCTCATATCCCTCCCGCATCCAGCTGATCGCCGCCATGAACCCCTGCCGGTGCGGGATGGCGGGCGAGCCCGGCCATGTCTGCCGGCGCGGCCCGCGCTGCGCGTCCGACTACCAGGCCCGCATCTCCGGCCCGTTCCTCGACCGCATCGACATCCGGATCGAGGTCCCCGCCGTCACGGCCGCCGACCTGATCCGTCCCGCGCCGTCGGAAACGAGCGCCGAGGTCGCCGCCCGCGTGGCGCTCGCGCGCGAGGCCCAGCTGGCGCGCTACCGCGCCCTCGGCCAGCCGCAAATCCGCTGCAACGCCCAGGCGGGCGCCGACCTCATCGAGACCGTCGCCGCGCCCGACGCCGGAGGCACCCGCCTCATGCACGAGGCGGCCGAGGCGATGAACCTCTCGGCGCGCGGCTTCCACCGCGTCCTGAAGCTCGCGCGGACGCTCGCCGATCTCGACGGCGCAGAGACGGTGGCGCGCATCCACGTCGCCGAGGCGCTGAGCTACCGCGCCTCGGCCGGCACCCTCGCGCTTGCGGCATGAGGCGCGCCTTGCGGCGGCTCGTCGAATCTAGGCGGGCGGAGTCCGATGTTGTATCAGTCGGGGCGGGAGAACCGGCCTGGCCGGGAGGATTGAGGATGCGGGGGCGTCAGAGGCGGTTTTCGACGCCGTTTTCCCTGCGCATGGCGCCGGGCGGCGTGGACCATGCGTCGATCGAGGCTGGCGTTCGCCCCTTCGGGCGCGCCTGGCGCGCGCCCTGGCGCGCGGCCAAGGATGTCGGCGTCCTCGGCCGGATCGGGACGCTCGAGGCGCGGCTCGCGCGCGCGGCCGCCGAAGTGCGCCGCGCCCAGGCGCTGCGCTACCACGTCTTCTACGAGGAGATGTCGGCGATCGCCGACATGCGCACGCAGCTCCTGCGGCGCGACGTCGATGCCTTCGACCTGATCTGCGACCATCTGCTCGTCATCGACCATACGGCGCCGAAGCGTCCGCTATTCCGCCAGAAGCCTGAGATCGTGGGCACGTACCGCCTGCTCCGGCAGGACGTCGCCGAGGCGAACGGCGGCTTCTATTCGGCGAGCGAGTACAATGTCGCGCCGCTCCTCGAGGCCAGGCCCGACCTCCGTTTCCTGGAGCTCGGCCGCTCCTGCGTGCTGAAGCCCTACCGCAACAAGCGGACGGTGGAGCTGCTCTGGCACGGCGTCTGGTCCTACGTGCTGATGCACGGCGTCGACGTCATGATCGGCTGCGCGAGCCTCGAGGGCACCGATCCGGACCGGCTGGCGCTACCGCTGAGCTTCCTCCACCACACCGCCAAGGCGCCGCCCGAATGGAACGTGCGCGCGCTCGACCATCTCTACGTCGACATGAACCGGATACCGGCCGCCTCCGTCGACGCCAAGGAGGCGCTTCGCACCCTGCCGCCACTCATCAAGGGTTATCTGAGGATTGGCGCCTTCATCGGCGACGGCGCCGTCGTCGACCACCAGTTCGGCACAACCGACGTGATGATCGTGCTCCCGGTCTCCGCCATCAGCGAGCGCTACATCAACCATTACGGCGCCGATGCGGGGCGGTACGCGAGCTGAGCCTCAGCGCGGCCGGCGCAGCCAGACATAGAGCGCGCCGGCGCCGCCGTGCCGCCGCGCCGCCTGCTCGAAGCCGACGATCAGCGTGCGGAGCTCGTGCCGCGCGAGCCAGTGCGGCACCGTCCGCCGGAGGACGCCCCGATCCGCATCCTCGCCGTCGCCCTTGCCCGTGATGACGAGGACGAGGCGCTTGCCGTCCGCCTGCGCCACCTTGAGGAAGCCCGCGAGCCGGTCGAAGGCGGCCGCCTGGGTCAGCCCGTGCAGGTCGAGACGCGCATCGACGGGGGTGCGCCCGCTCGCCAGCCTGCGCCGGGTGCGCGCTTCGAGCGGAGCGAGAATGGGGGCGCTCGGTTTCGGCGGCGGGGTGGCGGGTCCTCTCGGCGCGCGCGCGTCCGGCACGTTGGCCCGCTCCGGGGCCGCTTCGGCGGGCTGAAGGTCGGGGACCTGCTCGGCCTCCCGTGTCCCCTTCCGCGGCTCCGCGCGGAGCGGGCGCACCGAGTGCCGCACCTGCGCCCAGAGCGCCTTCTCTTCGTCCGAAAGGCGCCGGATCATCGGCCCGGGATCCGCCGCGGGACGAGGACCACCATCTCGGCCGGATGCCGGACCCGCGCCGCCCAGTGCCCGGCCGCCGCGCCCGATCCGGCGAAGAGATCGCCGCGCGCCGCCCCCAGGATCGCCGAACCGGTGTCCTGCGCGACCATCAGGCGGCGGAACGGCCTTGCCGGCGCATCCGGGTCGGCGGGCCCCTCCGCCGCCACCCAGACCGGCGTGTGGAAGGTGCGGAGCGCCCGGTCGACGGCAAGGCTCCGCCCGGGCGTCAGCGGCACGCCGGCCGCGCCGACCGGGCCGTCCCCGTCATTGAGGCCGCGTGTCTCGCGGAAGAAGATGTAGGATCGGTTCTCCCGCATCAGCGCCCGCCCGGCGGCGCGGTTCGCCTTCAGCCAGGCCTCCAGCCCGTCCTTGTGCGCCCCGGCGGCCGGAAGCAGCCCGCGCTCGACGGCAAGCCGCCCGACCGAAATGTAGGGGTGCCCCGACTTGCCGTCGAAGCCGATTCGGACCACCTCGCCGTCGGCCATGCGGAGCCGCGCCGAACCCTGGACGTGGATGAAGAAGGCGTCGACCGGATCGGCGAGCCAGGCGAGCTCCAGGCCGCGTCTCGCCAGGCACCCCGCCTCGATCGCGGCCCGGTCGGGGAACGGCTCGACCGCGCCGTCGGGGCGAAGCCGCGCCCATTCCACAGCCGGATCCCATCCCGCCATGCCGGGCCCGACGCGCACGAGCTCGGGCGGGCGGCGGTAGAGCGGCACCGCGAACGCCGCCGTCCGCGTCCGGCTGGCCGCGACCTCCGGCTCGTAATAGGCGGTCACGAATCCCGGCTCGCCAACCGGGACCGCGTCGAAATGCGCTTCGAAGAAGGCGCGCGCCTCGTCCGGCGAAACATCGGCCGGCAGCGCGGCGGTGCGCCGCGCGACCGAGAGGAGCCCGGCCGCGTCCGGCCCGAGGGCGCGCGTCTTCGTGCCCTCCCGCAGCAGGATCTCGGCGGAGCGGCGAAAGGCGGAGAGCGCCGCGTCGTGGGCGTCCTCGCACCAGCCCGGCAGGCTGCGGAAAGGGATCGGGTCGCCGGCAGGGGCGCCGGCGTCAATCGCGGCGGCGCCGGCCCTCTCCGACACCGCGCACCCGCCTCAGACGGGTTCGGTCGCGACGAGCTTCCAGTTCGGATCCCGCGCCGTGACGTCGCGCGCGAAGGTCCAGACGTCCCGGATCGTCTGCACGTCGTTCGGGTCGCCGTCGACCACCTCGCCGGCCTTGTTGCGGGTGACAGAGATCAGGCTGCTCACGAACCGGATCGAGACGCGCGCCGAGCGCCCGTCGGCGAGCTCGGCGCCCGTGATCTTCGCCTCCTCGATGCCCACGAACGTGGTCTCCGTCTTCTCCTGCCGTGCCTCGCGCTCGGCGATCGCCGAGACGAAGCCGTCGAAGACGTCGGGGGCAAGCAGGTTCTTGAGCGTCGCCCGGTCGCCCTCGGCGAAGGCGGTTACGATCATCTCGTAGGCGGCCTTCGCGCCCGTGAGGAAATGGTCCGGATCGAAGTCGGAGACCCGCGCGAGCTCGACGAGCCCGTCGTGAACGGCAGTTCCCTCGGGCGCATGCCTGGCGATCCGGGCGATGTCGGCGCTCTTCACGGCGCCCTGCGGCCGCTCCCGGCTCGGCATGGTCACGACGTTGTCGTTGCGCGAAGGGGCGGGCGTGCGCCTCACCGCCGGGTCGAATGAAGTCGGCTCGTTGCCGGTGCGGCGGCCGAGCACGCTGCCCAGGCGCATGAAGATGACGACTGCGATGACCAGGAAAATGATGGAGTAGATGTCGAAAAATCCGCTCATCGGGCTCGCCGGTCGTCCTCGCAGGGGGCGCCCCTGCGCCCGTTCCCCGGAATGTAAGCACTAAACGCGTCAAGTCCAGCAAGACCCGAGCGCGCCTTTCGAAAGCGCCGCCGGCTTCCCATATGATGCCCCATGCCGTTCCTGTTCCTGCTTCTTGCCGTTCCGTTCGCCGAGATCGCGATGTTCATCTTGGTGGGCAGCGAGATCGGCGTCGCCGCCACGCTGCTGCTGACCCTCGGGACCGCCGTCGCGGGCACGGCGCTCCTGAGGCACCAGGGCCTTTCGACCATCGGGCGCATCCGCGCGGACGTCGATTCCGGCCGCCTGCCGGCGCGCCCGCTCGCCGAGGGCGCCATGATCGCGGCCGCGGGGCTCTTTCTCCTCACCCCGGGCTTCATCACCGACGCGCTCGGCCTCGCGCTCTTCGTGCCGCAGGTCCGCGCCGCGCTCTGGCGCCAGCTCGAGGGCCGCGTCGCCGTGCGCAGCTTCGGCGCGCCGATGGAGCCGCGGCGTCCCGGCAAGGTCGTCGACCTCGACGAAACCGAGTTCGCGGCACGGCCGAACCGGAGCAGCCCCTGGCGGGATTCCATCCCCGACGGACGCGGCGACTGACATCGCACTCTCGGCCGCCGGCGACGGGCGGTTGTCCGCTCAGGGTCGCCGTGCTAGTCCGGCGCATCCTTGCAGGGGTCTGAGATCATGGCGGAAGCGACGGTGAACAACGGCGGGGAGCAGGCTGCCGCGAGCCAGCCCGGAATCCACGTCCTCGGTCAGTATGTGAAGGACCTCTCCTTCGAGAACCCGCGGGCGCCGGGATCGCTCCGCCCGAGCGACAAGGCGCCGGCGCTCGACGTCAACGTGAACGTGAACGCGCGACCGCTCTCGGAGAACGAGTTCGAGATCGAGCTCAAGCTCGACGCCAATGCCAAGCGCGGCGACGAGACGCTGTTCATCGCCGAGGTCACCTATGCGGGCATCTTCCAGGTCCGCAACGTCCCGCAGGAGCACCTCCACCCGGTCGTGCTGATCGAGTGCCCGCGCCTGCTCTTCCCCTTCGCCCGCCAGGTGCTCGCCGACGCGACGCGGCAGGGCGGCTTCCCCCCGCTCCTCATCGATCCGGTCGATTTTGCCGCGCTCTATCGGCAGCGCGTCAGCGAATTGAGCGTGCAGCAGGCCGCCGGCAACCCGGCGAGCTGAGGGGCAGGCTCAGGCGATATCGGCCGTGCGCTCCGGCTCGGCCGGGGCGCGGTAGCGCGCCCATATGGCCTTCGCGCCGAGCGCATCGACATAGGCGGCATGGGCCGCGAAATCCTCCGCGGTGAGCCGCGGCGCGAGCGCGCGCGGGCGCGCCGGAATCGGGTGCAACGCCGCGGCGGCGCCGGCCGCGGCCTCTTCCATCGCGCCGAGCGCGAAGGCCGCCTGCCGCCCGCCGAGGAGCTCGATATAGAGCTCCGCTAGGATCTCGGCGTCGAGCAGCGCCCCGTGCTTGGTCCGGCTGCTGTTGTCGATGCCGAACCGGGCGCAGAGCGCGTCGAGGCTGTTCGACGCGTTCGGGTGGCGCCGCCGCGCGAGCTGCAGCGTGTCCACGAACCGGTGCGGCGCGAACACCGGCTTGCCGCACAGCCCGAGCTCCATGTTGATGAAGCCGCGGTCGAATTCGGCGTTGTGCGCGACCAGCGGGCAATCTCCCACGAAGTCGAGGAAGGCATCAACCAGCGCGTCGAAGCAGGGCTTGTCGGCCAGGAATGCGTCGGTCAGCCCGTGCACCCGCACGGCATCGGGGTCGACCGGGCGCTTCGGGTTCAGATAGGCGTGGAACGTCCGCCCGGTTGGGATCTGGTTCAGGATTTCGACGCAGCCGATCTCGATCAGCCGGTCTCCGCCGAGCGCGTTGAGCCCGGTCGTCTCGGTGTCGAACACGATCTCGCGCATGTGCCCTTTCGACCGCATCGCGCGCCGGCTGGCAAGTGCCGGGCCGACACAGTTCCGGCTTCACACAAGAAAGCGGAGCGCGCGCAGGATCGCGTCGACCTGGCGTTCCGCCGCCGCGAAGCCGCGCCCCGTATCGACGACGAAATGGGCGCGGCGCCGCTTCTCGGCGTCCGGCACCTGGCGCGCGAGCATCGCCTCGAACCGCTCGGCCGACATGCCGGCGCGGCGCAACACGCGGTCGCGCTGGGTGGCGGGGTCGGCGGTCACCACGATGACGGCCGCCATCCGGTCGGCGGCTCCGGTCTCGAACAGCAGCGGGATGTCGAGCACGGCGAGGGCCGCGCCGCGCCGCGCCGCGCTTGCGGCGAATCGGATCTCCGCTTCGCGCACGAGCGGGTGCACGATGGCCTCCAGCCTGCGGAGCGCCTCCGGCTTGCCGACGACCTGAGCGGCAAGGCGCTCGCGGTCGATCCGGCCGTCGACGGCGACGCCCGGGAAGGCCGACTCGACCGACGCGACCGCGTCTCCGGCATAGAGCTCGTGCACGGCCCGGTCGGCGTCGTGGACGGGAACGCCGCGCGCGCGGAACATCGCCGCAGTCGTCGTCTTGCCCATCCCGATCGAGCCGGTGAGGCCGACGATCAGCACGTCACGTCCCCAGATCCGCCAGGACGAGCGCGCGCAACGCGTCGTCGACCTCCGGCCTGACGCCGAACCAGCGCTCGAAGCCGGGCCGGGCCTGGTGAAGGAGCATGCCGAGGCCGTCGACCGTCCTCAGGCCCCGCTCTGCCGCGCCGCGCAGGAACGCAGTCTCCAGCGGAACGTAGACGATGTCGGCCGCCACCGCCGACGACCTGGCGCGCGCCCAGTCGATCGCGAGCGGAACCGCCCCCGCCATTTCCGCGGCCGTCGTGTTGACGATCACGTCCGCCTCGCCGATCAGGTCCGCGACACGGTCGAGCGAGCCCGCGCGGATCGGACCGCCCAGATCCTCGGCCAGCTGGGCGGCGCGGCTTTCGGTCCGGTTGAGCACCCGGACCGGATCGAACCCGGCCTGCGCGAGTCCGTACGCGACGGCGCGCGCGGAGCCGCCCGCGCCGAGGACGAGCGCGGTCCCGCCCGTGCGCCAGCCCGGCGCCCGTTCGTCGAGATTGGCGAGGAAACCGTGGACGTCCGTATTGTCGCCGATGATCCGGCCGTCCTCGAGCCAGAGCGTGTTGACCGCCCCGAGCCGCGCCGCCGTCTCCGTGCGTCCCACTGCGACCTGGAACGCGGTCTCCTTGTGCGGAATGGTGACGTTGCCGCCGACATAGCCGCGCTCTGAAAAGTGCGCGAGGAAGCCGGCCGCCTCGTCCGGATGGACCGGCTCGGCCACGTAGTCGCCGTCGATCCCGTACCGGGCGAGCCAGTGGCGATGGATGAGCGGCGACCGGGAATGGCCGACCGGCCAGCCGGCGACGAACGCCCTTCGCAGGCTCATGTCTCGACGAGGCCCTCGTGCCGCAGGAACTCGAGGAGCGGTAGCAGCGGAAGGCCCAGCACCGCGAAGAAGTCGCCGTCTATCCGGGAGAAGAGCTGGATCCCCCGGCCCTCGATCTGGTACGCGCCGACGCTACCGAGCGCCCGCTCGCCGACGGCCGCCAGGTAGCGGCCGACAAAGACCGGCCCGAACGGCCGCATTGTCAGCTCAGCCGTCTCGCTGTGGCTCCACACGATCTCGCCGTTGCGGGCGCAGGCGGCGGCGGCATGGAGGTGATGGGTGCGGCCGGACAGCCGCAGCAGCTGGCGCCGCGCCGCCTCCATGTCGTGCGGCTTCGAAAAGGCTTCGCCGTCGAGGTCGAGCGTCTGGTCGGCGCCGATCACGAGATCGCCCGGAAAGCGCTCGCTCACCATCTGCGCCTTGGCGAGCGCCAGCGCCATGGCAAGGTCCTCGGGCGGGGCGCCCGCCTGCCTGAGCGGCTCCTCGGCGGCGCGCTCGTCGAGCTCGGCCGGCCGCACGTCGAACATCAGCCCGGCCTCGGAAAGGAGCCGCGCCCGCGTCGGGCTGGATGAGGCGAGGATCAGCAGCATGCCTTGGCCTAGCGCCGCGCGCCGACGAGCGCAAGAACGGCCGCCGCCGTCTCCTCGATCGAACGGCGCGTCACGTCGATCACGGGCCAGCCCTGCCGCGCGCAGAGCTTCCGGCTCCACGCGATCTCGTCCGTTACCGTCGAGCGGTCGACGTAGGAATCCGTCTGCTCCTCCGATTTCAGCGTGAGGACGCGGTGCTGGCGCACCTGCACGATCCGCTCCGGGCTGGCGATGAGCCCGACCACGAGCGGGCGCTTGGCCTGGAGCAGCGAGACGGGCACGGCCGTGCCGAGCACGAGGGGCACGTTCGCCGTCTTCACGCCCCTGTTGGCGAGATAGATCGAGGTCGGCGTCTTCGACGTCCGGCTGATGCCGACGAGGACCACGTCGGCGTCCTCGATGTCGTCCACCAGCTGCCCGTCGTCATGGGCCATCGAGTAATTGAGGGCGTCGATCCGGCGGAAATAGTCCGCGTTGAGCGCATGCTGTGCGCCGACGCGGCCGGCCGAGCGGGTGCCGAGATAGGATTGGAAGATGGTGAGCACAGGCTCGAGGACCGAAACATAGGGCACGCCGAGATTGCGGCAGCCGGTCTCGAGCTGCTCGGTCAGTTCCGGATCGACCAGGGTGTAGAGGACGATCCCGGGCGCCTGCTCGATATCCCGCACGATCCGCTCGACCTGCGCGGAGCTGCGGACCAGGGAATGGATGTGCTCGATCGAATGCGTGTGCTTGTACTGTGCCGCGGCGGCCCGGGCGACGTTGATGAGCGTCTCCCCCGTGGCGTCGGAGACGAGGTGGAGGTGGAAGTAGCGGGGGGTCGCCACGGTTAACATCCTGTTAATGGATACGGACGAATCCGGCCCGTCCGGGTTTCTCGGCTCCGTCCATACCGCTTGCCCGGATTCGATCAACAGCCGCTTCTGCTGTGGGCAACACGAAAGGTGCATGTGAGGCATGTGGGGAACGGCGCGCAATCCCCAGGCTGCGGGGACAGGGAGGACCTGCAGAGGGAGAGCGGACTCCCGGCAGACAAAGCGGCATGTTGCCGATGCGGCTTCGCCTTCATCCGCAATGCGGTCCACAGCCCGGTGGAACGGTGTGGAAACGGGGGCCGATTGTGGAGAGGCGAGAATCCTTCTAATCCACCGCCCAACAAAAGAAGCAAAAGGTAAGTTAATGATTTGTTTAGAAAGGGTGGGAACGGCGTGAAACCGAAGCTGCTCCGCGTCCTCTCGGGGGAGGCGATCGAACCGCCCCCGATCTGGATCATGCGACAGGCCGGCCGCTATCTGCCGGAATACCGCGAAACGCGGAAGCAGGCGGGTTCGTTCCTGGACCTCTGCTACAATCCCGAACTGGCTGCGGAAGTGACGCTGCAGCCGATCCGCCGGTTCGACCTCGACGCGGCGATCCTCTTCTCCGACATCCTCGTCGTTCCCGATGCGCTCGGGCAGAAGGTCCGCTTCGAGGAAGGCGTGGGTCCCCTGCTCGAGCCGCTCGAGGAGACTGGTCTGGAGCGGCTCGACGCGGCGAGGGCCGTGGATGCGCTGAAGCCCGTGCTCGGCACGGTCTCCCGCGTACGGAGCGGCCTCGACGCGTCCAAGGCCCTTATCGGGTTCTGCGGGGCGCCCTGGACGGTCGCGACCTACATGGTGGCCGGTCGCGGCACGCCGGACCAGGGTCCCGCCCGGATGAAGGCGCTCAGGGAGCCCGACTGGTTCGGCCAGCTGATCGACCTGCTCGTCGTCGCCTCGGCCGACTATCTCGTGGCGCAGCTGCGGGCCGGCGCCGACGCGGTCATGGTCTTCGACAGCTGGGCAGGCGTCCTCGACGACGAGGGCTTCGAGCGCTGGGCGATCGATCCGGTCCGGCGGATCGTCGCTGCGGTGAAGGCGCAGGTCCCCGGTGCGCCGGTGATCGCCTTCGCGAAGGGCGCCGGAGCGAGGCTCGGCACCTATGCGGCGCGGACCGGCGCGGACGGCTTCGGGCTCGACTGGACGTTGCCGATCTCCGCCGCGCGGCGGATGGTGCCGGAGCGGGCCGCGCTGCAGGGCAATCTCGATCCGCTCCGCCTGATCGCCGGCGGCAGGGCCCTCGACGAGGGCATCGACCGCGTGCTCGGTGCGGCGGCCGGGCATCCGCACATCTTCAACCTCGGGCACGGCATCACGCCGGAGACGCCGATCGCCCATGTCGAGCAGCTCGTCGCCCGGGTCAGGCAGGCGCGCTGATGCTGTGGGTGAAGGCGGCGCATGTCGTCTCGATCATCGCCTGGATGGCGGCGCTCCTCTATCTGCCGCGCCTCCTGGTCTATCACTGCGACGCGCCGCCCGGCTCTGACCGCTCCGAAACCTTCAAGGTCATGGAGCGGCGCCTCCTGAAGGCGATCGCGATCCCGGCAATGATTTCGAGCTACCTCTTCGGGATCTGGATGGCGGTCCTGCTGCAGCCGTGGTCGGAAGCCTGGTTCTGGGCGAAAATCGCACTTGTCGTGGCGCTCACGGTGTTCCACGAGCAGCTCGCCGCCTGGGTGCGGGCCTTCGCCCACGACGCCAACACCCGCCCCGCCCGGTTCTACCGGATCGCCAACGAGGTGCCGACGCTCATCATGATCGCGATCGTGATCCTCGTCGTCGTGAAGCCGTTCTGAATCGCGACGCTTGTGCGATCGGCATGAGCCCGCTATTTATGTGATGCGGTCGCCAGTTGGTCACGCTTTTGGCGCACCTGCCTCACGGCAGGATCACGAGCATCCCCGCGCCGCGTAAAATCCTGCCCGCCCTTCCCTGCCTTGCCGCCCCCAGTGGGATCATTCCATGCGCGAAATGAAGCTTCAGGACTTGAAGAAGAAGTCCCCGACCGAACTCCTGTCGTTTGCCGAGGAGGTCGAGGTCGAGAACGCCAGCACCATGCGCAAGCAGGAGCTGATGTTCGCCATCCTGAAGCGGCTCGCGGAGCGCGAGGTCGACATCATCGGCGAGGGCGTCGTCGAGGTGCTGCAGGACGGGTTCGGCTTCCTGCGCTCGCCTGACGCCAACTACCTGCCGGGGCCGGACGACATCTACGTCTCGCCCTCCCAGATCCGCCGCTTCTCGCTGCGCACGGGCGACACGGTCGAGGGCGAGATCCGCAGCCCCAAGGAAGGCGAGCGCTATTTCGCGCTGCTCAAGGTCAACACGATCAATTTCGAGGATCCGGACAAGGCGCGGCACAAGGTCCATTTCGACAACCTGACGCCGCTCTACCCGGACGAGCGGTTCCAGATGGAACTGCACGACCCGACCATCAAGGACCACTCGGCGCGCGTCATCGACCTCATCGCACCGCTCGGCAAGGGCCAGCGCGCGCTGATCGTCGCGCCGCCCAGGACCGGCAAGACTGTCCTCCTCCAGAACATCGCGCGCTCGATCACCACCAACCACCCGGATTGCTACCTGATCGTGCTGCTCATCGACGAGCGGCCCGAGGAGGTGACGGACATGCAGCGCACGGTGCGCGGCGAGGTGATCTCCTCGACCTTCGACGAGCCGGCGGTGCGCCACGTCCAGGTTGCCGAGATGGTCATCGAGAAGGCGAAGCGGCTCGTCGAGCACGGCCGCGACGTGGTCATCCTGCTCGATTCGATCACCCGCCTCGGCCGCGCCTACAACACGGTCGTCCCGTCCTCCGGCAAGGTGCTGACCGGCGGCGTCGACGCCAACGCGCTGCAGCGGCCGAAGCGCTTCTTCGGCGCCGCGCGCAACATCGAGTTCGGCGGCTCGCTGACGATCATCGCCACCGCGCTGATCGACACCGGCAGCCGCATGGACGAGGTGATCTTCGAGGAGTTCAAGGGCACCGGCAATTCGGAGATCGTGCTCGACCGCAAGGTCGCCGACAAGCGCGTGTTCCCGTCCATGGACATCCTGAAGTCCGGCACCCGCAAGGAAGAGCTCCTGGTGCCGCGCGCCGAGCTGCAGAAGGTCTTCGTCCTGCGCCGCATCCTGTCCTCGATGGGCGTCGTGGACGCCATCGAGTTCCTGCTCGACAAGCTGAAGCAGACGAAATCGAACTCCGACTTCTTCGACTCCATGAACGTCTAGGTC